>NZ_FYDR01000003.1:0-646691 GCF_900187525.1 Pseudomonas sp. Irchel s3a10
ATGCTCCAGCGACCACAGGATTTAACGCAGGCGAAGAAGATGGTGAGTGAGTCGGTATCGATCTACAACGGTGAGCGTCCGCACCTGTCTTTGAAATACAAAACGCCCGATGCGGTGCATCGGGCGTTAGGGTGAAACAGGTGTAAACCTATTTCAGGACTAGACACGGGAATCTTACGCGGGCATGTTGCGCGCGTAGAAGATTTCCAGCATTTCGTGTTTCACACGCTCGGTCACCTGAGCACGCTGCTCGGAAGACAGGTTGCTGGTGGCGTCGCCGAACAGGTAGTTATCCAGTTCGAAGTTCTTCAGCAGCATTTTGGTGTGGAACAGGTTTTCCTGGTACACGTTCACGTCGGTCATCTGATACGCGTCGCGAGTGTCTTCGGAAAGGTAGTTCTGGATCGAGTTGATCTCGTGGTCGATGAAGTGCTTGTTGCCTTCAACGTCACGGGTGAAGCCGCGCACACGGTAGTCCACAGTCACGATGTCCGAATCGAACTGGTGAATGAGGAAGTTGAGCGCTTTAAGCGGTGAAATGACACCACAGGTCGACACGTCGATGTCCACACGGAACGTCGCAATACCGGCGTCCGGATGGATTTCCGGATAGGTATGCACCGTGATGTGACTCTTGTCGAGGTGGGCAAGGATGATTTCGGGCAATGGACCCGGGGACTCTTCGATCTGGCTGTCTGTCGGGGTCACCGGCTCTTCCGAGATCAGAATCGTGACGCTGGCACCCTGAGGCTCATAGTTCTGACTCGCGATGTTCAGAATGTTGGCACCAATGATTTCGACAACTTCCGTGAGGATCTGCGTCAGACGTTCGGCGTTGTACTCTTGATTGATGTACTCGACGTAAGCCTGCTGGTCTTGCGGGGTTTCCGCGTAGCAGATGTCATAGATGTTGAAGCTCAAGGTCTTTGTCAGGTTATTGAACCCGTGGAGCTTGAGTTTGCTTTTCACCGTTAAAAACTCTCTATGTATGCGGCGCAGCCGCGTGATCAAGCATGCCCGTCAAGTGCGAACAACGCACCTGCGTAGGACGGTTAACACCTCTTCGCGATGGCGATTTTGGTTATCTGTTCAGGCGGACGATCTGTCGGTTGACCGATCACTGCCCTGAAAAAAGTGGCGCATTATGCAGACGTCAGCGAGGGATCGCCAGAGTCTGCACTGCTTTTATGATAGTTGAATGTCGATTCAACCGAGCTCGACGATTTCATAATCGTGAGTGATCACCACGCCGGCCGCGCCGAGCATGATCGAGGCCGAGCAATACTTCTCGGCAGACAGTTCGATGGCGCGTTTGACCTGGGCTTCTTTCAGGGCCCGGCCCTTGACCACGAAGTGCATGTGGATCTTGGTGAACACCTTCGGATCTTCGGTCGCGCGCTCGGCTTCGAGGAACGCTTCGCAGCTTTCAACCGCCTGACGCGACTTCTTCAGGATGCTGACCACGTCGAAGTTGCTGCAACCGCCAACGCCCAGCAGGAGCATTTCCATCGGGCGGACACCCAGATTACGACCACCAGCGTCCGGCGGACCGTCCATGACCACAACATGACCGCTACCGGATTCGCCGAGGAACATGGCTTCGCCAGCCCATTGGATGCGTGCCTTCATCGCCAAGACTCCACTGTAGAAAAAAGGGTCGCCAGCTTAGCACAGGCGTTTGTTCTGACAGCGCCCGGCGTTCCTAGGACCGATGCCTTTGCTGCGTAGGTAATTTCTCGAATTTTCGACGAAGTGTCTGGTAAGCTGGCGCCAATTCGCTGGCGCCAATTGTCAGCCTGTGTAGCGACCGCCTTCAGCGCCTCATAAAAAAATCAAACATCACCGTGCAGTCTTTTCGGGATACAACCATGGTTGCTATTACCCCCACACCCAAAATCAAGAACCTCGACAAGCTGTTGATGCACTGCCAGCGTCGTCGCCATGCGGCCAAGAGCAACATCATCTGCGCCGGCGATCGCTCGGACACGCTGTACTTCATCATCAAAGGGTCGGTCACCATCCTGATCGAAGATGACGACGGCCGCGAAATGATCATCGCCTACCTCAACGCCGGGGATTTCTTCGGCGAGCTGGGTTTGTTCGAACAAGCGGGCCAGGAACAGCAGCGCAGCGCCTGGGTGCGGGCCAAGGTTGAATGTGAAATCGCCGAAATCAGCTACGTGAAGTTCCGCGAACTGTCGCAGCAGGATCCAGACATTCTTTACGTCCTCAGCGGACAAATCGCCCAACGTCTGCGCAATACCACGCGCAAGGTCGGCGATCTGGCGTTCTTCGACGTCACCGGTCGCGTAGCCCGCTGCCTGCTGGAGTTGTGCAAACAGCCTGACGCAATGACTCACCCGGACGGCATGCAGATCAAGGTAACCCGTCAGGAAATCGGCCGAATTGTCGGTTGTTCGCGGGAGATGGTCGGTCGCGTGCTCAAGGATCTTGAAGAACGCAACCTGGTCGATGTGAAAGGCAAGACCATGGTGGTCTTCGGCACGCGCTAAGCGCGCAAAATCAGGCGCTGTAGACCTGCGCCAGCATCAGACGAAACAGCTCATCCAGACGCGCCAATGCCGTTGGCGCGGCGAACTTCTCATGCAGGGCGATGTGGCTTTCGGCCCGCACCCGCTGCTCCAGACCGCAAGCCTCGTTGAAGCGATTGACCGCTGCAACCATCGACTCGCGCTCGTTATCCATCAGCATCGCCCCGTGCACCAGACCCACCGGACGCTGACCGCCCTGACTCTGGCGCCAGCGCTGAGCGGTGCCGACCATCTTGCGGCCGTCGAGATTGACGTTGAAACGACCGTCGCAGAACGCGCCGTCGATTTCGCCCAACGACGACACACCGCCCAGTTCATCCAGCAACTCACAGATCGGATCGCACAGACGCCGGTAGCCGGTTTCGATGCGATTCAGATCACCTTCACTGCGGGGCGGGGCGTAGACCAACGCGATGTTGATGGTTGAAGCGGATTGCGGGACCGGTTCACCGCCGGTTTCCCGCAGCAAGACTGGCCAACCGGCGGCGGCGGAGACTTCGCAGGCGTGATCAAAACCGGGCAGACGATTGAGCCGGCGCGGCATGACCAGAGCGCGATCGCTGGGTTGCCAGAACAGCAGACCGAATTCGGCGTCGCCGGCGCAGATCGAGGCCAGCAAGTCTTGCTCGGCCTTGAGGCCGGCTTCGATGGTCAGGGGGGTTGGCAGCGACATGGAGAACTCCGGCAGATCGTAAATCTTCGGGAAATTTGAAGGCCCTTTCGCGAGCAAGCCCGCTCCCACAGGGGGAAATGCATTCCAAATGTGGGAGCGGGCTTGCTCGCGAAGGGGTCGACTCGGTCTAACGGCAATCAGTCGAGGGTCGAACCGCTGACCGGAACGCCACGCTCCGGGAAGAACAGGCGCTGCAGTTCGGTGCCCGGGCTTTCCGCGCGCATGAACGCTTCGCCGACCAGGAACGCATAAACGTCGCTGATTTCCATCAGCTCGACATCGGCACGGTTGAGGATGCCGCTCTCGGTAATCACCATACGGTCGCGCGGGATGCGCGGCAGCAGGTCAAGGGTGGTTTCCAGGCTGACGTCGAAGGTGTGCAGGTTGCGGTTGTTGACCCCGACCAGTGGCGTGTCGAGAGTTTTCAGCGCGCGTTCCAGCTCATCGCCGTCATGCACTTCCACCAGCACGTCGAGACCGACGTCTTTGGCGACCGAGGCCAGCTCAGCCATTTTCACGTCGTCCAGTGCGGAGACGATCAACAGCACGCAGTCGGCGCCCAGCGCGCGGGCTTCGACGATCTGGTACGGATCGATCATGAAGTCCTTGCGGATCACCGGCAATTTGCACGCGGCGCGGGCCTGTTGCAGGTAGGCATCGGCGCCCTGGAAGTAGTCGATATCGGTCAACACGGAAAGACAGGTCGCACCGCCCTTCTCGTAGCTCTTGGCGATATCGGCAGGCACGAAATTCTCGCGAATCACACCTTTGCTCGGCGAAGCCTTCTTGATTTCAGCAATCACCGCCGGTTGTTTCTTCTTGGCCTGAGCCAGCAGTGCCTGGGCAAAACCACGGGGTGCATCGGCCGCCTTGGCCAGACTTTCCAGCTCGTTCAGGCTGACGCGAGCGCTGCGCTCGGCGACTTCCTGAACTTTGCGCGCCAGAATGTTTTCCAGAACCGTCGGTACACTCATCCCTCATTCTCCACTTTGAATACCGCGGTAAAGGCACCCAACTCCTCGAGTTTTTCCCGAGCAAGACCGGTGTGCAGAGCATCATGCGCAAGCGCCACGCCTTCTTTGAGACTGGTCGCCAGATCGGCGGCGTAGAGCGCTGCACCGGCATTGAGCACAATCATTTCAGCGGCTTTCTGGCCGTTTTCGGTCTTGCGCTTACCCAGTGCATCGCGGATCAGCGCCAGCGACGCTTCCGGGCCTTCGACCGAGAGACCGTGCAGGCTCTGACTCTTCATGCCCAGGTCTTCCGGCTCGACCCAATACTCAGTGATCTCGTTGTTCTTCAGCTCAGCGACGAAGGTCGGCGCGGCAAGACTGAACTCGTCCAGACCGTCCTTCGAATGCACCACCAGTACGTGCTTGCTGCCAAGACGCTGCAAGACTTCGGCCAATGGCCGGCACAGCGCAGGCGTAAACACGCCCACCACCTGATGTTTGACACCGGCCGGATTCGTAAGCGGGCCGAGCATGTTGAACAGCGTACGCAAGCCAAGATCGCGGCGCGGGCCGGCGGCGTACTTCATGGCTTTGTGGTGGGTCTGGGCAAACATGAAACCGATGCCGACGTTGTCGATGCAACGGGCCACCTGCACCGGCGTCAGGTTCAGATAGATACCGGCGGCTTCCAGCAAGTCGGCGCTGCCGCTCTTGCCCGACACCGCACGGTTGCCGTGCTTGGCCACGGTGCAACCGGCTGCCGCGACGACAAACGCGGATGCCGTCGACACGTTGAAAATGTTCGCACCGTCACCGCCGGTACCGACCACGTCGACCACGCCGTCGAGGGTCTTGAGTTCGACCTGATCGGCCAGCTCACGCATCACCGAAACGGCACCGACGATTTCGTCGATGCTCTCGCTCTTCATGCGCATGGCCATCATGAACGCGCCGATCTGCGCTTCGGTGCATTGACCGGTCATGATTTCGCGCATCACGTCGCGCATTTCTTCTGTGCTGAGGTCGAGGTGCTCGACGATACGGCTCAGGGCTGTCTTGATATTCATGGGAGTCCTTAGCGCGTGCCGCCGGTTTGTTTGAGGAAGTTGGCAAACAGTTCATGGCCCTGTTCGGTCAGGATCGACTCAGGGTGGAACTGTACGCCCTCAATGTTCAGGGTCTTGTGCCGCAGGCCCATGATTTCGTCGACCGAGCCGTCGTCGTGCTGGGTCCATGCGGTCAGCTCCAGGCACTCGGGCAAAGTATCGTGCTTGACGATCAGCGAGTGGTAGCGGGTAACCGTCAGCGGATGATTCAGACCGGCGAAAACGCCCTTGTCCTCATGGAATACCGGGCTAGTCTTACCGTGCATCACCTGACGGGCACGCACGACATCGCCGCCAAAGGCCTGACCGATGGACTGATGGCCAAGGCAAACGCCGAGGATCGGCAGTTTGCCGGCGAAGTGTTTGATGGCTTCGATGGAGATGCCGGCTTCAGTCGGCGTACACGGGCCTGGGGAAACCACGATGCGCTCCGGGTTGAGCGCTTCGATTTCGGCGATGGTCAGTTCGTCGTTGCGCACGACTTTGACCTCGGCACCCAGCTCGCCGAGGTACTGCACAACGTTGTAAGTAAAGGAGTCGTAGTTGTCGATCATCAGCAACATGGCGTTTCGAACCTCTTGAATTCTGACTTGAAGACAGCCTTCAGATGACTTGCCCGCAGGGCGCTGCACGATGTCGGACGCGCAGAGGGCGTCGGCACAGCGGCATTTCAAACGGGCAAGGAAGGCAAAGCGATACAGATCCGGCGGGGCCGGCAGAAAAGATTCAGGCGCGCCAACGCCAACGGGCGTGTGCCTTGATGACTTGATCCAGAAGTTTGCTGACGATCAACACGGGGAAGGTCTCGTTCATACGTTCCGGCACAGTAACTTAGCTGGGCAGAGCGTGCAATATGGTGGGGCTGACGGGGGACAAAACTAAGGGAGGCTTCGCGACCGATGGCAAAACGCCGGGAGTTTTTGGTACTGTCGTTTCGTTCACCTACAACAATAAATAAACGGACTTGCTCATGATCAAACAGACGTTGTTTGTACCGCTTGCCGGTTGCCTGCTCGCCATGGCTTGCGCCCAGGCGTACGCAGCACCCGCGCCCTATTCCAAATTCATCGTCTTCGGTGACAGCCTGAACGATGCCGGTACCTTCAGGGACAGCGGCGGGCCGGCCGGCGCCACGCAACGCTACACCAACCGCACCGGCCCGCTGTACAAGGACGGCACCGGGGAAAACCGCGACCTCAACGCCACCCAGATCATCGGCGGCAAACTCGGTTTCAGCCCCGATCAGACCGCCTCCTCGTCATCGGCCGTGCGTGCCGGTGAAGGTCTGGCCGATGGCAACAACTGGGCGGTGGGCGGCTACCGGACCGACCAGATTCTCGACTCGATCACCACGCAGTCCGCCACCGGCGAACGCACTCGCAGCGGTTATCTGCCATCGAACGGCTTCCGTGCCGACCCGAACGCGCTGTATTACCTGTCCGGGGGCGGCAACGATTTCCTTCAAGGCCGCGTGCTCAGTCTCGATCAGGCCAGCGCCGCGGCCGATCGCCTGGCCGACAGCGCCCGCACGCTGCAAGGCGCCGGCGCCAAATACATCATGGTCTGGCTGCTGCCGGACATCGGCCTGACCCCGGCCATCAACGGCTCGCCGCTGCAGGGCTTCACCTCGCAGCTCAGCGCCCAGTTCAACACCGAACTGGTCAGCCAGCTGCAGGGCATCAACGCCGAAATCATTCCACTGAACATTCCGGTGCTGCTCAAAGAAGCCTTTGCCAACCCGGCGCAGTTCGGCCTCGCGACCGACCAGAACCTGACGGCCACCTGCTTCAGCGGCAACAGCTGCACCGAGAACGCCCGATATGGCATCAACAGCGCCACACCGGATCCGACCAAGTTGATCTACAACGACTCGGTGCACCCCACCGAAGCCGGCCAGCGCTTGATTGCCGACTACGCCTATTCGCTGCTGGCCGCTCCTTGGGAACTGACCCTGCTGCCGGAAATGGCCCAAGGTTCGCTGCGCGCGCATCAGGATGAACTGCGTAACCAATGGCTGGCCGATTGGGAAAACTGGCAAGCCGTGGGCCAATGGCGCGCCATCGTTGCCGGTGGCGGTCAACATCAGGACTTCGACGGCCAGCACAGCGCCGCCAGTGCCGATGGCAACGGCTACAACCTGAACATCGGCGGCAGCTATCGCGTCAACGAAGCCTGGCGCGTCGGTTTGGCCGCAGGCTTCTATAACCAGAAACTCGAAGCCGGCGACGCCGATTCGGAATACAAGCTCAATTCCTACATGGGCACCGCGTTCGCCCAGTACCAGCAAAACCGCTGGTGGGGCGATCTGGCGATGACCGCGGGCAAACTCGACTACGACAGCCTCAAGCGTAAATTCCAGCTCGGGGTCAACGAGCGCGGAGAGAAAGGCAATACCGACGGTTACGTGCTGGCGATCAGTGGCCGTATCGGTTACGACATCGCGCAACAGGCCAGCAGCCCGTGGCACCTGTCGCCGTTCGTCAGCGCCGATTTTGGCAAGGTCGAGGTCGACGGTTACTCGGAAAAAGGCGCGGACTCCACAGCGCTGACCTTCGATGACCAGTCGCGCAACTCGCGGCGTCTGGGCGTGGGCATCCAGGGCAAGTACCAGATCACCGCACAAACCGAAGTGTTCGGCGAATTCGCCCACGAGCGTGAGTACAACGACGACCGCCAGGATCTGACCATCAACCTCAACAGCCTGCCGAACAACCGCTTCAAGCTCGAAGGCTACGAGCCGCAGACCAACCTCAATCGCCTGAACCTGGGTGTGAGCCACAAGCTCACGCAGGATTTGGCGTTGCGCGCCAGCTACAACGTGCGCAAGGATGACGACTTTACCCAGCAGGGGGTGAACGTCGGGGTCATCCTCGATTTCTAAAGCTGAAAAGCAAAAAATCGCAGGCTACGCCAGCTCCTGCAGGGTTAGCGCAGGCATAAAAAGCGCGGCGCCCTCACAGGCGCCGCTTTTTTTTATGGCTGAACACAATCAAATGTAGGAGTGAGCCTGCTCGCGATGGCGGTGGAACAGTCAACATTAAGGAGAATGTCAGACCGAAATCGCGAGCAGGCTCACTCCTACAGGGTTTTGCTTGGATCAGGCGTCCGGGGTTTGCTCGGCCAATGCCACGGCACGGAACATCGCCCGACGCTTGTTCAGGGTTTCTTCCCATTCCAGCGCCGGCACCGAATCGGCAACGATGCCGCCACCGGCCTGCACGTGCAGTTCGCCGTTCTTGATCACGGCGGTGCGAATCGCAATCGCGGTGTCCATGTTGCCGTTCCAGGCGAAGTAACCGACTGCACCGCCATACACGCCACGCTTGACCGGTTCCAGCTCGTCGATGATTTCCATCGCGCGGATCTTCGGTGCGCCAGACAAGGTGCCCGCCGGCAGAATCGCCCGCAACGCGTCCATCGCCGTCAGCCCGGCCTTCAACTGGCCGGTGACGTTGGAGACGATGTGCATCACGTTGGAATAGCGCTCGATAACCATTTTCTCGGTGAGTTTCACCGAGCCGATTTCCGAAACCCGACCCGTGTCGTTACGACCGAGGTCGATCAGCATCAAGTGTTCGGCAATCTCTTTGTCGTCCGACAGCAGATCTTCTTCCAGCGCCAGATCCGCTTCTTCGGTAGCGCCACGCGGCCGCGTACCGGCAATCGGGCGCACGGTGATCAGGTTGTCTTCCACCCGCACCAGCACTTCCGGCGAACTGCCGACAACATGGAAGTCGCCGAAGTTGAAGAAGTACATGTACGGCGTCGGGTTGAAGCAACGCAGGGCGCGGTACAGATCGATCGGCGCGGCCTTGAAGTCGATCGACATGCGCTGCGACGGCACGACCTGCATGCAGTCACCGGCGAGAATGTACTCCTTGATGGTGTCGACGGCTTTTTCGTAATCGTCCTGAGTAAAACTGGAGCGGAATACCGGGTCAGCCGCTTGCTGCTTGCTGAAATCCAGGCCACGGCGCGGGGTGATCGGCTGGCGCAGTTTCTCCAGCAGTCCCTGCAATTGCGCCTGGCCCTGTTCGTAAGCATCGGCTTGCGCCGGGTCGGCCAGCACGATTGCATGCATCTTGCCGGCGAGGTTGTCGAACACCACTACCGCATCGGAGACCATCAGCAGAATGTCCGGCACGCCCAGCGGATCCGGGTTCGGGCATTTGCCCAGACGCTTCTCCACGTAGCGCACGCAGTCGTAACCGAAGTAACCGACCAGGCCACCGTTGAAACGCGGCAGACCGGCGATGGTCGGCACGTTGTAACGGGCCTTGAAGGTTTCGACGAAAGCCAGCGGGTCTTCGACGTCATGGCTTTCGGTCTCGACGCCATCGACGGTGATGCTCACGTGATGGTCGTGCACCCGCAGCACGGTGCGGCACGGCAGGCCGATGATCGAGTAACGGCCCCATTTTTCGCCGCCTTGCACCGATTCGAGCAGGTAGGAGTTGGGCTGGTCAGCCAGTTTCAGGTAGATCGACAGCGGCGTATCGAAGTCGGCCAGGGTTTCGCAGGCCAACGGAATGCGGTTGTAGCCGTCAGCGGCCAAGCGCAGGAATTCTTCGCGGATCATGAGGTGCCTCGTGGTGTGAGGTGCTAACAGTCAGGTGTGCAAACGCGCCGGCAAGCCGGCCAGGAAACAGTCAGGCGCGCCAACGCCAGCGGGCCAGGGCCTTGATGACTTTCATCCAGAGTTTGCGGGTGACCACCACGATGGCGTTTCCAGAATGGGATTGAGCAGCGTCGGGCAACGTTATCTCAGCGGCTGTACCGAGGCAACCGGGAATTAGCTTGCGCAGATCGTCGATCACCAGTGCCGGGGATTCTTCGGCAATCGGGCGGCCGTGGTTGTAGCCGTAGCTCAGCGCCACGCACTTGACCCCCGCCGCTTTCGCCGCCAGTACGTCGCTGCGCGAATCGCCGACGAACAACGATTGCGAGGCCGGAATGTTGGCCATCTTCATCACGAAGAACAGTGCCGCCGGGTCAGGCTTCTTCTGCGGCAGAGTATCGCCACCGATGATCCATTTGAAGTAGCGGCCGATCTTCATCTGATCCAGCAACGGCGCGACAAAACGCTCGGGCTTGTTGGTGATCAGCGCCATCGCCACGCCCTGCTTGTGCAGCCACTTGAGGGTGTCGCGCACGCCGGGATAGACCACGGTCAGCTCATGGCTGGCGCCGTAGGCCTCCATGAACACTTCCAGTGCGTGCTCGGCTTCGACGTCATCCACCGCCGAATGATCGATGCCACCGGCCAATGCCCGGCGCACCAGCACCGGTGCGCCGTTGCCGACCCACTCGCGCACCGCCTCGATGCCGGCGGGCTTGCGACCGAGGGAGAGCAGCATGGTGTCCACCGCTGCCGCCAGGTCGGGAACCGAGTCGATCAGCGTGCCATCAAGATCGAACATCACCAACCGTGGCAGTTGCCCGGGGAACAGCTGCTCAAAACCGCTCATGGGCGCGCCAGCGCCAGTTCGGAACGCATCTTGTCGATGACTTCCTGATAGTTCGGCGCATTGAAGATCGCCGAGCCGGCGACGAAGGTGTCAGCACCGGCCGCGGCGATTTCACGGATATTGTTGACGTTGACGCCGCCGTCGATTTCCAGACGGATGTCGCGGCCCGAGGCATCGATGATCGCCCGCGCTTCGCGCAGTTTGTCGAGGGTGCCGGGGATGAACTTCTGCCCGCCGAAGCCCGGGTTGACGCTCATCAGCAAGACCATGTCGACCTTGTCGATCACGTACTTGAGCACGTCCAGCGGGGTCGCCGGGTTGAACACCAGACCGGATTTGCAGCCGCCTTCACGGATCAGTTGCAGCGAACGATCGACGTGCAGCGTGGCTTCCGGGTGGAAGGTGATGTAGGTCGCGCCAGCCTCGATGAAGTCGCCGACGATGCGATCCACCGGGCTGACCATCAGGTGCGCGTCGATTGGCGCGGTGATGCCGTACTTGCGCAGTGCGGCGCAGACCATCGGGCCGATGGTCAGGTTCGGCACGTAGTGGTTGTCCATGACATCGAAGTGGACGAAGTCGGCACCGGCGGCCAGAACGTTGTCCACTTCTTCGCCGAGGCGGGCGAAGTCGGCGGAGAGAATCGACGGAGCAATTACGAAGGGCTGCATGACGCACCTTTTCTGAGCTAAATCACGATGGCGCGCATTGTATACCTCAAGTTTCCGTGCGCGCACCGTGACCGCGATGATCAGTACGCCGCTCGGTAGATCTTCTCGATATCCGCAGCGCTGAGCTTGCGCGGGTTGTTGCGCATCAGACGCTCGATTCCCGCGGCCTCCACGGCCATGGCCGGGATCGCCTCCTCGGGCACACCGAAACTGCGCAGCCCGGCCGGAATTTCCACCGCCGCGCACAGCTCGGCCATGGCCTGCACGGCTTTGTCTGCCGCCTCAGTGGCGCTCAGATGAGCGGTCTTCACCCCCATGGCTTCGGCGATATCCTGCATGCGCTCGACGCAGGCCATCTTGTTCCAGGTCATGACATACGGCAGCAGCAAGGCATTACTGACGCCATGGGCAATGTTGAAGCGCCCGCCCAGTGGATAGGCCAACGCATGCACCGCGCCGACCCCGGCATTGCCGAACGCCATGCCGGCCATCAGGCTGGCGGTGGCCATGTCTTCACGGGCCTGGAGATTGGCGCCATTGGCGTAGGCCTTGGGCAACGACCGGGCGATCAACTTGATTGCACCGAGCGCCAGCGAGTCAGTGATCGGCGAAGCATTGACCGACAGATAGGATTCGATGGCATGCACCAGCGCATCGACGCCGCTGGCGGCGGTGACGCTGCGCGGGCAGGTCAGGGTCATCTGCGGGCTGACCAGCGCCACGTCCGGCAACAGAAAATCGCTGACGATACCTTTCTTCAGTTGCGCGACCTTGTCGGAAAGAATCGCCACGTTGGTCACTTCCGAACCGGTGCCAGCAGTGGTCGGGATAGCGATCAGTGGCGGACCTTTGCGTGGCACCTGGTCGACGCCGAACAGATCTTCCAGCTCGCCGTGGTATCCGGCATACGCGGCGACACTCTTGGCGATGTCGATGGCACTGCCGCCGCCGAGACCGATCAAGCCGTCATGCCCGCCCTCGCGATACACGCGCATGCAATCTTCGACGATGGCGATTTCCGGATCCGGCAGCACCCGGTCAAAAATCTCGTACTCGCGCCCGCCCAATTGACACAGCGCCAGCTCCACGGTGCCGGACTTGACCAGCGCGGCGTCGGTGACAATCAGCGGGTTGTCGATGTCGAGGCGGGTGAGTTCGGCGGCCAGTTGCTCGATGGCCCCGGCGCCGGTGATCAGTTTGTGAGCGATTTTGAACTGGGACAGACTCATTGTGCGCAGCCTCTTATAGATGTGGGAGCTGAGCACAAGCGTAGCTGAGGGTTTGGGGTTGTCTGGTATTCACTCCATGAATGACTGAGTGGAAAGGCCTATATACCTCTGATGTGGGAGGGGGCTTGCTCCCGAAAGCGGTGTGTCAGTCGACATCTGCTTCAACTGATCCACCGCTTTCGGGAGCAAGCCCCCTCCCACAGTTTTGACCGGGTTCGTCCTCAGACTTGGGCGGTACGTAGTTTCTCGCTGCGACCGCGCAGCCATTCAAGGGTCAGCAACAGGATGACGGAGAAGGCGATCAGCAAGGTTGCCGCCGCCGCAATCGTCGGACTGAGGTTCTCGCGAATGCCGCTGAACATCTGCCGTGGCAAGGTCGCTTGTTCGGGGCCGGCGAGGAACAGCGTCACTACCACTTCATCGAACGAAGTGGCAAAGGCAAACAGCGCCCCGGAAATCACCCCCGGCGCAATCAGCGGCAGGGTCACCCGGCGGAACGCCGTCAGTGGCGATGCACCAAGACTCGCCGCAGCGCGTACCAGATTGTGGTTGAACCCCTGCAACGTCGCCGACACGGTGATGATCACGAACGGCACACCGAGCACCGCGTGCACCACGATCAACGAGAAGAAGCTGTTGCCCAGCCCCAGCGGCGCGAAGAACAGATAACTCGCCACACCAATGATCACCACCGGCACCACCATCGGCGAAATCACCAGCGCCATCACCAGGGATTTGCCGGGGAAGTCGCCACGTGTCAGGCCGATCGCCGCCAGCGTGCCGAAGACCATCGCCAGTACCGTGGCCGCCGGGGCGACGATGATGCTGTTCTTCAGCGCGCGCATCCACTCTGCCGAAGCGAAGAAGTCGTGATACCACTGCAGGGAAAAGCCCTGCAGCGGATACACCAGGAAACTGCCGGAGTTGAACGACAGCGGCACGATCACCAGCACCGGCAGAATCAGGAACAGCAGGATCAGGCCGCAGAGGATCCGCAAGCTGTAGAACCACACCCGTTCGATGGGTGACATGTAAGGACTCAGCATTTCAAATTCCCCTTAGCTCAGGCGCAGGCGACTGGCGCCCACCAGCCAGCTGTAGATCAGATAAAGCACCACGGTCGCCAGCAGCAACAAGCCGCCCAGCGCAGTGGCCATGCCCCAGTTGATGCTGGTGTTGGTATAGAACGCGACGAAGTAGCTGACCATTTGATCGTTCGGGCTGCCGAGCAGCGCCGGGGTGATGTAGTAGCCGATGGCGAGGATGAACACCAACAGGCAACCGGCGCCGACACCGGCGTAGGTCTGCGGGAAATACACCCGCCAGAAACTGGCGAACGGGTGGCAGCCCAGCGAAATGGCGGCGCGCATGTAGGTCGGCGAGATGCCTTTCATCACGCTGTAGATCGGCAGAATCATGAACGGCAGCAGGATGTGCACCATCGAGATGTAGACGCCGGTGCGGTTGAACACCAGTTCCAGCGGCTTATCGATAATGCCCATGGCCAGCAGCGCGCTGTTGATCAATCCGCCCGATTGCAGCAACACGATCCACGCCGCGACCCGCACCAGAATCGAGGTCCAGAACGGCAACAGCACCAGAATCATCAGCAGGTTGCTCTGCCGCGATGGCAAGTTGGCCAGCAGGTAGGCCAATGGATAAGCGAGAACCAGACAGATCACGGTGATGACCAGGCCCATCCAGAACGTGCGGGCGAAGATGTCGAGGTAGATCGCCTGATCCGGGGTGGCCGGGGCCAGTTCGCCGAGATCATCGATACGGTGATCCACCGCCGCCAGCAAGTAGTAAGGCGTGATACTGCTGGTGTTGCGTTTGACCGCTTGCCAGTACGCCGGATCGCCCCAACGCTCGTCGAGCGCTTCGAGGGCTTCTTTATAAGAGACCGGTTCGCTGGCAAATGGCAGCGCCCGGGCCGTTTTGGTCAGCAGGCTGCGATAGCCGGCCAACTCCATATTCAAGCGCTTGGACAGATCGCCCAAGGTCTGGTTTTTGCGGGCTTCGGCGAGGTCTTCGCCAGCCGCTTTGTACACCGGTTCAGCCGGTAGGCCGCGGCCGTCCCAACTGGCGATGGCCGCCACGGTGCGCGGCATACCGCCGACCACTTCCGGGTTGCCGACGCTTTTGTAGAGCAGCGCCACGATGGGCACCAGGAACACCAGCAACAGAAACAGCACCAGCGGCGCAATCAACGCCTGGGCCTTCCAGCGGTTGACCCGCTCGGCGCGCTTGAGCTTCTGCTTCAAGGTGGGGCTGGCGCCCTCGTTCAGGGGAACGGCGATGGCCATGACGTACTCCGCAAATCTTTGATCGTTACAGAGGTGGCGAACCACCTCGATCGATTGGTGCACACAAATCCAAATGTGGGAGCGGGCTTGCTCGCGAAGGCGGCGCATCAGTCGACATCAATGTTGAATGTGCTGATGCTTTCGCGAGCAAGCCCGCTCCCACAGGAGAGCAAGCTCTCGGATTATTTCGCAGCCCAGGAATTGAAGCGCTGTTCCAGCTGCTCGCCGTTGTCAGCCCAGAAGCTGACGTCGATCTGCACCTGGTTGGCGATGTTTTCCGGGGTGGTCGGCATGTCTTTCAAGACTTCCTTGGCCAGCAGCGGTACGGCTTGAGTGTTGGCCGGGCCGTAAGCGATGTTTTCCGAGTAGGTCTTCTGCTGCTGCGGCTGCACCGAGTAGGCGATGAATTTCTTCGCCGCTTCGGCACGCTTGGCGTCCAGACCTTTCGGGATAGCCCACGCGTCGAAGTCGTAGATGCCGCCGTTCCACACCACTTTCAGGTTGGATTCTTTCTGCACGGCGGCGATGCGACCGTTGTAGGCCGAGCTCATGACCACGTCACCGGAGGCGAGGTATTGCGGCGGCTGGGCACCAGCCTCCCACCACTGAATGTTCGGCTTGAGTTCATCGAGCTTCTTGAACGCGCGATCCTGCCCACCCTTGCTCGCCAGCTCTTTATAGACGTCTTTCGGTGCAACACCGTCGGCCATCAGCGCGAATTCCAGGGTGTACTTGGCGCCTTTGCGCAGGCCGCGTTTACCCGGGAATTTCTTGGTGTCCCAGAAATCAGCCCAACTGGTTGGCGCGGTTTTCAGCTTGTCGGCGTTGTACGCGAGCACGGTCGACCAGACGAAGAAGCCCACGCCGCATGGCTGAATCGCGCCTTTGACGTAATCTTCGGTTTTGCCGAACAGTGCCGGGTCGAGTTGCTCGAACATGTCTTCATCGCAACCACGGGACAGCTCCGGCGATTCAACTTCCACCAGATCCCACGACACGCTCTTGGTGTCGACCATGGCTTTGACCTTGGCCATTTCGCCGTTGTACTCGCCGGCAACGATCTTGCCGTTGCCCGCCGCTTCCCACGGTGCGTAGAAGGCTTTGACTTGCGCCGCCTTGTTCGCCCCGCCAAACGACACCACGGTCAAATCGGGGCCAGCGGCCATTGCGCTTGCCGCACCCATCAGGCCCAGGGTCAGGGCGGTGAACTTCAGGGATCTCAACATTTATTGTTCTCTCCACGTGCAGGGTTGGTGTTGGTATTGCCGGGGCGCTTAGTGCGCCTCTAGAAGAGGATCGAGTGCGCGAACGTGCTCGACCTGCCAGCCAAGCGGAACCACGTCGCCGACCGCGAGCGCTGGATCGAGCTCGGCAATCGGTTGTTTCACGAAGAAGTCGGTCTTGCCGCAGACTTCCAGGCGCACCCGGACGTGGTCGCCCAGATAGATGAATTCCGCCACCCTCCCTGAGAAGCGGTTGACACATTGGTCGCTCGAACCGTTGAGGCTGACGCGCTCCGGACGAATCGACAGGGTCACCGGTTCGCCGGCCTGGCCTACGTTGACCGCCAGCGCCTCGACCTTCTCGCCCCGACCCAGCTCGACCACGCAGCGCTCGCCGCTCTGGCTGAGCAGTCGGCCGTTGAGGCGGTTGTTCTCGCCGATGAAGTTGGCGACGAAGGTGTTTTTCGGTTCTTCGTAAAGCGTGCGCGGCGGGGCGATCTGCTGGATCTCGCCCTGATGAAACACGGCGACGCGGTCGGACATGGTCAGCGCTTCGCCCTGGTCGTGGGTCACGTAGACCACTGTCACGCCGAGGCGCTGGTGCAGGTGCTTGATCTCCATCTGCATGTGTTCGCGCAATTGCTTGTCGAGTGCGCCCAGCGGTTCGTCCATCAGCACCAGTTGCGGCTCGAACACCAGTGCGCGGGCCAGTGCCACACGCTGTTGCTGACCGCCGGAGAGTTGCGCCGGATAACGCGAAGCGAAGGCGTCGAGCTGGACCATGCTCAGGACTTTCTTGACCTTGTCGCTGACGTCGCTCTTGTTCAGGCCTCGGACGGTCAACGGGAAGGCGAGGTTCTCGGCCACGGTCATGTGCGGGAACAGCGCGTAGTTCTGGAACACCATGCCGATGTCGCGCTTGTGCGGCGGCACGTTGTTGATTGCACGACCGGCGAGGAGGATTTCACCGGCGGTCGGGGTTTCGAACCCGGCGAGCATCATCAGGCTGGTGGTCTTGCCCGAGCCGGACGGCCCGAGCAGGGTCAAGAACTCGCCTTTGCGAATGTCCAGGTTGAGGTCTTTGACGATCAGGTTCTCGCCGTCGTAGCTCTTCTGCACTCCACGAAAGCTGACCAGCACGTCACTGGCCCCTGCGTTTGAATCGACCTGGCTCATACCCACACCTTTGTTATTGGTAACTGCTGTGGATTAAGCCTAGTGGCTGGCGCCAGCCACGCAAATCGGGGCGCAGGAGAGAATCGCCTCAGCAGGATGGAAGGTTGGGGGTAGGGATTGCCCTACAAGGATGGCGCGTTTTGGCAAACGCAGCGGCAAGCGATGGGCTGCGAGCTGCAAGAACAAGCAAAAGCGCCTGTCGCTAATGGATATGCCCGCAATGGCAGGCCAGATGGAGATTCCCGGTGGGAGCGGGCTTGCTCGCGAATGCGGTGTGTCAGTCACTGAATGATTGGATGACCCACCGCATTCGCGAGCAAGCCCGCTCCCACATTAGAAATACGGCGTTCTCAGAGAAGTTTGTGCTCCATCGCGTATTTCACCAATTCGGCCAGCGAGGTGATGTTGAGTTTCTGCATCAGCCGCGCCTTGTGCGTGCTGATGGTCTTGCTGCTCAGGGCCAGTTGCTGGGCGATATCGTTGACGTTGGCGCCCTGGGCCAGACGTTCGAACACCGAGAACTCACGCTCGGACAGCAGCGAATGCAATGGACGCGTGTCGGTCAGGCCGACCTCGAAGACCATGCGGTCGGCCAGCTCCGGGTCGATGTAGCGCCCGCCGGCCGCCACTTTGCGAATCGCCGTCAGCAATAGCGCCGGATCGCTGTCCTTGGTCGCGTAGCCCGCGGCGCCAACCTTCAGCGCACGGGCGGCCATTTGCGCCTCGTCGTGCATCGACAGCACCAGAATTGCCGGCGGATTGTTCAGCGCGCGAATCCGCGGGATCGCCTCCAGCCCGTTGACCCCAGGCATCGAGATATCCAGCAGCACCACTTCACACGGCACGCTGCGTAGGGTTTCGAGCAACTGTTCGCCATTGCTCGCCTCCCCCACCACTTGCAGGTCCTTGGCCAGGCCGATCAGTTGCTTGATGCCTTCACGGACGATGGTGTGGTCTTCGGCTACCAGTACGCGGATCACTTGCCTCTCCTCGATATTTGCATTGACGCTAAAAGATCGCAGCCTTCGGCAGCTCCTACAGGGATATGCGATCAATGTAGGAGCTGCCGCAGGCTGCGATCTTTAGCGATCCAAAGGCACCCACACATTCAGACTGGTGCCTTCCCCCGGCTCACTCTCAAGCAACAGCCGCCCGCCCATGATCAGCACCCGCTCGCGCATACCAACCAAACCAAAGGACGTCGGCCGATCCGCCGCAGCGACAAAGCCTACGCCATCGTCGCTGACCGTCAGACACAACTCGTCGCCTTGCAGCGCCAGTGTCAGCTCCACAGTATGCGCCTGAGCATGGCGCATGACGTTGGTCAGCGCCTCCTGCAGGATGCGGAACAGGCCAATCGCCTTGGCATCGCTGAGCACCGGCAGATTGTCCGGCACCTGCACCAGACACGGAATCTGCGTGCGCGCCTCGAACCGCCGTGCCTGCCATTCAATCGCCGAGGCAATCCCGGCATCGAGAATCGGCGGGCGCAACGCCGTCGCCACATCACGCACCAGCTGGAACAACTGGGCGATCAGGCGTTTCATGCTGTTCAAGCGCTCATGCAGTCCCGGGTCAAGCTGCGCATAGGCCAGCTCGCACATCGAGGTTTCCAGCTTCAGCACCGTGAGCATCTGCCCCAGCTCATCGTGCACTTCGCGGGCGATGCGCGCCTTCTCTTCTTCGCGCACGCTTTCCAGGTGCGCCGACAATTCGCGCAGTTGTTCGCGGGAGGCGGCAAGCTCCAACTCGATACGTTTGCTTTCGCTGATGTCCCAGACGATGCCGTCCCAGACATAGGCGCCATCCTCCAGCTGTCGGGTGATTGCCTTGATCTCGGCCCAGCGCTGCTCACCCTGACGAGTAAGAATCCGCCCTTGCCACGACCAGTCACTGTCAGTGTCCAGCGCCTGATCCTGGGTCTGGTGATAACTGGCCTTGTCGTCCGGATGCACCAGACTGCGCAAGCCCATGTCGCGGTGGGCGATCGCGGCCGGCGCGTAGCCGACCAGACTTTCGCTGCCCTCGCTGATGTAGGCGAAATCGATCTGCCCGGTCACCGGCGCCCGCTCCAGGCGAAACACCAGCCCCGGTACGTTGGCGGCGATGCCTTGCAGGCGCGCTTCACTTTCCTGCAACGCCGCCAGGGCGCGGCGACGCTCCGTGACGTCAGTCAGGTAAACCACCAGATACTCGCTGTCGCGAAAACGCAGAAAACTCAGCGAGACGTCCGCCGGCAGGATGCTGCCATCGGCGCGTACGCAACTGGTCTCAAAACTCAACGGCCCTTCTTCACTGGCCCGCGCGCGTTTCCACAGGTTGAGCCAACGGTCCATGTGCAGGCCGGGTTCGAAGTCGATCAGCGGCCGTTCGATCAGCGCGCCCTGTGGATAACCGAGCATGCTTTCCGCCGCGCGGTTGGCGTAGCGCACATGGCTGTCCCAGTTGACCCAGAGAATGCCGACGGTGCTTTGATCGATGGAAAACTGGGTCAGGCGCAAGGCTTCTTCGCTGGCCGCGCGCAGGGCGATGTCTTCCCGGGCGGCCAGCAGGCGCTGTTCGAGGCTATGTTGCTGGCGTCGTTGCCAGACCACGATGGCCACACAACTGAACAGCAACACCGCAAACAACAGGCTGAGGTTCTGCCAGAACCCCGGCGATTCCGTGAGCCGTGGATACTTGGGTTGCAGCCATTGGTTGTGCAGGCGCTCCAGATCCTTGGCCGGGATTGCTCGCAAGGCGCTTTCGATGATCCCGGCCAATTGCGGCCAGTCGCGCCGCGTGGCGACCCGCAACAGCTGTGGCAAGCCGATATCGCCGACCACCACCAACCCGGCGAACTCGGGTTCGGCGGACAACCGCCCGAGCTGCGCCTCATCCACCACGGCGTAGGACGCCTGCTGGGTCAGCAACAGTTGCAGTGCCTGACGCTCCAGCGGCACGCCTTGCAGATTCAGATGGGGATAGGTGCTGCGCAAATAGTCCGCCGTCACGCTGGGCATGCGCACGGCGACGCGAGACAGGCTGTCGAGTTTTTCCAGCTCGACCACGCCGCCGCTCTTCTGGTCGCTGACCACCAGTTGCGGCACACGCATGTAGGGATCGGAAAACAGCCACAGGCGCAGCGCACCCGGGGTCTGGGTCAGGCCCGGGGCGATGTCGATTTCACCTTCGCGGGCGGCCTCCTCCAGTTGCGCTAGATCCTGAAAGTTGCGCCAGCTCAGCTCGACGTTCAGGGCCTTGGCCAGCGCCTTCATCAATTCGACATTGGCCCCGGACAAGCGCTGCAAGCGCCGGTCGTATTGCGCGTACGGCGCCTGCAAGACCAGACCGACGCGCAGCTCGCGGTGCTGCGCCAGCCATTGCTGCTGGCCGGGCGTCAACAGCGCTGCATGTGCCGCCGGCGCAGACGCCGCCCAGCCCATCAAGGGAAAACACAACCAGCCGATAACCCACAGGCAGCAAAAACGCATCATTGAAGTCTCGTACACTGACAAATTCTGACCAACCCATTAGGCTGCCGGGATACTTTTCTGGCCTGGAATAACCGATGCCCTCTGTCTACCGCCTGGCAATGCCAGCATTGTGCCTGTCGCTGATCCTGCCTTGTGCGTTTTCCGTCGAAGCCGCCGATCCGGCGCCCGCCTCCACCGCCGAGCAACCGGCCGCCGAAAAACCCGCCGAACGCCAGCCACTGCTTGAGCGTAGTCAGGAAGAAGCCGCGGCACTCGAACGCAAAGTCCCGGCACAAGAACAGCAGCAACTGCAGGCCGGCGCCGACACTTTCCTCGCCCTGTGGAAACCGGCCAACACCGCCGAGCCCAAAGGTGCGGTGATTATCGTCCCCGGCGCCGGCGAAACCGCTGACTGGCCGCAAGTGATCGGCCCGCTGCGCAGCAAATTGCCCGACGTCGAGTGGAGCAGCCTGAGTATCACCCTGCCGGATCTGCAAAGCGATGCCATTGCACCGCGGGTGATTGCGCCCGCCGCCGCGCCGAAAGCCCCGGAAAGTGGCAGCAAGGATTCCACCACCGCGCAACCGATCGAACAGGCGGCGGGCGGTGAAGCGGAAGTGGCGGATCAGGTGGTCGCCGAAACCACTGAAGAACAATCCAGAACTGATGCCGAGCGAATTTTTGCGCGGATCGACGCGGCGATTGCCTACGCCGAGCAACAAAGCGCACGTCGGGTCGTGGTGCTCGGTCACGGCACGGGCGCCTACTGGGCGGCGCGTTTCCTCAGCGAGCGCCAGAGTTCGCAAGTGGAGAAACTGGTGATGGTCGATGCGCAAACGCCGAGCAAAGCCAAGCCGCCACTGGCCGAGCTGACGCCGACCCTGAAGTTGCCGACCGCCGACATTTTCTACATGGACAAGGCGCTGGATCGCAACGCGGCGCTGGAGCGCATGCAGGCCAGCAAGCGCTTGAAGACTTCGGCGTTCAGCCAGGTGGCGCTCAAGGCGTTGCCGGATAAAAAGGCTGAGCAGGAACAGCTGTTCCGGCGGGTGCGTGGCTGGTTGAATCCGCAGAAGACTGACTGATAGAAACAAAAGCAAAAGATCGCAGCCTGCGGCAGCTCCTACCTTGGAATGCGATTCCTGTAGGAGCTGCCGCAGGCTGCGATCTTTTGATCTTTTGTTCTCTTAATCGCTAGCGAAAATCCCGTCGCGCCCGAATAAGGGTAAACGCGTTGTGCAGCTCGCGGGTTTTCTCGGTCGCGTCACGCACCTGCTCCGGCGTTGCGCCGCTGCCGGCGATCTTGTCCGGGTGATGACGGCTGAGCAGCCGTCGATAGGCGCGCTTGATCTGCGCCGGTTCGCTGGTCGCCGACACCCCGAGCAGGCGCATCGCTTCCTGATAACTCACCGCCGCACTGACAATCGGCCGTTTATTGGGCTCGTAATCATTGGCCAGCGCCTGGATCTGGTGGGTTGTCCAACCCAGCCACTTGCCCCACTGCGCCAACAATTCACGCTCACTGACGCCCGCGCGACCGTCGGCCCAGACCATCCGCCAGCAGGCGCGCAACACGCCTTCAGCGGCATGCGGCTGAGCACTCAGGCGCCGCAGGTAACCGCGCAGATGATCACCACCGGCCTTGCCGCGATTGAACGCAGCAATCGCACGCCGCCGTGCCGGTTCGCTCATTTCCAGGGCGTTCATTTCATTGCGCGCCTGCTGGATGTGACCGTCCGTCACTCGCCCGTCACTTTTGGCCAGACGCCCGAGCAACACGAACAGCAATTCGTCGTTGCGCAACATCGGCCGCCCGCCGAGTTTTTCCCGCAAGTGCCCCCAGCTTTGCAGGTGCAGACGCCGATCCAGCGCCTGTCCCAACAATGCCCCAAGCATGGCCCCCGGAATGCTGGCGATCGCAAAACCCGCTCCGGCTCCAATCAGAGTCCCTGGCCACAACATATCAACGACTCGCTTCTATCAATGCTTCAGCTTCGGCCAGACGCTCATGCGTTCCGACATCCACCCAATGGCCTTTCAGACGTTCACCGCTGACCTGCCCATCGGCCATGGCTTTGCGCAACAACGGTGCGAGCTTGAATGCGCCCTCCGCGCAACCATCGAACAGTTGCGGATGCAGGACGGCAATGCCGCTGTAGGTCAGGGTTTGCGCACCGGGTTGACCATCAAGCACCTGACCGTCAGTCAGGGTGAAATCGCCTGCCGGATGATGGGCCGGATTGTCCGCCAGTACGAGATGCGCCAGACCGTTGATCGGCTGATGCAGCACGCTGAAGTCGTAATCGGTCCAGATATCGCCGTTGACCACCAGAAACGCATCGTCACCGAGCAACGGCAAGGCGCGGAAAATCCCGCCGCCGGTTTCCAGCGGCTCGCCTTCCGGCGAATACCGGATGCTCACGCCGAAATGCGAACCATCGCCCAGGTAATCCTCGATCTGCTGACCGAGCCAGGCGTGATTGATCACGATTTCACTGAAACCGGCCGCCGCCAGCGCGCGCAGGTGATACTCGATCAACGGCACGCCGCGGGCGCGCACTAGCGGTTTGGGGGTGGTCAGGGTCAGCGGGCGCATGCGCTCGCCCTTGCCTGCCGCCAGAATCATCGCCTTCATGCAGTCACTCCGCCACGCAGACTGGCGAGCAACGCCTGCAGATCCGCCAGTTCAGGACGACGCGCAATCACCGCTTCTATATAGGCGAAGAAACGCGGCACATCGGCCAGGTAGCGCGGTTTGCCATCGCGATGGCAGATGCGGGCGAAGATGCCGATGACTTTCAGGTGGCGTTGTACGCCCATCAGGTCACTGGCACGCAGGAAGTCTTCGAAATCGGCCTGCACCGGAATGTCCAGCGCCGAGGCTTGCTGCCAGTAACTTTCCAGCCAGCCACGCACGCGTTCTTCAGGCCAACTGAGGAAAGCGTCCTTGAACAGGCAGGTCACGTCGTAGGTGACCGGGCCGTAGACCGCATCCTGAAAGTCCAGTACGCCGGGATTCGGCTCGCTGAGCATCAGGTTGCGCGGCATGTAGTCGCGGTGCACCAGCACTTTCGGCTGAGCCAGGGCGCTGTCGATCAGCAGATCGCTGACGGCTTGCCATTGCTGCTGCTGTGCCGCGTCGAACTCGATGCCGAGTTCGCGTTTCACGTACCACTCGGGGAACAGTTCCAGCTCGCGGCGCAGCAGTGCCACGTCGTAACTCGGCAGCGGTGCAACCATCGGCAATTGCTGAAAAGCCAATAGCGCCTTCAGGGCATCGCTGAACAAAACGTCGGCATTTTCGCCGTCGATTACGTCGAGATAGGTCTTGTTGCCCAGGTCATTGAGCAAAAGAAATCCGCGTTCGAGGTCTTCTGCATAAATTTTCGGCACGTTAATTCCGGATTTCGCCAGCAAAAAGGCGATATCCACGAACGGTTTGCAGTTTTCCTGGGGTGGCGGCGCGTCCATCACGACGAAGCTGCGCCCCTCTCCTTCCCAGCGAAAATAACGCCGGAAACTCGCGTCGCTGCTGGCCGCGGTCAACGTGGCCGGGGGCACGGCGCCCCAGCCCTGATCTGCAAACAGGATTGCCAACTGCTCATCGAGCCAAACTTTCAGGTGTTGCAAGCGTACATCTTGGTCAGGCATTGCAAGGGTCTCCGACGGCGCTAGCCGTCAAGCGGGTCATGCTTTATTATCCAGCATCTTTTTCAGACCATCGAGAGGCGTGCGGCCCACACCGCGGGCAGATGGCACGCAGGAAGCCCGGACTAATAAGATGGCATTGAAATCCCCCGCGTTTCGTAAAAAATTTCCGTTGTTGGTAACCGGCAGTCTGCTGGCTATGCAACCTCTGGCCAGTCAATTCGTTGTTGCCGCCGAGCAGTATGACTGCGCCGTCTCGGCAACGGGTGGCTGGGCGTGTGCGCCCAAGACGCCGGCAGCTGCATTGCCGCCGCGTCCGGTGCATGACGGCAGTGCCGTCAGCGCCGTCAGCGCCGCCGGCGAAGCCCCGAGCCAGAACGGTTCCACATCCGACACCGGCGCCAAGCCTGTGCTGGTCACAGAAGCCAAAGGCCGCGGCCTGAAATCCCGTAGCGAAGACTACAGTCACCTCGACTGGGTTCCGCGCGAGAAGCTCACCGCCGCTCAATTGGCCGAGACCGGTCCTTACTGCTCTGGTTCCTATATCGAACCGATTCGTCCTGGCATGAATGACAAGACGAATAAAAGTGACGCACCGACCTTTATCGGCGCCAAGGCCTCGCGCTACAACACTGAAGATCAGGTGGGTACGCTGGCCGGCGACGTGGTCCTGCGTCAGGGCAGCATGCAGGTCGAGTCCGACGAGGCCAGCCTGTATCAGGCCGAGAGCCGCGCCGAACTCAATGGCGACGTGCGCATTCGCGACAACGGCGCACTGATCGTCGGCGACCACGCCGATGTACAGCTCGACACCGGTGAAGCCAAGGTCGACAACGCCGAATACGTGATGCACAAATCGCGCATCCGCGGTAACGCGCTGTACGCCAAGCGTGCCGAGAACGCGATCATCCGTCTCAAGGACGGCACGTACACCACGTGCGAACCGAACAGCAACGCCTGGCAGCTCAAAGGCAACAACATCACCCTGAACCCTGCCACCGGCTTCGGTACCGCGACCAACGTGACACTGCGGGTCAAGGACATTCCGATCCTGTACACGCCGTACATCTACTTCCCGATCGACGATCGTCGCCAATCGGGCTTCCTGCCGCCGACCATCGGCACCGGCAGCGACACCGGCTTCATGCTGGTGACTCCGTACTACTTCAACCTGGCGCCGAACTACGATGCCACGTTGTACCCGCGCTACATGAGCAAGCGCGGCATGCTGGTCGAAGGCGAGTTCCGTTATCTGACCAAGTCCAGCGAAGGCCAGTTCGGTGCGGCGTACCTCAACGACGAGGACGACGAGCGCAAGGGTCAGACCGACTACGACAAGACCCGCTACATGTACAACTGGCAGCACAAGGGCGGTCTCGACTCCCGTGTGTTCACACAGGTTGACTACACCAAGATCAGCGATCCGTATTACTTCCAGGATCTGACCACTGATCAGATCGGTGTGAAGAGCGCTGACTACGTGAACCAGCAGGGTTCGGTGACCTACCGCGGTGACAGCTATACCGCACGCCTGAATGCTCAGCAGTATCAACTGGCTACCGTTTCGAACGTCACGCCGTACGGTCGCCTGCCGCAGATCACCTTCAATGGTCAGTTGCCGTATCACCCGGAAGGTCTGAATTTCGATTACGAGACCGAGATTGTTCGCTTCGATCGTGATTTGCTGAATGGCAACTTCGTGAATGAAGACGGTACAACTGCGCCACGCCTGGATACCAATATTCAGGGTCTTGCGCGCGCCAACGGTGATCGACTGAACCTGAAACCGGGTGTCAGCCTCCCGATGAACTGGACTTATGGCTTCCTCAAGCCATCGCTCAAGTACCAGTACACCCAGTATCAATTGGATCTGGACGGCACCGGCAAGTCGCAGATTGCTGCGCAAAGTCCCGAGTCGGACAAACTCAACGGCACCTTCGACAGCAACCAGAACCGTGGCGTACCGATCGCCAGCGTCGACAGCGGCCTGTACTTCGACCGCGACACGTCCTACTTCGGCAAGAGCTATCGCCAGACTCTGGAACCGCGTCTGTTCTACCTGTATGTACCGAAGGTCGACCAGGAAGACATTCCGATCTTCGACACCAGTGAGTACACCTTCAACTATGCCTCGCTGTTCCGTGACAACCGCTTCTCCGGTTCCGACCGTGTCGGCGACGAGAACAAGTTGTCGCTGGGCGTGACCAGCCGCTGGATCGAGGATAACGGCTTCGAACGTCAGCGCATCAGCGTCGGTCAGGCTTACTACTTCAAGGATCGTGAAGTTCAGCTCCCGGGCATCGCATTCAAGGATCGTGACGACGCGAAATCCAGTGTTTCGCCGTACGCCCTCGAATACGAATACCGCTGGAACCGCGACTGGCGCACCACGGCAGACTACAACTGGGATCCGGACAGCCGCAGCCCACGCTCCGGCAGCGCAATGTTCCACTACCAGCCTGAAGACAACCCGAACAAGGTGGTCAACGTCGGCTATCGCTATCGCAACGACCAGGTTCGTTACGA
The DNA here is from genome assembly GCF_900187525.1 of Pseudomonas sp. Irchel s3a10. Taxonomy (NCBI): domain Bacteria; kingdom Pseudomonadati; phylum Pseudomonadota; class Gammaproteobacteria; order Pseudomonadales; family Pseudomonadaceae; genus Pseudomonas; species Pseudomonas sp. Irchel s3a10. The sequence continues at coordinate 26,987 of NZ_FYDR01000003.1, forward strand.
CCAGAACACCGGTAAATGGTCGGTGGGTGGTGGCGACTACGGTACTCCGGGCCAGCCTGGCTACGTGAAGGACTACTACAAGATCCAGCAGCATGACTTCTCGGTCATCTGGCCGATCGTTCCACAATGGAGCGCGATCAGCCGCTGGCAGTATGACTACAACCGCAACCGTACGCTGGAAGCCTTCGGTGGTTTCGAGTACGACAACTGCTGCTGGAAACTGCGCCTGATCAACCGTTACTGGGTTTCCTACGACGAATTCAGTCAGGACGCTCCGCAAAACGAAAAAGGCGACCACGGCGTCTTCCTCCAAATTGTTCTGAAGGGACTCGGCGGCCTGACTGGCGCCAAGGTAGAGAGCTTCCTCGACAAAGGCATCCAAGGTTATCGTCAACGTGAAGACCAAGCTTTCTGATTCTCTGCGCCCGCTGCTGCTGGGCGCGCTGTTCCTGGGTACTGCGGCCAACGCCGCAGTTCAGTCCATCGATAAAGTGGTGGCGATCGTTGATAACGATGTGGTCATGCAGAGCCAACTGGACCAGCGCGTCCACGAAGTTCAGCAGACCATCGCCAAGCGTGGTGGCGGCTTGCCGCCACCCGGCGTGCTGGATCAGCAGGTGCTTGAGCGCCTGATCGTCGAAAACCTGCAACTGCAGATCGGCGAGCGCTCCGGCATCCGCATTACCGATGAAGAGCTGAACCAGGCAGTTGGTACCATTGCCCAGCGCAACAACATGACGGTTGAGCAGTTCCGCGCCGCCCTGGCTCGCGACGGCCTGAACTATGACGACGCCCGTGACCAGATCAAGCGCGAGATGATCATCAGCCGTGTGCGTCAGCGTCGCGTGGCAGAGCGCATCCAGGTCTCCGAGCAGGAAGTGAAGAACTTCCTCGCCTCCGACCTGGGCAAGATGCAGCTGTCCGAAGAACTGCACTTGGCCAACATCCTGATCCCTACGCCAGAAAGCGCCAACTCTGATGCGATTCAGAGCGCTTACCGTCAGGCCATGGACGTTTACCAGAAGCTCAAGCAAGGCGCCGACTTCGGTCAAATGGCCGTTGCCAAATCCGGCAGCGACAATGCCCTGGAAGGCGGCGACATGGGCTGGCGCAAAGCAGCGCAACTGCCACCGCCGTTCGACCGCGAGTTGAGCAGCATGGCGGTTGGCGACATCACTCAGCCAGCACGCACCCCGGGTGGTTTCATCATCCTCAAGCTGCTGGCAAAACGTGGTGGCGAAACCCAGATGCGGGATGAGGTGCATGTACGCCACATCCTGGTCAAGCCAAGCCCGATTCGTGACGAAGCCAAAACCGAAGCCCTGGTGCAATCGCTGTATGACCGCATCCTGGCCGGTGAAGACTTCGCTGAACTGGCGAAAAACTACTCCGAGGATCCGGGTTCGGCGCTCAACGGTGGCGACCTGAACTGGATCGACCCGAACGCACTGGTACCGGAATTCCGCGAAGTGATGGCCAAGACCCCACAAGGTCAGCTGTCCAAGCCATTCCAGACCCAGTACGGCTGGCACGTGCTGGAAGTCCTGGGCCGCCGCGCCACCGACAGCACCGAGTCGGCACGCGAGCAACAGGCAATGACTGTTCTGCGTAACAAGAAATACGATGAAGAGCTGCAAAACTGGCTGCGTCAGATTCGTGAAGAAGCCTACGTAGAAATCAAACTCCCTGGTGCAGACCAGGCAGCGCAGTGAAACCCAAGCGTTTCGCGCTGACACCCGGCGAACCAGCCGGCATCGGTCCCGACCTGTGCCTGCTGCTCGCCTCGCAAGCCCAGCCACACCCCCTGATTGCCATCACCAGCCGCGACCTGCTCACCGAGCGGGCCGCGCAGCTGGGGCTGGCCGTCACTTTGCTGGAAGTGGCGCCCGGTCAATGGCCGGACGCGCCGGCAGCAGCCGGCAGCCTGTACGTCTGGGACACCCCGCTCAGCGCCCCCGTGGTTGCCGGGCAACTGGACAAGGCCAACGCCGCGTTTGTCCTCGAAACCCTGACCCGTGCCGGCAACGGCTGCCTGAACGGCGACTTCGCCGGGATGATCACCGCCCCTGTACACAAGGGCGTGATCAACGAATCCGGCATCCCGTTCTCCGGACACACGGAATTTCTCGCCGACCTGACCCACACCGCCCAAGTGGTGATGATGCTCGCTACTCGCGGTTTGCGCGTAGCCCTGGTCACCACTCACCTGCCCCTGCGCGAGATCGCCGATGCAATTACGCCGGAACGGCTGGAGCGGGTCACGCGGATTCTGCACGCCGACCTGCAAGATAAATTCGGCATCGCCCGGCCACGCATCCTGGTTTGCGGGCTCAACCCGCACGCCGGTGAAGGCGGACACCTGGGCCATGAAGAAATCGACATCATCGAACCTACCTTAGAGCGCCTGCGCGGCGAGGGCATGGACCTTCGTGGCCCGCTGCCTGCCGACACTCTGTTTACCCCCAAATATCTGGAGCACTGCGACGCAGTGCTGGCGATGTACCACGACCAGGGCCTGCCTGTGCTGAAGTACAAAGGCTTCGGCGCGGCGGTCAACGTGACCCTCGGCCTTCCGATCATCCGCACTTCGGTTGACCACGGCACCGCCCTGGATCTGGCCGGCAGCGGCAAGATCGACACCGGCAGCCTGCAGGTCGCCCTGGAAACCGCCTACCAGATGGCCGAGACCCGTTTATGACCGAGCAATACCAACACAAGGCGCGCAAACGCTTTGGCCAGAACTTCCTGCACGATGCCGGCGTCATCGACCGCATCCTGCGTTCCATCAGCGCCAAACCTGACGACCGCATGCTGGAAATCGGTCCGGGCCAGGGCGCACTGACCGCTGGCCTGCTCAGCTCCGGTGCGCAACTCGACGTGGTGGAACTGGACAAGGACCTGATCCCGATCCTCAATCAGCAGTTCGCCGGCAAGAGCAACTTCAACCTGCATCAGGGCGACGCGCTGAAGTTCGACTTCAATACTCTCAACGCTGCGCCGAACAGCCTGCGCGTGGTCGGTAACCTGCCCTACAACATCTCCACGCCGCTGATATTTCACCTGCTGAACAACGCCGGCATCATTCGCGACATGCACTTCATGCTGCAGAAGGAAGTGGTCGAGCGCTTGGCGGCTGGCCCTGGCGGCGGCGACTGGGGACGTCTGTCGATCATGGTTCAGTATCACTGCCGCGTGGAACACCTGTTCAACGTCGGCCCGGGCGCGTTCAACCCGCCGCCGAAGGTCGACTCGGCCATCGTCCGTCTGGTGCCGCACGCGGTGCTGCCGCACCCGGCCAAGGATCATCGCCTGCTCGAGCGCGTCGTTCGCGAAGCCTTCAACCAGCGTCGCAAGACCCTGCGCAACACCCTCAAGCAATTGATGACCGCCGCCGAGATCGAAGCCGCCGGCGTCGATGGCAGCTTGCGCCCCGAGCAACTGGACCTGGCCGCATTCGTGCGCCTGGCCGACAAGCTTAGCGAGCAAGCCCCCGCCTCCACCGCCGACTGACCGGCGATGAACGCTATCGGGCAGGACGCCACTCTGGTTTACTGCCCGATACTTGCCTAGACTGATTCCCCATCAGCTACGCCTCGCGTTCCGCTTTGCTTAAGGCCCTTTTGCATGTCCGATTCTCGTTATCAGGTCGACGTCAGTGTCGTTACCCGCTACCTGGCAGACCAATCGCAACCCGAGCACAACCGCTTCGCCTTCGCCTACACCATCACCGTGCAGAACAATGGCGAGCGCCCTGCCCAGCTGATGTCACGACATTGGGTGATTACCGACGGTGACGGGCATGTCGAAGAGGTTCGCGGCGCTGGCGTCGTCGGCCAGCAACCGCTGATCGAGGCTGGCAAAAGCCACACCTACAGCAGCGGCACGGTGATGACCACCAAGGTCGGCACCATGGAGGGCACTTACGAAATGGTCGCCGATGACGGCAAGCATTTCGACGCGATCATCAAACCTTTCCGCCTCGCCGTCCCCGGAGCCCTGCACTGATGACGACGTACGCCGTCGGCGACCTGCAAGGCTGCCTCGATCCGCTCAAATGTCTGCTCAAGCAAGTGGCTTTCGATCCGAAGCTTGATCGGCTGTGGCTGGTCGGCGATCTGGTCAACCGTGGCCCTCAGTCGCTCGAGACCCTGCGCTTTCTCTATGACATGCGCGAGTCGCTGGTCTGCGTACTCGGCAACCACGACCTGCATCTGCTGGCCGCCGCCAACAATATCGAACGCCTGAAGAAGTCCGACACCCTGCGCGAGATTCTCGAAGCCCCTGATGCTGCCGAGTTGCTCGAATGGCTGCGCCAACAAAAGCTCATGCACTACGACGAACAACGCGAAGTAGCCATGGTGCACGCAGGCATCCCACCGCAGTGGTCCTTGCGCAAGGCCCTGAAGTACGCGGCCGAGGCCGAAGCGGCACTGCGTGACGACAACCTGTTTCCGCTGTATCTCGATGGCATGTACGGTAACGAGCCGGCAAAGTGGGACAGCGATCTCACCGGTGTGACCCGCCTGCGCGTCATCACCAACTACTTCACCCGCATGCGCTTCTGCACCGCCGACGGCAAGCTTGATCTCAAGAGCAAGGAAGGCCTCGACAGCGCACCGCCGGGCTACAAGCCATGGTTCCAGCACAAAGAACGCAAGACCCGCGGTCTGCGCATCATTTTCGGCCACTGGGCCGCGCTGGAAGGCGATGTCCGTGAACCGGGCATCTCGGCGCTGGACACCGGATGTGTCTGGGGTGGCAGCCTGACCCTGATGAACGTCGACAGCGGCGAGCGCGTGTCGTGCAAATGCGATGAACACGGCGGGCTTGCCCCCACCGTCGCACCACTTATCCCCGAAACTTCGCCAGTCAGCGCGCCGCGTTAGACTGCGCATTCTGCCGAGCTACAGGAACCCGCCATGAGCGAATTCAAACGAATCCCCCCGGAACAGGCCCAGGCCCTGCGCGAGCAAGGCGCCGTGGTGGTCGATGTACGTGATCCTGCCACTTTCGCTGCGCTGCATATCAGCGGTTCGAAGCATCTGGACAATCACTCCCTGCACGCCTTCATTCAAGGCGCCGACCTCGATGCACCGACCGTTGTCGTCTGCTATCACGGCAATTCCAGTCAGGGCGCTGCTGCCTATCTGGTCAGCCAAGGCTTCTCCGACGTCTACAGCATGGACGGCGGCTTCGAGCTGTGGCGTGCGACTTATCCGTCGGAAACCGCGCAAGGCACCGCCGAATAATTTTTTTGCAGCACGCAGGCCCCGGCTGCCGTGGGCCTGCGCGGGCAGACGAACGGTCTTGCCACAACTAATTACGTATCTCGCCTTTACCTCCCGAATTCCCAACTATCCTTAAGCCCAGGCCATCCAAAACAGGGGAGAGCCGGTACACCGGCGCACGGGTCATCGGGAGTGACTTTCAAGGTTGTCGACCGCGAAAGTGTTCTGGGGGGTAAACAAGCGGCCACCGCGGCTGCTTGCCAGCATCGACTGAGTGACCCGGCGTCGGCTCCACGTATCGAGCGAGGTGACGTCATGAGTATCTTTAGCCACTTCCAACAACGCTTCGAGTCCACACGCCAGGAAGAACTCTCGCTGCAGGAGTACCTGGAGCTGTGCAAAAAGGACCGCAGCGCTTACGTTTCCGCCGCCGAGCGTCTATTGATGGCCATCGGCGAACCCGAGCTGCTCGACACGTCGACCAACTCGCGGCTGTCGCGGATCTTCTCCAACAAGGTGATTCGTCGCTATCCGGCCTTTGAAGACTTCCACGGGATGGAAGAATGCATCGACCAGATCGTCTCGTATTTCCGCCATGCCGCCCAAGGCCTGGAAGAGAAGAAACAGATCCTCTACCTGCTCGGCCCCGTTGGTGGCGGTAAATCGTCGCTGGCCGAGAAGCTGAAACAACTGATGGAAAAAGTGCCCTTCTATGCGATCAAGGGCTCGCCGGTATTCGAATCGCCTCTGGGTCTGTTCAACGCCACCGAAGATGGCGCGATCCTCGAGGAAGACTTCGGCATCCCACGGCGCTACCTGAATACCATCATGTCGCCGTGGGCGACCAAACGCCTGGCCGAATTCGGTGGCGACATCAGTCAGTTCCGTGTGGTCAAACTGTACCCGTCGATCCTCAACCAGATCGCGGTGGCCAAAACGGAACCGGGTGACGAGAACAACCAGGACATCTCCGCGCTGGTGGGCAAGGTCGACATCCGCAAGCTCGAGGAATACCCACAGAACGACGCCGACGCCTACAGCTACTCCGGTGCGCTGTGCCGGGCCAACCAGGGCCTGATGGAGTTCGTCGAGATGTTCAAGGCACCGATCAAGGTGCTGCACCCATTGCTGACCGCCACCCAGGAAGGCAACTACAACAGTACCGAAGGCCTCGGCGCGATTCCGTTCACCGGGATCCTGCTCGCGCACTCCAACGAATCGGAGTGGCACACCTTCCGCAACAACAAGAACAACGAAGCGTTCATCGACCGGATCTACATCGTCAAAGTGCCGTACTGCCTGCGGGTCAGCGACGAAGTGAAGATCTACGACAAGTTGCTGTTCAACAGCTCTCTGGCCAAGGCCCACTGTGCACCCGACACCCTGAAGATGCTCGCGCAGTTCACCGTGCTGTCGCGCCTCAAGGAGCCGGAAAACTCCAACATCTATTCGAAGATGCGCGTCTACGACGGGGAAAACCTCAAGGACACCGATCCGAAGGCCAAATCGATTCAGGAATACCGCGATTCGGCGGGCGTCGACGAAGGCATGAACGGTCTCTCGACCCGCTTCGCGTTCAAGATCCTGTCCAAGGTGTTCAACTTCGATCCGCATGAAATCGCTGCCAATCCGGTGCACCTGCTGTATGTGCTGGAACAGCAGATCGAGCAGGAACAGTTCCAGGCCGAGACCCGCGAACGCTACCTGCGCTACCTCAAGGAGTACCTGGCGCCGCGTTATATCGAATTCATCGGCAAGGAGATCCAGACCGCTTATCTGGAGTCTTACAGCGAGTACGGGCAGAACATCTTCGACCGCTACGTGCTGTATGCGGACTTCTGGATTCAGGATCAGGAATACCGCGATCCGGAAACCGGCGAAATTCTCAACCGCGTCGCGTTGAACGAAGAGCTGGAGAAAATCGAGAAACCGGCGGGCATCAGCAATCCGAAGGATTTCCGCAACGAAATCGTCAACTTCGTGTTGCGCGCCCGGGCCAACAACAACGGCAAGAACCCGACCTGGCTCAGCTACGAAAAACTGCGGGTGGTCATCGAGAAGAAAATGTTCTCGAACACCGAAGACCTGCTGCCAGTCATCAGTTTCAATGCCAAGGCGAGCAAAGAGGATCAACAGAAACACAACGACTTCGTTACTCGAATGGTCGAACGCGGCTACACCGACAAACAGGTACGGCTACTTTCCGAATGGTACCTACGGGTCCGCAAATCGCAATAAAGCAGCTGCAAGCTTCTGGTGACGGGCTGCAAGAGAACAGCGAAAACCGGTCTCGCGAACGGCGTGTGCTTTCTCTTGCAGCTTGAAGCTTATGACTTGAAGCTCCCCGGAGGGGTCTATGAGCTATGTGATCGACCGACGCCTGAATGGCAAGAACAAAAGCACGGTGAACCGCCAGCGCTTCCTGCGGCGTTACCGTGATCACATCAAGAAGGCTGTCGAAGAGGCGGTCAGCCGCCGTTCCATTACCGACATGGAACACGGCGAACAGATCAGCATTCCCGGTCGCGACATCGACGAACCGGTGCTTCACCACGGTCGCGGCGGCAAGCAGACCGTGGTTCATCCCGGCAACAAGGAATTCACTGCCGGCGAACACATCGCCAGGCCTCCGGGCGGCGGCGGTGGACGCGGTCCCGGCAAGGCTGGCAATTCCGGCGAGGGTATGGATGAATTCGTCTTCCAGATCACCCAGGAAGAATTCCTCGAATTCATGTTCGAAGACCTCGAACTGCCGAACCTGGTGAAACGCAACCTCAGTGGTACCGACACGTTCAAAACCGTGCGCGCCGGGATCAGCAACGAGGGCAACCCTTCGCGGATCAACATTATCCGCACCCTGCGCTCGGCCCACGCCCGGCGCATTGCGCTGTCCGGCAGCAGCCGCGCCAAGCTACGCGAGGCCAAAGAGGAACTGGCGCGACTGAAGCGCGAAGAGCCAGACAACTTCGGCGATATTCAGGAACTGGAGGCAGAAATCGAGAAACTCAGCGCGCGCATTCACCGCGTGCCGTTCCTCGATACTTTCGACTTGAAATACAACCTGTTGGTCAAGCAGCCCAACCCCAGCTCCAAAGCGGTGATGTTCTGCCTGATGGACGTTTCCGGCTCGATGACCCAGGCCACCAAGGACATCGCCAAACGCTTTTTCATCCTGTTGTACCTGTTCCTCAAGCGGAACTACGACAAGATCGACGTAGTGTTCATCCGCCACCACACCAGTGCCCGGGAAGTGGACGAAGAAGAGTTTTTCTACTCGCGGGAAACCGGCGGCACCATCGTCTCCAGCGCCCTGAAACTGATGCAGGAGATCATGGCCGAGCGTTATCCAAGCAACGAGTGGAATATCTACGCCGCGCAGGCTTCCGACGGCGACAACTGGAACGATGACTCGCCGATCTGTCGCGACATCCTGATCAATCAGATCATGCCGTTTGTGCAGTACTACACTTATGTGGAGATCACCCCGCGCGAACACCAGGCCCTCTGGTACGAATACGAACGCATCGCCGAAGCCTTTTCCGACACGTTTGCCCAGCAGCAACTGGTCTCGGCCGGGGATATCTATCCGGTCTTCCGTGAACTCTTCCAGCGCAGGTTAGTGACATGACCGCCAAAGAGCAGAAACGCCAACCTATTTCCACCGGCTCCGAATGGACGTTCGAGCTGATTCAGGCCTACGACCGCGAAATCGCCCGGATTGCGGCCGGCTATGCCCTGGATACTTATCCCAACCAGATCGAAGTGATCACCGCCGAGCAGATGATGGACGCCTATGCCTCGGTCGGCATGCCACTGGGCTATCACCACTGGTCCTACGGCAAACACTTCCTCAGCACCGAGAAATCCTACAGTCGCGGGCAGATGGGGCTGGCCTACGAGATAGTGATCAACTCGGATCCGTGCATCGCCTACCTGATGGAAGAAAACACCATCTGCATGCAGGCACTGGTGGTGGCACACGCGTGCTATGGCCACAACAGTTTCTTCAAGGGCAACTACCTGTTCCGCACCTGGACCGATGCCAGCTCGATCATCGATTACCTGGTGTTTGCCAAGCAGTACATCATGCAGTGCGAAGAACGCCACGGCATCGATGCCGTTGAGGACCTGCTCGACTCTTGCCATGCGCTGATGAACTACGGTGTTGATCGCTACAAGCGTCCGTATCCGATTTCAGCCGAGGAAGAACGCCGGCGGCAGAAGGATCGCGAAGAGCACCTGCAGAAACAGATCAACGATCTGTGGCGCACCATCCCAAAAGGCGCGGACAAGTACAGCGACAAGGATAACGCCCGGTTCCCGGCCGAACCGCAGGAAAACATCCTGTATTTCATCGAGAAGCACGCGCCGTTGCTGGAGCCGTGGCAACGGGAGATCGTGCGGATCGTGCGCAAGATCGCCCAGTATTTTTATCCACAGCGTCAGACTCAGGTGATGAATGAAGGCTGGGCCACGTTCTGGCACTACACCCTGATGAACGACCTGTACGACGAAGGCCTGGTGACTGACGGGTTCATGATGGAATTTCTTACCTCGCACACCAGCGTGGTGTTCCAGCCAGGCTTTGACAGCCCTTACTACAACGGGATCAACCCCTACGCATTGGGTTTTGCGATGTATCGCGACATCCGCCGCATGTGCGAAAACCCCACCGAGGAAGACCGGCGCTGGTTCCCGGACATCGCCGGTTCCGACTGGCTGTCGAGCATCAAGTTTGCCATGAGCAGCTTCAAGGACGAGAGTTTCATCCTGCAATATCTGTCACCGAAGGTGATCCGTGACCTGAAGCTGTTCAGCATCCTTGATGACGATCAGAAGGACGATTTGCTGGTACCGGCGATCCATGACGAAACCGGTTACCGGATCATCCGCGAAACCCTGGCTGCGCAGTACAACCTCGGCAACCGCGAACCCAACGTGCAGATCTACAGCATCGACCGTCGCGGCGACCGCTCGCTGACCCTGCGCCATCAGCAACACGACCGCAAACCCTTAGGCGATTCCACCGACGAGGTACTGAAGCATCTGCACCGGTTGTGGGGCTTCGACATTCATCTGGAAACCCTGCAGGGTGACCAGATCATGAAAACTCACCACGTGCCGCCGCGCAGTGAACACAGCGAAGGCGATTACGGTCGGCTCGACCTGGCCGTGATTCATCTCTAGATGCGGATCTGACCTCCGAAAGTCCGACGCAAGGGTTATCCTGTCGGGCTAACGGAGGTTTTTTATGCAGATTTTCAAGGTTGGCGGTGCGGTACGCGATCGCTTGCTGGGTATACCGGTCACCGACGTTGATCGGGTGGTGGTGGGCGCGACCACTGAGCAAATGCTCGCCCAGGGCTTTCGCCCCGTGGGTGCGGATTTTCCGGTATTCCTTCACCCGAAAACCGGCGAGGAATATGCCCTTGCCCGTACCGAACGCAAAAGCGGTCGTGGTTATGGTGGGTTCACTTTTCACGCAAGCCCCGAAGTCACTCTGGAAGAAGACCTGATCCGCCGCGACCTGACCATCAATGCGATGGCCGAGGACGACCAGCAGAACCTCACCGATCCGTATCATGGCCAACGCGATCTCGAAGCACGCGTGCTGCGTCACGTTTCCCCGGCGTTTGCCGAAGATCCGCTTCGAGTGCTGCGCGTTGCGCGCTTCGCCGCCCGCTATGCCGGTTTAGGTTTTACCGTCGCCCCGGAGACCCTTGAGCTGATGCGCCAGCTCAGCGAGTCCGGCGAGCTGCAAGCCCTGACCGCCGAACGCAGCTGGAAGGAAATCTCCCGCGCACTGATGGAAGATCAGCCACAGGTGTTCATCCAGGTGCTGCGCGATTGCGGCGCACTGAAAGTGTTGATGCCGGAAGTCGACGCGCTTTTTGGCGTGCCACAACCGGAAGCGCATCACCCGGAAATCGACACCGGCCTGCACACGCTCAGCGTTCTGGAGCAATCAGCGCTGCACAAACAACCGCTGACGGTACGCTGGGCTTGTCTGCTGCATGACCTCGGCAAAGGCCTGACCCCGGAAGAAGAGTGGCCACGACATATCGCCCATGAACACACCGGGCTGAAGCTGATCAAAGCGGTCAACGAACGCTTCAAGGCGCCGAAGGACTGTCAGGAGTTGGCCTTGCTTGTCGGCAAGTACCACACCCACAGTCACCGGGCGCTGGAGCTGAAGGCCTCGACGTTGCTGGAGTTGTTGCAGAACTTTGATGTGTATCGACGACCGCAGCGGTTTGAAGAGTTTATCGCCGCCTGCGAAATGGACGCCCGAGGCCGCAAAGGGCTGGAGCAAAGAAATTATCCACAGGCCGATTATTTACGCGGTGCTGCCAAGGCTGCACGAGAAGTCGCGGTGCAGCCGTTGCTGGAGAAGGGATTCAAGGGGCCGGAGCTGGGCGAGGCGCTGAAGCGAGAACGACTGAAGGCGCTAAAAGCCTACAAAGACCAGGCGTCAGCCTGAAAAGCTTCGCGAGCAAGCCTGCTCCCCCAAGGAGAATGCATTCCAAATGCGGGAGCGGGCTTGCTCGCGAAAGCGGCAGCTAATTCAACGCAAATCCGAAGACGTGAGCTGCTGTCCACGCCACTCAAAGGCCACCGGCGCCAACACCTGATCAATCTGCGCCTCGGCCCACAACGTCGCGAAGCTTTTTCCCGCACCCGGATGCATTCGATCCGGCGCAATCAGCGACAGCGGCCACAGCACAAAGGCGTTTTTCAGAATTTCGGCACGCGGCAGGATCAAACCGTCGAAATTACCCGTCAGATCGCCGTACAACAGCACGTCGATATCCAGCGGCAACCCCTTGCGATCAGGGGCATAACGCCCGTTATCGGCCTCGATGAATTTCAGGCGCCGGTCCAGTTCCGTCAACGGCAGATCGGTCAGTGCCGAGACCACGAAGTTGTAGAACGGCCCGCTCTTGATCCCCACCGGCTGACTCTCGAACACCGCCGAACAGCGGATATCCACCAGGAATGTCGCCAAAGCGTCGAGCCCGGCGCGCAAATGGGTTTCGCGCTCGATATTGCTACCGAGCCCGAGGTACACCTGAGTCAGCGACATCCGCGCTCGATCTCCACACCCACGCCACCCTTGGCGGCCGGCACGGCGCCCGGCTTGGTCAGCTTGAGGCGAACCCAGGTGATCTTGAATTCGGCCATCAGCACTTCGACCAGACGCTCGGCAAAGGTCTCGACCAGTTGATATTGCGCTTGCTCGGCAAACGCCTGGATGCACGTGGAAACACTGGCGTAATCGAGCGCCTTGGTCAGGTCGTCACCGGCCGCAGCCGGGCGATTGTCCCAGGCGAAGCTCAGATCAAGACGCAGGCACTGGCGAATGCCGCGCTCCCAATCGTAGGCACCGATCACGGTGTCGACTTCCAGGCCCTCGATAAACACTCTGTCCAAGCACTTTTCTCCGCTGCACGACAAGGGCGCAATGCGCCGTTAGAATCAGGGCGTCCTCGCCCGGAATGGTTAGCATGTTTTGGTTACTGGCGACCTTCGCCTACCTGCTCGGCTCTCTGTCCTTCGCCATTTTGCTCAGCCGCCTGACCGGAAATCCGGATCCGCGAATGAGTGGCTCGGGTAATGCCGGCGCCACCAACATGCTGCGCCTGGCCGGTCGCAAACTGGCGATCCTGACCCTGCTCGGTGATCTGTGCAAAGGCCTGCTGCCGGTGCTGATCGCAGCGGCCGCTGGCCTTTCGCTGCAGGATCAGGCCTGGATCGGCGTGTGCGCCGTGATCGGTCACCTGTTCCCGCTGTACTTCCGTTTTCGCGGCGGCAAAGGTGTCGCCACCGCTGCCGGCATGCTGCTGGGTCTGTATCCACCCGCCGCGCTGCTGGCGGTGTGCGCCTGGCTGCTGACGTTCTACCTGACCCGCACCAGTTCGCTGGCGGCGCTGATCGCCACGCCCCTGACCCTGCCCTTGCTTGCGTGGCAAGAACCGGAGGCGCTGCTGCCGATGAGCGCATTGACATTGCTGATCGTCTGGCGCCACCGCGGCAATCTACGCGACCTGTTTGCCGGGCGCGAACGGCATTTTTAAATACCGCTCAGCCACACCGCCAATCACAGCGCCGACAACTGCTCCATCGGCCAGCGCGCCTGCACGCTGATCGCCAGACTTTCCTGCTGACCGGCCTGCAAACGCTGGCAACCGGCAAACGCGATCATCGCGCCATTGTCGGTGCAGAACTCGGGACGGGCGTAGAACACATCGCCCTGCATGTCACCGAGCATTTTCTCAAGAGAAACACGCAACGCCTTGTTGGCACTGACGCCGCCAGCGATCACCAGACGCTTCATGCCCGCCTGTTTCAGGGCACGCTTGCACTTGATGGTCAAAGTCTCCACCACGGCCTGCTGGAACGCCAGCGCGATGTCGCAACGGGCTTGCTCGCTGTCGTCCCCGGCGCTGACGCATTGCTGCCAAGTATTGAGAGCAAAGGTCTTCAAGCCGCTGAAGCTGAAATCCAGACCCGGGCGATCACACATCGGACGCGGGAAGGTGAAACGTCCTGCAACGCCCTTCTCGGCCAGTTTGGCGATTTCCGGCCCACCCGGATAATTGAGGCCCATCATTTTCGCGGTTTTGTCGAACGCTTCGCCGGCGGCATCGTCGAGGGTCTCGCCAAGCAGGCTGTATTGGCCAATACCATCGACCTGAACCAACTGCGTATGCCCACCGGACACCAACAAAGCGACGAACGGGAATTGCGGCGGTTTTGGCTCCAGCATCGGCGCCAGCAGGTGGCCCTCCATGTGGTGCACGCCGAGTGCCGGAATGCCCCAGGCAAACGCCAGCGCCTGCGCGCACGAAGCACCGACCAGCAGCGCCCCGACCAGGCCTGGGCCTGCGGTGTAGGCGATCGCATCGATCTCGGTCGGCACGCAGTCAGCCTCGGCCAACACCTGACGAATCAAGGGCAGCATGCGTTTGACGTGGTCACGCGAGGCCAGCTCCGGCACCACGCCACCATAGACGCGGTGCAGGTCGATCTGACTGAACAGCGCGTCGGCCAGCAGGCCGCGTTCACTGTCGTATAATGCGACGCCGGTTTCGTCGCAGGAGGTTTCTAATCCCAGTACTAGCATGGGTTTGCGCCTTGTTTAGGCTGAATTCGAAGGCGCGCATAATAGTCGCCATGCGATGCCCCGACTAGCGGTTTTCGATCAGAGGCTTTGCATTCCGAGCGATGAGGGGTTAACATCCGCAACCCTTAAAAACCGACGTCTTCAAGTGCTCTTTTGCCGCGAGGATGTTGACCCCGGTAATGAATGAAGGTAGCTCTGGATGCCAGCCGTCAAAGTTAAAGAGAACGAACCCTTCGACGTAGCTCTGCGTCGTTTCAAGCGCTCCTGCGAAAAAGCCGGTGTACTGGCTGAAGTTCGTAGCCGCGAATTTTACGAGAAGCCAACTTCTGAGCGTAAGCGCAAAGCAGCAGCCGCTGTTAAGCGTCACGCCAAGAAAGTTCAGCGCGAACAGCGCCGCGCCGTTCGTCTGTACTAATACACAGACGATCGTAGCAAGCTTCTTGCCTAAGCCCGGCCCTCAGCCGGGCTAATGGCATTTGCGTAAAACGCTTGATGCTTCACCGTCGAAGCCGCACATGCGACCGAGACAAACCTGCTTCACGCGTCAGACCTGGCTCTTTTGCCAGCGGTGCACGTCTTTTCTGACGAGCCTTTCAAGGCTACTGACGAGCACACCCACTGATTCCTCTTACGACGATCAGCCCAAGGCACCTGCATGCGTGCCCGCTTTATTGAGCTATCCGAGGCCATTTATCGGCCGCCAGCGGATTCAGCGCAACACTTTCAAATAGTCGAAAACTGATGAGTACTAACGTCAGTGGTTTTTCGGCAGATACACTTCCCGACAGCGATCACGCAACCGAACCCGGTCGAGCCGTACATTTTGTGCGCTTCACTCAAGACCTGTGTCCGGCCGCCCTTCGCATCGGACTCATTACAGCGCAGACGAGAACGCCATGGCCGGGCTGATTCCCCAGAGCTTTATTGACGACCTCCTGAACCGCACCGACATCGTCGACGTGGTCAGCTCGCGCGTGCAACTGAAAAAGGCCGGCAA
This sequence comes from Pseudomonas sp. Irchel s3a10, assembly GCF_900187525.1. Classification (NCBI taxonomy): domain Bacteria; kingdom Pseudomonadati; phylum Pseudomonadota; class Gammaproteobacteria; order Pseudomonadales; family Pseudomonadaceae; genus Pseudomonas; species Pseudomonas sp. Irchel s3a10. The sequence continues at coordinate 42,336 of NZ_FYDR01000003.1, forward strand.
GAACTACACCGCCTGCTGCCCGTTCCATAAAGAGAAAACCCCGTCGTTCAGCGTCAGCCCGGACAAGCAGTTCTATTACTGCTTCGGCTGCGGCGCCGGCGGCAACGCCCTCGGCTTTCTCATGGACCACGACAACCTGGACTTCCCCCAGGCCGTCGAGGATCTGGCCAAAGCCGCCGGGATGGAAATCCCCCGCGAAGAAAGTGGCCGCCCGCACAAACCGCGACAGCCAACCGATTCGCCGCTGTACCCGCTGCTCACCGCCGCCGCCGACTTCTACCGCCAGGCACTCAAGAGCCATCCGGCGCGCAAAGCCGCCGTGGATTACCTCAAGGGCCGCGGACTGACCGGCGAGATCGCCCGGGACTTCGGTCTCGGTTTCGCGCCGCCGGGCTGGGACAATCTGTTCAAGCACTTGAGCAGCGACACTTTGCAGCAGAAGGCCATGATCGACGCCGGCCTGCTGATCGAGAACGCCGAAACCGGCAAACGCTATGACCGCTTCCGCGATCGCGTGATGTTCCCGATTCGCGATACCCGCGGCCGCATCATCGCTTTCGGTGGCCGAGTACTCGGCGACGACAAGCCGAAATACCTGAACTCGCCGGAAACCCCGGTCTTCCATAAAGGCCAGGAACTCTACGGCCTCTATGAAGCACGCAAGAACAACCGCAACCTCGACGAAATCATCGTCGTCGAGGGTTACATGGACGTCATCGCCCTCGCCCAGCAAGGTTTGCGCAATGCCGTCGCGACCCTGGGAACTGCAACCAGCGAAGAACACCTCAAGCGTCTGTTTCGGGTAGTGCCGAACGTTTTGTTCTGCTTCGACGGTGACCAGGCCGGCCGCAACGCCGCATGGCGCGCACTGGAAGCAACATTGCCGTGCCTGCAGGACGGGCGCCGCGCGCGCTTTCTGTTTTTGCCCGAAGGCGAAGACCCGGACACCCTGGTTCGCGCCGAAGGCACTGATGCCTTCAAGGCCCGAATCAACCAACATGCGCAACCGCTGGCCGATTATTTCTTCCAGCAACTGACCGAGGAAGCCGATCCGCGCTCGCTCGAAGGCAAGGCCCATATGGCCACCCTCGCCGCGCCGTTGATCGATAAAGTACCGGGCGCCAACCTGCGCATTCTGATGCGTCAGCGCCTGACCGAAATTACCGGCCTGAGCAGCGAAACCGTCAGTCAGCTGGCGCAAAGTGCGCCGCAGGAAGCGCCGCCCGCCTACGATCCGGGCATCGATTACGACGCAATGCCGGACTACAGCGACTACCATCAGCCGCAGGCACAAGACATGTATGTGCCGCAGCAGGAGTGGACGCCGAAGAAATCCGGCGCCGGCGGCAAAAAATGGGACAAGAAACCCTGGGACAAGAACGGCAAACGTGGCGGCGATCGCGATCAACAACGCCCGCGCACGCCGATTGGCGTCGAATCGCCAACCCTGACCGCCTTGCGTACCTTGCTGCATCACCCGCAACTGGCCAAGCGTGTCGAAGACGCCGAGCACATTGCGGATGAAAATCAGACCAACGCCCAGTTGCTTGTGGCGCTGCTAGAGGCCGTACAGAAGAATCCCAAGCTAAACTCATTTCAGTTGATCGCGCGATGGCACGGCACTGAACAGGGTCGCCTGCTCAAGGCACTGGCGGAAAAGGAGTGGCTGATTGACGGAGAGAACCTTGAACAACAGTTTTTCGACACCATTACTAGCTTGTCAGCCCGCCAACGCGAGCGAAATCTGGAACAGTTGCTCAGGAAAGCGCGTCAAAGCGAACTGAGCGCCGAAGAGAAAAATCAACTGCGCGACCTTCTAAGTCGCAATGTTTCCGCATCAAACCCGACCTCAACTGGCGCGTGAGGTCATAGCTCAGGTATAATCCTCGGCTTGTTTTTTGCCCGCCAAGACCTTCAGTGGATAGGGTGTTATGTCCGGAAAAGCGCAACAGCAGTCTCGTATTATTGAGTTGATCAAACTGGGTCGTGAGCAGAAGTATCTGACTTACGCCGAGGTCAACGACCACCTGCCCGAGGATATTTCAGATCCGGAGCAGGTGGAAGACATCATCCGCATGATTAACGACATGGGGATCCCCGTACACGAGAGTGCTCCGGATGCGGACGCCCTTATGTTGGCCGACGCCGATACCGACGAGGCCGCTGCGGAAGAAGCAGCCGCTGCGTTGGCAGCGGTGGAGACCGATATCGGTCGCACCACTGACCCGGTGCGCATGTACATGCGTGAAATGGGTACGGTCGAGCTTCTGACTCGTGAAGGCGAAATCGAAATCGCCAAACGTATCGAAGAAGGCATCCGTGAAGTGATGAGCGCGATCGCGCACTTCCCTGGCACGGTTGACCACATTCTCTCCGAGTACACTCGCGTCACCACCGAGGGTGGTCGCCTGTCCGACGTTCTGAGCGGTTACATCGACCCGGACGACGGCATTGCGCCGCCGGCCGCCGAAGTTCCGCCGCCGATCGACGCGAAAGCCGCCAAGGCTGACGACGACACCGACGACGATGAAGCTGAATCTTCGGATGACGAAGAAGAAGCCGAAAGCGGTCCGGATCCGGTCATCGCTGCCCAGCGTTTTGGCGCTGTGTCCGATCAGATGGAAATCACCCGCAAGGCCCTGAAAAAGCACGGCCGTCACAACAAGGCAGCGATTGCCGAGTTGCTGGCCCTGGCCGAGCTGTTCATGCCGATCAAACTGGTGCCGAAGCAATTCGAAGCCCTGGTCGAGCGTGTTCGCAGTGCCCTGGATCGTCTGCGTCAGCAAGAGCGCGCGATCATGCAACTGTGCGTACGTGATGCACGTATGCCACGCGCCGATTTCCTGCGTCAGTTCCCGGGCAATGAAGTCGACGAAAGCTGGTCCGACGCCCTGGCCAAAGGCAAGAGCAAATACGCCGAAGCCATTGGTCGCGTACAGCCGGACATCATCCGTTGCCAGCAGAAACTGATTGCGCTGGAAACCGAGACCGGCCTGACCATCGCTGAAATCAAGGACATCAACCGTCGCATGTCGATCGGTGAGGCCAAGGCCCGCCGCGCGAAGAAAGAGATGGTTGAAGCCAACTTGCGTCTGGTGATCTCGATCGCCAAGAAGTACACCAACCGCGGTCTGCAATTCCTCGATCTGATCCAGGAAGGCAACATCGGTCTGATGAAAGCGGTGGACAAGTTCGAATACCGTCGTGGTTACAAGTTCTCGACTTATGCCACCTGGTGGATCCGTCAGGCAATCACTCGCTCGATCGCCGACCAGGCCCGCACCATTCGTATTCCGGTGCACATGATCGAGACGATCAACAAGCTCAACCGCATTTCCCGCCAGATGCTGCAGGAAATGGGTCGCGAACCGACCCCGGAAGAGCTGGGCGAACGCATGGAAATGCCTGAGGACAAGATCCGCAAGGTATTGAAGATCGCTAAAGAGCCGATCTCCATGGAAACCCCGATCGGTGATGACGAAGACTCTCATCTGGGTGACTTCATCGAAGACTCGACCATGCAGTCGCCAATCGATGTGGCAACCGTTGAAAGCCTGAAAGAAGCGACTCGCGAAGTGCTGTCCGGCCTCACTGCCCGTGAAGCCAAGGTACTGCGCATGCGCTTCGGTATCGACATGAACACCGACCATACACTCGAAGAAGTGGGCAAACAGTTTGACGTAACGCGTGAGCGGATCCGTCAGATCGAAGCCAAGGCGCTGCGCAAGCTGCGCCATCCGACGCGAAGCGAGCATCTGCGCTCCTTCCTCGACGAGTGATACCAGAACCCCCGGCCCAGGCCGGGGGTTTTGTTTATGCAGCAGATTAAATCCCTCGCACCGCCCCTCCCCGGCATACCCCGTCTACACTCGAAACAATGAATCCCGTGCCATAACGAGACGGTTATGCCCAGACTGGCGCCCGTGCTTTTCTTGCTGTCACTGATGATCTGGACCGCAACGGCTGACGCGCTGACTCTGACCGATGAAGAACGTAGCTGGCTGGCGGCTCACCCGGACTTGCGCCTGGGTGTCGATGCGTCGTGGCCGCCGTTCGAATTCCGCGATGAACAGAATCGCTATCAGGGCCTGGCCGCCGACTATATCGACGTGATCCGCCAGCGCCTGTCGATCAAACTCAATCCGGTCGAGCCCTCGAGCTGGACCGAAGTGCTGGCGCAGGTGAAGACCGGCAAGATCGACCTGCTGCCGGGTATCATGTCCACCCCGGAACGCCAGAATTACCTGTCGTTTACCCGGCCCTATCTCGACTTCCCGATCGTCATCCTCGCGCACATCGGCGGTGCGCAACCGCGCAAACTGGAAGACCTGTATGGCCTGAAGATCGCCGTGGTCGAGAACTACGCCCCTCACGAATTACTGCGCACCCAGCATCCGGATCTGAATCTGGTAGCCATGCCCAATGTCAGCTCGGCCTTGCAGGCTCTGGCTACCGATGAGGTAGACGCCGTGGTTGGCGATCTTGCCTCCAGCGTATGGAGTCTGCGCCAGCTCAAGCTCGACGGTTTGTACGTCAGCGGCGAAACCCCGTATCGCTACCAGTTGGCAATGGGCGTACCTCGTGACAACAAAATGCTGGTGGGCATTCTGGACAAAGTCCTGGCGGACATGAGCCCCGAGGAAATCAGCAGCATTCAGGAACATTGGGTCGGCAATGTTCTGGACCATCGGACATTCTGGTCGGATCTTCTGATCTATGGCCTTCCGGGTCTATTGCTGCTGGTCAGCATTCTGGCGGTGGTGATTCGCATCAATCGCCGCTTAAGCTCGGAAATCGCCCGACGTGTCGACCTCGAACAGGAGTTGCGCAGCAGCGAATATCACTACCGCGGACTGGTGGAAAGTCTGTCGGCCATCGCCTGGGAAGCACGCATGAGCGACTTCACCTACAGCTATGTGTCGCCCCACGCCGAGGACTTGCTCGGTTATCCACAGGCGCACTGGCTGATTCCGGGCTTCTGGCGCAACATCATCCACCCTGCCGACCTGACCCGTGCCCAGGCCATTTGCGATGATGCGGTACGCGAAGGGCGTGATCATACTCTCGACTATCGGGTGATTACCGCTGACGGGCGCTGCCTGTGGGTGCGTGACATTGTCAGTCTGATTGAACATGGCCATGAGCCGGTGATGCGCGGGCTGATGATCGACATCAGCGAAACCAAGCGCACCGAGGAAGCACTGCGGCTTTCGGAGCAGAAATTCGCGTCGGTGTTCCAGCAATGCCCGGACATTCTGGTGATCGCGCGGTTGTCCGACGGCTGCCTGCTGGAGGTCAACGAAGCCTTTGAAGCGCAGATTGGCCTGAAGGCGGAAGATGTGGTCGGCCAGACTGCCACTGAACTGAATATCTGGGGCATCCCCGGGGTCGGGCCCGGGCTGTTACAGCGCTTGCAGGCCGGCAGTATCCGTAACCTGGAGATGCCCTTTCGCCGCAACAATGGCCAGGTGTTTACCGGGCTGATCTCGGCCGAACCTTTCGACCTCGACACCACTCCGGCGCTGGTGGTGGTCGTGCGCGACATCACCCAGCTCAAGGAAACCCAGCAGCAATTGCAAACCTCCGAAGAGAAGTTCGCCAAGGCCTTTCACGCCTCGCCGGACGGCTTGCTGCTGTCGCGCCAGAGCGATGGTTTACTGCTGGAGGTCAATGAGGGTTTCAGCCGCATCACCGGGTTCAACAGCGCGATGTCGGTGGATCGCTCGGCGCTGGATCTGGGGATCTGGGTCAACCTCAACGAACGCAAGCAGATGCTCGACCTGCTGCACAGAGATGGCTTCGTGCGCGATTTCACCTGCCATATCCGTCGCAGCGACGGGCAGATCCGCCTGTGCGAAGTGTCCAGCCGTCCACTGCCGATCGGCGAAGAAGACTGCATGCTGACCATCGCCCGAGACATCACCGAGCGCCACTTGATGCAGGAAAAACTGCAGCAGGCCGCCACCGTTTTCGAAAGCACCGCCGAAGGCGTGTTGATCACCGACACCCAGCAGCACATCAGCGCAGTCAACCGTGCGTTCACCGAAATCACCGGCTACAGCGAAAGCGAAGCCCTTGGCCATACCCCGCGCCTGCTCGCCTCGGGACTGCACGACAGCGCGTTTTATGCGGCGATGTGGCACCAATTGACCGACGAGGGTCACTGGCAGGGCGAGATTTCCAACCGGCGCAAGAACGGCGAGTTGTATCCGAGCTGGCTGACCATCAGCGCCGTGCGCAATCGCGACAAATTCATCACCCACTTCGTCGCGGTGTTCGCCGATATCTCCAGCCTCAAACACGCGCAGGCCAAGCTCGATTATCAGGCGCACCATGACCCGCTCACCGGCCTGCCCAATCGCACGCTGTTTGAAAGCCGCCTGCTTACAGCGCTGAACAGCCAGCAGGAAAATGGCGGTCAGGGCGCCGTGCTGTTCCTCGATCTCGACCGTTTCAAACACATCAACGACAGCCTCGGCCACCCTGTCGGCGACCTGCTGCTCAAGGGCATTGCCGTACGTTTGAAAGAACAACTGCGCGATATCGACACCGTCGCGCGCCTGGGCGGCGATGAATTCATCATTCTGCTGCCGGGTCTGCAACAAGCCAGCGATGCCGATAACATCGCAATCAAACTGCTCAACTGCTTCGGTGCGCCGTTTCAGGCTGGTGAGCACGAGTTTTTCATCAGCGCCAGCATCGGTACCAGCCTCTATCCACGCGACGGCTGCGACGTCGCCACACTGGTGAAAAACGCCGACGCGGCGATGTACCGCTCCAAGGCCAAGGGCCGCAATCGGGTCGAAAGCTACACCCGCGACCTCACCGCCCAGGCCAGCGAACGTGTGGCGCTGGAGCACGAACTGCGCCGGGCCATCGAGCGCGAAGAGTTGTTCCTCTACTACCAACCGAAAATCAGCCTCGACGACCATCGCCTGGTCGGCGCCGAAGCACTGATCCGCTGGCGCCACCCGACCTTCGGCGAAGTGCCGCCGGAGCACTTCATCCCGCTGGCCGAAGAGAACGGCATGATCCTGCAGATCGGTGACTGGGTGCTCGAAACCGCCTGCCGGCAGATGTTCGAGTGGCACCAGATCTACGACAGCCTCGGCCCGCTGTCGGTCAACCTCGCCGGTGCGCAACTACGCCAGCCGAACCTGCTCGGGCGCATCGAACAACTGCTCAGGGACAACCGTTTGCAGCCTGATTTACTGCAACTGGAAATTACCGAAAACTTCATCATGAGCCAGGCCGAAGAGGCTTTGGCGGTGCTGCACCAGCTCAAACACTTGGGCGTACAACTGGCGATCGACGACTTCGGCACCGGTTATTCTTCGCTCAGTTACCTCAAACGCCTGCCGCTGGACATCCTCAAGATTGACCAGTCCTTTGTTCGCGGACTGCCCGATGACCCGCACGACGCGGCGATTGTCCGCGCGATCATCGCTCTGGGCCGGAGCATGCAATTCACCGTGATCGCCGAAGGCGTCGAGACCCAGGCCCAGCAGCAATTCCTCGCTGCCGAAGGTTGCGAACAGATCCAGGGCTACATCGTCAGCCTGCCGCTGCCCCCGGAAGAATTCGCCGCGACGTTTCTTCGTGTAACCGTATCGGATTATTCGGATAGCACAGCCGCCAAACCGTCGCTATAATCCGCGGCCTACTGAGGGCCTATAGCTCAGTTGGTTAGAGCAGAGGACTCATAATCCTTTGGTCCACGGTTCAAGTCCGTGTGGGCCCACCACATTTGAAAGCCGCGCTACATGCGCGGCTTTTTCTTGGGCGATCGGTTGAGGGGACAATCTTTGCGAGCGCAATGTTCGGAAGACCTCCCCGAAGGCTGTAGGAATGTTCCGAAGCTATGTTTTCTCCCCTCCCCATAAGTGAAGTGCTCAGTCATCGCCAGCAGCGTGTCGCTGATAGTGCCTGTAACATGCAAACTCATCCGCCCTCGACAGTAACGGAGCCGCCCCTTGCCCGACACCCGCCCCCCCGCACTCGACGAAATCGACCGCCAGCTGATCGCCGCCCTGCAGATCAACGCCCGCGAAAGCGTGGCAATGCTTGCCCGGCAGTTGGGCATTGCGCGCACCACCGTCACATCGCGGCTGGCGCGGCTGGAGAAGGCCAAGGTAATCACCGGGTATGGCGTGCGGCTGGGGCAGCGCGTGGTCGATGGCGGTTTGCAGGCGTATGTCGGGATCAAGGTGCAGCCGCGTTCCGGCAAGGAAGTGCTGCGTCGGTTGAGCGCGATGGCCCAGGTGCAGCAACTGTGTGCGGTGAGTGGCGAGTTTGATTATGTGGCGTGGTTGCGCACCGATTCGCCGGAGCAGCTCGATCAGTTGCTGGATCAGATTGGCAGTGTGGATGGGGTGGAGAAGACTACGACGTCGATCATTTTGAGTAGCAAGATCGATCGCGGGCAGCCGGTTTGAGTAATGGCAATAACCTTCCGATTGGCAAATAGGGCCTCTTCGCGAGCAAGCCCGCTCCCACGTTTGACCGGGTTGAACGCAGAATCTGCGTCAGACACAAAACCCACTGTGGGAGCGGGCTTGCTCGCGAAAGCGGTCTGTCAGACACCTTCCTTGGTGGCGGGAACATTGCCTTCGCGAGCAAGCCCATCCGCACAATGATCGAAGTGCAGTAAAAGATTGTCACTTTGATCAATAGAATGGCAAAACGACGACACTTTGCGTCTTATTAACGTGTTCTACGCTCCCTAGAATGGCTGGCATCTTTTCCTATACTCAGACGCGCATCCTGCGTCGGGTCGCCAGCAAGGTCAGCCATGAACAAGAACAATCGCCATCCTGCAGACGGTAAGAAACCCGTCACCATTTTCGGCCCTGACTTCCCGTTTGCCTTCGACGACTGGATCGAACACCCGGCCGGTCTCGGCAGCATTCCTGAACATAACCATGGCACTGAGGTGGCGATTGTCGGCGCCGGTATCGCAGGTCTGGTGGCCGCCTACGAACTGATGAAGCTCGGCTTGAAACCAGTGGTGTACGAGGCCTCGAAACTGGGTGGCCGCCTGCGCTCGCAAGCGTTCAACGGCACCGATGGCATCGTCGCGGAACTGGGCGGCATGCGCTTCCCGGTGTCCTCCACCGCGTTCTATCACTACGTCGACAAGCTCGGTCTCGAGACCAAACCTTTCCCGAACCCGCTGACGCCGGCCTCCGGCAGCACCGTGATCGACCTCGAAGGCAAAACCCATTACGCACAAAGCCTGAAGGATCTTCCTGCACTGTTCCAGGAAGTGGCTGACGCCTGGGCGGATGCGCTGGAGGCTGGCTCGCAGTTCGCCGATATCCAGCAAGCGATCCGCGACCGCGATGTGCCACGCCTCAAAGAGCTGTGGAACAAACTCGTACCGCTGTGGGACGACCGCACGTTCTACGACTTCGTGGCCACTTCCAAAGCCTTCGCCAAACTCTCGTTCCATCACCGCGAAGTATTCGGTCAGGTCGGTTTCGGTACCGGTGGCTGGGACTCGGACTTTCCCAACTCGATGCTGGAAATCTTCCGTGTAGTCATGACCAACTGCGACGATCATCAGCACCTGGTGGTTGGCGGTGTGGAGCAAGTGCCGCAAGGCATCTGGCGCCATGTGCCGGAGCGCTGCGTGCACTGGCCAGAAGGCACTAGCCTGAAATCCCTGCACCGTGGCGCGCCGCGTTCCGGTGTAAAGAAAATCGCTCACGCCCCGGATGGCCGCTTTGCCGTCACCGACAACAACGGCGACACCCGCGAGTACGCCGCCGTGCTGACCACCTGCCAGAGCTGGCTGCTGACCACCCAGATCGAATGCGACGAAACCCTGTTCTCGCAGAAGATGTGGATGGCGCTGGACCGCACGCGCTACATGCAATCGTCGAAGACCTTCGTGATGGTCGACCGGCCGTTCTGGAAGGACAAGGATCCGGAAACCGGCCGCGACCTGATGAGCATGACCCTCACCGACCGCCTGACTCGTGGCACCTATCTGTTCGACAACGGCGACGACAAGCCGGGCGTGATCTGCCTGTCGTACTCGTGGATGAGCGACGCGCTGAAGATGTTGCCGCACCCGGTGGAAAAACGCGTAGAGCTGGCGTTGAACGCGCTGAAGAAAATCTACCCGAAAGTCGACATCGCCGCGCGGATCATCGGTGATCCGATCACGGTTTCGTGGGAAGCCGACCCGTACTTCCTCGGTGCGTTCAAAGGCGCCCTGCCCGGCCACTATCGCTACAACCAGCGCATGTACGCGCACTTCATGCAGGACGACATGCCAGCCGAGCAACGCGGGATTTTCATCGCCGGTGACGACGTGTCGTGGACCCCGGCGTGGGTCGAAGGCGCGGTGCAGACTTCGCTCAACGCAGTGTGGGGCATCATGAAGCATTTCGGCGGGTCGACACATAAAGAGAACCCGGGCCCGGGTGATGTGTTCAAAGACATCGGCCCTATCGCCCTGCCCGAGTAAGAGGAATCCCCGATGCGTGTAGCCCTTTACCAATGTCCACCGCTGCCCCTGGAACCCGCCGCCAACCTGCATCGCTTGCAGCAACTGGCGATGGAAGCCAAGGGTGCCGACCTGCTGGTGCTGCCGGAAATGTTCCTGACCGGCTACAACATCGGCAAGGAAGCGGTCAGCACCTTGGCCGAGGTCTACAACGGTGAATGGGCGCAGCAAATCGGTCGAATCGCCAAAGCCGCCGGGCTGGCGATTGCTTACGGTTACCCAGAGCGCACGGCCGACGGGCAGATTTACAACGCCGTGCAGTTGATCGACGCGCACGGCGAGCGCCTGTGCAACTACCGCAAGACCCATCTGTTCGGCGACCTGGATCGGTCAATGTTCAGCCCTGGCGAAGATGATTTTCCGGTTGTTGAACTCAACGGCTGGAAGCTCGGTTTCCTGATCTGCTACGACCTGGAGTTTCCCGAGAACACGCGGCGTCTGGCGCTGGCCGGTGCCGAGCTGATTCTGGTGCCGACGGCAAACATGATTCCGTTCGATTTCGTCGCTGACGTCACCGTGCGTTCCCGCGCCTTCGAAAACCAGTGTTACGTGGCTTACGCCAACTATTGCGGGCATGAAGGCGAGATCCACTATTGCGGGCAAAGCAGCATCGCCGCACCGGACGGCAGCCGCATCGCCCAGGCTGGCCTTGATGAAGCATTGATCGTCGGGGAACTGGATCGCCAGTTGATGGCCGACTCGCGCGCTGCCAATCGCTACCTCAACGACCGTCGCCCCGAGCTTTACCACGCGTTGAACAAGCGCTGACCCCACGCAATCCGCTAGCATTGGCACTTCACTGTTCTGGAAGTGCCCATGCCCGCGCCGACTCGCCCCCGCCCCCACACTGAAACCCTGACAAACGGCTTGCGCGTGACCCTGCGTCAGGTGCCCGGCCTGAAGCGCAGTGCCGCTGCGTTGCGGGTGGCTGCCGGTAGCCATGACGTGCCACTCGAGTGGCCGGGGCTGGCGCATTTTCTTGAGCATCTGCTGTTTCTCGGCACTGAGCGTTTTCCTGCGAGTCAGGCGCTGATGGCCTACGTGCAAAGTCACGGTGGGCAAGTAAACGCCAGCACTCGTGAACGCACCACAGACTTCTTCTTCGAATTGCCAACCTCGGCCTTCAGCGCCGGGCTTGAGCGTCTGTCAGACATGCTCGCGCACCCGCGTATGAATCCGCACGATCAGTTGCGCGAACGGGAAGTGCTGGACGCGGAATTCGTCGCGTGGTCGCAAGATCCGACGGCTCAGCAGGAACTGGCGCTGTACGAGGGATTGCCGGCCACACATCCGCTGCGCGGGTTTCATGCGGGAAATCGCGACAGCCTGAAAGTTGAGTTACCAGCGTTTCAACAGGCGCTGAAGGATTTCCATCAGCAGTTTTATCGCACCGGGCAAATGACGCTAAGCCTGGTCGGGCCGCAGAGCATTGAGGAATTGCGCGTACTGGCGCAGCAGTTCGCCGCCGTGCTGCCGGCTGGGGATAAGGTCGAGCAAGCAGCGCCGCTGCCATTGGCGGTAAAAAGTTATCAACAGGTCGGCGAGCGAAGCAGTCATCTGTTGTTCGCTTTCGAAGCGCTGCCCGACTCGTCCGCCGAAGCGCTGGCGTTTCTCTGCCATTGGCTGAACAGTGCCAAGCCCGGCAGTTTGCTCGCCCATCTGCAGCAACAACGTCTCGCGGACAGTTTGAAAGCCGTGCCGCTGTATCAGTTCGCCGGGCAAGCGCTGCTGCATCTGCAATTAACCGCCTCCGTCGAATCCCTCAGCGCCATCCGTGAACAGCTGCTGGACTGGTTGAGCTTCTTTGCCGCGCAACAGGACTGGGCCGCGTTGCGCGGGGAGTACACCAGGCTGCTTGAGCGTCAGCAGCAAATCAGCGGCGCCCTGCAGCTGGCGCGGCTCGACAGTGAACAACGCGAAAACGGTCTGTCGGAAAACGGCGTCGTTGCGCTCAAACAGATCCTGCACGACATCGGTGTTGTGGATAACTTCAGCGACCATTGGCACCTGCCTGCCGCCAACCCTTTCCTGCGCTCCAGCGAACCGCTGGCCAACGCCGGTCTGATTCGCGGCCAGACCAGCGCCCATCGTGGATTGCGGACTTTCGCTCAGGATCGCTCGCGCGGGCGGCGTGAGCGCTCTCCGATGCAATTCAGCCAGGCATTGCCCGATCATAGCGATCACGGCGCGATTTACCTGCGGTGGCAAACGGAGGCGGCCGCTGGCACCGATTTGCAAGGCAAACTGCAGCGCAGTCTGCGGGAAACGCAGGCAGAGGCGCGGCAGGCCGGCGTCGAGTTGGCGTTCAGCGCCACCGGCACACAGTGGCTGCTGAAACTGACGGGCTTGCAAGAGCCGATGCCCAATGTCCTGGAACACGCGCTGAAATGTCTGACGCAAATCGACGCCGATTCAGCGAGCGCAGAGCCGGAAGCGCCGCTGATACCGATCCGCCAGTTGCTCAAGGCATTGCCTGAACATTGCCTGCCATCGACCGTCGAGTCGAACGACGCCAGACAGCTGTGGACAACTTCGCGCTGGGACGGACTGGCCCTTGGCCTTAACGCACAGACGCAATCGGCCATGGGCCTGGCCCTGAGCCGCATCCCCGGCACACCGGACAATCAATTGCCGGCAGCGTCGACGCTCAATACGCAACATCTGTGGAGCCACATCGATACCGCGTCCAGCGAACACGCTTTGCTGCTGTTCTGCCCGAGCGCCAGTCGCGAGATCGCCGACGAAGCCGCCTGGCGCTTGCTCGCGCAGCTGTGCCAGACACCTTTCTATCAGCGCCTGCGGGTCGAATTGCAATTGGGCTACGCGGTGTTCAGCGCCTTGCGGCAGGTGCACGGCCAGACCGGATTGCTGTTTGGCGTGCAATCGCCCAGCGCCACACCAGCGGTGCTGCTTGGTCATATTCAACAGTTTCTCGCCGGCATTCCCGGGCTGATCGAACGTCTGGATGACGACAGCTTCAACCAGTTGCGCCAGTCACTTGCGGAGCAATTCGACGAGAGCAATCTGGCCCCCAAAGACGCCGCCGAACTACTGTGGCATTCCAGGCTCGCCGGCCACTCGTCGGATTATCTGACGCAATTGATCACGGCCATCGCGCAACTGCAGCGTCCGGCGATGCTGGCGGCCGCGCAACGCTTGATCAGCGAAGCAGGCTGGCACTGTCTCGCGAGCAGCGGGGCACCCGGCGCCCCGTGGCAAGGGAAAAAATGATCATTACTCAGGCTGCAAGGAGCTTTCTCAAAGATTCACGGGCAATACCGTTGAAATTTTGAGTAACATAGCAGCCTAACTATTTGGAACATCCCTGCGCTGCCGTGGACTATAACTATGGACAGCGCTATCCCACCCACCCTGAAGGAGACACCCATGTCCTGGACAAAACCGGCTTACACCGACCTGCGTATCGGCTTCGAAGTCACCATGTACTTCGCCAGCCGCTGAGTTCTGCCTACGCAGACTTGCAGTGCAACGCCTCGGCTCGCCGGGGCGTTTTATTTTCAGCGTTGAAAGATGGGAGCGTTCATGTTCGTCCAGATTCTGGGTTCGGCCGCCGGTGGCGGATTTCCGCAGTGGAACTGCAACTGCGTCAATTGCGCAGGCTTTCGCGACGGCAGCCTGAATGCCAAGGCCCGCACCCAATCGTCCATCGCAATTTCCGATGATGGCGTGAACTGGGTGCTGTGCAATGCTTCGCCGGACATCCGCGCGCAACTGCAGAGTTTCGCCCCGATGCAACCGGGCCGCGCCCTGCGCGACACCGGCATCAGCGCGATCATCCTGATGGACAGCCAGATCGACCACACCACCGGCCTGCTCAGCCTGCGCGAAGGCTGCCCGCATCAGGTCTGGTGCACAGACATGGTTCACGAAGATTTGAGCACCGGTTTCCCGCTGTTCAAGATGCTGACCCACTGGAACGGCGGACTGAACTGGAACCGCATCGAGCTCGACCAGAGCTTCACCGTTGCGGCCTGCCCGAACCTGCGCTTCACCCCGCTGCCGTTGCGCAGCGCGGCGCCGCCGTACTCGCCGCACCGTTTCGACCCGCACCCGGGCGACAACATCGGCCTGATCGTCGAAGACCTCAACACGGGCGGCAAACTGTTTTACGCCCCGGGCCTGGGCAAGGTCGACGCACCGCTGCTGGAGATCATGGCCGGCAGTGATTGCCTGCTGGTGGACGGCACGCTGTGGGATGACGATGAAATGCAGCGCCGTGGCGTCGGCACCCGCACCGGTCGCGAGATGGGCCACTTGGCACAGAACGGCCCCGGCGGCATGCTCGAAGTGCTGGAACAGCTTCCCGAGCAACGCAAGGTGCTTATCCACATCAACAACACCAACCCGATTCTCGATGAAGATTCGCCGGAGCGCGCGGAGCTGGCGCGGCGTAATGTTGAAGTGGCGTTTGATGGCATGAGTATTGTGCTGTAGCAACCGGCCTCTTCGCGAGCAAGCTCGCTCCCACATTGGATCTGTGGCGTTCACAAACCCTGTGGGAGCGAGCTTGCTCGCGAAGGCGTCCGAATAGACACCCAGGATTCCAACGGTTGTTCCCCGGAGAACCGCAATGACCGACACCCCGCTGTCCCCCGCCGAATTCGAAGCGGCCCTGCGCGCCAAAGGCGCCTACTACCACATCTACCACCCGTATCACGTGGCGATGTACGAAGGCCGTGCCACCCGCGAGCAGATTCAGGGCTGGGTCGCCAACCGCTTCTATTATCAGGTGAACATCCCCCTGAAAGACGCAGCGATCCTTGCCAATTGCCCGGATCGCGAGATCCGTCGCGAGTGGATTCAACGCCTGCTCGACCACGACGGCGCCCCCGGTGAAGACGGCGGGATCGAAGCCTGGCTGCGCCTCGGTCAGGCCGTCGGTCTCGACCCGGATCAATTGCGCTCCCAGGAGCTGGTATTGCCCGGCGTGCGTTTCGCCGTCGACGCCTACGTCAACTTCGCCCGCCGCGCCAGTTGGCAGGAAGCCGCCAGCAGCTCGCTGACCGAACTGTTCGCGCCGCAGATCCACCAATCGCGTCTCGACAGCTGGCCGCAGCATTACCCGTGGATCGACCCGGCCGGTTACGAATATTTCCGCACCCGCCTCGGTCAGGCGCGGCGCGATGTCGAGCACGGTCTGGCGATCACGCTTGAGCACTACAAGACCCGCGAAGGCCAGGAGCGCATGCTGGAAATTCTCCAGTTCAAACTGGACATTCTTTGGAGCATGCTCGATGCCATGAGCATGGCTTACGAACTGAACCGCCCGCCGTATCACAGCGTCACCGAGCAGCGGGTCTGGCACAAAGGAATCACCCTATGAGTTTTGATCGCAGCAAGATCCCGACCTGGCGTCCCGGCTACCGTTTCCAGTACGAGCCGGCGCAAAAAGGCCACGTGCTGCTCTACCCCGAGGGCATGATCAAACTCAACGAGAGCGCCGCACTGATCGGTGGTTTGATCGACGGTGAACGTGATGTCGCGGCGATCATCGCCAAACTCGACGAGCAGTTCCCCGGCGTGCCCGAGCTCGGTGACGACATCGAGCAATTCATGGAGGTTGCCCGTGCGCAGCACTGGATCGAACTTGCCTGAGGCATCGGTGCAAGTACCGCCAAAACCTGAAGTCGGCCTGCCGCTGTGGCTGCTCGCCGAGCTGACCTACCGCTGCCCGCTGCAATGCCCGTACTGTTCCAATCCGCTGGATTTCGCCGAGCAGGGCAAAGAGCTGAGCACCGAGCAGTGGATCAAGGTATTTCGCGAGGCGCGGGAGATGGGTGCGGCGCAACTGGGCTTTTCCGGTGGCGAACCGCTGGTGCGTCAGGACCTCGCCGAACTGATTCGTGAAGCGCGGCAGCTGGGGTTCTACACCAACCTGATCACTTCCGGCATCGGTCTGACCGAGCAGAAGATCAGCGACTTCAAGAAGGCCGGCCTCGATCACATCCAGATCAGTTTCCAGGCCAGTGACGAGCAAGTGAACAACCTGCTCGCCGGCTCGAAAAAAGCCTTCGCGCAGAAACTGGAAATGGCTCGCGCGGTGAAGGCCCACGGCTATCCGATGGTGCTGAACTTCGTCACCCATCGGCACAACATCGACAAGATCGACCGTATCATCGAGCTGTGCATCGCGCTCGAAGCGGACTTCGTCGAGCTCGCCACCTGCCAGTTCTACGGTTGGGCACAGCTCAATCGTGTCGGCCTGTTACCGACCAAGGAACAACTGGTGCGTGCCGAACGCATCACCAACGAATACCGCGCCAAACTGGAAGCCGAAGGGCATCCGTGCAAGTTGATTTTCGTCACTCCGGACTACTATGAAGAACGCCCGAAAGCCTGCATGAACGGCTGGGGCAGCATCTTTCTGACCGTTACTCCGGACGGCACTGCCCTGCCCTGTCATGGTGCCCGACAGCTGCCGGTACAATTTCCCAACGTGCGCGACCACAGCATGCAGCACATCTGGTACGACTCGTTCGGCTTCAATCGCTTTCGCGGTTACGACTGGATGCCCGAGCCGTGCCGCTCCTGCGACGAAAAGGAACAGGACTTCGGCGGCTGCCGCTGTCAGGCGTTCATGCTTACGGGTGACGCGAGCAATGCCGATCCGGTGTGCAGCAAGTCCGAACATCACGGCGTGATTCTCAAGGCCCGCGAAGAAGCCGAGCACGCCACCCAGACCATCGAACAACTGGCCTTCCGTAATGAACGAAACTCACGCCTCATCGCCAAGGGCTGAGCCTTTCAGCGCCGCCCAGGCCGTCGCCGCCGGCATGGACTTCGCCGAACTGCAATTCGGTGCCCAGGGTTTGTTCTGGAATGAATATCGCCCCGAAGATGCCGCGTGCCGGATTTGGCACTGGCGCGACGGCGTAGCGAAATGTCTGACGCCGGATGGCTTCAGCGTGCGTAGCCGGGTGTACGAATATGGCGGTGGTGCGTTTTGTCTGACGCCAAATGGAGTGGTTTTCGTCAATGAGGCGGATCAGCAGTTGTATCGGCAGACGCTGGACGGTGCGCCTGAGGCGCTGACGTCTGGCGAGTGTCGTTATGGCGATCTGCACTTTGCCGGCGACCAGGTGCTGGCGGTTGAGGAACTGCGCGATCAGCATCGGCTGGTAGCGATTGATCTAACCGATGGCACCCGGTATTTGCTGACTGAAGGTGCGGATTTCTATGCGGCACCGATTATCAGCCCGGACGGTTTGCGATTGGCGTGGATCGAGTGGAGTCGGCCGCATCAGCCGTGGACGTCTACGCGATTGATGGTCGCCGAGCGTCTGGCTGAGGGTGGCTTTGGCGCAGCGCATTGCGTGGCGGGGGCTGACCTTGAAGAGTCGATCCAGCAACCGCGATTTGACGCGAAAGGACGCCTGTTGTGCCTGACTGATCGCGGCGGTTTCTGGCAGCCGTGGGGCGAAACGTCCGACGGTTTGCAGCGACTGCCCTGTGCCGAGGCCGATCATGCGCCCGCTCCGTGGCAAATGGGTGGCTGCACCTGGATGCCGGTGGGCGATTCGTTTCTGGCGAGTTGGAGCGAAGGTGGTTTTGGTCGCCTGGCGCTCAACGGTGAAGACTTCACTGGCAATTACAGCCGCTTCCGGCATCTGGCGCTGGATCGGCAATTCATCTACTGCATCGCCGCCTCGCCGATCAGCCCCTCGGCTGTCATCGCCATTGATCGCTCGACCCGCTCGGTGCAAGTGCTGGCCGGTGGTGTTGCACCTCTGCCGGCGGAGCGCATCAGCCGTCCGCAGACCTTGCGCTACCCGAGCGGCAGCGGTGAGGCTCACGGGTTCTTTTATCCGGCGATGAACGACGATGCGCAACCACCGCTGGTGGTGTTCATCCACGGCGGCCCGACCTCGGCCTGTTATCCGATGCTTGACCCGCGTATTCAATACTGGACACAACGCGGCTTCGCCGTCGCCGATCTCAACTATCGCGGCAGCAGCGGTTATGGCCGCGAATACCGTCAGGCGCTACATCTGAGTTGGGGCGAGGTGGATGTTGAAGACGCCTGCGCAGTGGTGACGTATCTGGCCGAGCAGGGCCTGATCGACGGCGAGCGCGCCTTCATCCGTGGCGGCAGCGCCGGGGGTTACACCACGTTGTGCGCGTTGGCGTTTCAGCAGGTGTTCCGCGCGGGCGCCAGCCTCTATGGCGTCAGCGACCCGGTGGCACTGGCCCGGGCGACCCACAAGTTTGAAGGTGATTATCTGGACTGGCTGATCGGCGATCCCGAACAGGACACCGAACGCTACGCTGCGCGCACACCATTGCTGCACGCGAGCAACATCCGGGTGCCGGTGATTTTCTTTCAGGGTGAGCTGGATGCCGTCGTCGTCCCGCAACAGACCCGCGACATGGTCGCGGCGCTGGAGCAAAACGGCATTCCGGTCGAGGCGCATTACTACGCCGAGGAACGCCATGGCTTTCGCCGGGCGGTGAATCAGGCGCATGCGCTGGAGCAGGAATGGAAGTTTTATCGGCGGGTGATGGGGTTGGTGGACTGAGCATCGCATCTACATTTCAAAATAGCGGTGCCCCTATCGCGAGCAGGCTCACTCCTACAGTTGACCGTATTCACAACACGCATCCCCTGTAGGAGTGAGCCTGCTCGCGATAGCTGTTTATCTGCCTCAGCAATACTCAGCGCTTGGCGATGATGTACACCGCATGCACGATCCCCGGGATATAGCCGCACAGGGTCAGCAGAATATTCAGCCAGAACGCGCCGCCGAACCCGACCTGCAGAAACACGCCCAGTGGCGGCAACAGAATGGCGATGATGATACGAATGAAATCCATGGGTCAGCTCCTGAATGGGGGTTGGCTCACATGAGCCATACAAGCTAATCGACCTGCGCCGTTCGTCAGGGTTCAGTGCAAACGCCATTTGATCGCCACCATCGGGCACAAAAAAACGCCCCACGCCAAA
Organism: Pseudomonas sp. Irchel s3a10; assembly: GCF_900187525.1. Lineage (NCBI taxonomy): Bacteria > Pseudomonadati > Pseudomonadota > Gammaproteobacteria > Pseudomonadales > Pseudomonadaceae > Pseudomonas > Pseudomonas sp. Irchel s3a10. The sequence goes on from NZ_FYDR01000003.1 coordinate 61,811, forward strand.
AGAATCAGGCGTGAGGCGTGCGTTATACCGCGAGACGGTTCTTCAAATCGGGCAGGAAACTTCAGCTCAGACGGCAATCCCTTTGCGGCATTGCAGTTGCGCGGTACGCACTCGCGAGAAGGCGCGGGCCAGGCGCAGGAGCATTTCGTCGATGTTGGCCTTGCTGACGGTGAGTGCCGGGGTGAAACGCAGGCAGTTGGCTTGCGGCGCGTTGAGCAGCAAGCCCTCATGCAAGGCGGCTTTGACTACAGCATCGGCGCAATCCTCTGACAGGCTCAGTCCCCAGAACAGACCTTGCCCACGCAGCTCACCGTGAGCGTAACGGTGCGCCAGTCGCGCAAGGCCCTCGCGCAAGTGCTGGCCGTGGTCGTTGACCTGCTGCAGAAACGCCCGGTCCTGCACGCTGTCGAGGACCACCAGACCGGCCGCTGTCATCAGCGCGTTGCCGTGATGAGTGCCGCCCAGCTCACCGGCGTCAAAACAGCAGGCCTTGCCTCGGGCCAATAACGCCGCCAGCGGAACGCCGCCACCCAGGCCCTTGCCGAGCACGACGATATCGGCGCGCACGCCGTAGGACTGTTCGGCGAGCAAAGTGCCGCAGCGGCCGATGCCGGTCTGAACCTCGTCAAGGATCAGCAAAATGCCCAGCTCGCGGCACAGGCGCTCGACGCCCTTGAGGTAATGCTCGGTGGCCGGAATCACCCCGGCATCGCTCTGGATCGGTTCGAGCATGATTGCCACGGTTTGCGCGTCGACAGCTGCGTGCAGCGCCGGCAAATCGTTGAACGGCACCAGATCGAAACCAGGCAGCGACGGGGCGAAGCGGTTGTGCAGGTTGCAACTGTCCGACGCGGAAATCGTCGCCAGACTACGTCCGTGACAGCCTTGCTTGGCCACGATGATCCGCGAGGCGCCGCCACGATGCAGTTGACCCCATTTGCGCGCCAGTTTGATCGCCGCTTCACAGGCCTCGCTGCCGCTGTTGAGCAGGTAAGCCTGATCGCTGCAAGTGCTGGCACACAACCGCTCGGCAAGGCTGAGCATGCCGCGATTATGCACATTGAAACCGGGATTGATCAGCGCCTGAGCCTGACTGGCGATGGCTTTGACCAGTGCCGAAGGGCTGTGGCCGAGGCTGTTGGCGCCGCCGGCCTGAGAGAAGTCGAGATAAGCGCGGTCGTTGCTGTCCCACAGCCATGAGCCCTGACCGCGAACGAATACCTGCTGCGGGCGTTCGACGCTGGGCATCAGCCGCTCGGCATTCAGGCTTTCGCCCGCATCAGCCGGATTGGCCTCGAATGCGAGGTCATCAAGACTCGGCGCCTGGCGCCGCAAACTGAACAGATTCATTGCAAGAAACCTTGTTTGAGGTTTTTTGAACTGCCTATGCAAACACTGTTGAAGCAAACGCTATTCATCGCGCTCTCTGGCCCTGCAAGCCTTGTGATTGCGGTTAGACTAGGCTCACTGACGGCTTCGGGCCATTTCGATTTACCAGCATTTTCGATAAGCATTACTTATGGATTTCAAACAACTGCGTTATTTCGTCGCGGTCTACGAAGAAGGCCATGTCGGCCGTGCGGCCGAACGCCTGTCGATCTCGCAACCGGCGCTGTCGCAACAGATTCGCCAGCTCGAACAGAACCTCGACGTCACGCTGTTCGAGCGCAGCAGCAAACGCCTGCTGCCGACCCTCGCCGCGCACACGCTGTACAACCACGCCCTGCCACTGCTCGACGGTTTGCAGCGGGCACGGGAAGCGCTGGGCAACTTCAAGGGGCAGGCCTTGCGCACGCTGGCGATCGGCGTACTGCAAACCGTACACACCAGCCTCGTGCCGCAAATGCTCGAACGGGTGCGCAAGGCGCAGCCGCATCTTGTGGTGCAGATTTATGAGCTGACGGGGCTGGAGATCGAGCGCCGTTTGCTCAACGGCTCGCTGGACATCGGCATCAGCTACCTGCCGCCGCGCCAACCGGGGCTGCATGGCGTGATGCTGTATGAAGATGAGCTGACGCTGGTCATCCCGGCGGATCACCCCCTGCGCGAATTCAAGAAGGTCTCGATGCGGCAGGCAGCGGAATTGCCAATGTTGCTGCTGGGCGAAGAGTTTCAGATCCGGCAGATCTGGCAGGCGCAACTGACCAGCCTGGGTCGGCGCCCGCAAGTGCAGGCCGAGCTGAACAATATGCTGGGGATTCTCGACAGTTTGCCGCACACCAGACTGGCGACGGTGCTGCCCGGGCGCTCACAGCGGGAATACGACGAGCAGGATCTGCTGTGGAAGCCGTTGAGCGAACCACGGGTGCCGCTGAAGGTTGGGCTGGTGTGCCGCGACGTGCAGCGTCAGCAGGCGTCTTTGGCGTTGCTGCGCACGTTGCTGGAAGAAGTGATTCAGCGCGAGGACAAACCGCTGAAAGCCGCGCCGTCACTGGATCCGCTGGCCTGAAAACTTTTCTGCAGACAAAAGAAAACCCCGCCGAAGCGGGGCTTTGCAGACTGTTTCCCTGACATCCATTTCACTCCGCCACCCTGGCAGAATCCTACGTGTCCGTGTTGTTGCTTTGCGCTTCCTGCGCGACGTCCATGAGTTGTAGATTAGCTGTGGATCCAATCTACGCCTATGGGAGAACAGCAGCACGTCATGTAAGAGAATGCTTACATGACATTACATCATCAGAACTGCTCAGCATTCAGCAGGAACAGCGACTCACTACCGGCCTTTACCGATGCGCTCAGCGAGTGGATACGCGGCAGCAGACGGGCGAAATAGAACCGTGCGGTGCCCAGCTTGCTGGCGTAGAAATCGTCCTGCGCTTCTTTGCCCTGCGCGGCCTTCGCCATCAGTGCCCACATGTAGGCATAAGCGGTGTAGCCGAACGCTTGCAGATATTCGACCGAGGCCGCGCCGATTTCGTTCGGATTGGTTTTCGCCCGATCCAGCAGCCACGCCGTCAGCTCGTCGAGCGTGCTGACGGCATCGTTCAGCGGCTTGGTGAATTCGCCGAGGTCAGCGCTGGCGGTTGCGGTGAAGTGGCGGATCTCGTCAGCGAACAGCTTGTAGAACGCGCCACCGCTGCCGACGATCTTGCGCCCGACCAGGTCCAGCGCCTGAATGCCGTTGGTGCCTTCGTAGATCTGGGTGATGCGCACGTCACGCACCAGTTGCTCCTGACCCCACTCGCGAATGTAGCCGTGGCCGCCGAAAATCTGCTGGCCGTGGACGGTGGTTTCCAGACCCAGGTCGGTGAGGAATGCCTTGGCCACCGGGGTCAGCAGCGCGACCAGATCTTCTGCGCGTTTGCGGGTGGTGGCGTCTTCGCTGAACTTGGCGGTGTCGAGTTGCATCGCCACGTAAGTGGAGAAGGCGCGACCGCCCTCGTTCGAGGCTTTCATGGTCAGCAGCATGCGACGCACGTCCGGGTGAACGATGATCGGGTCGGCAACCTTGTCCTTGTTTTGCGCGCCGGTCGGCGAACGGCTCTGCAGACGATCGCGCGCATATTCGACGGCGTTTTGGTAGGAACGCTCGCCGCTGGCCAGGCCTTGAATGCCGACGCCCAGACGCTCGTAGTTCATCATGGTGAACATCGCCGCCAGGCCCTTGTTCGGCTCGCCGACCAGATAACCCACGGCTTCGTCGAAGTTCATCACGCAGGTCGCGGATGCCTGGATGCCCATCTTGTGTTCGATCGAGCCGCAGTTGGCCGGGTTGCGCGCGCCCAGGCTGCCATCGGCATTGACCATGAACTTCGGCACCAGGAACAGCGAAATGCCTTTCGGGCCAGCTGGTGCGTCCGGCAGTTTCGCCAGCACCAGGTGGATGATGTTCTCGGTCAGATCGTGCTCACCGCCGGTGATGAAGATCTTGGTGCCGCTGACCTTGTAGGAACCGTCAGCCTGCGGTTCGGCTTTGGTGCGGATGATGCCGAGGTCGGTGCCGGCGTGCGGCTCGGTCAGGCACATCGAACCGGCCCAGATGCCGGCGTACATGTTCGGCAAGTACGCGGCTTTCAGCTCTTCGCTGGCGTGGGCGTTGATCGACAGACAGGCGCCGGCGGTCAGCATCGGATACAGACCGAACGACAGGCTGGCAGAGTTGACCATTTCTTCGACTTGAGCCGAAACAGCCTTGGGCATGCCCATGCCGCCGTAGGCCGGATCGCCGCCGACACCGACCCAACCGCCTTCAGCGTAAGTCTGATAGGCCTGTGGGAAACCGGCCGGGGTGCTGACGGCACCGTCCTTCCAGTGGCAGCCTTCTTCGTCGGCAGCACGGCTCAGTGGCGCGATGCTTTTGCTGGTGACCTTGCCGGCTTCTTCGAGAATGGCTTCTACGGTTTCTGCATCGACAGTCTCGGCCAAGGCCGGCAGTTCGGCCCAGAGTTTGGCGACTTCGAATACTTCATTGAGGACGAAGCGCATATCGCGCAGCGGCGCTTTGTAGTCAGCCATGGCAAACCTCGCAAGATCTAAACAGGTGATTCGTGGAAGAGTGTTTTCGTTGAGGCCGAGTGTACCTCAACAACTTTTGCGACACATAGGGTCAACCGGTGACTGATTTGTTAATTTTGGTCACTGACGTTCAGAGATAAAACAAAGCCCGCAATCAGCGGGCTTTTGAGTGATGACGTGTGGCTTGAGTCAGCTAGCGGCGCTGTCCATGCGCACCGCGCCGCGACGATTCTGTCCGAACGCCATGACGCAGTTACGCCCGGCGCCCTTGGCGCTGTACAACGCCTGGTCGGCAGACTTGAGGACTTCTTCCGGGGTGCGCTGTTCGACGCGTTCGGCGACACCGATACTGACCGTCACCGAGACACTGGAAGCACCGCTGCCGCTACGACGCTGGCGACCTTGCTGGTCGTCCTGCGGACGGCTCTCCTGGTTGCGCAACTGGATGTTGTAGGAGGCAATCGACTCGCGAATGACTTCCAGGTGCGGCATGCACTCCTCGAGGGTTTTGCCCGCAAACACCAAGGCGAATTCCTCACCACCATAGCGATACGCCCTACCGCCACCGCTGATTTTCGACAGCTTGCTGGCGACCAGCCGCAGTACTTGGTCACCGACGTCATGACCGTGTGTGTCGTTGAATTTCTTGAAGTGATCGACGTCGCTCATCGCCAGCACATAATTGCGGCCCAGGCGCTGCATCCGTTCATTGAGCGCACGACGCCCCGGCAGACCGGTGAGTTCATCGCGGAAGGCCATTTGATAGGCTTCATGCGCCACGGCGGCGGCAATCATCAACATCACCTGACTGCACATGATGTTCAGGGTGAACGGCAGGATGAAGGTTTTCGGCAGCATCCAGAACACCCCGAGCAGGCCGACCAGTTGCGCGGCATGCAACGGACGCGGGTTGCGCCAGTATTGCCAGGCCAACAGCAGGAACGCCGAGAGGAACACCGGATAGGAGAGCTGGATCAGACTCATCCACGCCCCGTGCAGAGCCGGCCAGCGAATTTCCGAAAGCCACATCAGCAGCGCCTGGGGATAACTTTGTTCCAGACCCAGAGCGACGCTGCCAAAGGCCAGCAACACGGCGAACCGCGCGACCATGTCCTGGAACAGATGGGTACGTTCCTGCCACGCGGCGAACAGCCCGAACAGCAACGGCAGCAGCAGACAGACCAGGTGGAACACCACCGCAGCGTCCTCGCGCACTTTGCCATTGTCGCGGTAATAGTCGGTCTGGGTGTCGAGCAGAAAGTAGGCGATGTACACCGTGAGCATCAGAAACAACTCGCGTTGACGTCGGTAAACCGCACAGTAAGCACCGCCCAACAGCAGCACCAGGGTTGGCAGCACGTTGAACAGCGAAGTGAAGAAAACGCTGAGGTCTTTGACGTACGCAGCCGCCAACCCCGCAAACAACAACAGCAGTGAAGGTAGGAAATGACTGAAACGTACAGCGGAAGAACGCGGCAAGGGTAAAGCTCCGACCCGTCATATCAAAGAGATGGCATTGTGCCTGCAATGTGGCCAGTTAAGCACACACAATGTGATCCAGATCACATGCAGTCTCTGTAACGGCAGAAAACCCGGGTTGCTGAGCGATTCAGAAACAAAAAAACCGCTGCCCCCGAAGGAGCAGCGGTTTTCGTCAGACCGCGTTGAGGCTTAGTAGCCCAGTGCGAAGTCTTCTTCTTTCATGTCCATCAGGTTGTTGGCGCCCGACAGCATGGTGGCCACGTGGGTACGGGTACGTGGCAGGATGCGCTGGAAGTAGAAGCGCGCGGTTTGCAGCTTGGCGGTGTAGAACGCGGCGTCGCCGGTGCCTTCTGCCAGTTTCTCGGCGGCCAGACGTGCCATGTCGGCCCAGAAGTAGGCCAGGCAGGCGTAACCGGAGTACATCAGGTAATCCACCGAGGCCGCGCCGACCTCTTCGCGATCTTTCATGGCGGCCATACCGACCTTCATGGTCAGCTCGCCCCATTCCTTGTTCAGCGCAGCCAGCGGTGCAACGAATTCTTTGACGGCTTCGTTGCCTTCGTTGTTCTGGCAGAACTTGTGGACGATCTTGGTGAAGCCTTTCAGAGCCTCGCCTTGGGTCATCAGCACTTTACGGCCCAGCAGGTCGAGTGCCTGGATGCCGGTGGTGCCTTCGTACAGCATCGAAATGCGGCTGTCGCGAACGTTCTGCTCCATGCCCCACTCGGCGATGAAGCCGTGGCCACCGTAGATCTGCACGCCGTGGTTGGCGGCTTCGAAACCGACTTCGGTCATGAACGCTTTGGCGATTGGCGTCATGAACGCCAGCAGTGCGTCGGCCTTCTTCTTCTCTTCTTCGTCGACGCCGTATTTGACGATGTCGACCTGTTTGGCGGTGAAGTACACCATCGCACGGTTGCCTTCGGCGAATGCCTTCATGGTCAACAGCATGCGGCGTACGTCAGGGTGCACGATGATCGGGTCAGCGGCCTTGTCCGGCGCTTTCGGGCCAGTCAGGGAGCGCATTTGCAGACGATCGCGAGCGTATTTCAGGCCACCCTGGAAGCCGATTTCGGCGTGGGCCAGACCTTGCAGCGCGGTACCCAGACGTGCGGTGTTCATGAAGGTGAACATGCAGTTCAGGCCTTTGTTCGCCGGGCCGATCAGGAAACCGGTGGCGCCGTCGAAGTTCATCACGCAAGTGGCGTTGCCGTGGATGCCCATCTTGTGTTCCAGCGAACCGCAGCTCACGGCGTTGCGCGCACCGATAGTGCCATCGGCGTTCGGCAGGAACTTGGGAACGATGAACAGGGAAATGCCTTTGGTGCCAGCCGGAGCATCCGGCAGACGGGCCAATACGATGTGGACGATGTTGTCGGCCATGTCGTGTTCACCGGCCGAGATGAAGATCTTGGTGCCGGAAACTTTGTAAGAACCATCAGCCTGAGGCTCGGCCTTGGTGCGCAGCATGCCCAGGTCGGTGCCGCAGTGCGGTTCGGTCAGGCACATGGTGCCGGTCCATTCGCCGGATACCAGTTTGGTCAGATAGGCTTCTTGCTGCTCAGGGGTGCCGTGCTCGGAGATGGTGTTCATCGCGCCGTGCGACAGGCCTGGGTACATGCCCCACGACCAGTTGGCTTCACCGACCATTTCGCTCACAGCCAGACCCAGCGACTCCGGCAGGCCTTGACCGCCGTGCTCGACGTCGTGCGCCAGGCTTGGCCAGCCGCCTTCGACGAATTGCTTGTAGGCTTCTTTGAAGCCTGTCGGGGTTTTCACACCGGACTCGCTCCAGGTGCAGCCTTCGAGGTCGCCCACGCGGTTCAGCGGTGCCAATACCTGCTCACAAAACTTGGCGCCTTCTTCGAGAATGGCGTCAACCATGTCCGGCGTTGCTTCGGAGCAAGCTGGAAGGCTCTGATAGTGCGCTTCGTAGCCGAGCAGTTCGTCACGAACGAAGCGAATATCACGCAAGGGGGCCTTGTAGTCAGGCATAGCGATAAACCTCTGCTGATGTAACCGGGAATGAACGACCGTGTTGATTTGTTGTGACGGTCAAACAGTTGTTTGAAACATACGTTTACGCCGAAATCTTGTCAAGCGTCGATCTTTTGCCGTTCGTCATGACTTTTTTTCAAACGCCGGACGCAGCAAAACGCCATGGACTGCACAAAGCCACGGGCAATGAAAAAAGATTAGTTGAGGGAGAAGGACTTACAACGAAAAACGCCGCGACAAAGCGCGGCGTTCAACGTGCAGATGGCGGAAAATCAGGCGAACGTGTCGATGATCGTACCGAGCATTTCGTCGGAAGCTTTGGCGACTTTCACACCCAGTTCAGCCTGAATCTTACCTTGGGACATCTCGACCATATTGCTGGCCAGATCCGATTGCTGTGCACGATCCACACCGCGCAAACGATCGACTTGCACTTCGGAAGACTGACTGGTGACCGAACGCTCAATGGTGTTGTTGGCAATCTGGCTGGCGGCCTGATCGACGCGGTTCTGCCCGCTCTGAATCGAGCTCAGACCTGCGTAAAAAGCTGTGTTACCGGAGATTTCCATAACAGTTCTCATCCTTGGGAAGGATCAATGGCGCCATTGAACCAGAGGCGCCAGAAAAACACCCGTCAAAAACACTAATGGCACAGTGCCTGCCCATAGAGAAAAGCTTAGTCGAGCAGATCCAGTTGCAAATGATCCGCCACCGCTTCGGCACTCAAACTCTTGAGTTTCGGCACGCGCCCCAGACACGGCGCCGGAATCCGCTCGGCCAGCGTCGCCAGATTCTCTTCCAGCCGTGAAGTCTTCGGATCGATGATATTGGCCACCCACCCGGCCAGTTGCAGACCATCACAGGCAATCGCCTCGGCCGTCAGCAGCGCATGACTGATACAGCCCAGGCGCACGCCCACCACGAGAATCACCGGCAGCTTCAGCGCAATCGCCAGATCCGACAGATTGTCCTGATCCGCCAACGGCACCCGCCAGCCACCCGCCCCTTCGATCAAAGTGAAATCGGCATTCAGCGCCAGAATGTCGCGCATCGGCGCCAACAGCGATTGCACAGTCAGCGCGACACCGGCCTCGCGTGCCGCCAGATGCGGCGCGATGGCCGGCTCGAATGCCACCGGATTGACTTGTTGATAAGTCAGCGGCACCGAACATTCCGCCAGCAGCGCCAGCGCATCGGCATTACGCAAGCCCTTGGGCGTTACCTCGCAACCCGAAGCCACGGGTTTGCCCGCCGCCGTACTCAGCCCGGCCGAGCGCGCCGCATGCAGCAAGCCGGCAGCCACGGTGGTCTTGCCGACATCGGTGTCAGTGCCAGTGATGAAATAGGCTGCGCTCATAAGGGTTTCTCCAACACGGCGTAGACCACTTGGTAAGTCGCCGGCAATCCCTGGGCCTGACGGAACTGCTCGTAAGCCTCGACCAGGCCGAGAATCCGTGCGCGTCCGGTCAAGCCACCCGGCCGCCCGGGATTCAGATTGTGCGCGCCGAGCGCCTTGAGTTCGTGGGTCAGGCTGCGCACATCCGGGTAGTGCAGCACATGCGCCTGATTCTGCAGACTCACCGTACGCAAGCCACTTTTGGCACACAACTGCTCATACCGGGCGAACTCGCGGAAGCGATTGACGTGCACCAGCCCATCGACCTGCCGCCAGCTGTCGCGCAACTCGTACAAGGTCCCTACACAAAGACTAGCAAACGCGAAAATCCCGCCCGGCTTGAGCACGCGAAAGGCTTCGCTGAGCACCGACTCGAAGTCCGCACACCACTGCACGGCGAGGCTGGAGAAGATCAGCTCGCAGGTGGAATCCTGCAACGGCAGACGCTCCGCATCACCGGCGATGAAATGCTGCGCGCCGCCCAATGGCCGTGCGTGATTGAGCATGCCCTCGGCGATATCCAGTGCCAGCCCCTGACCCTCGACATATCGCTCGGCCAATGCGCGAGTGAAATAGCCGGTGCCGCAGCCCAGATCCAGCCAGGTTGACGGCAGAAAACTTGCCGGCAAACGCTGCAGCAACTGTGAACCGACGTCGCGCTGCAACTCGGCAACGCTGTCGTAGCTGGCCGCCGCACGGGAGAAAGAGGCCGCGACCTGGCGCTTGTCGGGCAAGCCGCCGGGCAGCGCAACAAGAGACAAATCAGTCATCACCGCACTCGTGTAGAAAAGCCTGGATCGCACCCGCCACGCCATGGGGGTCTTCCAGAAGAAACGCATGACTGGCCTGTTCGATCAGACCAATTTCGATATCCGGCAACAGCGCGAACAACGCCCCCGCCGCTTCCGCAGGCACTAAACCGTCCTGCCCGGCGAACAGGTGCAACTGCGGACCGCGAAATGCCTGCAACGCTTCACGGGTATCCAGTTGTGCGAGTAATTCCAGGCCGGCCATTAAGGTCTCGGGAGCCACATTCGGCGCGCCGCCGAACAGCAGCCGCGACATGCCGCGCGGGTCTTGCGCGCCCTGAGCACACAACAACGAGAACCGTTTGAGGGTTAGTCGCGGATCGGCTTGGCAGCCGGCGAGAAATGCATCCAACGTCTCACCCGGCATCGCACTCGGCCATTGCTCCTGGGCGACAAACGAAGGATTGCTCGCCAGCGTCAGCAGGCCGCAGCAACGCTCGCCGCGCCGCGCTGCCAACTCGGAGGCAAGCATGCCGCCAAGCGACCAACCGCCCAGCCACACGTCCTGCGGAATACGTTCATCGAGTTCATCGAGCCAGTCTTGCAGGTCGCTGGAATCCAGTTCCGGCAGCGGCTCGATCTCGACATGCAGATGCTCGTCGAGCCCCTGCAATGCCGCGGCCAGAGGCTCCAGTGGCGAAACACCGAGGCCCCAGCCGGGCAGCAGAATCAGGCGATCACGCATGGCTTGGCTCCGGCGGCAGTTGGGCAAAGCAATCGGCCAGTCCTTCTAACAATAGCTGCACCTGCGCCTCGCTGTGGGCAGCGGTCAGGGTCACGCGTAGCCGAGCGCTGCCGGCAGGCACGGTCGGCGGACGAATCGCGGTGACCATCAGTCCGCGTTCACGCAGCATCTGCGACAGGCGCACGGCGCGACCGGCATCACCGATCAGGATCGGCTGGATCGGGGTGAAACTGTCCATCAGTTGCAGACCGATCTGCTCGGCGCCCTGGCGGAACTGGCGGATCAGCGTCTGCAAATGCTCACGACGCCAGTGTTCCGTGCGCAGCAACTCCAGACTTTTCAAAGTCGCACAGGCCAGCGCGGGTGGCTGGCTGGTGGTGTAGATGTAAGGCCGGGCGAACTGGATCAGGCTTTCGATCAGCTCTTCACTGCCGGCGACAAAAGCACCGGCGGTGCCGAATGCCTTGCCGAGGGTACCGACCAGCACTGGCACATCGTCCTGACTCAAACCGAAATGCTCGACGATCCCGCCGCCATTGGCACCGAGCGGGCCGAAGCCATGGGCATCGTCGACCATCAGCCACGCGCCTTTGGCCTTGGCCTCGCGCGCCAGCGCCGGCAGATCGGCGAGATCGCCGTCCATGCTGAACACGCCGTCGGTGACCACCAGCGTGTTGCCGGTGGCTTTCTCCAGGCGCTTGGCCAGGCTGTCGGCGTCGTTGTGCAGATAACGATTGAAACGCGCGCCGGACAATAGACCAGCATCCAGCAACGACGCGTGATTGAGCCGGTCTTCCAGCACCGTATCGCCCTGCCCGACCAGCGCCGTGACCGCACCGAGGTTGGCCATGTAGCCAGTGGTGAACAGCAACGCACGCGGCCGGCCAGTGAGGTCAGCCAGTGCTTCTTCCAGTGCGTGATGCGGGCCGCTGTGGCCGATCACCAGATGCGACGCGCCACCACCGACGCCCCAGCGCTTGGCTCCGGCGCGCCAGGCTTCGATCACATGCGGGTGATTGGCCAGGCCCAGATAGTCGTTGTTGCAGAACGCCAGCAACGGCTGACCGTCGACCACCACTTCAGGTCCCTGTGGGGACTCGAGCAGCGGACGCTGGCGATAGAGATTTTCGGCACGGCGGGCAGCAAGGCGTGCGGCGAGATCGAAAGACATGCAGGCCTCGACTTTCAAGTGACACAGATTCCCTGTGGGAGCGGGCTTGCTCGCGAAGGCGGTCTGACATTCAACGGTAATGTCGACTGCACTGACGCTTTCGCGAGCAAGCCCGCTCCCATAGGGGTTTTGCATTCCTTCAGAGAAATCCGCGCAGGCTTTTACACCGCAGCGTTATAGAACTGCTCGCTGCTCTTCTGCTCCACCAGCGCCTGCTCGATCGCGGCCTGATGCACTTCATCGGCATGCTCTTCGCGCGCTTCCGGCTGAATGCCCAGGCGCGCGAACAGTTGCATGTCCTTGTCGGCCTGCGGGTTGGCAGTGGTCAGCAGTTTGTCGCCGTAGAAAATCGAGTTGGCACCGGCGAAGAACGCCAACGCCTGCATCTGCTCGTTCATCGCTTCGCGGCCGGCGGACAGGCGCACGTGGGATTGCGGCATGAGGATGCGCGCGACAGCGAGCATGCGGATGAAGTCGAACGGGTCGATGTCTTCGGCGTTTTCCAGCGGCGTGCCGGCGACTTTCACCAGCATGTTGATCGGCACCGATTCCGGATGCTCCGGCAGGTTGGCCAGCTGGATCAGCAGGTTGGCGCGGTCGTCCAGCGACTCGCCCATGCCGAGAATGCCGCCGGAGCAGATCTTCATCCCCGACTCACGTACATAGGCCAGGGTTTGCAGGCGCTCGCTGTAAGTACGGGTGGTGATGATGCTGCCGTAGAACTCCGGCGAGGTGTCGAGGTTGTGGTTGTAGTAATCAAGACCAGCCTTGGCCAGCGCCTCGGTCTGCTCCTGATCGAGACGACCGAGAGTCATGCAGGTTTCCAGACCCATGGCTTTCACGCCTTCGACCATTTTCAGCACGTACGGCATGTCTTTGGCCGACGGGTGCTTCCACGCAGCGCCCATGCAGAAACGCGTCGAGCCGATGGCTTTGGCGCGGGCAGCCTCTTCGAGGACTTTCTGCACTTCCATCAGCTTTTCTTTTTCCAGGCCAGTGTTGTAGTGACCGGACTGCGGGCAGTACTTGCAGTCTTCCGGGCAGGCGCCGGTCTTGATTGACAGCAGGGTCGAAACCTGTACGCGGTTGGCGTTGAAATGTGCGCGGTGCACCGTCTGCGCCTGGAACAGCAAGTCGTTGAATGGCTGTACGAAGAGCGCTTTGACTTCGGCTAAAGACCAGTCGTGACGCAGGGTGGCAGAGGTGCTGGCGCTCATGGGCAGTTCCTTGGTTATGCTTGGCTGGCGGCTGCGGGAACGGAATACCCACAGGCGCGACACGGATGTTCGGCATATTTAAGGAAGAGTCATGCACTGTCAACCACGACACGAAAAACAGGTTTACATCTGTTTAAAAAACGTACAGACCTGCTTGCTGTGCGATGAACCCGCAGAAGCAGAATTGCCAATCTGCGTCGCCTGCGAAACCGATCTGCCCTGGCTCGGTGACCACTGCCAGACCTGCGCCCTGCCGCTGCCCGGCCCTGGACTGACTTGCGGCGGGTGCCTGCTAGAGCCGCCGGCGTTCGAACAGGTGGTCGTGCCGTGGCGCTATGACTTCCCGGTGGACAGTTTGATTACGCGTTTTAAACACAACGCAAAATGGCCGTTTGGTCACCTGCTCGCCGACGTTGCTGGACAATACCTGCAACATCGCTTCGATGAGGGATTGCCACGACCCGACGTGTTGCTGCCGGTGCCACTGGCGAGCAAACGTCTGCATCAACGTGGGTTCAATCAAGCGGCGATGCTGGGCCGATGGTTGAGCCAACAGCTGGATCTGCCTTTTGAGGAGCAGGCTCTACGACGAATTCACGATACCAGTGCCCAACAGAACCTCGACGCCAAGGCGCGCAAGCGCAACTTGCGTCACGCCTTCGCTCTGGCTCCTGACGTCGAGATGAAAGGTCGGCACTTCGCATTGATCGATGACGTGCTGACCACCGGCGCCACGGCCCAGGCACTGGCGCGACTGTTAAAAGATGCCGGTGCAGCACGGGTTGACGTGTATTGCCTGGCGCGCACGCCAAAACCCGGAAGCTGAAACCGACACAATCCCTTGTAGGAGTGAGCCTGCTCGCGATAGCGCAATTACTGCCAACATTGATGCTGACTGTTCCACCGCCATCGCGAGCAGGCTCACTCCTACAAGGGCACTGTGTTTGGCTTGACTGATGCGTCGCAAGCCGCCAACTTCACTCCCCACCGCCACCGTGAAAAAGCACCCATCCATGTCCCTGCCCACCCTGCTCTCCCAGCACATCGTCCGTCGCCCGCAGCGCATCGCCCTGCTGCAACACATTGCCGAACAGGGCTCGATTACCCGCGCCGCGAAAAGCGCCGGGCTGAGTTACAAAGCGGCCTGGGATGCGATTGATGAGCTGAACAACCTGGCGCAGAAACCGCTGGTGGAGCGCGCGGTCGGCGGCAAGGGCGGCGGCGGCGCCAGGTTGTCCAGCGAAGGCGAACGGGTGTTGCGTCTGTATCAAAAGCTGCAAGCTTTGCAGGCCCAGGTGCTGGAGGCCGCTGAAGACGCCAGCGATCTGGACCTGCTCGGGCGATTGATGCTCAGAACCAGCGCGCGCAACCAGCTGCACGGCAAAGTCGTGGCCATTGAAGGCCAAGGGCGTAACGACCTGATCCGCCTCGAACTGGCCGAAGGCTTGTGGATCAATGCGCAGATCACCCACGACAGCACCGTGCACCTGGAGCTGCAGCCGGGCACCGAAGTGGTGGCACTGATCAAGGCCGGCTGGCTTGAAGTGCTGGCGGCGGAGCAAACCGCAACATCTGGACACAATCTTCTGAGCGGCATCATCGAAGCGATCTTCGATGCCGAAGACGGCCCCAGCGAAGTGCGCATCGCCCTGCCCAACGGCCAGACGCTCTGCGCCTTGGCTGAGCCGCTGCAGCTTCGCACCCGCAATTTGAGTGTCGAGCAATCGGTGCAGGTGCAGTTCTCGCCGTCCAATGTGCTGATCGGCACACCACTCTAATCAGGCGCTGCAACGAAAGCGTAATCGACGCTCATTAAGGTGGCTGCCAAAACCAAGCAGGGAGCCTGATGTGAGCCTATTAGAAGAAAACCAATCGACTGACCTGGAAAAGATGGTCGGCCTCAGCCGTCGCGGCTTCATCAGCGCCGGTGCACTGTGCGGCGCTGCTATGTTTCTCGGCGGCAACCTGCTCAGTCGCAGCGCACTGGCCACCGGCATCAGCGCCGGCAACAGCCGTCTGCTCGGTTTCGAGAGCATTCCCGCCGCGACCACCGACGTTATCAGCCTGCCCAAGGGCTACAAGTCCTCGGTGCTGATCAGTTGGGGTCAGCCGCTGTACAAGAACGGCCCGGCCTTCGACCCGAGCGGCAATGGCACCGCCGCCGCTCAGGAAGTGCAGTTCGGCGACAACAACGACGGCATGAGCCTGTTCGAATTCCCCGACGACCGAAACCGTGCGTTGATGGCGATCAACAACGAATACACCAATTACCGCTACCTCTACCCGCACGGCGGCATGCCGCAGTCGACCGAAGACGTGCGCAAGGCGCTGGCCTGCGAAGGTGTGTCGGTGATCGAAGTGCAGCGCAGGAACGGTCAATGGCAGTTCGTTCAGGGCTCGCGCTACAACCGCCGGATTCACGGCAACTCGCCGCTGCGCATCAGCGGCCCGGCGGCCGGTCACGAGTTGATGAAGACTGCCGCCGACAAGCACGGCAAGAAAGTCCTCGGCACCTTCCAGAACTGCGCCAACGGCAAGACGCCGTGGGGCACCTATCTGACCTGCGAAGAAAACTTCACCGACTGCTTCGGCAGCAGCAACGCTCAGCAGCAGTTCGACCCGGCGCAAAAGCGCTACGGCGTGTCAGCCGCCAGCCGCGAGATCAACTGGCACCCGTTCGACCCGCGTTTCGATATGGCCAAGAACCCCAACGAACTCAACCGTCACGGCTGGGTAGTCGAGATCGATCCGTTCGATCCGCAATCGACCCCGGTCAAACGCACCGCGCTCGGTCGCTTCAAGCATGAAAACGCCGCGCTGGCCGAGACCGATGACGGTCGCGCCGTGGTGTACATGGGCGACGACGAGCGTGGCGAGTTCATCTACAAGTTCGTCAGCCGCGACCGCATCAACCATCGCAATGCGAAAGCCAACCGAGACATCCTCGACCACGGCACGCTGTATGTGGCCAGGTTCGACGCCGGTGACGGCAACCCGGATCACCCGAAAGGCCAGGGCCAGTGGATCGAACTGACCCACGGCAAGAACGGCATCGACGCCAGCAGCGGTTTCGCCGATCAGGCCGAAGTGCTGATCCACGCCCGCCTCGCCGCCAGTGTGGTTGGCGCCACGCGCATGGACCGCCCGGAATGGATCGTGGTCAGCCCGAAGGACGGCCAGGTTTATTGCACCCTGACCAACAACGCCAAGCGCGGCGAAGACGGGCAGCCGGTGGGCGGGCCGAACCCGCGCGAGAAGAACGTCTACGGGCAGATCCTCCGCTGGCGCACCGACCGCGATGATCATGCGGCGAAAACCTTCGCTTGGGATCTGTTTGTGGTCGCCGGCAATCCGGGTGTGCACGCCGGCACGCCGAAGGGCGGGTCGAAGAACATTACCCCGCAGAACATGTTCAACAGCCCGGATGGACTGGGCTTCGACAAGGCCGGGCGTTTGTGGATTCTCACCGATGGCGATTCGAGCAACGCCGGGGACTTTGCCGGGATGGGCAACAACCAGATGCTCTGTGCCGACCCGAAGACCGGTGAGATTCGCCGCTTCATGGTCGGGCCGATCGGTTGCGAAGTTACCGGGATCAGCTTCTCGCCGGACCAGAAAACACTGTTTGTCGGGATCCAGCATCCGGGCGAGAACGGTGGTTCGACCTTCCCCGAGCATCTGCCGAATGGCAAGCCACGGTCTTCGGTGATGGCGATTACCCGTGAGGATGGCGGGGTCGTCGGGGCCTGATAAATCGCTTTCGCGAGCAAGCCCGCTCCCACATTGGATCGGCTGAGTGCATGAGATGGTCGGCACACCGGATATCCACTGTGGGAGGGGGCATGCTCCCGAAGAGGCCCTTCCAGGCAGCCCACTATTCAAGGCAAAACCCTCAACTCCCACAGTCTGCGCTACCATGCTGGGCCGGACGCGGCAGCCTGCTGCGCGCAGGAGTCAGCATGGCCCACCCGTTTGAAACCCTCACACCCGATCTCGTGCTCGATGCCGTTGAAAGCATCGGGTTTCTCAGTGATGCGCGCATTCTGGCGCTCAACAGCTACGAGAACCGCGTCTATCAGGTCGGCATCGAAGACTCCGAACCGCTGATCGCCAAGTTCTACCGTCCGCAGCGCTGGACCAACGAAGCCATCCTCGAAGAACACCAGTTCACCTTTGAACTGGCCGACGTTGAAATCCCGGTGGTGGCGCCGCTGATCCACACCGGCCAGACCCTGCACGAACACGCCGGTTTCCGTTTCACCCTGTTTCCGCGTCGCGGCGGGCGGGCGCCGGAGCCGGGCAATCTCGATCAGTTGTATCGTCTCGGCCAGTTGCTCGGGCGGATTCATGCGGTCGGCGCGACCAAGCCGTTCGAACACCGTGAAGCACTGGGCGTGCAGAACTTCGGCCATGCCTCGCTGGCGACGTTGCTTGAAGGCAACTTCATCCCCAAGAGCCTGCTGCCGGCCTACGAGTCCGTCGCCCGCGACCTGCTCAAGCGGGTCGAAGACGTCTACGCCGCCACGCCCCACCAGAACATTCGCATGCATGGCGACTGTCACCCCGGCAACATGATGTGCCGCGATGAAATGTTCCACATCGTCGACCTCGACGACTGCCGCATGGGCCCGGCCGTGCAGGACATCTGGATGATGCTCGCCGGCGATCGTCAGGAATGCCTCGGCCAGCTCTCGGAACTGATGGACGGCTACAACGAATTCCATGACTTCGCCCCCCGCGAACTGGCGCTGATCGAACCGCTGCGCGCCCTGCGCCTGATGCACTACAGCGCCTGGCTGGCACGACGCTGGGACGACCCGGCGTTCCCGCACAGCTTTCCGTGGTTTGGTACAGAGCGGTATTGGGGCGATCAGGTGCTGGCGTTGCGTGAACAGCTGTCCGCGCTGAATGAGGAGCCACTGAAACTCTTCTGATTCACCACAAACCTTTGTGGGAGGGGGCTTGCTCCCGAAGGCGGTGTGTCAGGCAATTATTCTGCTGCTGATACACCGCATTCGCGAGCAAGCCCCCTCCCACATTTGGCCAGTACTCACAAATTCAAAACTCATTTGCCAACAAATCTCCTTACAATCCCTGCTTTGTCAGCTGCCTAAGCAAGGATTCTGCATGCAAGCCGCCAACCCGCGTCGCGGGTACATTCTGGGCCTGAGTGCCTACATCATCTGGGGCCTGTTCCCGATCTACTTCAAAGCCATCGCCGAAGTCCCCGCTGTCGAGATCATCATTCACCGCGTGTTGTGGTCGGCACTGTTCGGTGCGCTGTTGCTGATGGTGTGGAAGCATCCGGGCTGGTTGCGCGAGTTGCTCGACAACCCCAAGCGTCTGGCGATCCTCGCCCTGAGCGGCACCCTGATCGCGGCCAACTGGCTGACCTACGTGTGGTCGGTGAACAACGGGCGCATGCTCGAAGCGAGCCTCGGTTACTACATCAACCCGCTGGTGAACGTGCTGTTGGGGATGCTGATTCTCGGCGAACGCCTGCGGCGCATGCAGTGGATCGCGGTGGGGCTGGCCGCCGTCGGCGTGGCGCAGCAGGTGTGGCAGGTCGGCAGTCTGCCGTGGGTGTCGCTGGTGCTGGCGCTGACCTTCGGTTTTTACGGTCTGATCCGCAAACAGGCGCCGGTCAAGGCCTTGCCGGGGCTGGTGGTGGAAACCTGGATGCTGGTGCCGATCGCCGTGGCCTGGCTGCTGTTCAACCAGACCGCGACCAGCGCTCAACCCGAGTTCTGGACCACCTCGCAAGCCTGGTGGCTGGTGGCGGCGGGTCCTGTGACGCTCATCCCGCTGGTGTGTTTCAACGCTGCCACCCGTCACCTGCCCTACACCACCATCGGTTTCCTCCAGTACACCGCGCCAACCCTGGTGCTGCTGCAGGCGGTGCTGCTGTTTGGTGAGCACTTGTCGTCGAGCACGCTGATCGCGTTCATCTTCATCTGGGCCGGTCTGGCCGTTTACAGCGTCGATGCGGTGATCAGTTTGCGTCGACGCAGCTGATCAAAAAACGCACAAAGCTTCGCAGGCCACGGTTCTCGTGGCCTGCAACGTTCCTTCCCAAGGTTATCCACAGCGTGATCCCCGCCGTTTGTGCGCAAGTCACTGAATGCTGGCGGTTTTTTGATCAGTCTGCTGCAAGCCACGGCCGACGTGGCGTTGCGCCCGGTCTCTACAGGTTATCCACAGGCAGGTGCACGTTAAAACTGGATAACCTCGACGGCGCTTAAAGATCTGTGCGTAACACCAGTTCGACCATCAGATCATCCGCCAGGGTTTCCAGGCGCGATTGCAGCACGTCCAGCGACAGGGTCAGCGGCACCGCCAGAATCGCTTCGGCGTGAAACAACGGCTCGCTGCTCATCGGCGCCGGGCGCACTTCGGTCACCAGCCGCTCGAGGTTCACCCCCTGCTCACTCAGCAAACGGGTGATGTCGCGCACGATGCCCGGCCGATCATTGCCCACCAGTTCCATGGCGATCGGTTTCCAGGTACAGGACTGCTCAATGCCACTCTCGGCGATCAGCACGCGAATGCCCTGTGCCGACAGCGCTTGTAAGGAATCGACTAATTCGTCGTAAGCCTCCGCCGGCACGCCCACCCGCAGAATCCCGGCGAACTGCCCCGCCATCCGTGACATGCGGCTTTCCAGCCAGTTACCGCCATGCTCGGCGATGCATTGGGCGATGCGCTCGACCTGCCCGGGCTTGTCCGGAGCAAACACAGTGAGTACGAGATGGTCCATGGCGCCGCCCTCTTGTCATGACTTTTGTTATAGAAAGGCAAGTATAGGCAAGCACCGACATTCAGCCGCCATGCTCAAGTGAACAACACTTGTGGCGAGGGAGCTTGCTCCCGCTGGCGGCCGCAGGACGCCCTCTTCAGTCAGTAATATCTTTCGCGGATGCTTCGCACCCGAGCGGGAGCAAGCTCCCTCGCCACAAACGCGGGCTCATCGAAGCTGAATGGAAGCCACACAGTATTTATGTGTACAACTTTTTATATTTAGCTGGAACAATCCGATGGTTTTTTGAGAACATCCCGTTCCGCGACGTGACTGCAATGCGTCATGAGGTCGCAGAACGACGTTATTAGTCTGATTTTCACAAGCGCAACGCATCATGTAGTATGCCTCGGCGCGCACTACATAACGCTGGATCGATGTCTGCCCAAGGCACGTTCGCAACCCTGAAAGCCCCGTCAGCAAGGCCCCCAAGCCGTTGATTGGTCCCAGCCCAGCCGCCAGCAATGGCATGTACTGGTCGGAAGGTTTGTGGTTTAAATGGCCAGAGGCTTCATTGTCAAATTGAAGAGCTGAAAAGCGAAATAGCTGAGCAGAGTGAGGCAAGCAATGACTGAACACGTTCAAGTCGGTGGCCTGCAGGTCGCCAAAGTCCTGTTCGACTTCGTGAACAACGAAGCCATTCCCGGTACCGGCCTCACCGCCGAAAAATTCTGGGAAGGTGCCGACAAGGTCATTCATGACCTGGCGCCGAAGAACAAAGCCCTACTCGCCAAACGCGATGACTTCCAGGCTCGTCTTGATGCCTGGCACCAGGAACATGCCGGCCAGGCGCACGACGCCGTGGCCTACAAAGCCTTCCTGCAAGAAATCGGTTATCTGCTGCCAGAAGCGGCTGATTTCCAGGCAACGACGCAAAACGTCGATGATGAAATCGCCCGTACCGCCGGCCCGCAACTCGTGGTGCCGGTGATGAACGCCCGCTTCGCCCTCAACGCTTCGAACGCCCGCTGGGGTTCGCTGTACGACGCCCTCTACGGCACCGACGCGATCAGCGAAGACGGTGGCGCAGAAAAAGGCAAAGGCTACAACAAGGTGCGTGGCGACAAAGTCATCGCCTTCGCACGTGCGTTCCTCGACGAAGCGGCGCCATTGGCTGCCGGCTCCCACGTCGATTCCACCGGTTACAAGTTCGCTGACGGCAAACTGCTGGTCACCCTCAAGGGTGGCAGCAACACCGGCCTGCGTGACGATGCTCAGCTGATCGGCTTCCAGGGTCCGGCAGAAGCGCCGATCGCGATCCTGCTGAAGAACCACGGCCTGCATTTCGAAATCCAGATCGACGCCAGCACCCCGGTCGGCCAGACCGATGCCGCCGGCGTCAAAGACATCCTGATGGAAGCGGCACTGACCACCATCATGGACTGCGAAGACTCCGTGGCTGCCGTCGATGCCGACGACAAAGTGGTGATCTACCGCAACTGGCTCGGCCTGATGAAGGGCGACCTGTCCGAAGAAGTCGCCAAGGGCGGCCAGACCTTCACCCGCACCATGAACCCGGATCGCACCTACACCAAGGTCGATGGCAGTGAACTGACCCTGCACGGTCGCTCGCTGCTGTTCGTGCGTAACGTCGGTCACCTGATGACCATCGACGCGATCCTCGACAAACACGGCAATGAAGTGCCGGAAGGCATCCTCGACGGTCTGGTGACCTGCCTGGCGGCGATGCACAACCTCAACGGCAATACCTCGCGCAAGAACACCCGCACCGGCTCGGTCTACATCGTCAAACCGAAGATGCACGGCCCGGAAGAAGCGGCGTTCACCAACGAGCTGTTCGGCCGCATCGAAGATGTGCTGGGTCTGAAACGCAACACGCTGAAAGTCGGGATCATGGACGAGGAGCGCCGCACCACGGTCAACCTCAAGGCCTGCATCAAGGCGGCCAGCGAGCGCGTGGTGTTCATCAACACCGGTTTCCTCGACCGTACCGGCGACGAAATCCACACCTCCATGGAAGCCGGCCCGATGGTGCGCAAGGCCGACATGAAGGCCGAGAAGTGGATCGGCGCCTACGAGAACTGGAACGTCGATATCGGTCTGAGCACCGGCCTGCAAGGTCGTGCGCAAATCGGTAAAGGCATGTGGGCGATGCCCGACCTGATGGCGGCGATGCTCGAACAGAAAATCGCTCACCCGCTGGCCGGCGCCAACACCGCCTGGGTACCGTCGCCGACCGCTGCTGCGCTGCACGCGCTGCACTACCACAAGGTTGACGTGTTCGCCCGTCAGGCCGAACTGGCCAAGCGTGCCCGTGCTTCGGTAGACGACATCCTGACCATCCCGCTGGCAGTCAACCCGAGCTGGACCCCGGAGCAGATCAAGAACGAACTGGACAACAACGCCCAGGGCATTCTCGGTTACGTGGTGCGCTGGATCGACCAGGGCGTGGGTTGTTCGAAAGTGCCGGACATCAATGACGTTGGCCTGATGGAAGACCGTGCAACGCTGCGCATCTCCAGCCAGCACATCGCCAACTGGCTGCGCCACGGTATCGTCACCGAAGCGCAAGTGATGGAAAGCCTCAAACGCATGGCGCCAGTGGTTGACCGTCAGAACGCCAACGACCCGCTGTACCGTCCGCTGGCACCGAACTTCGACAGCAACATCGCCTTCCAGGCGGCGGTCGAACTGGTGATCGAAGGCACCAAACAGCCGAACGGCTACACCGAGCCGGTACTGCACCGTCGTCGTCGCGAGTTCAAGAAGGCCAACGGCCTGTAACCTGCGCTGACTGCCGGACATGAAAAAGCCCTGATCTTGCGATCAGGGCTTTTTTGTTGGCCGCTAAAATCTAACAACCACTGGAGATCCATTGTGGGAGCGGGCTTGCTCGCGAAGACGGACTCACATTCAACATTAATTTCGACGGAAAGGACGCATTCGCGAGCAAGCCCGCTCCCACAGGGAGGGCGATTCAGGGCTCGATGCCTAACTCGTGTTTGACCAGCCCCAACAACTTCGCCGTATCAATCGGCTTGAGCAGAAAATCCACCACGCTCAGGTGCATCGCGGCAATGGCGTCTTTCACATCGGCATCGCCGGAAACAATGATGATCGGCAACGCCGCCCGCTCCGACTCACGCACCTGCCGAATCAAATCCAGCCCACCAACATTGCCCATGCGCAAATCAGTGATCACCAGCCCGATCGAAGGTTTTTCGTCGAGCATCTTCAGCGCGGTTTCGCCACTGGCCGCGGTCATGCAACGAATGCCATCCAACGCGAGAATCTCCGACAACAGCTCCCGGGCGTCCTTGTCGTCATCGACGATCAGTACACGTTGCGGCGGCAAGTCGGGTTCGAGCATTACAGCGCTGAGCGCTTCACGCTCGGCGTCGCTCAAAATATCGTGGTCGGACATGGCATTCTCTACGTTTTCAATTCAGTCACCTGGCACAGTCGTCAGACATCGCTAAGCAGCGCTTCAATGTGCACTTCGTCGGATTTTTTTCCAAGTGGCTGGCGGAGGAATTTCCGACTGTTTTTGTAGGGCACTTCCTAAATGTGCCGAACGGCAGCCCAAACCTAGACTTACGTCCAATGGGCACCCCGCGCGCAGGGGCCGACCATGGCTGCAACGATCCGACAACAACAATTCGAAAAAGACTGCGGTAATGGTTATGAGTAAAGCGGACGCCTTCACCCAGGCAGGGAAAACCGCGGTGTTGCAGAACATTCAGGGCACTCTGCAATTCCTCCAGCGCTTCCCGCCCTTCAATCAGATGGAACATGCCCACCTGGCTTTTCTGGTGGAACAATGTCAGCTGCGTTTTTACGGCCAGGGCGAAAGCATCATCAAGCCCGCCGACGGGCCGGTTGAATATTTCTACATTGTCAAACAGGGCCGAGTAGTCGGCGAACGCCAGCACATCACCCGGCCTGGCACCGAAACCACCTTCGAGATCACCACCGGCGAATGCTTCCCGCTGGCTGCGCTGATTGGCGAACGGGCGACCCGCACTGAGCATCTGGCCAGCGAAGACACCTTCTGCCTGCAACTGAACAAACCGGCGTTCATCAAGCTGTTCGCCCTGTCCAACAGCTTCCGCGATTTCGCTTTGCGCGGGGTCAGCAGCCTGCTCGATCAGGTCAACCAGCAAGTCCAGCAAAAAGCCGTGGAAACCCTCGGCACCCAGTATTCGCTCAACACCCGCCTCGGCGAATTGGCGATGCGCCATCCGGTCACCTGCAGCCCGGACACGCCACTGCGCGAAGCGGTGAAGCTGATGCACGAGCAACAGGTCGGCAGCATCGTCGCGGTGGATGAGCACAAGGCGCCGCTGGGGATTTTCACCCTGCGTGACCTGCGCGAAGTGGTCGCCAATGGCAGCGGTGATTTCAGCGAAACCATCGAGCGCCACATGACCTGTTCGCCGTTCTTTCTGTCGCCCGATCACAGCGCCTTCGACGCGGCGATTGCCATGACCGAACGGCACATCGCCCACGTCTGTCTGGTCAAGGATCAGCGCCTGTGCGGCGTGGTTTCCGAGCGCGATCTGTTCTCGCTGCAACGGGTCGATCTGGTGCACCTGGCCCGCACCATCCGCAGTGCCCAGCGCCTCGAACAACTGGTGAGCCTGCGCGGCGAGATCGGCCAACTGGTCGAACGCATGCTCGCTCACGGTGCGTCTTCGACGCAGATCACCCACATCATCACCCTGCTCAACGACCACACTGTGTGCCGGGTGATCGAACTGACCCTCGCCGAAAGAGGCGACCCCGGCGTGCCGTTCAGTTGGCTGTGTTTCGGCAGCGAGGGCCGGCGGGAGCAGACGCTGCATACCGATCAGGACAACGGCATTCTGTTCGAAGCGCGGGACGCGGCACACGCGGCGGAGATTCGCGGCAAGCTGCTGCCACTGGCCCAGCAGATCAACCAGAGCCTGGCGCAGTGCGGTTTCAGCCTGTGCAAGGGCAACATCATGGCCGGCAACCCGGAGCTGTGTCTGTCGCGGGCGGAATGGGCGCGGCGCTTTGCGGCGTTCATTCGCGAGGCGACGCCGGAGAACCTGCTGGGATCGAGCATTTATTTCGATCTGCGGGTGGTCTGGGGCGACGAGAACGGTTGCGCGCAACTGCGCCGGGGGATTCTCGATCAGGTCGGCGACAACCGTTTGTTCCAGCGCATGCTGGCCGAGAACGCGCTGCGCAATCGTCCGCCCGTGGGGCGTTTCCGCGAATTTGTGCTGGCACGCAAGAACGGCGAGAAAGCCACCCTTGATCTCAAAGTCCAGGGCCTGACGCCCTTCGTCGACGGCGCACGCCTGTTGGCGCTGGCGCATGGCATCGAAACCAACAACACTCTGGAGCGCTTGCGTCAGCTGGTGGAAAAAGAAGTCATCGAACGGCTCGATGGCGCGGCGTATGAAGAGGCGTATCACTTCATCCAGCAGACGCGCATGCAGCAGCACCAGATCCAGACCCGTGAGAATCTGCCCTGGTCGAACCGGGTCGATCCCGACAGCCTCAATCATCTGGATCGGCGCATCCTGCGTGAATCCCTGCGCCAGGCCCAACGCCTGCAAAGCAGCCTGGCCCTGCGGTATCAGCTATGAGCCTGTTCTCGTGGCTGCGGCCGGCCAGCCCTCTGCTGTCGGCAGACCTGCAACAACGTCTGGCACAACTGCCAACCATCGGCGAACTGAAAGAATGCAGCCTGCGCGAACAGCGCTGGGTGGTGCTCGATCTGGAAACCACCGGGCTGAACCTGAACAAGGATCGCGTGCTGTCGATCGGCGCGGTGGTGATCGAAGACGGCGCAATCGACTTCAGTCAGCAGTTCGAGCGCACCCTGCAATGTCGGGAGCTGAAGCTCAGCCCCAGCGTATTGATTCATGGCCTGGGGCCGAATGCGATTGCCGCCGGCAGCGACCCGGTCGAGGCGTTGCTGGAGTTCATGGAGTTTATCGGCGACAGCCCGGTGCTGGCGTTTCATGCGCCCTTCGATCAACACATGCTCGGACGCGCATTGAAGGAACACCTGGGTTACAGGCTGCAGAATGTGTTTCTGGATGTCGCGGACATGGCGCCATTGTTGTGCCCACAGGCGAATATTCGCGAGGCCGGCCTGGATGAATGGATCGACTGGTTCAAGCTTGAGGTGTTCGAGCGCCACAACGCGAGTGCCGATGCGCTGGCCACGGCGGAACTGGCGTTGATCCTGTTCAGCCGGGCGCGGCAGCAGCAGATTCATAGTCCGTTGAACCTGCAGCAGCGTTTGAGTCAGTGGAAACGCCGGCAGCAGGCGCCGTCCTTCTAGATTCTCGGTGCCGGTACTGGCCTCTTCGCGAGCAAGCCCGCTCCCACACTGGGATGCATTCCCCCTGTGGGAGCGGGCTTGCTCGCGAAGAACGATGATGCGGTCTTCCTGATACCACCCGACCAGTGGCCAATTGCTAACCATTCCCACCTCTGCGAGAATCGCGAACAATTCTCGTTGGTTAACATTTCCCAATCGGTGCGTCTGGTGTCGTCAGTCCCAAGCCCTCACAGTGAACTCGTCGGTGCGTTGTATCGCGACCATCGCGGTTGGCTGCTGAGCTGGTTGCGGCGCAACGTGGCGTGCCCGCAGCGGGCCGAAGACCTGAGCCAGGACACCTTCGTGCGGCTGCTCGGTCGCGAGCAACTGCTGACGCCGCGTGAGCCTCGGGCGTTTTTGGTGGCGATCGCCAAGGGCCTGTTGTTCGATTACTTCCGCCGCGCCGCGCTGGAACAGGCCTACCTCACTGAATTGATGCTGATCCCCGAAGGCGAACAACCTTCGGTGGAAGAACAGCAACTGATCCTCGAAGACCTCAAGGCCATCGACCGCCTGCTCGGTAAACTGTCGACCAAGGCCCGCGCCGCTTTCCTGTATAACCGCCTCGACGGCCTCAGCCATGGCGAAATCGCCGAAAAGCTTGGAGTCTCAGTGCCGCGCGTGCGGCAGTATCTCGCGCAAGGCATTCGCCAGTGCTACATCGCCCTGTACGGTGAGCCGACATGAATCCGGCCAGCTCCAAACCGGTCTCGGCCCAGGTGCTGGACGCGGCAATTGCCTGGCAGTTGTCGCTGGATTCCGGCAGTCCGCTGGAGCGCGAAGAGTTCGCCAAGTGGCACGCGGCCCATGAAGAACACGCCCGCGCCTGGCGCCAACTGGGCATGCTCGATCAGCGCTTCAGCGTCGCCAACGGCCCGGCCCGCGCGGCCTTGCTGCAATCGCGCGAAGGCATTCGACGCCGTGTGCGCAAGCTCGGCAGCGGATTGGCCAGCGTGGTGGCGGTGATCGGTCTGGCGTTGTTTGCCGGTGATCGCTACTTGCCGCTGGATTACTGGCTCGCCGATCAACGCACCGCCACCGGCGAGCAGCGTACGGTGCGCCTGGCCGATGGCACCGTGCTCAACCTCAACACCCACAGCGCGGTGGATGTGCGTTTCGATGCCAGGCAGCGGCTGATCGTGTTGCAGGCAGGCGAGATCATGGTCGAGACCGGTCACGGCGATGCGCGGCCGTTCATCGTCGAGACCCGCGAAGGCAGCATGCGCGCGTTGGGCACGCGGTTTCTGGTCAAGCGTGAAGACCAAGGCACACGCTTGAGCGTGTTGCAGTCGGCGGTGGCGGCGCATCCGCAAAGTCATCCTGAAGAGCAGATCCTGCGCGAAGGCCAGCAAGTGCTGATCCGCAATGACGGCCTCGAAGCGGTTGCCGCGCTCACGCCCGGCGCCGATGCCTGGACCCGCGGCATGCTGGTGGTGGACAACGCGCGGCTGGAAGATCTGGTGAATGAGCTTGGGCGCTACCGCCGAGGGCATCTGGGCGTGACGCCGGAAGTCGCCAACCTGCGCATCACCGGCAGCTTCCCGCTGCACGACACCGACAAGGCCCTGAGCGCCCTGCTGCCGACCCTGCCGGTGCAGATCGAGCAGCACACGCCGTATTGGGTCACGGTGGCGAAGGCTGATAACAAGCCTTAAAAAATTCGTTGTCAGGGAAATAGCTATCGCGAGCAGGCTCACTCCTACAACTGGAATGCGTTCCCCCTGTAGGAGTGAGCCTGCTCGCGATAGGGCCACCCGCCACACTCGAAAATTCCGAAGCGGCCGCCCCTTTCCAAGTTAATCGAAATTATTTTCATCCAGCCCTATCACTTTTCAATTCTCGTCCGGCACACAGGCAATTGAGAAATATTTCCATTCAGGAGCCTTCGCATGTCCCGTTCGCTAGACACCTTGTTGCGCCCCAGTCTGTTGGCCATCGCCATTGCCCTCAGCGCGCCGCTGCTCAGCAGCCCGTTGCTCGCCGCTGAACAGGCGTCCGGCGTGCGCGCCTACAACCTGCCGGCGGCGCCGCTGTCGACCACGCTGAACCAGATCGCCAGCCAGGGCGGCCTCGCGTTGTCGCTGAACCCGTCGCTGGCCGCCGGCAAGACCTCAGCGCCGGTCAACGGTCAGTACGACGCCGCTGGTGCACTGCGCGCGGCGCTGCAAGGCACCGGTCTGCAACTGGAACAAAGCAGTACCGGCACCTACACCCTGGTTGCCGTGCCGGAAGGGACACTGGCGCTGCCGGAAACCGCAGTGATCGGCGTGGAAAATCTGGAAACCGCCTGGGGCCCGGTCGAAGGCTACACCGCTACCCGCACCGCCGCCGGCAGCAAGACCGACACCGCGCTGGTCGAGGCGCCGCGCTCGATCTCCGTCGCCACCCGTCAGCAAATGGACGATCGCAGCGTGCACAGTCTCGATGACGCCGTGCGCTATATGCCGGGCATCACCGCCAGCAGCTACGGCAGCGACACCCGTATCGACTGGCTGCGGGTGCGCGGTTTCGAGCCGACTCAGTTCCTCGACGGCCTGCCGCTGCCCAAGGGCGTATACGCCAACCCAAAGCCTGAAACCTGGAACCTCGACCGCCTCGCGCTGCTGCGCGGCCCGGCCTCTTCCGTCTACGGCCAGACCCCGCCGGGCGGCCTGCTGGACATGGTCAGCCGGCGTCCGAGCAGCGACGCCAGCAGCGAAATCCAGTTGCAGTACGGCAGCGACAACCATCGTCAGATCAACTTCGCCAGCACCGGCAAGATCGACGACGCCGGGCAGTTTCTGTACGGCATCAGCGGTGTGGTGCGCGACAGCGACACGCAGATCGATCACATCGAAAACAAGCGCTACAACATCGCACCGAGCCTGACCTGGAACATCGACGACGACACCAAATTCACCCTGCTGACCCAGTTCACCCGCGACGATACCGGTGTCACCAGCCAGTTCTATCCGATCCAGGGCACCAAGATCGACATGCCGTTCGGCAAGATTTCCCATCACAAGAACCTCGGTGACCCGGACTACGACTTCTACGACCGCACCTACTACGCACTTGGTTATGCCTTCGAGCATCGCCTCAACGACGTCTGGCAGTTCAAGCAGAACCTGCGCTACACCAAGTCGGACCTGTCGTTCCAGACCGTGACCGTCAACAGCTACAACACGGAGTACGCAGGCTACACGGTTGACGACCAGGGCAATGTCGGGCGCGGCACCACCAACGTTGATGAAGACATCAGCCAGTTCGCCGTGGACAACAACTTCCAGGCCGACTTCGCCACCGGCGACATCCGCCATACGCTGTTGCTTGGTCTGGATCACCAGCGCAGCAACACCAACTACACGTCGATCTTCGGCACCGCGCCGGACATTAACGTCAACAACCCGATCTACGGTCAGCCGATCACCCGTCCGCGGCGCTCTTCGGCCTTCTATGACTACGACCAGAAGACCTACCAGACCGGCCTGTACGTACAGGACCAGATGGCCCTCGACCAGTGGCGCCTGACCCTCGGCGGGCGTGAAGATTGGGTGCATACCAGCACGCAGTTCATCAACAAGGGTGACGCCACCAACACCCAGCGCGACAAGGCATTCAGTGGCAACGCGGCGCTCAGCTACGTGTTCGACTCGGGCTTCGTGCCGTACCTGTCGTATGCCGAATCCTTCCAGCCAACCAGCGGCGCGGACGCCACCTCCACCGGTTCACTCAAGCCGACCGAAGGCAAGCAATGGGAACTGGGCATCAAGTACCAGCCGCCGGGCAGCAAAACCTTGCTCAGCGCTGCGGTGTATGACCTGACCCAGAAGAACGTCGCGGTCAACAGCATCGTCAACAACGTGACTATCACCAGCCAGACCGGTGAGGTGAAGGTCAAAGGCCTGGAGCTGGAAGCGGTTTCCGACGTCACCGATAACCTGAAAGTCATCGCCGCCTACACCCTGGCCAAGTCCGAAGTGCAGAAAGGCGTGGACAAGGGCAATCGCCTGCAACTGATGCCCAACCAGCAAGCTTCGCTGTGGACCGACTACACCTGGCACAGCGGCGTACTCGACGGTTTCGGCATCGGCGGTGGCGTGCGTTACACCGGCAACACTTACGGCGACAAGGCCAACACCTGGCTGGGCAAGGCGGACGCCTACACCGTGTTCGACGCCTCGGTGCATTACGACCTCGGCCGCCTGGACAACAGCCTCAAAGGTGCGTCGCTGGCAGTTAACGCTACCAACCTGTTCGACAAGGACTACATCTCCACTTGCGACGGCTACTACTGCTACTACGGTGACCAGCGCAGCGTCGTCGCCAGCGCCACTTACAAGTGGTAAGCGCGTGAGCTGAAACAGGTTCTGTCACCAGGCCGTCCCCCGTGGACGGCTTCGGTGTTTTTGAAGGTCATGAGATGAAAAGTAAAACAATTCGCCGCTGGTCGTTCATCCACACCTGGACCAGCCTGATCTGCACTGTGTTCTTGCTGATGCTGGCACTGACCGGTCTACCGCTGATTTTCCATCACGAGATCGAGCATCTGCTGGGTGATGCACCGCAAGTGCGCGAGATGCCCGCCGACACGCCGCGCCTGAATCTGGCGCAACTGGTCGAGGCCGCAGAAAAACATCGCCCCGGCGAAGTGGTGCAGTACTTCGGTTTTGAAGACGACGTGCCCAACGCCGTGCTGACGATCATGGCGAAAACTGCCGGCACTGAACCGAACTCGTCGCACACCTTCATGCTCGATGCGCGCACCGGTGAAGCGCTGGAAACCCCGTCGGCCAACGGTGGCCTGATGTTGTTCATCCTGCGCCTGCACGTCGACATGTTTGCCGGGCTGCCGGGCAAGTTGCTGCTGGCGTTCATGGGTCTGCTGTTCGTGGTCGCGATCATCTCGGGTACGGTGCTGTACCTGCCGTTCATGCGCCGCTTGCAGTTCGGCACCGTGCGTCAGGACAAGTCCACCCGCCTGCGCTGGCTCGACCTGCACAACCTGATCGGCGTCGTCACCCTGACCTGGGCCTTGGTGGTCGGCGTCACTGGAGTGATCAGCGCCTGCGCTGACCTGCTCATCGCCGCGTGGCGCAATGACACGCTGACCGCCATGGTCGCGCCCTATCGCGATGTCCCGCCGCTGACCCGCCTGGCCCCGGCCACCCGCCTGCTCGACATCGCCCGCGACGTGGCGCCGGGGATGAACCCGGACTTCATCGCCTTCCCCGGCACGCGGTTTTCCAGTGAGCATCACTACGCAGTGTTCATGAAGGGCGGCACGCATCTGACCTCGCACCTGCTGACGCCGGTGCTGATCGACGCCAGCACCCTACAGGTCACCGCTGTGGCCGAGCGCCCGTGGTACATGGACGCCATGGGCATGTCCCAGCCGCTGCACTTCGGCGACTACGGCGGCATGCCGATGAAGATCCTCTGGGCAACCCTCGACGTGCTGACCATCATCGTCCTCGGCAGCGGCGTGTATCTGTGGGTGGTGCGGCGTAAAGCGGCAAAACCGTTGCCGTTGGAGGCTGCTGCATGAAGCCGCGTCAGAGCAATTTCTGGAAGGTCTTCAGCACGCCGCTGGTGATTGCGCTGCTGAGTGCGGCGGGGTTGTTTTCGGCGTTGCTGGGGGACGGGATCTGGGATGCGTTGAGTTGGGTCGGGCTGGGTGTGCCGGCATTTCTGGCGATCAAGGGGTTGCTGCGACGCGGGTGATTTCCGTGTCGCCTGACAAGGCCTCTTCGCGAGCAAGCCCGCTCCCACAGGGGATTTGTGAACGAAACAGATCCAATGTGGGAGCGGGCTTGCTCGCGAAGGCGGCCTGATGAACACCAGCAAATCCCTCGCCAGCCGCTCTGTATCTGACTAGGCTAACCTCCTGCTCTTCGATGACCACCGAGGTTTGCCAATGTCCGCCCCCAGCATGACCCTGTTCCACAACACGCTTTCCCCGTTCGTGCGCAAAGTGATGGTGCTGTTGCACGAGACCGGTCAGCAGGATCGCGTCGCCCTGCAAGACTGCGTCCTCACGCCGGTCAGCCCGGACACCGCGCTCAACGCCGACAACCCGCTGGGCAAGATCCCGGCGCTGCGTCTGGCGGACGGTAACGTGATCCATGACAGCCGCGTGATCCTCGAATACCTCGACCAGCAACACGTCGGCAATCCGCTGATCCCCCGCGAAGGCGCGGCCCGCTGGCGGCGCCTGACCCTGGCCTCGCTGGCCGACGGGATAATGGATGCCTCGGTGATGGTGCGTTACGAACTGGTGCTGCGCGCCCCGGAAAAACACTGGGACGAATGGCTCGATGCCCAGCGCGAGAAGATCCGGCGCGCCCTGGCCTATCTGGAAAGTGACGCCATTGCCGAGCTGACCAGCCACTTCGATGTGGCCGCAATCAGCGTCGCCTGTGCACTGGGTTACATCGATCTGCGCCATCCGGATCTGGACTGGCGCAGGGCCAATCCGCAACTGGCCAACTGGTATTTCGAGGTGAGCCAGCGACCGTCCATGGTTGCCACCATGCCCAAGCCTTAAGGCTGCGGCGCCCGATCCGGCCTCTTCGCGAGCAAGCTCGCTCCTACATTGGAATGCGTACTCCTGTGGGAGCGAGCTTGCTCGCGAAGGCACCAACTCGCATCCACAGGCAGAAACCCGACAATCCGCGTCACCAACTCTTCCTTCCAGCGCTGATCCTCACGCAGCCCGCTCATTGCATCGCCCCCACATCAAATTCCAGCGGCTTGGCCGGCTTCTGCCCGATCCCGTACCAGTCGAGTTTGCGCGTCAGCACCATGAACACCCCGAGCAGGCCGAACAACAGCAGCGAGCCCATCAGCAGCGCGTAATCCTCGGCGCTCAGCAGGCCATACAGCAGGCCATACAACGCTGCCAATCCCGCGGAGAAACTCAGACCGTGACGCACGCTGTGCAGCACGTGGCAGACATAAAACCCGATCAGCAACACACAGCCACTGGCCGACAACAGATATGCCAGGGCAAAGCCGATGTGCTCCGACAGCGACAGCAGCAACAAGTAGAAGAACGCCAGCGCCACCCCGACCAACGCGTATTGCACCGGGTGTACTGCCAGACTCTTGAGCACTTCAAACAGGAAGAAACCGGCGAACGTCAGAACGATAAACAACAGCGCATATTTGATCGCCCGATCGCTCTTCAGATATTGATCCACCGGATCGATGAAACTCACGCCGAAGCTGCGCCCGTTGAACGCCTCGCAGTCATTGCCCAGCACGCAGCGATTCATCGCTTCCTGCAGGTTGGTAGAGAAAAACGTGGTCTGCCAATCGGCGCTGAAACCCTGGTCGCTGATCTCGCGTTTGCCCGGCAGGAAGTTGCCGATGAAGCTTGGGTGCGGCCAGTTGGCAGCGAGGCTGACTTGGCTGGTTTTACCCACCGGCAGCACCTGCAGCGAACCGGTACCTTGCAGGCGCAGGTCGAAACCGAAGGTCAGCTCGGTGGCGTTGCGAGTGTCCAGTGCCGGCAACGTGACCCGCACACCTTCGCCGAGCCAGCCGACCTGAGTGCCGGGGACGAAATCCAGACGCTGGCCATCGAGTTCCAGTTTCAGCGCGTTTTCGATGCCGCGAATATCGCTGATGCCCACCGCCAGAAACGGCGCATCAAACTGGTAATCGGCAAAATCTTCCTTGATCCCCAACTGCGCCGGCAACGAAAAATGCCCATTGATGCGATTGTCGGCATGGAACAGGCGCGCTTCGTAAATACCGCGATTGCGCAGCTCGGTCTGCACCTGGCCGTCGAGTTCGAAACGCTCCGGCAGAAAGTACAAACGACCGTGCTCTTCGCCAAGCTCTTCATAGCGCTTATTGGTTTTCTCGTTGGTCTTCCAGGTACGCACCACCTTGCGGTACGGCACCACCATTACCGGCCCGCTCAGTTGCTGGCTGTAGCTGGAGCTGCGGGCAATGTCTTCGAGCACGCCGTCGCGCAGTTGTTGGCGCTCATCGATGATGCCGTCGATCATCAGCAGCGGTATCAGCAACAGCAGGATCAGCAGGGCAATCGCCCCGAGCTTTATGGTCAGATTCTTGTTCATGGGACTCTCCCTGTTTGGATGGGCAGAGTCTGGTATTGATGTATGAGGGGAATGTGGGGGGAATATGGAGATTGTGTGGAGACTGTTATGGCCCCATCGCGAGCAGGCTCACTCCTACAATTGATCGCGCTCCCCTGTAGGAGTGAGCCTGCTCGCGATGGCAGCGACGCGGTTTCAAGGCAAGCGTAATATCACTTCCACACCGCTCTCGACGTTGCGAATCTGCATCGACCCACCATGCAACTTCACCACCTCTTCAACAAAGTTCAGCCCCAACCCGGTGCTCTTGCGCCCACTGTCCGGACGCGGCAGCGAGTAAAACCGTTCACTCAAGCGCGGCAAAGCGTAATCGGGAATCGCCGACGCTTCGTTGAACAAGCGCAACTCGACCTGCTCCCCCACACGTTCGGCACTGAAGCGCAGCAACCCGGTAACCGGGGTGAAATCCAGCGCATTCTCCAGCAGATTGCCCAGCGCCTGGCGCAGCAGAAACGGCTCGCCGATCAGCAGAAGATCTGGCGCAATCGTCTGCTCGACCTTGAGCCGCCGGCCTTCGATGCGCGCGGCCTGCGCCCGCAACAATTCATCAACCAATGCCGCCAGCGGTACCGCCACGCGCTCCTCAAGACCTTGGCGCTGCTCGACTTGCGCCAGATTCAACAGGCGCTCGATCAGTTGCTGCATCCGCGCGCTTTCACTGTCGATGTTGCCGACAAAGCGCAGGCGCTGGATCGCTGGCATGTCACCCTGCAGCAACTCCGCCGCACCGCGAATTGCCGCCAGCGGACTCTTCAATTCATGGGTCAGGGTGTGCACATAGCGCTCGACGTAGGCCTTACCTTCCAGTTGAGTGCGCATCTGCTCCACCGCTGTGGCCAGTTGTTCCAGTTCGCCGCCACGGTAGTGCGGCACTTCAACCCGCCGCCCCTCGCTCACCGCTTGCGCATAACCGGTCAAACGGTGCAGCGCGCGGCTCAGCCACCACGACAGCAAAGCGCCGAACAGCAGACCGAGGCCGATCAGTCCGGCGCCGTAAAACAGCAAGCGCCGCTCGGTGCGATCGACATAAGGCTGCAAGGAGCTGTTGGGTTTGGCCACGGTGACCACGCCGATGATCCGGCCGTTGTCGCGGATCGGCGCGCCAACGTGCATCACCGAGGAGTTCGCATAATTCGGATCGCTGCGGCTCGAACGAGCGCCGTACTCACCTCGCAAGGTCAGGTAAACGTCGTTCCAGCGCGAGTAATCCTGACCGACCGCCACGCCGCTGGAATCCAGCACCACGATGCCTTTGGCGTCGGTGACATAGATGCGGTGGTTGACCTGATTTTTCGGCAAGCCCCAGATCGTCGCCTGCGGCTGGCGCTCGCCATACGCGCGCAGCAATTCGGGCCAGCGGTTCTCGCTGAGCGTGCCGGCCTTGAAATCATCACGCAGGATTTCCGCCATCAGGTTGGCGGTGTCAACCAGGGTTTCTTCGGTGGACTGGCGCACGCCCGGGCGGATTTCTTCCATCACCGTGTTGAGCACGAAGTAACCGGTCAGGCCGACAAACAGCACATACACCAGAAAAATCCGCAGCCCCAGCGACATCAGCTGTGCCCCGGGCTGTAGCTGTAGCCGAGGCCGCGATGGGTCTGGATCGGCTCGGCGTCGGCCCGCACCAGGCGCAGTTTGGCGCGCACGCTTTTGATGTGGCTGTCGATGCTGCGCTCGTAGCCGGCGTCGGCGGCAACCCCCAGCGCATCAAGCAATTGCTCGCGGCTGAACACCCGCTGCGGTTGTTCGAGCAGGCATTGCAGCAGACGGAATTCGTGGCGGGTCAGGCTCAATGGCTGGCCGCGGTAGGTGATCAGCACACGCTCGGGGTCGATGCGAAACAGTGCCGAGGACGCTTCAACCACATGTCGTGGCGCCATACGCTTGAGAATCGCCCGTACCCGCGCCGCAACTTCCCGTGGGCTGAACGGCTTGACCACGTAATCGTCGGCGCCGATCTCCAGCCCCACCACCCGATCGATCTCGGCGTCCCGGGCACTGAGAAACAGCACCGGCACTTCACTGAAGCGCCGCAGCTGTTTGCAGGTTTCGAAACCGCTGATGTCCGGCAGGCCGATATCGAGAATGATCAAGTCAGCCGGGGTCTGCCGTTGAAACTCCAGCGCCGCCGCGCCGAGGCTCAGCCACGTGGTGGCGAACCCCTCGCCCTGCAGGGCAAAAATCAGCGTGTCGGCAATCGCCGCTTCGTCTTCGACAATCAGGATATGAGGCATGGCGTCCGAGCCCGTGGGTTAAGTGCGCGAACGGTGCCCCAAGCCTGACGTTACGTCAATGAGACCACTTAGCAGTCCGGCTTGTCGGCGGTGAAACGCCGCGCCGGGTTCACTGCCGCGCCGAACTCGCGCAGGGCCTTGGCACCGATCAGCAGCGGGTAGTTGAAGTTGCTGCGGTCGGTCAGGTTGACCTCAACGGTGCGCTTGACGTTGCCCAGACACAGTTCCAGATCGACCACCGGACGTTTGGCGACTTCGGTGCTGTCGCCCTCGTCTTCTTCATCCGAGCGGCTTTTGATCTTGCTGATCCGCGCGATCTTGTGCTCGTAGACCTTGTTGCTGGCGTCCTTGGTGCCGAGGCGGAAACGCACCCAGTTCTCGCCGTCGCGGGTGAAGGTCTCGATGTCCTTGGCCGACAGCGAGGCGGTCAGCGCGCCGGTGT
The DNA here is from genome assembly GCF_900187525.1 of Pseudomonas sp. Irchel s3a10. NCBI lineage: Bacteria > Pseudomonadati > Pseudomonadota > Gammaproteobacteria > Pseudomonadales > Pseudomonadaceae > Pseudomonas > Pseudomonas sp. Irchel s3a10. The sequence goes on from NZ_FYDR01000003.1 coordinate 98,926, forward strand.
CCATCTTGGCCTTGAGCACCTCACCGCCGATTTCCGGCAGTGCGATGTATTCGTAACGCCCGTACAGGGTCGGCTCGGCGGCCATGACCGGCAGGGCGACGAGGGCAAACAGTGCAAGGAGGGATTTCACGTAAGGGGCTTCCTTGGAAAATGAGGGCGTCAGACGCGAGATTTTAGACAGCCGGCGAGCAATTGGTTCGCTTGAGTCCGCCTTCGCGAGCAAGCCCGCTCCCACAGGGGATCCGGGATCTGTTGGAGATGGCATGCACACTGAAGATCCACTGTGGGAGCGGGCTTGCTCGCGAAGAGGCCGGTCCTGCCAACACGGTAATCAGCTCCAGCATAGCCAGCCAAAGGTGAAACATTCGTCACCATCGATTTGGCCTGTCGCCCGAAGCCACTTATCATGGCGCGCCCATCCAACGTCATAGAGTTGCTTATGCGCCGCCTGCTCACCGGCTGTTTCGTCACCCTGCTGCTGTTGCTCAACACCCTGATCCTGATCGGGCCGTTGCTGGTCTTTGCCCTGCTCAAACTGGTCGCACCGGGGCGCTGGCGTGATTACGCCTCGTGGGCAGTGATGTGGATCGCCGAGACCTGGGCCGAGATCGACAAGCTGATCTTTCGCCTGTGCATCCCTACCCAATGGGATATTCGCGGCGGCGCAGACCTGCGTGGTGACACCTCGTATCTGGTGATCAGCAACCACCAGTCGTGGGTCGACATTCCGGCGCTGATCCAGACCCTCAACCGGCGCACACCGTTCTTCAAGTTCTTCCTCAAGAAAGAACTGATCTGGGTGCCTTTCCTCGGTCTGGCGTGGTGGGCGCTGGATTACCCGTTCATGAAGCGCTACAGCAAAGCGTTCCTGGCCAAGCACCCGGAGCTGGCGGGCAAGGACCTGGAAATCACCCGACAGGCCTGCGAGCTGTTCAAGCGCCAGCCGGTGACGGTGGTCAATTATCTGGAAGGCACCCGCTACACCGCAGCAAAAAGCGCGCAGCAACAGTCACCGTTCAAGCATCTGCTCAAACCCAAGGCAGGTGGTGTGGCGTTTGTTCTGGCGGCGATGGGGGAACAGCTGGATGCGCTGCTCGACGTGACTGTGGTTTATCCGCAGCAGAAGATTCCGGGATTCTGGGATCTGATCAGCGGTAGCGTGCCGCGGGTGATTGTCGACATCCAGACCCGCGAACTCGACCCGGCACTGTCGCAGGGCGATTACGAGAACGATCCGGTATTTCGCCAGCGGGTCCAGAACTGGGTCAACCAGCTCTGGACCGAGAAGGATCAGCGCATCAGCGAACTGCGCGGCGAGCGCTACGAGCGCAGCTGAATCAGCTACCGGTGCCGGCGCCCCAGATGCTGCCCAGACTTTGCAGCAGCGGGCCGCCGACGCCTTGGTCACCCAGGTACTTGAGCAGCACCGGGGCAAACTGGCCGACCATGCCGCTGTCCATGCCCAAAGCGCCGAAGGCATTGTTCAGGTCGTTGGTGTCCTTGACGTTGCCCAGCGCGTTTTCCAGCCCGGCCGACTTGCCCGACGAGCCCAGCAACCCGCTCAGCGCCGCCAGGTTGCCAGCGCCGCCCGACAGCTTGTCGATGCCCGGCACTTCCTTGGCCAACTGCGAATAATCGGTGCTGCTCAACTGGTTCTTGGCCAGGCCAAGCATCGCGCTGGTGCCACCGACGGCTTGCTGAGGCGTCACACCGAGACCGGTCACGGCTTGCAGCAAACCGGCGGTTTCCGAGGTCGGCGCGGCAGCGGTCGCGGCGTTACCGCCCTGCATGCTCGCAGCCGCTTTGGTCACATCATCCAGACTGAAGCCGGCAAACACCGGGCTCGCTGCAAGGGTCATCAGTGAAGCCAAGGCAATACCGCGTGAAATCTTCATTCAGACATCCTCTTGCGCTGTGGTAACCGCCCGACGATGAGCGGCAAAACTGCCGGTTTGACCGGGTTTCGGCCGGCATGTTCCTCGCCGGCGCATCCATTTAGTCTTTATCAGGGTGCTGTGGCAGCCCTCTAATTGCCAGAGCCAAAAGATCGCAGCCTTCGGCAGCTCCTACACCGATCCCTGCAGGAGCTGCCGAAGGCTGCGATCTTTTGATCTTTTGACGTAAGAAGGGCGACCCGTGGGTCGCCCTTTTTTACTTACGCCGCACTGAACAACCGATGCGGATCAATCACAAACTTCTTCGGCACACCGGCATCGAACTCGCCGTAGCCTTCCGGCGCCTGGTCGAGGCTGATGACTTGCACGCCAACCACTTCGGCGATGTTGATGCGATCCCACATGATCGCCTGCATCAGTTGGCGGTTGTATTTCATCACCGGGGTCTGGCCGGTGTGGAAGCTGTGGGACTTGGCCCAGCCCAGACCGAAGCGGATGCTCAGGCTGCCCATTTTCGCGGCGGCATCGACCGCGCCCGGATCTTCGGTCACGTACAGGCCCGGAATACCGATCTTGCCGGCCACACGCACCACGCCCATCAGCGAGTTGAGCACGGTAGCCGGGGCTTCGGCTTTCACCCCGTCGTGACCGTGGCCGCGCGCTTCGAAGCCCACGCAGTCCACCGCGCAATCGACTTCCGGTTCGCCCAGCAGCGCGGCGATCTGTTCGTGCAGCGGCGTGTCCTTGGACAGGTCGACCACTTCAAAACCCTGAGCCTTGGCGTGCGCCAGGCGGATGGTGTTGACGTCGCCAATGATCACCACCGCCGCCCCCAGCAGACGCGCCGAGGCCGCGGCGGCCAGCCCGACCGGGCCGGCGCCGGCGATGTAAACGGTGCTGCCCGGGCCAACGCCCGCCGTCACGGCGCCGTGATAACCCGTCGGAAGGATGTCGGAGAGGCAGGTCAGGTCGCGGATTTTCTCCATGGCCTTGTCGCGATCCGGCAGTTTCAGCAGGTTGAAGTCAGCGTACGGCACCAGCACGTATTCGGCCTGGCCGCCGGTCCAGTCACCCATGTCGACATAACCGTAGGCACCGCCGGCACGGGCCGGGTTGACGGTCAGGCAGACACCGGTGTGCTGCTCCTTGCAGGAACGGCAGCGCCCGCAAGCCACGTTGAACGGTACGGAAACCAGGTCGCCGATCTTCAGGTTTTCGACGTCGGAACCCTTTTCGATCACTTCGCCGGTAATTTCGTGGCCCAGCACCAGACCGGTCTGCGCCGTGGTACGGCCGCGCACCATGTGCTGGTCGGAGCCACAGATGTTGGTGGACACCACACGCAGGATCACCCCGTGCTCGATCTTCCTGCCGCGCGGGTCCTGCATTTTCGGATAGTCGATTTTCTGTACTTCGACCTTGCCAGCGCCGAGATACACCACACCACGATTGCCAGACATGCTTTCACCTCGCTGTTGTTTTTATGGAACCGCGTTGCCCAGGCAGGCAGCGCGTTAAGTGCTCGGGTTATTGCTTGTTGGTTTTGCGTTGTCAGTTATGGCCTCTTCGCGAGCAAGCCCGCTCCCACAGTTGATCTTGGGTGTGACAGAGACCTGTGTTTCAACACAAATCCCTTGTGGGAGCGGGCTTGCTCGCGAAAGCGATCTAAAGAACGACCGTGCGATTGGCGTTCAAAAACACCCTTCTTTCGATGTGATAACCAACCGCCCGGGCCAGGGTCAGCCCTTCGATATCCCGCCCCTTGGCGATCAGGTCTTCCGGATAGTGACTGTGATCCACCGCCTCGACACCCTGGGCAATAATCGGCCCCTCATCGAGGTCGTTGTTGATGTAATGCGCCGTGGCGCCGACCAGCTTCACGCCTTTGTTGTAGGCCTGGTGATACGGCTTGGCGCCCTTGAAGCCCGGCAGCAGCGAGTGATGAATGTTGATCGCCTTGCCATCGAGCTTGCGGCACAGCTCCGGCGACAACACCTGCATGTAGCGGGCGAGGATCACCAGTTCGGCACCGGACTCTTGGATCACCTGCCAGACCTGACGCTCTTGCGCCGGCTTGTCGTTGGGATCGAGGGGGAAATGGTAGTAGGGAATCTGGTGCCAGTCGGCCAGCGGCTTGAGATCCGGGTGATTGGAGACCACCGCCGCCACGTCCATCGACAACTGGCCGATGCGCTGTCGATAGAGCAAGTCGTTGAGGCAGTGATCGGCCTTGGAGACCATGATCACCACTTTCGGACGGTAGTTCGGCGCGGTCAGCTCGAAGATCATGCCGAAGGCCTGGCCACGTTCGGCGAGGCCGGCACGGAAGGATTGCTCGTCGAAACCGTCAGGCTGGCGGAATTCCACGCGAATGAAGAAACGCCCGGAGAGGCGGTCATCGAACGAATGGTGCTCGGTGACGTAGCAACCCTGCTCGAACAGAAAACGCGTCACCGCGTCCACCGTGCCGAGCACGCTGGGGCAGTCGGCGGTCAGAATCCATGTGTCTGGGGCGCGGCTCATGGTGCGGTGACTCCTGTTTCAACATCTGTGAGCAGAGTTAACTCTGTACTGGGCTGATCTACACTGAACTGCTTTTGTGGTGAGGGGATTTATCCCCGATCGGCTGCGAAGCAGTCGCAAAACCTATGTATACGATCTACCTGATAAACGCGGTGACTGGTTTGGGGCGGCTTCGCCCCCCGTCGGGGATAAATCCCCTCACCACAGAAGCACGCACGACGGCAATTCAGTGTCAGGCCTGAACGCTGAGGCCATATTCAGCCGACGCATCCTGCAACCACAGCCACCAGTAATCCGAGAAGCTGCGGCGGATCAGCAGTTCCCAGGTGTCTTCGGCGGTGTGGCGGATCATCAGCTGCGACTTGGCGAATACCGTGCCCACCGCTTTGCCGACCGGGAAGTTGTTCGGGTGCACGTCGTAGCTGGTGGATTTCATCAGCACCTGACGCACGTTCGGCCCGCTCAGTTCGAGCACTTGCTGGCCGCCGCTGACGTTGACGATCGCGATGTGCAGGTCGCCCAGCGCTTCGCGCAGTTTCTGCTCGGCGGCGAATTCTTCACCGCTTGGCACGATCAGCAACCACTCGTCCGGGCCCATCCATTGCAGGCTGGTTTCGCCTTTGACGATCACGCTCAGGGCGCCCGGCAATTCGATGCCGAGGGCCTTGTGTACGCCGGCGGCAAACGCGGCGTCATGGCCATCACCACGAATCGTCAGGTGACCGAGAAGTTTCTTTTCACGCACGATGACGCCGGCGTTCTTGCGACCCTTGCCGACCAGGCTGGCGAGGTCGGCATGGTGCAGCGACGACTCGGCACGGGCCCCGGTGGTCGGGCGTTGCTGGTAAACATTGGCTGTGGTCATAAAGCACCTTTATCAATTCTGTTGGTTCCGGTCCTTGTAGTGGCGGTACCGCCGCCTTCGCGAGCAAGCTCGCTCCCACACTGGACTGATGCCTGACACAAATCCCATTAACAACCCGAAACCTGTGGGAGCGGGCTTGCTCGCGAAGGCGATATCCGCCACCCCACAGGGATCAAAGCTGTCAGATGTTCTGCCGATCCCCCTTCGGATCGAAGAACACCGAAGAAACGATTTCCGCCTCGATCACGCTGCCATCGGCCAGCGGTGCAAACACCCGCTCGCCCATGCGCTTCAGACCGCCCTTGACCACGCCCATGGCAAACGAATAGCCGAGGGAGTTGTGCGCGTAGCTGGAGGTCACGTGGCCGACCATGGTCATCGGGATTGCCTGCTTGGTGTTGAACACCAGTTGCGCACCTTCCGGCAGCCAGACGTTAGGGTCGATCGGCTTCAGGCCCACCAGTTGTTTACGCTGATCCTTCACGCAGTCTTCTCGGTTCATGCCGCGCTGGCCGATCCACGAGAACGGTTTGGTGCGACCGACGCACCAGCCCATATTCAGGTCGTCCGGGGTCATCGAGCCGTCAGTGTCCTGACCGACGATGATGAAACCTTTCTCGGCGCGCAGGACGTGCATGGTTTCAGTGCCGTACGGCGTCAGGTTGTACTGCTTGCCGGCCTCGACGATTTTCTCCAGCACACCCATCGCATAGTCGGCCTGCACGTTGACTTCGTACGACAGCTCACCGGTGAACGAGATGCGGAACACCCGCGCCGGCACGCCGCCGACCAGACCTTCTTTCCAGGTCATGAACGGGAAGGCTTCGTTACTCAGATCGATGTCGGTCACGGCGCTGAGCAGCTTGCGGCTGTTCGGCCCGGACAGGGTCATGGTCGCCCAGTGGTCGGTGACCGAGGTGAAGTAGACCTTCATCTCCGGCCATTCGGTCTGGTGGTAAAGCTCCAGCCATTGCAGCACGCGCGCCGCGCCGCCCGTGGTGGTGGTCATGACGAAATGGTTGTCCGCCAGACACGCCGTCACCCCGTCGTCGAAAACCATGCCGTCTTCTTTGCACATCAGGCCGTAACGCGCCTTGCCCACGTCGAGCTTGGTCCAGGCGTTGGTGTACACGCGGTTGAGGAACTCGCGGGCATCCGGGCCCTGGATGTCGATCTTGCCCAGGGTCGAGGCGTCGAGCAGGCCGACGCTGTCGCGCACGGCCTTGCATTCGCGCTTCACTGCGGCGTGCATGTCTTCACCGTTTTTCGGGAAGTACCACGGACGTTTCCACTGGCCGACGTCTTCAAACTCGGCGCCGTTTTTCAGGTGCCATTGATGCAACGCGGTGTAGCGTACCGGTTCGAAGATGTGCCCACAGTGACGGCCGGCCACGGCGCCGAACGTTACCGGCGTGTAGTTGGGGCGGAACATCGTGGTGCCCATCTGCGGGATGGTCACGTTCAGCGAACGCGCGGCGATAGCCAGGCCGTTGACGTTGCCGAGCTTGCCCTGATCGGTACCGAAGCCCAGCGCGGTGTAGCGTTTGACGTGTTCGACCGACTCGAACCCTTCGCGGGTCGCCAGTTCGATGGCGGCGGCGGTGACGTCGTTCTGCAGGTCGACGAATTGCTTCGGCGCACGCGAGGTGCCCTTCTCGTGCGGCACCTGGAACAGCGCCAGGGTCGCTTCTTCAAGACGGCTCAGGGCCTTGGGCAGCGTGCCTTCGACCACCGCGAAACCGGCTTCACTGGCAGCGCGTGCGCCACCTTCGAAACCATCGGCCAGCGAATCTCCGAGGCCGTAAACGCCGTTGATGCCGCCGACGCACACACGCTTCTGCGGTGCTTCGCCCGGTACGAAACCGAGGATGTCTTCACGCCAGATCGGCTTGCCACCGAGGTGCGAAGCCAAGTGCACGACAGGGCTGTAACCGCCGGAACTGGCGATCACGTCGCAGTCGAGCCATTCGCCCGGGCTGGTCACGGTGTGCGCTTTGACGTCAATTGCGGCAACGCGGGCAGCGGTGACGCGCTTGCTGCCACGGGCCTCGATCACGGCGCTGCCGGTGAGGATGCGAATGCCTTTGGCGCGGGCTTCTTCCACCAGCGCACCCCGCGGATTGCTGCGCGCATCGGCGATGGCCACCACTTGCAGGCTGGCGTCGAGCCAGTCCAGCGCCACGCGATAGGCGTGATCGTTGTTGGTGGTCAGGACAAGTTTTTTGCCCGGCGCCACGCCGTAACGGCGCACGTAAGTCGAGACCGCACCGGCAAGCATGTTGCCCGGTACGTCGTTGTTGCCGTAGACCAGCGGGCGCTCGTGGGCGCCGGTCGCCAGCACTACACGCTTGGCGCGAACCCGGTGGATGCGCTGACGCACCTGACCGATTGGCGCACGGTCACCGAGGTGATCGGTGAGGCGTTCGTGAATGGTCAGGAAGTTGTGGTCGTGGTAACCGTTGACAGTGGCGCGCGGCAACAGCAGCACGTCCGGAGTGTTCTTCAGTTCAGCAATGACGCTTGCCACCCATTCCATCGCCGGTTTGCCGTCGAGACTTTCGCGGGAATCGAGCAGGCTGCCGCCGAACTCTTCCTGCTCATCGGCGAGGATCACCCGCGCACCGCTGCGCGCAGCCGCCAGGGCAGCCGCGAGACCGGCAGGGCCGGCGCCGACGATCAGCACGTCGCAGTGCTGGTTCATGTAGTCGTAGGTGTCCGGATCGACTTCGGTCGGCGAACGGCCCAGACCGGCAGCCTTGCGAATGTACTTCTCGTACGTCATCCAGAACGATTGCGGGTACATGAAGGTTTTGTAGTAGAAACCCGGCGGCATCAGCTTGCCGCCGACCTTGCCGAGAATCCCCATCATGTCGTTGTTGACGCTCGGCCAGCCGTTGGTGCTGGTGGCGACCAAACCTTGATACAGCGCCTGTTGCGTGGCGCGCACGTTGGGAATCTGCGTGGCTTCGGTGGCACCGATCTGCAGCACGGCGTTCGGCTCTTCGGAACCGGCGGCGAAGATCCCGCGAGGACGCGAATACTTGAAGCTGCGGCCGATGATATCGACGCCGTTGGCGATCAGTGCCGAGGCCAGCGAGTCGCCCTCGAAGCCTTTGTAGCTCTGACCGTTGAAGGTGAAGCTCAGCACTTTGTTGCGGTCGATCCGTCCACCGTTGGACAGGCGATTGGTCTGGCTCATACCTTCTCTCCCAGCGCCGTCGTGGCTGTTTTCGCCGTATCAGCCTTGTCGGTGAATTGCGGCTTGGTGCCGATCTTGTAGGTTTCGAGAATCTCGTAGGTCACGGTGTCGCGGGTGACGTTGAAGTACTGGCGGCAACCGGCGACGTGATCCCACAGCTCGTGGTGCAGACCACGCGGGTTGTCGCGGAAGAACATGTAATCGCCCCACTCTTCATCGGTGCAGGCGTTCGGATCCAGCGGACGCGGGATGTGCGCCTGACCGGATGCATGGAATTCCTCTTCGGAGCGCAGTTCGCCGCAGTGAGGACAGAAGATATGCAACATGGGGATTTCTCCTGTTAGTGGGCAACCGCAGCAGCGCCGTGTTCATCGATCAACGCACCGTTGTGGAAACGGTCGATGGAGAAAGGTGCAGCCAATGGGTGCATTTCACCCTTGGCCAGACTCGCGGCAAACACGTTGCCCGAGCCAGGAGTTGCCTTGAAGCCGCCGGTGCCCCAACCGCAGTTGAAGAACATGTTCGGTACCGGGGTTTTCGAAATGATCGGGCAGGCGTCCGGCGTGGTGTCGACGATGCCGCCCCACTGGCGGTTCATGCGTACACGAGACAGCACCGGGAACATCTCGACGATCGCTTGAATGGTGTGCTCGATCACCGGGTACGAACCGCGCTGGCCGTAGCCGTTGTAGCCGTCGATACCGGCACCGATCACCAGGTCGCCCTTGTCGGACTGGCTGATGTAACCGTGCACGGCGTTGGACATGATCACGCTGTCGATAATCGGTTTGATCGGCTCGGACACCAGCGCTTGCAGCGGGTGGGATTCGATCGGCAGACGGAAACCGGCGAGCTTGGCCATGTGCCCGGAGTTACCGGCGGTGACCACACCGACACGCTTGGCACCGATGAAACCCTTGTTGGTTTCGACGCCGATGCACACGCCGTTTTCCTTGCGGAAACCGATCACTTCGGTCTGCTGGATCAAGTCCACGCCCAAGGCATCGGCGGCACGGGCAAAGCCCCAGGCCACGGCATCGTGACGAGCGACGCCACCGCGACGCTGAACGGTCGCGCCCATCACCGGGTAGCGGGTGTTTTTCGAGCAGTCGAGGTACGGAATCTCGTCGGCCACTTGCTTGGCATTGAGCAGTTCGCCGTCGACGCCATTGAGGCGGTTGGCACTGACCCGACGCTCGGAATCACGGATGTCCTGCAGGGTGTGGCACAGGTTGTAGACACCGCGCTGGGAGAACATCACGTTGTAGTTGAGATCCTGCGACAGGCCTTCCCACAATTTCATCGCGTGTTCGTACAGGTGCGCCGACTCGTCCCACAGGTAGTTGGAGCGCACGATGGTGGTGTTGCGCGCGGTGTTCCCGCCGCCCAGCCAGCCCTTCTCGACCACGGCCACGTTGGTGATCCCGTGCTCTTTCGCCAGGTAGTAGGCGGTCGCCAGACCGTGCCCGCCGCCGCCAACGATGACCACGTCGTAGACCTTCTTCGGCGTCGGCGTGCGCCACATGCGCTGCCAGTTTTCGTGGTGGCTGAGGGAGTGTTTGAAGAGGCCGAAGCCCGAATAGCGTTGCATAGTCATTTACTCCAAACCGCTCAGCGATAAACCGGGTAGTCGGCGCACAGTGCCGCGACGTTCTTGGCCACATTCGCTTCAACGTCGGCGTCACCGAGGTTGTCGAGGATGTCGCAGATCCAGCCGGCCAGCACTTCGCACTGGGCGACCTTGAAGCCACGCGTGGTGACGGCCGGGGTGCCGATGCGCAGGCCCGAGGTCACGAACGGCGACTGCGGGTCGTTCGGCACGGCGTTCTTGTTGACGGTGATGTGCGCGCGGCCAAGGGCAGCGTCAGCATCTTTGCCGGTCAGGCCCTGACGGATCAGGCTGACCAGGAACAGGTGGTTGTCGGTACCGCCGGACACTACATCGTAGCCACGTTTGATAAACACGCTGGCCATCGCTTGAGCGTTGTCGATCACTTGCTGCTGATAGGCCTTGAAGCCTGGCTCCAGCGCTTCCTTGAAGCACACGGCTTTACCGGCGATGACGTGCATCAGCGGGCCACCCTGAGCGCCGGGGAATACGGCAGCGTTGAGCTTCTTCTCGATCTCTTCGTTGGACTTGGCCAGGATCAGGCCGCCACGTGGACCGCGCAGGGTTTTGTGGGTGGTGGTGGTGACCACGTCGGCGTACGGCAGCGGGTTCGGGTACAGACCGGCGGCAACCAGACCGGCGACGTGGGCCATGTCGACGAACAGCAGCGCGCCAACCTTGTCGGCGATCTGGCGGAAGCGCGGGAAGTCCAGGGTCTTCGAATAAGCAGAGAACCCGGCGACGATCATCTTCGGCTTGCACTCGACGGCCAGACGCTCGACTTCGTCGTAATCGATCAGCCCGGTGTCGGTGTTGATGCCGTACTGCACCGCGTTGTACAGCTTGCCCGAGGACGACACTTTGGCACCGTGGGTCAGGTGACCGCCGTGGGCCAGGCTCATGCCGAGAATGGTGTCGCCCGGCTGGATCAGCGCCAGATAAACAGCGCTGTTGGCCGAGGAACCGGAGTGCGGCTGGACGTTGGCATAATCGGCGCCGAACAGCTGCTTGGCGCGCTCGATGGCCAGCGCTTCGACTTTATCAACGTGCTCGCAGCCACCGTAGTAGCGCTTGCCCGGATAACCTTCGGCGTATTTGTTGGTCAGGCCGCTGCCCTGCGCTTGCATCACGCGTTTGCTGGTGTAGTTCTCCGACGCGATCAGTTCGATGTGATCTTCCTGACGTTGCTCCTCGGCATTCATCGCCGCCAGCAGTGCATCGTCGTAACCCTGGATCTGGTCTTGCTTGCTGAACATCGCGTCTCTCCCAGCGGCATCTGTGCGCCATTCGTCTCGGTAAGGCACTGGCAATGAAGGCAGTGCCCTTTGATGCCGATGGTATGACCGGCGCAGACAGCTCAAATGCCTGCGGACGCCACGCAAAGGTGCGTTTACGACATGGCCGGAAATGGTTGGTCGGACACATCATCCAAAACTGCGGAGATCCCCTGTGGGAGCGGGCTTGCTCGCGAAGAGGCCGTGTCAGTCGACATCAATGCCGCCTGACACACCGCTTTCGCGAGCAAGCCCGCTCCCACAGGGGTCAGGTGTATGCCGTGCGGACGGCAAGCAATAGGAGGAAATGCGCGGGGTAGAGGGCGTAAGCCCAGCGCCGCATTGGCGGTGGCTGGAGATGTCGCCCATGTCGCAACAGGAACATTCCGAGCATTGGCGCGAACAGGCAGGTGGCAATGCCAAGTATGGCCACGCTACTGCCGAACCTCGCCGACTCATACAGCACCTGCCACTGATTGCCCGCCAGACATACCAATCCCGGCAGCAGGCTGAAATACCACGGACGGCGAAACACCAACAGCAGCGCCAGCGGCAACAGAACGCCGAAGAATCCGAACATCAGTCGCTCCGGAAAAACAGCGGCCAGCACCAGCGCAGCGACACCCGGTAATCGCGACATGATCGAGGGATCCTGCCACCCCCGCGCCACCAGCAACCCCAGCGCCAGGGTGGGCATCACGTTCAAGGTGTCGGGATCAGGAATGTACAAGCGGTACGGAATCTCACTGACCGCACTGAACAACAGCAGCCAGCCCAGATAGCGCCACTCGGTCTTCTGCGCACCGGCCCTGGCAAGATTCGCCGCCATCGCCAGACAGAACCACGGGAACGCCAGACGCCCCGGCACATACAGCCAATCGGCGCTGATCCCGACATATCGCAGGTGATCGAGCAGCATGCTCAGCAGTGCCAGCCACTTGAGCAGATCCAGCGCGCCGTCGCGTTTAGTCACGTGCATAATCGGGTAACAAACTGGTAATTTTCTGACAGCGACATCCCGTGTGCTCCCCGGAAGATCTTCGGTAAAGTGCGCACCCTCATTGACCACGAGCCTTCACAAGAGTCTCGACCACGGAAGCCGGCCATGACCGACAAGAGCCAACAATTCGCCAGCGACAACTACTCCGGTATCTGCCCTGAAGCCTGGGCCGCCATGGAACAGGCCAACCACGGCCACCAGCGCGCTTATGGCGACGATGAATGGACCGCACGCGCGGCCGACCATTTCCGCCAGCTGTTCGAAACCGACTGCGAGGTGTTCTTCGCCTTCAACGGCACCGCCGCCAACTCGCTGGCGCTGTCGTCGCTGTGCCAGAGTTACCACAGCGTGATCTGCTCGGAAACCGCTCACGTCGAAACCGACGAATGCGGCGCGCCGGAATTCTTCTCCAACGGTTCGAAACTGCTGATCGCCGGCACCGAAAACGGCAAAATCACCCCGCAGTCGATCCGTGAAGTCGCGCTCAAGCGCCAGGACATCCACTACCCGAAACCGCGCGTGGTGACCCTGACCCAGGCCACTGAAGTCGGCAGCGTCTACACCCCGGAAGAAGTCCGCGCCATCAGCGCCACCTGCAAAGAGCTGGGCCTGCACCTGCACATGGACGGCGCGCGTTTCTCCAACGCCTGCGCATTCCTCGGCTGCTCGCCGGCCGACCTGACCTGGAAGGCCGGCGTCGACGTGCTGTGCTTCGGCGGCACGAAAAACGGCATGGCGGTGGGTGAAGCGATTCTGTTCTTCAACCACAAACTGGCCGAAGACTTCGATTACCGCTGCAAGCAGGCCGGGCAACTGGCGTCGAAAATGCGCTTCCTCTCGGCTCCGTGGGTCGGCATCCTCGAAAACGACGCCTGGCTCAAATACGCCCGCCACGCCAACCACTGCGCGCAACTGCTGGCCGAGCTGGTCAGCGACATTCCGGGCGTGGAACTGATGTTCCCGGTGCAGGCCAACGGCGTGTTCCTGCAACTCTCGGAACCGGCCATCGCCGCGCTGACCGCGAAAAACTGGCGCTTCTACACCTTCATCGGCAAGGGCGGCGCACGTTTCATGTGCTCGTGGGACACCGAAGAAGAACGCGTACGCGAACTGGCCCGCGACATTCGCGAAGTCATGTCCGCCTGATTCCTTGGCAAATGAACTCCTGGATGAGGGGATCTCCGGTAATGAGTTGATCCCCTGTGGCGAGGGGATTCATCCCCGATCGGCTGCGCAGCAGTCGTGAATCCTGAGATAGCGGTCTTACTGGTAGATCGCGTTCATAGGTTTTGGGGCTGCTGCGCAACCCATCGGGGATGAATCCCCTCACCACAAGTCATCACCGCCCATCCCTATCGCGACAGCTGCTTGGTCTACATTGTTTGTCGAGCCCTCCGCTCACATAACAATAAGCAGGAGCATCGGCATGTCGCTACAAGGCAAAACCCTGTTCATCACTGGCGCCAGCCGTGGCATCGGGCGTGAGATTGCGCTGCGGGCCGCGAAAGACGGGGCCAATATCGTGATTGCGGCCAAAAGCGCCGAACCCCACGCCAAGTTGCCTGGAACCATCCACAGCGTCGCCGCGGAAGTCGAAGCGGCGGGCGGCAAGGCATTGGCCCTGCAAGTCGATGTGCGTGATGAAGACGCGGTGCGCAGTGCGCTGGCCAAAGCCAACGAACATTTCGGCGGCATTGATGCGCTGGTCAATAACGCCGGGGCGATCAAACTCACCGGTGTGCAGCACATCGAACTCAAGCGTTTCGACCTGATGCACCAGATCAACACCCGCGCGGTACTGCTGTGCAGCCAGGGCGCCCTGCCCTATCTGAAGAAATCCGCCGGGCATATTCTCAATCTGTCTCCGCCACTGAACCTGGCGAACAAGTGGTTCGCCCAGTTCAGCCCCTATACCGTGACCAAGTACGGTATGAGCATGCTGACGATCGGGATGAGCGAGGAGTTCGCCAGTTTCGGCATCAGCGTCAACTCACTGTGGCCGCAGACGATGATCGCCACCGCCGCCATCGAATTTCAGCTGGGAAACCGCGAGTCGTTCAAGCAGGCGCGTACGCCGGCGATCATGGCGGATGCGGCGCATGTGATTCTGAGCAGCAGCGGACGGAAGATCAGCGGGCGGTTGTTGATTGATGAGGAAATTTTGCGCGAGAGCGGTGTGACTGAGTTCAATCACTACCGGTTTGAACCGGACAGCACCGCAACCCTGATGCCCGACCTGTTTATCGACTGAAATACATTCCCCCTGTGGGAGCGGGCTTGCTCGCGAAAGCGGTGTGTCATTCAACACGTATGCCGACTGATCCGGCGCTTTCGCGAGCAAGCCCGCTCCCACATTTGGGCCTGTGCAAAGCCTTAGAACTCGATACGCACGTCGCCCTTCGGCACGCTGCAGCACGACAGAATGTAACCCTCGGCCTCGTCGTCCTCGGTAATCCCGCCGTTGTGCTCCATTTCCACTTCGCCCCCCAGTTTCATCACCTTGCACGTCCCGCAAATCCCCATGCCGCAGGCTTTCGGAATCATCAGGCCAAGCTTGGCCGCCGCTGCGTGCACGGTTTCGCCCGGGGCCACGCGGATGCTCTTGCCGGAGGCGGTGAATTCGACCTGATGCAGATCCGCCGCATCGATTTCCGGCGCATCGGCTGCCTGCTCGGCTTGCTCCACCGCATCGGCACGAGCTTCTGGTGGCGTGGCGCCGAAGGATTCCTCGTGATAACGCGACATGTCGTAACCGGCCACTTCCAGCAGGCGCTTGACCGCGTTCATGTACGGCGTCGGGCCGCAGCAGAACACTTCGCGCTCGAGGAAGTCGGGAACCATCAGCTCCAGCATCTTGTGATTGAGGTAGCCGCGATAGCCGGCCCACGGCTCGCCCAGCCCGTGTTTCTCGCAGATCAGGTGCAGGCTGAAGTTGTCGATCCGCGACGCCATGTGTTCCAGCTCGCGGTGATAAATGATGTCTTTCGGCGAGCGGGCGCTGTGGATAAAGGTCATGTCGACATTGGCGTTGGTGTCGTAGAACCAGCGCGCCATCGACATGCACGGGGTGATCCCCACGCCGCCGCTGAGATACAGGACTTTCGGGCTCGGAAAGTCGATGGCGTTGAACAGCCCGACCGGGCCGTGCACTGCCAGTTCCTGGCCTTCATGCAGGGTGTCGTGCAGCCAGTTGGAAACCTTGCCACCCGGCACGCGCTTGATGGTCACCGAGAAGCTGTAAGGCACCGACGGCGAACTGGAAATGGTGTACGAGCGCATGATTGGCTGACCGTCGATTTCCAGCTCCAGGGTCACGAACTGCCCGGGCTTGAAGAAGAACAGGATCGGCTGGTCGGCCATGAAACAGAAGGTGCGCACATCCCAGGTTTCCTGGATGACTTTGACGCAACGGACGATGTGTCGGCCATTGGCCCAGGTCTGGGTGGTGACCGGATTCAGGAAGCTGTTGGACATGCTGTTCTCCACGGCCGACTGTCGGCCTTCATGTGGCGATTCTGCGTATAGCGTGAACCGCCCGTTTACCTATCCGCGACATCGGCATACTTATCGCGACCAGCCCCCAACCGCCGGGGGTTGCGCGTCGGGAACAGATTGCACCATGTCGCCCACGGATAAGGTTCCGGGCAGCGCCGGCCCCACACTCGCCCCACACCAAGACGAATTCTTTACACCTTGCGTAGCAACCCTGATCAGCCACTTTCGCGGCCACGCAGATGGCCTTGAGGAATACATCGATGGACGTCACCGCAAAAATCAGCCTGGGCGATCCGCTGGAACCCGCACGCAAGGCCACCGCACAGATGCTGCAGGAGCGCGAGCGCACCTTTTCGCTGCCGCAGCCGTTCTACAGCGACGAGCGCCTGTTCGAGATCGACATGCAGGAGATCTTCCAGAAAGAGTGGTTGATCGCCGGCATGACCTGCGAGATCCCGGCCAAGGGCAACTACCTGACCCTGCAGGTCGGCAAGAACCCGATCATCGTCATTCGTGGCGCCGACGGCGTGGTGCATGCGTTCCACAACGTCTGCCGCCACCGTGGCTCGCGCCTGTGCACCAGTGAAAAGGGCAAGGTTGCCAAACTGGTCTGCCACTACCACCAGTGGACCTACGAACTGGACGGGCGCCTGCTGTTCGCCGGCACCGAGATGGGCGCCGACTTCGACATGAAGCAGTACGGCCTCAAACCGGTGAACGTGAAGACTGCCGGCGGCTACATCTTCATCAGCCTGGCGGAGAATCCGCCGGCCATCGATGACTTCCTGTCGACGCTGAACCACTACATGGAACCGTACGACATGGAGAACACCAAGGTGGCGATCACCACCACCTTGATGGAAAAGGCCAACTGGAAACTGGTGCTGGAAAACAACCGCGAGTGCTACCACTGCAACGCGTCGCACCCGGAACTGCTGAAAACCCTGCTGGAATGGGACGACGTCACCGACCCGCGCGCCGATCAGGCCTTCAAGGATCACGTCGCCGCGTCTGCTGCTGCGTGGGAAGCCGAGAAGATCCCTTACGCCCACGCCAGCTTCGGCCTGCGCAACCGCATCGTGCGCATGCCGCTGCTCAAGGGCACTGTGTCGATGACCCTGGACGGCAAACAGGGTTGCGCCAAACTGATGGGCCGGATCAAGAATCCGGATCTCGGTTCGATGCGCATCCTGCACCTGCCGCACTCGTGGAACCACTGCATGGGCGACCACATCATCGTGTTCACCGTGTGGCCGATCAGCGCCCAGGAAACCATGGTCACCACCAAATGGCTGGTGCACAAGGACGCCGTCGAAGGCGTGGATTACGACGTCGAACGCATGCGCCAGGTGTGGGACGCGACCAACGATCAGGACCGGCGTCTGGCCGAAGAAAACCAGCGCGGGATCAACTCCACGGCTTATCAGCCTGGGCCGTACTCCAAGACTTACGAGTTTGGCGTGGTCAACTTTGTCGACTGGTACAGCGAGCGGATGCTGAGCAACCTTGGGGCGGAACCTGCGCCGTACCTCAAAGGCGTCCCTGTCCAGGGCTAAGATCAAAGGCAAAAGCTTCGCGAGCAGGCTCACTCCTACAGGGGAACGCATTCCAATTGTAGGAGTGAGCCTGCTCGCGATGACGTCATCACATTCACCGCCTCACTTCGATGACCACCTCACACTGCCATCCTCACCAATAAACTCCTCAAAAATATCCTCCCCCACCAACCTGATTTTCGCGTAGCCATTCAACACCCGCAGCGGATACGCCGGATCCTTGGCATCCTGCGTCTCCGACCACAACACCCGCGAATGCCCGTTCAACTCGCTGGCATTGCCATAGGGAATCGCCCCGTGCCCGGCGCAGCGCGCATTCAAGCCGCCCTGTTTGGCGTAGACGATGCCGTTGTGCAGATGCCCCCAGTACCAATAATCCGGCTCGCGCCCCAGGGCATCGCACACCGGTTGATACAGCGCGGTCTGGTGATGCCCGGAAATATCGAAGCCCTGGTGATGACTGAGCACCATGATCTTTTTGCGTTTCGGCAGGGCTTTCATCCAGGTGATCTGCGGCTCGTTGAGCGTGCCGTCCATGTACAGGTTCATCGCGTCCGAGGCATACGCCGAATCCAGCCCGACCACCAGCCAGTCGTCGTTGATCAAAGCGAAATAACTGGTGCCCTGCTGCCCCGGAAAGCGCTTGGCCAGTTCCTTGAAATAGCCGTGGGCGCCGCTGTACATCTCGTGGTTGGAGTTGAGGGTGAACGAGCCGTGGCTGCCCATCGGCCAACCGGCCATGTCGACGTCTTCCTGCGAATGGCTGCCCGCGTAGTAGACGTCGCCCAGATGGATGGTGAAATCGGCCTGGGCCAGTTGCATCTGGTTGGCCACTGAAACCGCCGGTGCATGACTGTTAAAGGGGCCGGTGCCCCAGTCGCCGGCAATCGCCAGGGTCACGTCACGCTCCATCTGCACCACCGCCGGGTCAGTGCCGAAGGTCGCGTGATGGCGCAGGTTTTCAATCCACTTGAGCAATGCCTCGCTCCACAGCAGATCAAGCAACTCCCACTTGCGACAGCCGAGCAGGCTGCCGTCCTGCAACACGCGGGTTGCCAGTTGATCCGGCGATTGCGGCAGCGGCGTGGCATTGCCGATACGCAGGATCGACAGGCCATGGGACAACTCCCACGGCACCGCCGGTTCATCGCCCGGCAACTCACCGTTTTTCAGCACGTACTGCGCCTGATCGTGACCGCGCTGCAGCAGCTTGATGATCGCCTGAAACTCCTGCGGCTCAAGCTCGCTGATGAGCTTCATCCAGGCCATTTCCATGCGCGTGAACAAGCCGTGAATGCGCAGCTTTACCTTGTCGTACTCGTGTTCCCAATGACTGACCAGTGACATGGCGTAATCCTCTATCCGTAAGGGCTCACAGGGTTTTCATGAATTCGATCAACGCACGTTTGTCGTCGTCCGACAGCGTGGTGCCATACAGGTGACCGCTGTTGTGGTTGCCCTCCAGTCGGGTGTCGTATTTGAAATCCGCCGAGGCTTTGGCCTGAGCGCCCGTGGTGACAAAACCGACGTTGACCGGGTCGTAGACGTCGGAGCCGGTGATGAACACCACCGGACGCTTTTCCGGCGGTTGCAGCAGGTCCCACAGGGTCGGCACCGAACCGTTGTGCAGGTATGGCGCGCGCAGCCAGATGCCGTCAGTCGGCGTGTTGCTGTAGCTCTGGGTCTTGCGATAGGCACCGAAGTCGAACGGCGGCTTCTTGAAAGTGTGGAACGCGGTCACCAGACCGGTGGTGAACGAGTCCAGCCGATGTGGATCGGTGCCGAGCTGATCGATGTTGGTGGTCACTTGCCCGGTGTCGGCGCGACCGAAGTCGTGGCACGCGGCGCAATTGGCATCCCAGATCGGCTTGCCTTGCGCGACTTTCGACTGATCCAGTGCCCACGGCCACGCCGGCGCCTTGTGCCCGAGCAGCCAGTTGGTCACGCGGTTGAAGCTCGGCGGCAGCACCGATTCCGGGGTCGCGCCCACGGCCATCGCGGCGGCGTAGTTGCGTTCGTGGATCTTGTTGTTATTGCCGTCCCAGTGCAGGTACATCGATTCCCGCGGTTTCTGGTTCCACACTTGCGGCAGATCGACGGTGCCGATGGTCGAGTCATCCGGGAAGCCGAACACCACCATTTTCGTCGGGTTGAAGGTGTCGGTGCGGCCCGGGCCCTGTTGCGGACGCAGTTTCTGCCAGGCGTAGGCCTGCTTCTGCTTGAGCAAGGCGCTTTTCGCCATCGGGATGATCAGGTAGCGGTTATAGAGCTTCTCGAAAAAGCCCAGCTGGAATTTGCCGTTGATCGCCGCCATCACCGCGTCGGTGGTGAATTTCGGGTCGCTGGCGCAATCGTAGGCGAACCACTGGAAGGCCTGCAGTTGCAGGGTGTTGGCCGGCGCGCTGGGCACGTTGACCGCAACGTCGCTGGCATTGGCCCGGTAGGAGCCGGTGTGACACAGCGCGCAGTTCGGTTCCACGGTCGGGTAACCGATCTGCCGCTTGGCCATGCCGATCGGCAGATCCTTGCCGTTCTCATAGAGAAAGCCGAAGACTTCCCAGCCGCCGGGTTTGGGCAGTTTTTCCGGGCACATCTGCGGCAGCACGGCGAACAGGTAATACGGGATCCGCGCTTCGATGCCCAGGCCGATGGCGGCGTATTTGTAATGATCTTCGTCGGAGGCGTACTCCTGCTCCGGCACCACCCGCAGCATCTGGTACCAGGTCTGGTACCCAATGAAACCGAGCAGCGCCAGTACGACCAAGGTACCGACCTTGAAGGTATGGCTCTGCCATTGCCGCGCCCAGGCCGCGCGCCACTCGCGCCAGCCATCGCAGAGCAGCGCCCATGGCCGGTTCGCGGGCGTGGTGCCGAGGTACAGCAGAATACCGAGGATCAGGAAGAAGCTCAGATCGCCCATCAGCATCGGCACGAACACCGAGCCTTGAATGCTCGTGTTGATCAGGTAAATCCAGAACACCACGGCGATCAGCCGCGTCAGCACGCACAGCCAGGAATGCACCACATAGCGCGGCGCGTTGAAGCCCGACGGCATGTAAAACACGCTGATGCCCACCAGCAGCATCCCGGCGTTTTCCAGCCACGGGTCGGAGAGTTGCGGCGGCAGACCGACCACCGATGTCAGCAACCCCGGCGCGAACAGCGCCGGGATCGCGAACACCATGTTCATCGCAATGCCGATCCAGATGAAGCGTTGAAACCAGCGGATGTAGGTATCCATGTCATCCATTTCCTTGTGCAGACTGGAGAGATGTAGCGCCTGACCTGTCGCTTTCGCGAGCAAGCTCGCTCCCACATTGAGCGCAGTCATGCTCAGAACTTGTGCTAGGCACAATCCCCTGTGGGAGCGAGCTTGCTCGCGAAGCGGACGACTCGGTCCTATGTCAGCCGAGGGCCGTTTTCTCCAGGTGCTCAAGGATGAGCGGATACACATCCACCACTGCGTTCTTGCCGAACATGCAGTCGATGTGGCCATAGCCCGGCACCACATGCCGGCTGTAGCGCTCCGGCCCGTTGACTTCGCAGACTCGCTGGTAGGTCTTGAGTGTGCTTTCCGGCAGGTAACACTGGTTCTCCGCGCCACTGATAAAGCAGATCGGCATCGTCAGCCGGTCGAAGTGCGGCATGTACACATCGTTGCCCTTGAAATCCACCAAGTGCCCTTTGCGCACGATCAGCGCCAGGTGCTCGAAGGTCTCGATATTCGACTCGCCGAACAGCTCGTGCAGATTGTCGTGCAGGGTTTCGTTGAGCGTGTCGTGGCGGTACAGCGAGGCGTACATGAAGGTGATGCGGTGGCACACCGGGTTGGTGCAATAACCCTGCGCCTCAATCCGCGCGTAACCGTTGAGGGCCTTGTCGTAGAGGCGGTTGAACCAGTTCTCCTTGCTGTCGGCGTAAGCCGTCATCGACTTGATGCCGATCGCATCGAGCATGCCCGGCAGGTGCAGACCAGCCTTCAATCCAGTGGCCGTGGCGACCACAGTGTCAGCGGCAATCTGCGAGCAGACCACCGAACGCACACCCTGCAGCCCCGCCAGCAACGACATGAAGAACGTGGTCGCGCCGTAGCAATGCACCACGCATTGCACGTCCTTGGCCTGGGTCTCCTGCTGAATCTGCGCAATGGCAGCCTTGAAGTCGTACTGGGCGATCTGGTCGCCGTTCCATTCCTTCTTGCTCGCCGGCAGCAGAATGCTCACCCGGAAATCCAGCAGCCACACGTCGTAGTCGTGCTTGCACAGGTACTCCAGCAGGTTGGTCTGGATGGTGTCGGTGGAAAAGATATTCGAACCGACACCCAGGCCATGCACCAGCATCACCGGGCCTTTGCTGCCGGCCTGATAACGGGTCAGGCGCAGCTCGACACCGTCCTCGGTGGGGAAGAAATGCACCGCCGGGGTCGGCGCATCCAGCGGCCGTTTCAGGCGTGGCGGCGCGTCGGGGTTGAAGTAGATATCGCCAGCGAAGACCCCGCCGTAACTCTCCCAGAGAATCCCGGCGAAGAACTTGCCGAAGCGCGCCAGGCCTTCGATGCGCTCGCGCTCGTTACGCGCGTTGAGCACTTTCATGGTGGTCATCTGCTTGGCGAAATCGGTCGGATGAATGTGCATCACCCCGGAGCCGATCACCTCGCCCGACTTGTCCGGTCCGCGATACAGCGTCACGTACAGAGTGCTGGTGTCGTGCCAGATGTTCAGCACGCCGTTGTCTTCCGGCACGGTTTTGAAGGCGCTGAAGAAGTAGTCGCTGCCGTCCTCGGCGGTCAGTTTCATGTCGTATTTCATGTGCCGCGTGTCGACCTGCTGCTCGAATTGCTCGAACAGGTTGAACACGCCATTGCTGGCGGTCAGCGGTTGTGGCGACAGCGCCGGGGCGATCACCGTACCGACAATGGTCGCGGCGTGTTGCGGTTCCTTGATCATCCGGTTCAGGTCGTTGGCGGTGATGGTCAGGGTGAAGTCGATCGGCGAATTGTCCGCCTCGCCACGTTTGGCCGCGGCTTCATAGACTTTCAGATCGGTGCTTTGCGCGGCAGTGAAGGCCCGGGAGAAATAGCCCTTCATGGTTTCGGTGAACTGCACGCCGAGGGTCGGCGGCGCTACCTGTTTGCGCGGTGCCGACGGCAACGTGTAGTCGATCTGCCAACCGCGGTCGGCGGCGAGCAGGCCCATGTTGCGCTCGCTCACGGCGGAGATGGTCAGCAGCGGATTGACCGCCAGCGAGGTCGGGATCACCGCGCCGTCGGTCACGTACAGACTGGCGTAAACATCGGTGCCGGCCGCGCCGCTGAACACCTGGCCCTTGTGATTGACCACGCCTTGCGTCGCGTCTTCGCCCATCACGCAACCGCCCAGCGGATGCACAGAAACGATGCTGTGCTTGAGCAGCTTGGTCCAGATCGGATTCTCGACCCAGACCCCGCCCAGTGCCTTGGTACTCTGGTACAAACGTTCGTTGCCGAGCTTGAAGTTTTCCTGCTCACCGACACCCGGCCAGTCGATGCGCAACTGGTCCTTGTTGTCGAGAATCATCCGGCCCTGGCCGCTGTCGTGGCTCATGATCAGGTAGGTCTGCATATTGTGCAGCGCGCCGTAATAGGGGCCGCGCAGGAAGCTTTCGGCCTCGCGCTCCTTGTAGCCGAGCTTGCCGCTGAAACTGTCGTCCGTGGCCACGCCGATCATCTCGGCAAACCCGGCCATTGCCGGCACCATCGGCCGGCCGAGGGCGCCGGGGATCGAGCCTTCCTCGATGACCATGCGGCTGCGCCAGTCACCTTCGGTGCGCATGTCGATGATCGAGGTGATGCACGGGCCGACCGGTTGCAGCTCCTTGGCCGAATGCGCGCCGAAACCGATGCCGTTGATGGTCTGCTCGCAGTTGTGGCCGAAACCGAGGATGTCACCGTTGCCGCTCATGTTCTCGCCGAGCTGGCCGGACATCTCCAGGCCCTTGTCCCGTGAGCGCAACAGGATCTCGGTAGAGCCGAGAGTGCCGGCGGAGACCACGACGATATCGGCCTTCACGAACAGCGTTGGCGCGTCGAACTTCTCGCGGCCGCTGTCGAGGTACTGGAAGTGCACGATCCAGCCATCGCCGTCGCGCTCCAGATGCCGCACTTCGGCCTGGCAGAAAATCTCCGCGCCATGGTTCCAGGCGTCCGGCAGATAGTTCATCAGCGTGGTGTTCTTGGCCTTGTTGTTACAGCCCGAGACGCAGTCGCCGCACTGGTTGCACGGCAGTTGCTCGACGCCGACGTGGTTGAGGTTGTTCGGCAGTTTGTCGAAGTTGACGTTGATCGGTGGCTTGTAGAAATGCGCGCCTTGCTTGAGGTAGTCCGCAGACTTTTTGTTGGCGTCGAGCTTGGGCAGGTTCGGTGCGCTATTCGGGTACGGATTGGGCTTGAGCATTTCCCGGGCGCGGGCGTAACCGTCCTTGAGCAGCGTATCGCGATGATCGCGTACCGCTTGCGGCCAGCGCGGATCCTCGAACACCCCGGGTTCCGGCTCCAGGGAAACGTTGGCATTGATCAGCGACGTACCGCCGAGGCCGCAGCCGACCACCACGTTCTGCTGGGCGTTGACGTGCAGATCAAACAGCCCGGTGCGCGAGCCAATGTGGCCGTCCGGGTCATGCACCTGCAACTCTTCGGTCGCGGAGATCATGGTGTTGGGGTATTCACCGGGCTGGATTTCCCGCCCGCGTTCGAGCAGGCACACCTGCTTGCCGGCCCGGGACAGGCGCGACGCAGCAATGCCGCCGCCATAGCCGGAGCCGATGACGATCACGTCGTAGTGTTCCTTGATCTCGCTGATGGGCGTTGCGATGCGTGTCATGAGGGTGTTCCTCTCTCAGGCAGATGGGGCAACTCTGCGGTTGCCTGCAGTCAATGGGCGAACGGGCACCTGGCCTCCGGGGCGAGCCCGGCGACAGCACAGCGGTTAAAGCAGGAGGTCGCTACAGACGAGCGCGTTGATTGGCCGCACGACGTAACGTGCGCTTGCGTGGCGAGGGGGGATGGCGGTGTGGGCGGCTATCCATCATGCGTTCTCCCAGAACCTGATGTGGATAAGTGACGGCTGTCCTTGTGCCATTGCAGTGAAGACAGCGCAGGAATCGAAGTCAAGGCGACGCTTTAGAACTGTATGAAATCTGATCAATTGCCGTTTGGACTAAGCCGGCCGGGGCTTATGAAGTTCAGCGAACAAGTTATCCACATAGCCATGCACAGCAAATGGGGGTAACTGTGGATGAACGGAAAAATAACTGGCTGATTTGTGAAGAAAAATCGTGACTTATCCAGAAGGATGGTTTGCGGGAGTGATTGGGTGTTTTTTGATCAGCTCTCTACAAGCCACGTTTCATATGGCCTGTAGAGGATGGCGAACACGTTATCCACAGAAGCGCCAACAGACTTCGGGGGTAACTTTATGGCTACTGTGGAAAAGTGCTGTGAGCTGTGGGAAATCGGGCTTTGCGCAGGGATTATCAGCCTGAAACGCTTAATCGATCATTTATTGATCAAATCCCTGCAAGCCACGTTTTATATGGCTTGCAGCAGAAAGCGAACATCTTGTCCACAGAAGCGCCAACAGAGATTGGGGGCAACTCTTGGCGTTATGCAGGAGAAAAAGCCCGGAAAAACCGTGACTTAGGCTGGTCGTTTTTTGAGCTGGGGCCTGGAGGGCTTGATTGGCGTGGGGTGCAGGGATGGGCGAACACGTTATCCACAGATCCGCCAACAGGGATTGTGGGTAAACACATCGAGATCTGCTGCCCCTTAACCAATGTGGGAGCGGGCTTGCTCGCGAAAGAGGTGGGTCATTCAACTTTGATGCAGCTGAAACGACGCTTTCGCGAGCAAGCCCGCTCCCACAGGGGGTGTTCACTGTCTGGAGGATCGTGGCTAGCGGACGACGCCTTCTTCGATCAGGAGTTTGAGGATCGCTTCCGCCCCGGCCTGCGCTGTAACGCCCTTGAGCACTTGCCCACCACCACCGCTGGCCTTGGCCGTCGCCGCTTTCATCCGGTCCGCACCGCTCTTGGCCTTGATCACCTTCAAACGTTTCGGCCGTGGCTTGGCCGGTTGCAAGGTGGCAATCGCGAGCAACTCATCGTCCACCACTTCGATGTCTTCAGCCTGCAAAACTCCGCGTCGCGCCGGTCCATAGGCACTCTGCCGAGGTTTCGGCGCGGCGTTATCCACAGTCGCCAGAAACGGCAGCTTCACCTTCAGACGCCGCCGCTGCCCACGGGGCAAGGCTTGCAGCACCAGCGCCGAACCGTCGGTGATCGACTCGACCTGCGCCAGTCCCACCACCAGCGGCCAGCCCAGCCCTTCGGCCAGCAAAAACGGCAACATGCCCGAGCCTTCGCCGGTTTCCGCCTGGCTTCCGGTCAACACCACTTGGGCGCCGGCATCGCGCAGATACGCGGTCAGCGCCGGCAAGGCGTCGGCGCCAGCAGGTTGTTCCAGCACATGCAGCTGTTCCAGGCCCATGCCCAGATAGGCGCGCAGCGCCGGTTCCGCGACATCTCCGGCATGCAGCACTTGCAGGTTATCCCCAGCCAGTTGCAGGCCCAGTTCCACGGCGCGCGCGTCCTGTTCGGCGCGGCGTGGCCGGCCCGACGTCGGGTGCGCACCAATGGAAACCAGACTGATGATCTTTGTGCTCATAACCCGTTCCTTAAGCCGCATCGCGCTTGGCTTCGTTGCGGTAAGCCGCTACCGCCGCGATCAACGCCTGAAGAATTTCCGCGCTCTCGCCAATCACCGACAGGTCGGCGCGTTTGATCATGTCGCAACCGGGGTCGAGGTTGATCGCCACCACCTTGTCACAGGCACCGATGCCCTGCAGGTGCTGGATCGCCCCGGAGATACCCACAGCCACATAAACCCGTGCGGTGACCCAGGTGCCGGACGCGCCGACCTGCCGATCACGGGCCATGAAGCCATCGTCCACCGCCACCCGCGAGGCGCCTTCGGTGGCGCCGAGCGCCGCAGCGGTCTGGTGGAACAGCGCCCAGTCCTTGACCCCGTTGCCGCCAGAGAAAATGAACTCGGCTTCGGCCATCGGAATCGCCGCCGGGTCCACCGCTACCGCGCCAAGATCCTCGATTCGCGACAGGCTGCGCGCCACCGTTGTGGATAACTCCACTGGCAGGGCTTCGTGACGGGTTTCGCTGACCGGTTCTGCGCATTCGGCTGCGGCCAGAATCAAGCGTGCGACCGGTCGCGCCAGGTCTTGCAGGCCCGCACCGGCGCGACCGATGCACTCCTGATCCTTGACCTGCCAGACTCGCGTCGCCGGACGTTCGCCCAGTGCCGCGGCAAAACGCCGACCGAGTTCACCACCCCCGCTGCGGCTGTCCGGCAGCAGCCAGTGACGCGGATTGAACTGGTTATCCACAGCCCGCAGGCCCTGCACCCGTTGTTCCGGTGCATAACCGCTGAATTGGTCGCCCTCCAATACCAGCAAGCGATCGACGCCGGCCGTGGCGAAGGCGCTCTCTTTGTGATCGCCAAACACCACCGCCAGCACCGCGCCGTCGTTGCCGGCCAATTGATGAGCCAGGCCGAGCAAGTCGCGGTCGTGGCTGCTCAGGCGACCGCCAACCATGTCCGGCACCACGCTGATGTAAAACGCAGGGGCCGGTACCTGATGCAGCGGCAACTGCACTTCAACCGTGGCCGAGCGCTTGACCGCCCCGCCCTGTTGCGCGCCACTGCGGTCGATCCGTTTGATGCCGTTGGGGCCGATGAAGCCGATGCCGTGCAGGTTCTTGCGGATGACGCCATTAGGGCCCATCCAGCTGTGTTGCGCCGGTTGCATGGCCGCGTGCAGCGGGTGCAGGCGGTTACGCGCAATCCATTCGGCGCGCGGGTCGCGGCGGATAATGTCGCTCATCAGTGGGCCTCCGCAGGTTCACGTTTGGCCGGTGCAGTCGGCTTGTTCGGCGCGGCGTCTTCGAGCAGCGCGTCGGCCACCAGTTCGGCGATGTCCTTGATCAGCGGACGCGGTTCGACCACACCCTCGAGCATCGCCGTGCATTGTGGACAACCCACGGCCACCAGCTCGGCGCCGGTCTCGCGGATGTCGTCCATGCGCATGTCGGGAATCCGCTGCTTGCCCGGAATGTCGGTGATCGGCGCCCCGCCACCGCCGCCGCAGCAGCGCGAACGGAAGCCGGAACGTTGCATCTCTTTGACCTCGATGCCGAGGGCGCGCAGCACTTCGCGCGGCGCCTCGTACTCGCCGTTGTAGCGACCGAGGTAGCACGGGTCGTGATAGGTCACGCTGTTGCCTTTGTGCTGACCGAGGTTCAGCGCACCGGCCTGAATGATTTCCGCCATGTAGGTGCTGTGGTGCTGCACCAGATAGTTGCCGTCGAACGCGCTGTACTCGTTTTTCAGCACATGAAAACTGTGCGGATCGCAGGTGACGATGCGGTTGAAGCTGTATTTGGCCAGTGTCTGGATATTGCGTTTGGCGAGCAACTGGAAGGTCGCCTCGTCACCAAGACGCCGGGCCACATCACCGCTGTCACGTTCTTCGAGACCGAGTACGGCGAAGTCGATTTTCGCCGCTTTCAGCACTTTGACAAACGCGCGCAGGGTGCGCTGGTTACGCATGTCGAAGGCGCCGTCGCCGACCCAGAACAGCACGTCGGTGGACTTCTTCTCGCTGAGCAGATTGAGGTTCAGATCCGCCGCCCAGTTCATCCGCCCGCCCGGGGCGAAACCGCCGGGGTTGTCAGTGGCGATCAGGTTTTCCAGGACTTCGGCACCCTTGTTCGGGGTCGCGCCTTTTTCCAGCGTCAGGTGGCGGCGCATGTCGACGATGGCGTCGACGTGCTCGATCATCATCGGGCATTCCTCGACGCAGGCGCGGCAGGTGGTGCACGACCACAGGGTTTCGGCATCGACCAGACCGTTGACGATCGGCTGGTGCGGATTGCCGCTGTGCTCACCAATGGGCTTGCCCGGATATGGGCTACCGGCAAACTTGGCGTCAGTGCCGCCAGCGAGGCCGACGACCATGTCCTGAATCAGCTTTTTCGGGTTCAGCGGCTGGCCGGCAGCGAACGCCGGGCAGGCGGCTTCGCACTTGCCGCACTGCACGCAGGCGTCAAAACCGAGCAACTGGTTCCAGGTGAAATCCTTGGGTTTTTCCACGCCGAGCGGCGCGCCTGGATCATTCAGATCCAACGGTTTCAAACCGGTGGAACGACCGCCGCCAAAGCGCTCGGCGCGGCGGTGCCAGGCCAGGTGCAGGGCACCGGCGAAGGCGTGCTTCATCGGCCCGCCCCAGGTCATGCCGAAGAACAATTCCGACACGCCCCACAGCACGCCGATCCCGAGAATCGCTGCCAGCAGCCAGCCGCCGAAGTTCTCCGGGAGGATCCCGGCCACCGGCAGGGTCACCAGGAAGAACGACGCCGAGAACGCCAACAGGCTTTTCGGCAGGCGCATCCACGGGCCTTTCGACAACCGTGCCGGCGGATTGAGCCGGCGCCGATAAACGAAGAGCGCACCGACGAACATTACCGCCGTCATCAACAGCAGCGCATAGCCGAGGATGCGGTTATGCAGGCCGAAACCGTGCACCAGAATCGCCAGCACGATCGACGCCACCGCACCGCCGGCCGTGGCGACGTGGGTGTTGGCGATGTATTTGTCCCGCGCCACCACGTGGTGCAAGTCGACCATGTAGCGCTTGGGCATGGCGAACAGGCCGCCGATCAGATCGACCTTCGAGGCCCGGCCCCGACGCCACATGGCCACCCGCCGCAACGCCCCCAGCACCGCAAGGGCCAGGGCTGCGAACAACAGGATTGGAAGAAGGGTGTTCAACATGGTGAAGCTCCCAAAGACCTCGGGGTCATTTGTGCGCTGGCAAGAGCAACGCACCTACCTGTGGCGAGGGAGCTTGCTCCCGCTGGAGTGCGCAGCGCTCCCAATACAGTCGCCGGTATATTCCTGATACACCGCGACTACAGTTTTTTGGGGCCGCTTCGCAGCCCAGCGGGAGCAAGCTCCCTCGCCACAGGTGATGGTGGTGATGCCGTTAGAAATCCTTGCAGAGCCGCAGGGCGTCGTAGATCGCAGCGTGGGTATTACGCTGCGCCACGCAGTCGCCGATGCGGAACAGCAAGTAGCCGTCACCGGTGGTGCTCAACGATGGCTGCGGCTGGATCGCGAACAACGCTTCGACGTCGATCTGACCCTTGTTGCGCGAACCCTCTTTGAGCGCGTAGTAGATTTCCTCATCCGGACGCACGCCGTTCTCCACCACCACCTGATCGACCACCCGCTCCTCTTTGGCGCCGGTGTATTCGTTCTCCAGCACCGCCACCAGCTTGTCGCCTTCGCGGTAGACCTTTTCCAGCATCATGTCGCCGGTCATGATCACTTCTTTCGGGTACATGCTGCGGTAGTAGGTCGGGAACGATGTACCGCCGATGGCCACACCCGGTTTGATGTCATCGGTGACGATCTCGACCTGGCTGCCCTTGTCGGCGAGGAAGTCGGCCACCGACATCCCGGTGAATTCGCAGATGGTGTCGTAGACCAGCACGTTCTTGCCCGGCGCAACCTTGCCGTCGAGCACGTCCCAGCTGCTGACCACCAGCCCTTCGGCGGCGCCCCAGTGTTCGTTCTGCTCGAGGAACGGATGCCCACCGACCGCCAGCACCACGACATCCGGACGCAGATCGAGGATGGTTGCAGCGTCGGCCGCAGTGCCCAGGCGCAGATCGACTTTCAGCCGCGCCAGCTCCAGCTGGAACCAGCGCGTGATCCCGGCGATCTGGTCACGTTGCGGCGCTTTCGACGCGGTAGTGATCTGCCCGCCGATGAATTCTTTCTTCTCGAACAGGGTCACGTCGTGGCCACGCTCGGCAGAAACCCGTGCTGCTTCCATCCCGGCCGGGCCGGCACCAACGATCACCACTTTGCGTTTGACGCCTGTGGACTTCTCGATGATGTGCGGCACGCCCATGTATTCACGGGAGGTCGCGGCGTTCTGGATGCACAGCACGTCCAGACCTTGATACTGACGATCGATGCAGTAGTTGGCGCCGACGCATTGCTTGATCTGGTCGATCTGGCCCATCTTGATCTTGGCAATCAGGTGCGGATCGGCGATGTGCGCGCGGGTCATGCCGACCATGTCGACGTAACCGCCCTCCAGTATGCGCGTGGCCTGGTTCGGGTCCTTGATGTTCTGCGCGTGCAGCACCGGAACCTTGACCACTTCCTTGATTCCGGCCGCCAGGTGCAGGAACGGCTCCGGCGGATAGCTCATGTTCGGAATCACGTTGGCCAGGGTGTTGTGGGTGTCGCAACCCGAGCCGACGACGCCGATGAAATCGAGCATCCCGGTGTCGTCGTAATACTTGGCGATCTGCTTCATGTCCTCGTGGGAGAGACCGTCCGGGTGGAACTCGTCACCGCAGATACGCATGCCCACGCAGAAATCGTCACCGACCTCGGCGCGCACGGCTTTCAGCACTTCCAGACCAAACTTCATCCGGCCTTCGAAGCTGCCACCCCATTCGTCAGTACGCTTGTTGACGCGCGGGCTCCAGAACTGGTCGATCATGTGCTGGTGCACGGCCGACAGCTCGACGCCGTCCAGACCACCGGCCTTGGCGCGGCGCGCGGCTTGCGCGTAGTTGCCGATCACTCGCCAGATCTCTTCCGGTTCGATGGTCTTGCAGGTCGCACGGTGCACCGGTTCACGGATACCCGACGGCGACATCAGGGTCGGCCAGTGGAAACCATCCCAACGTGAGCGACGGCCCATGTGGGTAATCTGGATCATGATCTTGGCGCCATGCTTGTGCATGGCGTCGGCCAGATTCTGGAAGTGCGGAATAATCCGGTCGGTGGACAGGTTGACCGAACTCCACCATTGCTGCGGGCTGTCGATGGCGACCACCGACGAACCGCCGCAGATCGCCAGGCCGATCCCGCCCTTGGCTTTCTCTTCGTAGTATTTGACGTAGCGCTCGGTGGTCATGCCACCGTCAGTCGCGTAGACCTCAGCGTGCGCTGTGCTGAGCACGCGGTTGCGGATGGTCAGTTTGCCGATCTGGATCGGCTGGAACATTGCTTCGAAAGCCATGGCGGGTTCCTCGACTTACAACGGCTTGACGGTGAACAGGCCGTCGTCGTGGCCTTCTTCAGAGCCACCGTAGACTTGCTCGGCAACCGTACGAATCTTGCTGCCGCGTGCCTCAAGAATCTGGTCCATGGCCCCGGCAAACCAGCCGGTGAACATGTAATCGACCTTGCGCCCGACCTTGCCGTACACATAGACGAATGCCGAGTGTTCGAGCTTGACGCTGGCGGTGCCTTTGTCGAGGTCGATGTCCTGAATCTTGAACAGGCCCCAGCCGCGTTGCGACAGGCGCTTCATGTAGTGCTCGAACACCGCGACGCCTTCCAGGCCGTGGCATTCGGCTTCTTTTTCGCACCAGTGCCAGGCGGACTTGTAGCCGGCCTTGTAGAGGATCTCGGCATAGGCTTCAGCGCCCAGCACTTCCTCGATGCCCATGTGGTTGTTGACGAAGAAGTGACGCGGCACGTACAGCATCGGCAGGGCGTCGGAGGTCCAGACACCGGTCTCGCTGTCGACTTCGATTGGCAATTGCGGGGCGATCTTGGCCATGGAAACTTAACTCCAGAAAATTCGGTTTGTTGCCCCCGGCGCGGACGGCCGGGGGAAAGGATTCAGAATTGCGGTGGCTTATTCGCCCCAGACATCCTTGAGGACGTTGACCCAGTTTTCGCCCATGATCTTGCGCACCACACGCTCGGAGTGGCCGCGCTTGAGCAAGGTTTCGGTCAGGTTCGGGAACTCGCCGACAGTGCGGATGCCCAGCGGGTTGATGATCTTGCCGAAGCTGGTCAGACGACGGGCGTAGCCCTTGTCGTGGGTCAGGTATTCGAA
Organism: Pseudomonas sp. Irchel s3a10; assembly: GCF_900187525.1. NCBI lineage: Bacteria > Pseudomonadati > Pseudomonadota > Gammaproteobacteria > Pseudomonadales > Pseudomonadaceae > Pseudomonas > Pseudomonas sp. Irchel s3a10. Next base: position 131,320 of record NZ_FYDR01000003.1, read on the forward strand.
GAAGTCCTGGCCGTGACCCTGGGTGAAGTCGGTGCCGATGCCGATGGCGTCTTCGCCGACGATGTTCATGGTGTATTCGATGGCTTCGGCGTAATCGTCGATGGTCGAATCGATGCCCTTGGCGAGGAATGGCGCAAACATGGTCACGCCGACAAAACCGCCGTGATCAGCGATGAACTTCAGCTCTGCATCGGACTTGTTGCGCGGGTGTTCCTTGAGCCCCGACGGCAGGCAGTGGGAATAGCAGACCGGTTTTTTCGATTCGAGGATGACTTCCTCGGAGGTCTTGGAGCCGACGTGGGACAGGTCGCACATGACGCCGACGCGGTTCATCTCGGCGACGATCTCGCGGCCGAAGCCCGACAGGCCACCGTCACGCTCGTAGCAACCGGTGCCGACCAGGTTCTGGGTGTTGTAGCACATCTGCACGATGCCGACGCCGAGCTGCTTGAACACCTCGACGTAGCCGATCTGGTCTTCGAAGGCGTGGGCGTTCTGGAAGCCGAAAAGGATGCCGGTCTTGCCCTGCTCCTTGGCCTTGCGGATGTCGGCGGTGGTGCGGACGGGGATCACCAGGTCGCTGTTTTCGCGGATCAGCTTCTGGCTGGCGGCGATGTTGTTCACGGTCGCCTGAAAGCCTTCCCACACCGACACGGTGCAGTTGGCCGCCGTCAGACCGCCCTTGCGCATGTCTTCGAACAGCTCGCGGTTCCATTTGGCAATGATCAGACCGTCGATAACGATGCTGTCGGCGTGTAATTCGGCTGGGCTCATCAGGCGTCCCCTTATTGGCGATTCATGCGCCGAATCGTCTGCCGGCGCTTTGGGGCCAGCATATGCCTCGGTGCAGGGGCAGCCGGGTGCAAAAACGACAGGGGAATTGCCGAAAGCGTCAATCCGCGACAAAGGGTCATCAGGCGCTCAGATCAGCTACCTGTTCAAGCCCGCGCGCTTGAGCCAGAATCTGGCGCATCTTGCATACATCACTGGATTAGAGCGGCGACAACCATGAGATCGATCTTCCTGGCCCTGGCACTGATTGCGACCGGCGTACACGCCGCCGAAGAGACCGACGACAACCCGTGCGACGCGGTGGAAAACGACGTCCAGACCCTGGAATGCTCGACCTACAGCCGCAGCACCGCCGAAGACTTGCTCAAGGACAACTACGCCAGCCTCAACGAACGCATGCAGGCCACCTACGGCAAAAACGCCGCGCAACTGGCCGACATCACCGCCAAATTGAAAACCGCCCAGCAACAATGGCTGAAAACCCGCGACGCCGATTGCGCCGTGGAAGCCTTCCCCGCCACCGAAGGCAGCAAGGCATTCAAGATTGCGCAAAATGACTGTGTGGCACGGATGAGTGACGAACGGTCGGAGTTTTTGGAGTCGATTGGGCAGGAGTGAGGATCTGCGCTGTAAGCTGCACCTCATATAGCCAATCAAGGGACACTCATGAACATCTGCGGCATCGAAATCAAAGGCAGCGAAGCGATCATCGCCGTGGCCTCCCTTGACGGGACAACGCTGAGCCATGTGGCGCTCAACACCAAGAAAATCGCCCTCGACGATGATGACGAGGCGGCCAACGTCAAACGCTTCGCGGCGCAGGTCGCTTCGTTCGTGCGCGAGCATTCGATTGACCGGATTGCGATCAAGAAGCGCAGCAAGAAGGGCGAGTTTGCCGGTGGGCCGACCACGTTCAAGATCGAGGGGGTGTTTCAGTTGCTGGATGGGTGTGAGGTGACGCTGTTGTCGCCGCAGACGATCAATGCGCAGGCCAAGAAGCACAACTTTGAGCTGCCGGGGACGCTGAACAAGTATCAGCATGAGGCTTACAAGGCGGCGTGTTCGGCGTTGGTGAAGAAGTAACCTTTTCTTCAGACACTGAAGATCAAAAATGTGGGAGCGGGCTTGCTCGCGAATGCGGTGGATCAGTCAACTCATGTTTCGACTGACACTCCGCTTTCGCGAGCAAGCCCGCTCCCACATTGGTTTTGCGTGCATCCATTCAGGCGTTGGCGGTACGCCGGTCTTCGCGGGGGCAGCGGGCGAACTTCGCGCGGTAGCTGCGGGTGAAATACGACGGCGATTCAAACCCGCAAGCGATGCTGACTTCCAGCACGCTCATATCCGTCTGGCGCAACAGCTGCCGGGCCTTCTCCAACCTTAACCGCAGATAAAAATTGCTCGGCGTATCGTTCAGATGCAGCCGAAACAAGCGCTCCAGCTGCCGCCGCGTCACCTTGATCGATTCCGCCAGTTGCAGCGTGGTCAGCGGTGGTTCGCTGTGTTGTTCCATCTCGCCAATCACTTGCACCAACTTCTTGTTGTTGATGCCGTAGCGCGAGGCGACTTCCATGCGCTGGTGGTCCTTTCGTGGGCGGATCCGCCCCAGCACGAATTGTTCGCTGACCTGAATCGCCAGTTGCGGGCCGTGGGCCTGGGCGATCAGATCGAGCATCAAGTCGATGGACGCCGTGCCGCCCGCCGAGGTGATGCGCCGCCGGTCAATCTCGAACAGTTCCTGAGTCACGCTGAGCTGTGGATAAGATTCCTTGAACGCATCGATGGCTTCCCAGTGCAGGGTCAGGCGATGGCCGTCGAGCAAACCGGCTTCGGCAAGGACGAAGCTGCCGGTGTCGATGGCGCCGAGGGTCACGCCTTCGTTGTCCAGCCGGCGCAGCCAGTGCTCAAGGGTTGGCGTGGCGAACTTCAGCGGTTCGAATCCGGCCACCACCAACAGCGTCGCACCTTTCTTCAGCGGCTCCAGCGCCGCGTCGGCGTTGACCGACATGCCATTGCTCGCCAGCACCGCCCCGCCATCGGCGCCGAGCACGTGCCAGCGGTACAGCTCGCCACGAAAACGGTTGGCTACCCGCAGCGGTTCGATCGCGGAGATGAAGCCGATGGCGGAAAACCCCGGCATCAGCAGAAAGTAGAAATCCTGGGACATGTGCGCACTCGGTTAGCGGGTAGCGTGAATCGTTGATACGCCGATTGTCGTCAGCGTTCAAGCGCACAGGTCGCTACAGTGCAAATGCCAGTCGCCGCAGTGCGCTTTCACCGGGCCGTTGCTGCGTAACTTGGCATCACCGGCACGCCAGATGCCGGAACTCACAATAAACGACCTGCCGAGGAACCCGACATGAAACGACTGATCAGCAGCTGTGTTCTTGCACTCAGCGGTACCGCTTTCTTGAGCGCCAGCGTCATGGCGGCCGAACCCGCCTCGTGCCAGAACGTGCGCATGGGCGTCGTCAACTGGACCGACGTCATCGCCACCAGTGCCATGACCCAAGTGCTGCTCGATGGCCTCGGCTACAACACCAAACAGACCAGTGCGTCCCAGCAGATCATCTTCGCCGGGATTCGCGATCAGCGGCTGGACCTGTTCCTCGGCTACTGGAACCCGCTGATGACCCAGACCATCACTCCATTCGTCGACGCCAACCAGGTCAAAGTCCTGGAAGCACCGAACCTGAAGGATGCCCGCGCGACCCTCGCCGTGCCGACCTATCTGGCGGACAAGGGTCTGAAGACTTTTGCCGACATTGCCAAGTTCGAAAAGGAACTGGGCGGCAAGATCTACGGCATCGAACCGGGTTCGGGCGCCAACACGCAGATAAAGGCGATGATCGCCAAAAACCAGTTCGGCCTCGGCAAATTCCAACTGGTCGAGTCCAGCGAAGCCGGGATGCTCGCCGCCGTTGACCGCGCTGTACGCCGCAAGGAAGCCGTGGTGTTCTTCGGCTGGGCGCCGCACCCGATGAACGTCAACGTCAAGATGACTTACCTCACCGGCAGCGAAGACGCCCTCGGCCCGAACGAAGGCATGGCCACGGTGTGGACGGTCACCGCGCCGAAATACGCCGAACAGTGTCCGAACATCGGTCGCCTGCTGAGCAACCTGACGTTCACCGCCGAAGACGAGAGCCGGATGATGCAACCGCTGCTCGATCACAAGGACGCCTTCGAATCCGCCAAACAGTGGCTCAAGGATCACCCCGAAGACAAGCAGCGCTGGCTTGACGGTGTGACCACTTTCGACGGCAAACCGGCCGCTGAAAACCTGCAACTGACCAGTAAATAACCCAAGTCCGAACACACGCTTCGCAGCCCGAGAAAGGGCTGCGAACAGACCCATCACGCCTGAAGGAAACCGCACCATGAACCACGACGTCATCATCACCTGCGCACTCACCGGTGCTGGCGACACGACCGCCAAGAGCCCCCACGTGCCGGTCACTCCGAAACAGATTGCAGCGGCTGCGGTAGAAGCGGCCAAGGCCGGCGCCACCGTCGTCCATTGCCATGTGCGCGACCCGCAGACCGGCAAGTTCAGCCGTGACGTGGCGCTGTACCGCGAAGTGATGGAGCGCATCCGCGAGGCCGACGTCGACATCATCGTCAACCTCACCGCCGGCATGGGCGGCGACCTCGAAATCGGTGCCGGCGAGCACCCGATGGAGTTCGGCCCGAACACCGACCTGGTCGGCCCGCTGACCCGTCTGGCCCACGTTGAAGAACTGCTGCCGGAAATCTGCACCCTCGATTGCGGCACGCTGAACTTCGGCGACGGCGACACCATTTACGTCTCGACCCCGGCGCAACTGCGCGCCGGCGCCAGGCGCATCACCGAGCTGGGGGTGAAGGCCGAGCTGGAAATTTTCGACACCGGCCACCTGTGGTTCGCCAAGCAGATGATCAAGGAAGGCCTGCTCGACAACCCGCTGTTCCAGCTATGCCTGGGCATCCCGTGGGGTGCGCCGGCCGACACCACCACCATGAAAGCCATGGTCGACAACCTGCCCACCGACGCAGTGTGGGCCGGGTTCGGCATCGGCCGCATGCAGATGCCAATGGCCGCGCAAGCGGTGCTGCTCGGCGGCAACGTGCGGGTCGGCCTGGAGGACAACCTGTGGCTGGACAAGGGTGTGCTGGCCACCAACGGCCAACTGGTCGAACGCGCCATCGAGATCCTCAGCCGCCTCGGCGCCCGCGTGCTGACCCCGGCTGAGGGGCGCAAAAAGATGGGCCTGACCCAGCGCGGCTGACCCAGCACTCATTTCCCCCTGTGGGAGCGGGCTTGCTCGCGCAGGCGCTGGCTCTGCCCATAAAGATGCGTCGTATGTACCGGCCTCTTCGCGAGCAAGCCCGCTCCCACAGTTTTTTGTGCCAAATTCAGGAAATCACCATGAGCTTTATCACCGAGATCAAAACCTTCGCCGCCCTCGGCAGCGGTGTCATCGGCAGCGGCTGGGTCGCTCGCGCCCTCGCCCATGGCCTCGACGTGGTGGCCTGGGACCCGGCGCCTGGCGCTGAAGCCGCGCTGCGCAAACGCGTGGCGAATGCCTGGGGCGCGTTGGAGAAAAACGGTCTGGCGCCCGGCGCTTCGCAGGAGCGTCTGCGCTTTGTCGCGACCATCGAAGAATGCGTGCGCGACGCCGATTTCATCCAGGAGAGCGCCCCGGAACGCCTCGAGCTGAAACTCGATCTGCACAGCAAAATCAGCGCAGCGGCCAAGCCCAATGCCTTGATCGGATCGAGCACTTCCGGGCTGCTGCCGAGCGAGTTCTACGAGAGTTCGACCCACCCTGAACGCTGTGTGGTCGGTCACCCGTTCAACCCGGTTTACCTGCTGCCGCTGGTGGAAGTGGTCGGCGGCAAGAACACCGCGCCGCAAGCTGTGCAAGCGGCGATGAAAGTCTACGAATCCCTCGGCATGCGCCCGTTGCATGTGCGCAAGGAAGTGCCGGGGTTCATCGCTGACCGTCTGCTCGAAGCGCTGTGGCGCGAGGCGCTGCACCTGGTCAATGACGGGGTGGCGACCACTGGCGAGATCGACGACGCAATCCGTTTTGGCGCCGGGTTGCGCTGGTCGTTCATGGGCACGTTCCTGACCTATACGCTGGCCGGTGGTGATGCCGGGATGCGTCACTTCATGTCGCAGTTCGGCCCGGCGTTGCAGTTGCCGTGGACTTATCTGCCCGCGCCGGAACTGACCGACAAGCTGATCGACGATGTGGTCGATGGCACCAGTAATCAGCTCGGCCGCCACAGCATTGCGGCGCTGGAGCGCTATCGTGATGACTGCCTGCTGGCGGTGCTGGAGGCGGTGAAGACCACCAAGGAAAAGCACGGGATGAGTTTCAGCGAGTAATCCTTGCTCAGCAGTTCCGGCCCCTTCGCGAGCAAGCCCGCTCCCACAGGTGACCGCATTCCAATGTGGGAGCGGGCTTGCTCGCGAAGACGGCCGCCCAGTCACTATTAATGTTGGATCTGACACCATGCCCACTCTCACCACCTACCAAACCAGAATCATCCCCGACTGGGTCGACTACAACGGCCATCTGCGCGACGCCTTCTACCTGCTGATCTTCAGTTACGCCACCGACGCCCTGATGGACCGTCTCGGCATGGACAGCAACAACCGCGAAGCCAGCGGCCACTCGTTGTTCACCCTCGAACTGCATCTGAATTACCTGCACGAAGTGAAGCTCGACGCCGAGGTCGAAGTGCGCACGCAGATCATCGGTCACGACAGCAAACGCCTGCACCTCTATCACAGCCTGCACCTGGCGGGCGACGACAAGGAACTGGCCGGCAACGAACAGATGCTGCTGCACGTCGACCTCGCCGGCCCACGTTCCGCGCCGTTCACCCCGGACACCTTGAGCCGCCTGCAAGCCATCGTTTTAGAGCAAGTCGACTTGCCCGCCCCGGCTTACATCGGCCGCGTCATCGCCCTGCCACCCGCCCGCTAATTCCTCCCACGCAAGGAGCCGCCATGCACACCGCTGCCGCTGTTGCCGATTTCCGTACTTATCCGTTGATCAGCGCGCTGAGCGGCGTGCAGAACCTGACGGATCGCGTTTCGCTTGCCTGGGCCGATGGCCGCATCAGTCCGTTTCATCATGTCTGGTTGCGGGACAACTGCCCGTGCGAGCAGTGCGTCTACAACGTCACCCGCGAGCAGGTATTCGAGATCGTCGATGCTACCCCGGATCTCGTCCCCGCCCACGCGCACATCGACAGCGACGGCTGTCTGCTGATTGACTGGCAGGATGGCCATCGCAGTCGCTTCGATCCGGGCTGGCTGCGTGCGCACGCCTATGACGACGAGTCCCGCGCCGAACGTCTGGCGGCCAAACCCCAGCCCTATCTGTGGCGCAGCAATTTGCAGCTACCGGTATTCGAATATTCAGCGCTGATGAACGACAACGGCGCACTGCTGCAATGGCTGATTGCGGTGCGCGATATCGGCCTGACTCAGGTGCGCGGCGTGCCCACCGAACCGGGTTCGCTGAAGCTGATCGCCCAGCGCATTTCGTTCATCCGCGAGAGCAACTTCGGCGTGCTGTTCAACGTGCAGTCCAAAGCCGATGCCGACAGCAACGCCTACACCGCTTTCAACCTGCCGCTGCACACCGACTTGCCGACTCGCGAGCTGCAACCGGGATTGCAATTTCTGCATTGCCTGGTGAATGACGCCGAGGGTGGCGAGAGTATTTTCGTCGACGGTTTTGCGATTGCCGATGCTTTGCGTCAGGAAGCACCGGAGCTGTTCCAGGCGCTGTGCGAAATCCCCGTGGAATTCCGCAACAAGGATCGCCACAGCGACTATCGCAGCCTGGCGCCGATCATTGCGCTGGACGCGTTGGGGCGAGTCGCCGAGGTGCGCATGGCGAACTTTCTGCGCGGGGCGTTCGATACATCGGTGGAGCAGATGCCGCTGCTGTATCGGGCCTATCGGCGGTTGATTGCGATGACCCGAGAGGTAAGGTTCAGGGTGATGCAGCGGCTTAATCCGGGTGAGCTGTGGTGCTTTGATAATCGGCGGACGCTGCATGCGCGCAATGCGTTTGACCCGGCGACCGGGGCGCGGCATTTTCAGGGCTGCTACATCGATCGGGATGAGTTGTTGTCGCGGATTCTGGTGTTGCAAAGGTAAACCGCGTCATCGTTCTTCGCGAGCAAGCTCGCTCCCACACTGGAACGCATTTCAAATGTGGGAGCGGGCTTGCTCGCGAAGGCGTCAGAGCCAACCACACATCGCTCCCGGATTCACAGCCAAAAAAAGCCCCGATACAAGCCGTGACAGGATCGGGGCAGAGGGTACTGTTGAGGAGCTGCCAGTCGAGGGTGACCAAACCGTCTGTAGCGAGCTGAGGTCAGTGTGCCGACTCCCCCGGGCGGTGAGTTAGCCGAAAACGACCTGTTCATAGCCGTCGCGGCCACTGCGACAAATCGCCCTTGCCGTGCCTCCACATGCCCACCAGAATCGAGTCACGACCTCCGTTGCCGAAGAAGGAAGCGCGCCATGATGTATGCCGATTTGATCGATCAGGAAGACTTGTTGGGCCAGCTAAAGGCGTTGGGGTTTCAGGTGCCGAGCGGTTCGACCGCCGAGCAGGCCTGTGAGTGTGCGGTGCGTGGTCTGGACAATGTTCGCGCGTTTGAATTGCGCAAGATGGTCAAGGACATGTACACCAGCGGCGCCAGTATCCAGCCTGCAGTGCGCCAGGCGATCGACAAGCAGTTGTTGCCGGCGTTGGCGGATTACCAGCAAAACCATAGCGCCTGACAGAAGATCAAAAGATCGCAGCCTGCGGCAGCTCCTACAGTTGAAATTCGATCCCCTGTAGGAGCTGCCGCAGGCTGCGATCTTTTGCTTTACAACCTTACGCTGGCAAACGTCGACTCATTACGCGCCTGACTCAACGCCGACATTGGTCCCGACAGCGGCGACATCACGATCGCCTGCGGCAGCGGCAGCATCGCTACTTGCTGCGTGGTGTTGGAGCCTACGCGTTCGTCACGCGGCGGAATGCCGAAGTATTCGCGGTAGCACTTGGAGAAGTGCGGCGTCGAGACGAAACCGCACACCGACGCAACTTCGATGATCGACATCGGCGTCTGCTTGAGCAGTTGCCGCGCGCGAATCAGGCGCAGCTTGAGGTAGTAGCGCGACGGCGAGCAGTGCAGATATTTCTGGAACAGCCGCTCCAGCTGGCGACGCGACACGGCGACGTACACCGCCAGTTCGTCGAGGTCGATCGGCTCTTCCAGATTGGCTTCCATCAGCGCGACGATTTCCTGCAGTTTCGGCTGATTGGTGCCGAGCATGTGCTTGAGCGGCACGCGCTGGTGATCCTGCTCGTTGCGGATGCGCTCGTAGACGAACATTTCCGAGATCGCGGCGGACAGTTCACGGCCGTGATCGCGGCTGATCAGATGCAACATCATGTCCAGTGGCGCGGTGCCGCCGGAGCTGGTGAAACGGTTACGGTCGAGGGTGAACAGTCGGGTGCTCATCGCCACGCGCGGGAAAGCTTCCTGCATCGCCGCCAGACATTCCCAGTGCACGCTGCAATCGAAACCGTCGAGCAGACCGGCGCAAGCCAAAGCCCAGCTGCCGGTGCACACGGCGCCCAGACGCTTGGACTGACGGGCCTGGCTCTGCAGCCATGACACGTGTTCACGGGTCACGGTGCGTTGAATGCCGATCCCGCCGCAGACGATCACGGTGTCCAGGGGCGGGGCTTTGTGCATGGAGGCATCGGGGGTGATTTGCAGACCGTCACTGGCCCACACCTGGCCGCCATCGACGGTAAGAGTGCTCCAGCGATACAGCTCACGACCGGACAATTGGTTGGCCATGCGCAGGGGCTCGACTGCGGAGGCCAGAGAAATCAGCGTGAAATTGTCCAGCAGCAGAAAGCCGATGGATTGAGGCGCACGGTTCTGGGGTTGGGCCCCGGAGTTGAACGACGTCATCGCGGTATCTCCTCACACAAAGCGGGTGATGGCCTCAGGCGGAGGCTCTTGTTATTGCCGGCGTTCTCGCGTGGGAGACGGGCTTTGTTATGACAGAGCAATTGCCATGCCTAAAATTGAATGGCTGTTCAATAACTCCTGAAAACGACGTCGCGACGTGTCTATTCAAGACGTCGGACACAGGGTGTTTCGAAGTGCCATCAGCGGCGCAGAGAGCCCTGCCCCGCTGCCTGTGAGCAGATCGGTAGCACTTGTGGGAACGGGCTTGCGCGCAGTTGTTTCAGAGTGTCACCGCAAGCACGGGTGACGGACGGCAGGGGGTGCGAATGTCGTACTTCGAGTGGGAAAGGCTCTTATCTGATTGCGACGCGCTAAAAGGTGGCGTGATTGTTTTGTTGTGTTCACTTAGCGCGCAGTTTTGACTGGTCTGGCGCTATCGCGAGCAGGCTCACTCCTACAGGGGAACGCATTCCAAGTGTAGGAGTGAGCCTGCTCGCGATGGGAGCGACACGGTCTCAGCACTCAACCGCACTAACCGCCAACCCACCCCGCGAGGTCTCTTTATATTTGTCATGCATATCCGCGCCGGTATCACGCATGGTGCGGATCACCCGGTCCAGCGAGATGAAGTGCTGGCCATCGCCGCGCAGGGCCATCTGCGCCGCGTTGATCGCTTTCACCGCGGCAATCGCATTGCGCTCGATGCACGGCACCTGCACCAGCCCACCCACCGGATCGCAGGTCAGGCCGAGGTTGTGTTCCAGGCCGATTTCCGCGGCGTTGCACAATTGCTCCGGCGTCGCGCCGAGAATCTCCGCCAGCCCTGCGGCTGCCATCGCGCAGGCCGAGCCGACTTCGCCCTGGCAACCGACTTCGGCACCCGAGATCGAAGCGTTCTTCTTGCACAGAATCCCTACCGCCGCCGCACCGAGGAAATAGTCGACAACGTTGGCGTCGGTGACCGCTTCGCTGAACTTCATAAAGTAGTGCAACACCGCCGGGATGATCCCCGCCGCGCCATTGGTCGGCGCCGTGACCATGCGCCCGCCGGCCGCGTTCTCTTCATTGACCGCGAGAGCAAACAGGTTGACCCACTCCATGGCACTGAGGGTCGAGCCGATCACATTGGGCTTGTTCAATTCCTGCAAGCTGCGATGCAACTTGGCTGCACGGCGACGCACATTGAGGCCACCGGGGAGGATGCCTTCGTGCTTGAGGCCCTGCTCGACGCAATCCTGCATCGCCCGCCACAGCTTCATCAGCCCGGCACGGATTTCCTCCTCGCTGCGCCAGACCTTTTCGTTGGCCATCATCAATTCGGCGACACGCAGGTTGTTCTTTTGGCACAGCTGCAGCAGTTCCACCGCGCTGGAAAAGTCATAAGGCAATTCGGTGCGATCCAGATCGACCACACCGCTGGATGCCTGCGTTTGATCCACGACAAAACCGCCACCGACCGAATAGTAGGTGTCGCGATGAATCTCGCCGTGATCGCCTTCGGCAATCAGGGTCATGGCGTTGGGGTGGAACGGCAGGTTTTCGTCGATCAGGCGCATGTCGCGGGCCCAGACAAACGGCACCGACAGGCGACCATCCAATAACAGCGTGTGAGTTTCACGCAGCGCCTGAATGCGCGGGCCGATCTGCGACGGGTCGATTGCGTCCGGCCACTCGCCCATCAGACCCATGATCACCGCGTTGTCGCTGCCGTGCCCGATGCCGGTAGCCGACAGCGAGCCGAACAGTTGCACTTCTATACGCCGTACCTGTTCGAGCAGGTGCCGGTCGCGCAGCGATTCGACAAACAGGGCGGCGGCGCGCATCGGGCCGACGGTATGGGAACTGGACGGGCCGATGCCGATTTTGAACAGGTCGAAAACGCTGATAGCCATTGCTGCAGAGCTCCTGAGGATGCCGTTCCCGGGCGTTAAGCGCCCGCTGGCGGAGCTGCTACGCTCAAGCTGCGATCCGCCGGAATGCCCGCATCATCAGGCTTTTGTCAGGTCGCTCGGCGTCTGACACCGACGCACTCATGCCCACCAACGCCGTGCCGGTTTCCTCCCGCGTTTTCGCCGTTTTTATGCGGTTCAGATGGCCAAACCGGGTAGAAAAAAGCTGTAAACGACGTCACTGACACTGGATGCGACCATCCCTGTACTGGATACGACCCACCCTGTAGGCGTCAGATTTTCACTGGTACATGATCGTTATGACTCGATTGCAAGGCGCCGTGGTAGAGCTGTCTCCAGAACGCCATCCAACCGCAACCTATAAGTGCGGTGGTCCTCAGTCGGAACACTGCCAAAAAAAACACCAAGGAGTCCATCCATGAAAGGTTCCCCGTCGTTGTTGTTGGCCGCCATGCTGAGTCTGCCGTTACTGGCTCAAGCCGCAGAACCGGCGCAGTGCAGTACCGTTAACTTCTCCGATGTCGGCTGGACCGACATCACTGCAACAACCGCCACCACCTCAGTGGTGCTCAACGCCCTCGGCTACAAGACCAAGACCACCATGATTTCCGTGCCCGTGACGTACAAGTCGCTGGCCGACGGCAAGAACATGGACGTGTTCCTCGGTAACTGGATGCCGACCATGGAAAACGACATCAAGGCCTACCGCGATGCCGGCACCGTCGAAGTGGTACGCACCAACCTCAAGGGTGCCAAGTACACCCTCGCCGTACCGCAAGCCCTGTACGACAAGGGGCTGCATGACTTCGCCGACATCGCCAAATTCAAGAAAGAGCTCGATGGCAAGATCTACGGCATCGAGCCTGGCAACGACGGCAACCGCCTGATCCAGAGCATGATCGACAAGAACGCTTTCGGCCTCAAGGACGCGGGTTTCAAAGTCGTCGAATCGTCCGAAGCGGGCATGCTCTCGCAGGTCGACCGCGCGCAGAAACGCGACACCGCCGTGGTCTTCCTCGGCTGGGCGCCGCACCCGATGAACAAGCGCTTCAAGATTCAATACCTGACCGGCGGCGATGACTTCTTCGGCCCCGATTTCGGTGCTGCAACGGTGGCGACCAACACCCGCAAGGGTTACACCACCGAATGCAGCAACGTCGGTCAGTTGCTGAAAAACCTGGAGTTCACCGTCGACATGGAAAGTACCCTGATGGGCAACATCCTCGACGACAAGATGAAGCCTGACGCGGCCGCCAAGGCCTGGCTGAAAAAGAACCCACAGGTGCTCGATACCTGGCTCGCTGGCGTGACCACCATTGACGGTAAACCAGGCCTGGAGGCCGTGAAAGCCAAGCTCGCACAGTAATTGCCTTACGCCGGGCGAGTTCGCTCGCCCGGGCTGTTTATTCCTTGCATGCGGACGTTCACTACCATGCTGATTGATCAGAAAATCCCTTTAGGCCAGTACATCGCGGGCTTCGTTGAATGGTTGACGCAACACGGCGCCAACACCTTCGACGCAATCGCCGTGACACTGGAAACGATGATCCACGGCGTGACGTTTGCGCTGACCTGGTTCAACCCACTGGTCTTGATTGGCCTGATTGCAATCATCGCCCATCTGATTCAACGCAAGTGGGGCCTGACCGCGTTTGTGGTCGCCTCCTTTCTGCTGATCCTCAATCTGGGGTACTGGCAGGAGACCATGGAAACCCTCGCCCAGGTGATGTTCGCAACCCTGGTCTGCGTGGTCATCGGCGTGCCGCTGGGCATCGTCGCCGCGCACAAGCCGATGTTCTACACGGTGATGCGCCCGGTACTCGATCTGATGCAGACCGTACCGACCTTCGTTTACCTCATTCCGACCCTGACCCTCTTCGGGCTGGGTGTGGTGCCGGGCCTGATCTCCACGGTGGTGTTCGCCATCGCTGCGCCGATCCGCCTGACCTATCTGGGCATCCGCGATGTCCCGCAAGAACTGATGGACGCCGGCAAGGCCTTCGGCTGCTCGCGTCGCCAATTGCTCTCACGGATCGAACTGCCTCACGCCATGCCGAGCATTGCTGCCGGCATCACCCAGTGCATCATGCTGTCGCTGTCGATGGTGGTGATCGCGGCACTGGTGGGCGCCGACGGACTCGGCAAACCGGTGGTCAACGCACTGAACACTGCTGATATCGCCCTGGGCTTCGAAGCGGGCCTGGCGATCGTACTGCTGGCGATCATGCTCGACCGTATCTGCAAACAACCCGACGCCAAAGTAGGGGGTGACGCATGAGCATAATTCGCTTCGATAACGTTGACGTGATCTTCACCAAGGATCCGCGCGAAGCACTGAAACTTCTCGATCAAGGCTTGACCCGCAGCGAGATCCTGAAAAAAACCGGGCAGATTGTCGGCGTGGAAAAGGCCAGCCTGGACATCAACAAAGGCGAGATCTGCGTACTGATGGGCCTGTCCGGCTCCGGCAAGTCGAGCCTGCTGCGTTGTATCAACGGCCTCAACACCGTGAGTCGCGGCAAGCTGTTCGTCGAACACGAAGGCAAGCAGATCGATATCGCTTCCTGCACGCCGGCCGAACTGAAAATGATGCGCACCAAACGCATCGCCATGGTGTTCCAGAAGTTCGCCCTGATGCCGTGGCTGACGGTGCGCGAGAACATCAGTTTCGGTCTGGAAATGCAGGGCCGACCGGAAAAGGAACGCCGTAAGCTGGTCGACGACAAGCTCGAACTGGTGGGTCTGACCCAATGGCGCAACAAGAAGCCCGATGAACTCTCCGGCGGCATGCAGCAGCGTGTGGGCCTGGCCCGGGCGCTGGCGATGGACGCCGACATTCTGCTGATGGACGAACCGTTCTCGGCCCTCGACCCGCTGATCCGCCAGGGCCTGCAGGACGAACTGCTGGAACTGCAACGCAAGCTCAGCAAGACCATCGTGTTCGTGAGTCACGACCTCGACGAGGCGCTCAAACTGGGTAGCCGCATCGCGATCATGAAGGACGGCCGGATCATCCAGTACAGCGTGCCGGAAGAAATCGTGCTCAATCCGGCGGACGACTATGTGCGCACCTTCGTCGCTCACACCAACCCGCTCAACGTCCTGTGTGGCCGCAGCCTGATGCGCACGCTGGACAACTGCAAACGCATCAACGGTTCGGTGTGCCTCGACCCGGGCGGCGACTCGTGGCTGGACCTGGCCGAAGGCAACACGATCAAGGGCGCGCGGCAGAACGGTTCGGTGCTGAACCTGCAGAACTGGGCACCGGGGCAAGCGGTGGAAGCGCTGGAGCGCAAGCCGACCCTGGTGGACTCGAACATCGGCATGCGCGACGCGCTGCAGATTCGCTACCAGACCGGTAACAAACTGGTGCTGCACGACAACAACCATGTGGTGGGGATTCTTGGCGACAGCGAGCTGTATCACGCGTTGCTGGGCAAGAACCTGGGGTAAGAACCCCGGACACAAAAACGCCGCGAGAGGATCGCGGCGTTTTTGTTTGTTGGTATACAGGGCGTTCAGCGTTGGGGCTGATGGCCCCTTCGCGAGCAAGCCCGCTCCCACAGGTGACCGAGTCAAGACAGGGGAATGCGATCAAATGTGGGAGCGGGCTTGCTCGCGAAGAATGCGGCGCGGTGCATCAGACAGAAACACCGCACCACCTGCAACTTAGCTATACACCCGGCCAAGGAGCTGCCGATGGCTTTCAAACTGATCGAGCACATCGCGTGTGATCTGATCCTGCGTGAAGCCCATCAGGTCGTAGTCCTGGCTGCCGTTGTGCAAATACACCTCGGCGCGGTAGTAACGCTGGCGCGCTTCATCGGACTGGGCCGATTCGGTTGGGTTCGCCAGGTAGCCGTCCAGGCTCACTTCGTAGACGAAAGGGTTGCCCTCTTCCATCTCGATGCGCACGCCCATGCAACGCTTGGATTTGCCCAACAGCGTCTGCACTTCCAGGCCCTGTGCCCGCATTTGTGCAGCAGCGTCTTCCAGCGCCGGGCTGACCTGCTTGTCCATGAAACGCTGCACCACCGATTGGCTCGGTTGCAGGTCCAGTTGCGTCAGACGCTCGCTGAAACCACGACGACCGCGCTCAGCCAGTTGCGCCTGCTCCTTTTCGATCTGCACGTCCTGGCGCATGGCCTTGTGCAAACCGAACATGAAGAACACCAGCACCACCGAGAACGGCAGACCGGCCAGCACCACCATGGTTTGCATGGCTTCGAAGTTACCGGCGAACAGCAGACCGATGGTCACCAGTGTGATCACCACCGACCAGAAGATCCGCAGCCAGTGCGGCGCATCTTCATCAACGTTGCCGCCCTTGCAGGACAGATTCGCCATCATCACCGCGCCGGAGTCGGCCGGAGTCAGGAACAGCACGAAACCCACGAAGATCGACACACCGATAACGACTTTCGACGCCGGGTAGTGTTCCAGCAACTGGTAGATCGCCATCGACGGCTGTTCCAGCGCCGTCTTGCCGAGTTCCACCGCCCCCTGGTTCATCACCAGATCCAGTGCCGAGTTACCGAAGATCGACAGCCACGCCAACGTGAAGCCCAGCGGAATCAGCAGCACGCCGGCCACCAGTTCACGCACGGTACGACCACGGGAAATACGCGCGATGAACATGCCGACGAATGGCGCCCAGGAAATCCACCAGGCCCAGTAGAACAGCGTCCACAGGCCCAGCCAGCGGTCGGACTTGGCGTTGTCGCCTTCGTAGACGTACAGGTCGAAGGTCTTCAGCACCACGCCGTTAAGGTAGTCGCCGATGTTCTGCACGAAGCCGTTGAGCAAGTGCAAGGTCGGGCCGAACAACAGGACGAAAATCAGCAGGCCGCTGAACAGCACGATGTTCAGGTTGGACAGACGACGGATGCCGTTTTCCACACCGGACACGGCAGCGATGGTCGCCACGGTGCTCATCACGATGATCACGATCAGCAGGTTGGTGTTGCTGTGTTCCATGCCGAACAGGTTTTCCAGGCCGGAGGACACTTGCAGCGAGCCGATCCCCAGGTTGGTCACCAGGCCCAGCAGGGTCACGAACATGCCGAAGCCGTCCACCGCGTGACCGGCCGCGCCTTTGACCCAACGCTCACCGACCAGCGGATACAGCGCCGAGCGCAATGCCAATGGCTGGTTATGACGGTAAGCGAAGTACGCCACAGCCAGACCGACCAGCGCATAAATCGCCCAGCCGTGCAGGCCCCAATGCAGGAAAGTCAGTTGCACCGCCTGACGCGCGGCCAGGTTGGTGGCCGCTGCGCCTTCCGGCGGATTGAAGTAGTGGTCCAGCGGCTCGGACGCGCCGAAGTACAGCAGCGAAATACCGATACCCGACGAGAACAGCATCCCCGCCCAGGCGCCGTAGCTGAAATCCGGGGTGTCGTCCTTGCTGCCCAGTTTGAGTTTGCCGTACGAGGAAAACGCCAGGCCCACCACAAACACCAGGTAAGCGGCGATCACCACCATGTAGTACCAGCCGAAGCTGCGCGACAACCAGGCCTGAGCCATACCCAACATTCTGCCGGCCTCTTGCGGGGCGATGATCAGAATGGCGGTCAACAACAGAATCAACGCGGTAGAGGTGTAAAACACCCAACCGTTGACCGTCACCTTCTCGGGCGGGGTCTTTATTAGCGAGGCAGAACTCATGGCACAAATGCTCCAGGCAGTGCGAGAGAAGAACACAAGGCAACACGGAACCCGACCAATCGGTTAGTTGGCAGCCGACCGGCGGGTGATATAAAGACACCCCGAAAAAAGCCCGAACCTGCCGAAATGGCGTTGCGAATCGCTTTCGTGGCCAAAGCTGTGCGGACGTTCATCCGAAACCTGGCCCCGAGCGTCTTGCCCATTCAACACGTCCATCGAACAGCGAACCGCGCCATGCCCCACGCAGGTTTCAAGCATTTTCGGATGTCGTTTTATCGCCATTTACAAGCAGAAAAAATCTGTAGGCAGCGACGATTTGTCGCAGATCTTATTCTTTGTTGATTGAACGTTCAATCAAAACAAAATAGACTGGCCCTCAATCCGATAGGCGTTTATCGCCCTTTGGAAGGCCTAAGGAGATGTGCAAGATGCCCAAGGTCGGTATGCAACCCATCCGCCGCCAACAACTGATCGAAGCCACGTTGCAAGCGGTCGATCAGGTCGGTATGGGGGACGCCAGCATTGCGCTGATCGCCCGTTTGGCCGGTGTCTCGAATGGCATCATCAGTCACTACTTTCAGGACAAGAACGGCCTGATCGCCGCCACGATGCGGTATCTGATGAATGTCCTCAGCGAGAACGTCACCGCGCGCCGACAGGCGCTGGCAGACAGCAGCCCACGGGCGCATCTGCAGGTGATCATCGAAGGCAACTTCGACGCCAGCCAGGTCAATGGCCCGGCAATGAAAACCTGGCTGGCCTTCTGGGCCACCAGCATGCACCAGCCGTCTTTGCACAGGTTGCAGCGGATCAACGATCACCGTCTGTATTCCAACCTGTGCTGCGAGTTCCGCCGTGTGCTGCCGCTCGAAGATGCGCGCAGCGCCGCGCGTGGACTGGCAGCGTTGATTGACGGCTTGTGGTTGCGCGGCGCGCTGTCGGGAGACGCTTTCGACACGGTGCAGGCGCAACAGATCGCTTACGAATACATGGATTTCCAATTGGCCAAGCAGGTGAGTTAGAGCACACAGAAAACGCTCGGCCCCTGAACCGCCATCGCAGCACCACCGCGATGGTCAACGCCAACCACTAATGCACTTGCGAGGACACTATGGCCCGTTTCGAACTGCAAAAACTCTACATCGATGGCGCGTACTCCGACGCTGGCAGCGATGCCACTTTCGAAGCCATCAACCCGGCGAACGGTGAAGTCCTCGCCCAAGTGCAACGTGCGACCAAGGAAGACGTCGAGCGTGCTGTGGTCAGCGCTGAAAAGGGCCAGAAAATCTGGGCCGCGATGACCGCCATGGAGCGTTCGCGCATCCTGCGTCGCGCCGTCGACATCCTGCGCGAGCGCAACGATGAGTTGGCTGCTCTGGAAACCCTGGACACCGGTAAAGCCTTCTCCGAAACCAAATACGTCGACATCGTCACCGGCGCCGACGTGCTGGAATACTACGCAGGCTTGGTGCCGGCGATCGAAGGCGAGCAGATTCCGCTGCGCGACACTTCCTTCGTCTACACCCGTCGCGAGCCACTGGGCGTGGTTGCCGGTATCGGCGCGTGGAACTACCCGATCCAGATCGCTTTGTGGAAATCCGCACCGGCCCTGGCCGCCGGTAACGCAATGATCTTCAAGCCAAGCGAAGTCACCTCGCTGACCACCCTGAAACTGGCCGAGATCTACACCGAAGCCGGTCTGCCGAACGGCGTGTTCAACGTACTGACCGGCAGCGGCCGTGAAGTCGGCACCTGGCTGACCGAGCACCCGCGCATCGAAAAAGTCTCCTTCACCGGCGGCACCGACACCGGCAAGAAAGTCATGGCCAGCGCTTCGGCTTCGTCGCTGAAAGACGTGACCATGGAACTGGGCGGCAAGTCGCCGCTGATCATCTGCGACGACGCCGACCTCGATCGCGCCGCCGACACCGCGATGATGGCCAACTTCTACAGCTCCGGTCAGGTCTGCACCAACGGTACTCGCGTATTCGTACCGAGCCACCTGAAAGCCGCTTTCGAAGCCAAGATCGTCGAGCGCGTAGCGCGCATCCGCATCGGCAACCCGGAAGACGAAAACACCAACTTCGGCCCGCTGGTCAGCTTCGCCCACATGGAAAGCGTGCTGGGTTACATCGCCAAGGGTAAAGAAGAAGGTGCCCGCGTGCTGTGCGGCGGCGAGCGTCTGACCGACGGCGAATTCGCCAAAGGTGCATTTGTCGCGCCGACCGTGTTCACCGACTGCACCGACGAGATGACCATCGTCCGTGAAGAAATCTTTGGCCCGGTGATGGCGATCCTGTCCTACGAGACCGAAGAGGAAGTAATCCGCCGCGCCAACGACACCGACTTCGGCCTGGCCGCCGGTATCGTCACCAAAGACCTGAACCGCGCGCACCGCGTGATTCATCAACTGGAAGCCGGTATCTGCTGGATCAACGCCTGGGGCGAGTCCGACGCGAAGATGCCGGTGGGCGGTTACAAGCAGTCGGGCGTGGGTCGTGAAAACGGCATCAGCTCGCTGACCAACTACACACGCATCAAATCGGTACAGGTCGAGCTGGGCGATTACGTCTCGGTGTTCTGATCTGACGCAACTCTGAAGTTGGGGCCCTTGTGGCGAGGGAGCTTGCTCCCGCTGGGCTGCGCAGCGGCCCCAACTGCAGACACCGCGCTCATCCAGACAGAGCTCGGTCGCAGGTTCTGCGACTGCTTCGCAGTCGAGCGGGAGCAAGCTCCCTCGCCACAGAAAGTGGCCACTCGGCAGCCTGACCACATCTAAAGAGGGTGCATTCAATGTCCCAAGAATTCGATTACATCATCATCGGTGCCGGCTCGGCCGGTAACACCCTGGCGACCCGTCTGACTGAAGACGAAGGCGTCACCGTGCTGCTGCTCGAAGCAGGCGGCCCGGACTACCGTTTTGACTTCCGCACACAAATGCCGGCCGCGCTGGCATTCCCGCTGCAAGGTCGTCGCTACAACTGGGCGTACGAAACCGATCCGGAGCCACACATGGACGGTCGCCGGATGGAGTGCGGTCGCGGCAAGGGCCTCGGCGGCTCCTCGCTGATCAACGGCATGTGCTACATCCGTGGCAACGCCATGGACTACGACGGCTGGGCGAAACTGCCAGGTCTGGAAGACTGGTCGTACCTCGACTGCCTGCCGTACTTCCGTAAAGCGGAAACCCGCGACATCGGCCCGAACGACTACCACGGTGGCGACGGCCCGGTCAGCGTGACCACGCCGAAGGCGGGCAACAACCCGCTGTTCCACGCCATGGTTGAAGCCGGCGTGCAGGCCGGTTACCCGCGCACCGAAGACTTGAACGGCTACCAGCAGGAAGGCTTCGGCCCGATGGATCGCACCGTGACGCCGAACGGCCGTCGTGCTTCCACCGCCCGTGGCTACCTCGACGTCGCGAAAAAGCGTTCGACCCTGACCATCGTCACCCACGCCCTGACCGACAAGATTCTGTTCGAAGGCAAGCGTGCGGTCGGCGTGCGTTACCTGGTCGGTTCGGCGGAAGAGCGCGTTGAAGCCAAGGCACGCAAAGAAGTCCTGCTGTGCTCCGGCGCCATCGCTTCGCCGCAGATTCTGCAGCGCTCCGGCGTCGGCCCGGCAAAACTGCTGGAAAGCCTCGACATCCCGGTGGTTCATGACCTGCCGGGCGTCGGTGAAAACCTGCAGGATCACCTTGAGCTGTACCTGCAATACGCTTGCACCCAACCGGTCTCGCTGTACCCGTCGCTGCTCTGGTACAACCAGCCAGCCATCGGTGCCGAGTGGCTGTTCAATGGCACCGGCATCGGCGCCAGCAACCAGTTCGAAGCCGGCGGTTTCATTCGTTCCCGTCCGGAATTCGAGTGGCCGAACATCCAGTACCACTTCCTGCCGGTAGCGATTAACTACAACGGCAGCAACGGTGTGAAAGAGCACGGCTTCCAGGCGCACATGGGTTCCATGCGTTCGCCGAGCCGTGGCCGCATCCAGTTGAAGTCCAAGGATCCGCGCCAGCACCCGAGCATCCTGTTCAACTACATGGCCACCGAGCAGGACTGGCAGGAATTCCGTGACGGCATCCGCCTGACCCGCGAAATCATGCAACAGCCTGCGCTGGACGCCTTCCGTGGCCGCGAAATCAGCCCAGGCATCGAAGTGCAAACCGATGAGCAGCTGGACAAGTTCATCCGCGAGCACGCCGAAACCGCGTTCCACCCGTCCTGCTCGTGCAAGATGGGCACCGACGAGATGGCCGTAGTGGATGGCGAAGGTCGCGTGCACGGCATGCAGAGCCTGCGTGTGGTCGATGCTTCGATCATGCCGATCATCACCACCGGTAACCTGAACGCGCCGACGATCATGATCGCCGAGAAAATCGCCGACAAGATCCGTGGCCGCAAGCCACTGCCGCGTAGCAATGCTGCCTACTACGTTGCTGGCGGTGCGCCGGTGAAGGGCAAGCCGATGCGTGATATCACCCCGGCTGCTCAGTAAGACGTAATACCGCGTCACGGCTAATCGCGAGCAGGCTCACTCCTACAAGGATCTCCAGCGACCACACATTATGTGGACACTGGAGATTAACTGTAGGAGTGAGCCTGCTCGCGATGAGGCCCTGCAATTCAATACCCCTCCCCCCTGCTGCACAGTAAATCCTCCTACACCCCCTCTTCACTTGATCCTACCCCCACGCAGGCCTACTCTAGACCTCGCGCAATCGTTTCACCCCTCCCCGCCGAATCGCTTCACCCCGCAACCCCATAACAAGGAGGTTCCCGAATGTTCGATTTCCACCCCCAGCTCAAGCAGCGCTTCGCTGCCTTGCGCACGGGCGCCGAGTTTTTTTCCCTGCGGTATGTGCGCGAGTCCGGCCAGTACCTGTCGGTGCGCAAGAACGTCGCCGAACCGCCGAGCCTGAGCCGCGACGAAGGCGCGATGCTTACTGTGCGGGTCAACGGCGTTGAATCCTATGCGGCGACCAACGACCTGTCGCAGCAAGGCCTGCAAGCCGCCCTCGAACGCGCAGAACAGCAGGCCCGGCGACTCAAGCCGCACGCCTTGCTCGATCTGCGCGATCAGCCAGTGTCGAGCGATCGCGCTGATTACTTGTCGCCCAACCTCGAACAACCCTTCCCGTCCCTGAGCGAATGCTTCGAACTGCTCGGCGCGGAGTCCGCCTCGGTGCCAAAGGATGAGCGCCTGGTGAATTGGCAGGCGAGCATCGGCATCACCTACGTCGAGCAGATCTACCTGAGCAGCGCCGGTGCCGAATTACGCCAAGCCCAACGCTTCGTTTATCCAAGTCTCGACGTCACTGCCTACGACGGCAACGACAGCCAGACCCGCTCCCTCGGCCGCGAAAACTTCGGCCAGCAAGGTGGCGCCGACGTGATCAGCCGTTGCGGCCTGGTCGGCGCCGGCCCACAAGTGGCCGATCAGGCCCTGCAACTGTTGCTCGCGCCGAACACCCCGCAAGGCCCGCGCGATCTGTTGCTGATGCCGGACCAGATGATGCTGCAGATCCACGAGTCGATCGGGCACCCGCTGGAGCTGGACCGGATTCTCGGTGACGAGCGCAACTACGCCGGCACCAGCTTCGTCAAAACCAGCGACTTCGGCAGCCTGCAATACGGTTCGAAGCTGCTCAACGTGACCTTCGATCCGGACATTCCCGAAGAGCTGGCCAGTTACGGCCACGATGACGACGGCAGCAAGGCCAGCAAACAATTCCTGATTCGCGAAGGCTTGTTGTTGCGGCCACTGGGCGGGGCGCTGTCACAGTTCCGTGCCGGTCTCGACGGGGTTGCCAACAGCCGCGCCTGCGGCTGGAACCGGCCGCCGATCGACCGCATGGCCAACCTCAACATCGAGCCGGGCGATCAGTCGCTGACGCAACTGATCAGCGGCATCGAGCACGGCATTCTGATGAGCACCAACCGTTCGTGGTCGATTGACGATGCGCGCAACAAATTCCAGTTCGGTTGCGAGTGGGGTCAGTTGATCGAGAACGGTGAACTTAAAGGTGTGGTGAAAAATCCGAACTACCGGGGCATTTCCGCGCACTTCTGGAAGAGTCTGCGCGCGGTCGGCAATGCCGGCACCCGTAAGGTGCTGGGCACGCCAAACTGCGGCAAGGGCGAGCCGAACCAGGTGATCCGCGTCGGCCACGCTTCGCCGGCCTGCGTATTCAGCAACGTTGATGTGTTTGGGGGAGACGCCTGATGAGCATTTCGAAGAGTCAGTCCGACGCCTTCAAGGTCATGGTCAATTGGCTGCGCGACAGCGTGCGCGAGCCGGAACAATTCACCCTCAGCTACGCCGCCGAATCCTCGGCGTTCGTGCGCTTCAATCACGCCAAGGTGCGTCAGGCCGGCCAGGTGCAGCAAGCCGACGTCGGGCTGAAGCTGATCAACGACGGCCGCCACGCCGACCTGCACATCACCCTGTCCGGTGATCAGGAAGCCGATCTGCAACGCCTCGCCGAAGGCCTGCAACAACTGCGCGAAACCCTGCCGTTGCTGCCACAGGATCCGTACCTGCTGCTCAACCACAATGGCTGGCAGAGCAACAACGTGCAGGAACATCCGCTGCCGGACACCGAACAAGTGGTCGAGGAAATCTGCAGCGCTGCTGAAGGTCTGGATCTGGTCGGCTTCTATGCTGCCGGCCCGATCAGCCGCGGTTTCGCCAGCTCCTCCGGGGCGTTCGGCTGGCATCAGGCCAACAGCTTCAACTTCGACTTCAGCCTGTTCCACGACAATGGCGAAGCAGTGAAAGCCAGCTACGCCGGGCACGAGTGGAGTAGCGAAGGCTTCGCCCGCCGCTTCCAGCAGGCGCGCGAGCAACTGGCGTTCCTCGGTCGACCGTTGCGCACTCTGCCACCGGGGCAATACCGCGCCTACCTGGCGCCGGCCGCGCTGGAGGAAATCATGGGCATGCTCAGCTGGGGCGGTTTCTCGGCGCAATCGATTGCCAGCAAAAGCAGTCCGTTGCAGAAGCTGTATGTCGGTGATCAGACGTTCAGTCCGCTGGTCTCACTGGATGAGCAAGTCAGCGGTTCGTTGAGCCCGGCGTTCTCCGGCGAGGGTTATCCGCGCAGTGATCTGCGACTGATCGTCGAAGGCAAGGCTGGCGATCAACTGGTCGGTTCGCGCAGTGCCGCCGAATACGGCCTGACCGCCAACGGCGCCGGCGGCGGTGAAATGCCGAGTGCGCTGAACATGGCGGCCGGTGATCTGTCACAGGCAGAGATCCTCAAGCAGTTGGGCACCGGGCTGTACATTAGCAATCTGTGGTACCTGAACTACTCGGATCAACCGGCGGCGCGTCTGACCGGCATGACCCGCTTCGCAACTTTCTGGGTCGAGAACGGCGAGATTCAGGCGCCGGTCAGCACCATGCGCTTCGACGACAGCGCCTACAGCCTGCTGGGTTCGCAGCTGGAAGCGTTGACCGCCGAGCGCGAGTTGCTGCTGTCGGCGAGCACGTATAGCCAGCGCAATACCTCGTCGGCGTTGTTGCCGGGGGCGCTGGTGAGCCGACTGACCTTGACCCTGTAAACGCAAACCTCCAGCACACCTTGGGATCAAGTACTGGAGTGAACCCTGTGGCGAGGGGATTTATCCCCGATGGGTCGCGTAGCGGCCCCGCTTTTAAAATCAAATGCAGGGGACTGCTGCGCAGTCCATCGGGGATAAATCCCCTCACCACAGGGTTTCATGCACAACAAGCCATTTGGATTAACCACCCACAAGAGGTTCCATGCCCACACGCCCGCCTCTCGACGCCATCACCGCCCGCTGGTTGCCGTGGGTCGTCGCCATTGCGTTCTTCATGCAGTCCCTCGACGGGACCATCCTCAACACCGCCCTGCCGGCCATGGCCCGGGATCTGGCCGAAGACCCGTTGCGCATGCAAGGCGTGGTCATCGCCTACATGCTCACCGTGGCCTTGCTGATTCCGGCCTCGGGCTGGATCGCCGATCGCTTCGGCACCAAGAAGATTTTCTTCGGCGCGATCCTGCTGTTCAGTTTCGGCTCGCTGCTCTGCGCGTTATCGAGCAGCCTGAGCATGCTGGTCGGTGCACGGGTGATTCAGGGTCTGGGCGGTGCGTTGATGCTGCCGGTCGGACGGCTGGTGGTGCTGCGCGCCTATCCGCGTTCGGAGCTGGTGCGGATCATGGGTTTCATCACCATTCCCGGCCTGCTCGGCCCGCTGATCGGCCCGACCATGGGCGGCTGGATGGTGCAATACCTGACGTGGCACTGGATCTTTTTGATCAACCTGCCGGTCGGTGTTCTCGGCTGCTACGCGGTGTGGAAATTCATCCCCGACCTGCGCGGTACTGAACGCACGCGCTTCGATAGCCTCGGTTTCCTGCTGTTTGGCGCGGCGATGATCCTGATCACCATCGCCATGGAAGGTCTGGGCGAATTGCACTTGCCGCACCTGCGGGTGATGTTGCTGCTGTTCGGCGGTCTCGCCTGTCTGGCGGCGTACTGGCTGCGTGCCGGGCGTATCGAGAATCCGCTGTTCGCCCCGTCGTTGTTCAAGACGCGAACCTTCGCGGTCGGAATCATCGGCAACCTGTTCGCCCGCCTCGGCAGCGGCGCCCTGCCGTTTCTGGTGCCGTTGTTGCTGCAAGTCGCGCTGGGTTACTCGCCGTCGCAAGCCGGGATGAGCATGCTACCGCTGGCGGCTGCGGCGATGTTTGCCAAGTGGATGGCGCGGCCGCTGATCGAACGCCTTGGCTATCGCATCGTGCTCACCGGCAACACCCTGGCACTGGGGATCATGCTGGCGAGCATGGGTCTGGTCAGCGAGCAGACGCCATACTGGCTGCTGCTGTGTCTGCTGGCGGTTCTTGGCGCGATCAACTCGCTGCAATTCACCGCGATGAACACCGTGACCCTGATCGACCTCGACGACGCCAGCGCCAGCAGCGGTAACAGTTTGCTGTCGGTGGTGGCGCAATTGTCGCTGAGTCTGGGCGTGGCCTGTGCCGGTGCGTTGCTTGGTGGCTTCACGGCGGAGATCGGCAACGATGGCGTCGAGACCGTACTGGGCGCGTTCCAGCTGACGTTTGTCACGGTGGGGATCATGGCGATGCTGGCAGCGACAATCTTCTCGCAACTGTCGAAAGAGGACGGTCGCCGGGTCAAACGCCCGGATGAACATCCGGATGAGCACATTGAACACTAGGCAGTGTCATGTCTTGTGAATGCTTTGTGGTGAGGGGATTTATCCCCGATGGGCTGCGCAGCAGCCCCAGAATCTGCCGCCTCAGTACATCTGGCTGATCGCGTTCAACTTTTTCAGGGGGTGCTGCGCACCCCATCGGGGATAAATCCCCTCGCCACAACAGCTCCCTCGCCACAGGTTTATCTTCATTCAAGGAAAGCTTGGGGGAATGAAATCAGGCACTGTTCGTCCAGAACTTTCGAGGAAAGTGGCACGGGGCTGCTACACTGCGCGACATTTTGTTTTGCAGGCCAGTCCCGTGACCACCATCGCCACCGCTTTTAATACTCTGCCGCTGTCCGCCGCCATGCTGGCTAACCTCGAATCCCTCGGTTATGCCCAGATGACGCCGATCCAGGCGCAGAGCTTGCCGGTGATCCTCAAGGGGATGGACCTGATCGCTCAGGCCAAGACCGGCAGCGGCAAGACCGCCGCGTTCGGCATCGGCCTGCTCAACCCGATCAACCCGCGCTACTTCGGTTGCCAGGCGCTGGTGATCTGCCCGACCCGTGAGTTGGCCGACCAGGTCGCCAAGGAAGTCCGGCGTCTGGCCCGTGCCGAAGACAACATCAAGGTCCTGACCCTGTGCGGCGGCGTGTCGTTCGGCCCGCAGATCGCTTCGCTGGAGCACGGCGCGCACATCATCGTCGGCACCCCGGGGCGTATCCAGCAACACCTGCGCAAGGGTTCGCTGGTGCTCGACGGCCTGAACACGCTGATCCTCGACGAAGCCGACCGCATGCTCGACATGGGCTTCTACGACGCCATCGAAGACATCATCGAAAAGACTCCGGCACGCCGTCAGACCCTGCTGTTCTCCGCCACGTACCCGGTGGGCATCAAGCAACTGGCGTCGAAATTCATGCGCGATCCGCAAACGGTGAAAGCCGAGGCGTTCCACGATGACACGCAGATCGAACAACGCTTCTACGAGATTTCCCCGGAAGAGCGCATGAGCGCAGTGACCAAAGTCCTGCACCACTTCCGCCCGGCTTCCTGCGTGGCGTTCTGCTTTACCAAACAGCAAGTGCAGGAAACCGTTGACCACCTGACCTCCAAAGGCATTTCCGCCGTCGGCCTGCACGGCGATCTGGAACAGCGTGACCGCGATCAGGTGCTGGCGATGTTCGCCAACCGCAGTACTTCGGTACTGGTCGCCACCGACGTCGCCGCCCGTGGTCTGGACATCGACGCGCTGGACATGGTGATCAATGTCGAGCTGGCCCGCGATTCGGAAATCCACATCCACCGCGTTGGCCGTACCGGTCGCGCTGGCGAGAAAGGCATCGCGGTCAGCCTCGTCGCACCGTCCGAAGCACATCGTGCGCAAGCCATCGAACAGTTGCAGAAAGCCCCGTTGAACTGGGATCAGGTCGATAACCTCAAGTCCCAGGGCGGCGCCCCGCTGCAACCACCGATGAGCACGCTGTGCATCGCCGGCGGGCGCAAGGACAAGGTTCGTCCGGGCGACATCCTCGGCGCACTGACTGGCGACGCCGGCATCCCCGGCGCGCAGGTCGGCAAGATCGCGATCTTCGACTTCCAGTCGTATGTCGCCGTTGAACGCACCGTGGTCATGCAGGCGCTGCAGCGCTTGAACAACGGCAAGATCAAGGGCCGTTCGCTGCGCGTGCGGGTTTTGTAAGCGATCTTCCAAGCAAAGAAGATCCCCTGTGGGAGCGGGCTTGCTCGCGAATGCGGTGTATCAGGCGACTTATGTGTCAACTGACATACCGCTTTCGCGAGCAAGCCCGCTCCCACAGTTTGTTTTGTAGCGACCTACCAAGAGGACACCGTTTTGCGCTCTACCGAAGTCGTGATCATTGGCGCTGGCGCCGCAGGGTTGATGTGTGCACTGACCGCCGCCGGGCGTGGGCGTCAGGTGTTGCTGCTCGATCATGCGAACAAGGCCGGCAAGAAAATCCTGATGTCCGGTGGTGGCCGCTGCAATTTCACCAACATGTACACCGAGCCGGGCAATTTCCTCTCGCATAACCCGCATTTCTGCAAATCGGCACTGGCGCGCTACACCCAGTGGGATTTCATCGGCATGGTCGCCAAGCACGGCGTGCCGTACCACGAGAAGAAACTCGGCCAGCTGTTCTGCGATAACAAATCCAGCGACATCCTCGGCATGCTGCTCGACGAGTGCGATCAGGTCGGCGTCGAACTGCACCTCGACACCTCGATCCAGACCATCGAGAAGGTCGAAAGCGGCTACCTGCTCGACACCACCCTCGGCCAGGTTCAGTGCCAATCGCTGGTAATCGCCACCGGCGGGTTGTCGATCCCGACGCTGGGCGCCACCGGTTTCGGTTATCAGGTGGCCAAACAGTTTGGCCATGAACTGCTGCCGACTCGCGCCGGACTGGTGCCGTTCACCATCACCGATCAGCTCAAGGAATTGTGCACCGAGCTGTCCGGGACCTCGGTGGATTGCCTGGTCAGCTGCAATGACCAGAGCTTTCGCGAGAACATCCTGTTCACTCACCGCGGCCTCAGCGGCCCGGCGATTCTGCAGATCTCGTCGTTCTGGGAGCCGGGCGACACCGTGGAGATCAACCTGCTGCCGGATCACGACACCGCCGAATGGCTGCAACAGCAAGTGGCCGAGCGCCCGAACAGCGAACTGAAAACCCTGCTCGGCGAGATCTTCACCAAGAAGATGGCCAACCTGCTGGCGGACAACTGGTTCGTGTCCAAACCGATGAAGCAGTACACCCACGCCGAACTGGCGCAGATCGCCGAAAAACTCGGCAACTGGAAAGTCGTCCCGGCCGGCACCGAAGGCTATCGCACCGCCGAGGTCACGCTGGGTGGCGTCGATACCCGCGAGGTGTCGTCCAAGACCATGGAATCGCTGAAAAGCCCGGGGCTTTATTTCGTCGGTGAAGTGCTCGACGTCACCGGGCATCTGGGCGGTTTCAACTTCCAGTGGGCGTGGGCCTCGGGGTACGCGGCTGCGCAGTACGTCTGATCCAACACAAATCAAAAACTGTGGGAGCGGGCTTGCTCGCGAATGCGCTGGATCAGTCGACATCCATGTTGAATGACACACCGCTTTCGGGAGCAAGCCCCCTCCCACAGTTGTTATGCGTGATGCAGTAAGGAACACTTTTTGCTGTCAGATGTGATCGGCGCCATTGCGTCGGCGTCATTACTGGCTCAATTTAGCGGCATCGCCTCGGAAGGCCTTCGCACTTCATGTCCTCGACCTCGTTTCGTCAGTCTTTGCGGCGCCTGTGGGCGCTGGATAAATTCAGCTACAGCGTGCGGGTGTTCATCGCCCTGACCGGCAGCATGGCGCTGTGTTGGTATCAGGATGAAATGGGCCTGCTGATCCCGTTGTTCCTCGGGATCATCGCCAGCGCCCTGGCCGAGACCGACGACAGTTGGCAGGGTCGCCTCAACGCACTGGCAGTAACACTGGTGTGTTTCAGTATCGCCGCGCTGTCGGTGGAACTGCTCTTCCCCTACCCCATCGTGTTCGCCATTGCCCTGGCCTTGGCCAGTTTCGGCCTGACCATGCTCGGCGCGCTCGGCGAGCGTTATGGCGCGATTGCCTCGGCGACCTTGATTCTGTCGGTCTACACCATGATCGGCGTGGATCAGCGCGGCGGTGCGGTCACCGATTTCTGGCACGAACCGATGCTGCTGGTGGCGGGTGCCGCGTGGTACGGCCTGCTGTCGGTGCTGTGGCAGGCGATGTTTTCCAACCAGCCGGTGCAGCAGAGTCTGGCGCGGCTGTTCCGTGAACTGGGTTTCTACCTGAAGCTAAAAGCCTCGCTGTTCGAGCCGATCCGCCAACTGGATGTCGAAGGACGACGGCTGGAACTGGCGCAGCAGAATGGCCGCGTGGTCGCAGCGCTGAACAGTGCCAAGGAAATCATTCTGCACCGGGTCGGCAACGGGCGCCCGGGTTCGAAAGTCAGCCGTTATCTGAAGCTGTATTTTCTCGCTCAGGACATCCACGAGCGCGCCAGCTCCTCGCACTATCCGTATAACGCGCTGGCCGATGCGTTCTTCCACAGCGACGTGCTGTTCCGCTGCCAGCGTTTGTTGCGCCAGCAGGGCAAGGCCTGCCGCGCGCTGGCCGAATCGATCCAGATGCGCCAGCCGTTCGTCTACGACGCCAGTTTTGCCGAAGCCCTGACCGACCTCGATGCCTCCCTTGAACACCTGCGCATCCAGAGCAACCCGGCGTGGCGCGGCTTGCTCCGTTCGCTGCGCGCACTGGCAGCCAACCTCGGCACCCTCGACCGTTTGCTCAGCGATGCCAGCAACCCCGACGCCTTGGCGGACGCCACCGACAGCAGCCTGCTCGATCGCTCGCCGCGCAACCTCAAGGACGTGTGGATTCGCTTGCGTACGCAACTGACACCGACGTCCTTGCTGTTCCGTCACGCGCTGCGCCTGCCGCTGGCGCTGAGTATCGGCTACGGCATGGTGCATCTGATTCACCCGTCGCAGGGTTACTGGATCATCCTCACCACCCTGTTCGTCTGCCAACCGAACTACGGCGCGACCCGACGCAAACTCGGGCAGCGGATTCTCGGCACCGCCATCGGCCTGACCGTGGCGTGGGCGCTGTTCGATCTGTTCCCCAGTCCGCTGGTGCAGTCGTGCTTCGCGATCGCCGCCGGGGTGGTGTTCTTTACCAACCGCACCACGCGCTACACCCTGGCGACCGCCGCCATCACGATCATGGTGCTGTTCTGCTTCAACCAGATCGGCGATGGCTACGGGCTGTTCCTGCCGCGCCTGTTCGATACTCTGCTCGGCAGCCTGATCGCCGGCCTGACGGTGTTCCTGTTCCTGCCGGACTGGCAGGGCCGACGCCTGAACAAAGTGCTGGCCAACACCCTGACCTGCAACAGCATCTACCTGCGCCAGATCATGCAGCAATACGCCGCCGGCAAGAGCGACGACCTCGCCTATCGCCTGGCCCGACGCAACGCGCACAACGCTGATGCGGCGTTGTCGACCACCTTGGCCAACATGCTGATGGAGCCGGGGCATTTCCGGAAGGAAGCGGATGTCGGGTTCCGCTTTCTGGTGCTGTCGCACACCTTATTGAGTTATCTGTCAGGGCTTGGCGCACACAGGGAAACCCAATTGCCAGCCGATGTGCGTGAGCATTTGATTGAAGGTGCCGGGGTGAAACTGGCGACGAGTATCGACGAAATCGCCCAGGGCCTGGCGAACAAGCAGCCGGTGGCGATTCAGAGTGACGAAGAGGAAGCGCTGGCCAATGAGCTGGAGCAGATGCCGGACGAGATCGATGAAGGACAGCGACTGGTGCAGACGCAACTGGCGCTGATCTGCCGGCAGCTGGGGCCGTTGCGGACGTTGGCAGCGCACCTGATCAAGGACACCAGTGAGGTCAGCGGCGGCTGATCAGACGCCATCGCGAGCAGGCTCACTCCTACAAGGGAACGCATTTCAAACTGTAGGAGTGAGCCTGCTCGCGATAGGGCCATCAGCCACTTAACAAATTCCGGATCAGCTTCTACATCCCATGCTGCCTCAGCAACTTGTCATAACTCCCGTCCGCTTTCATCGCCGCAATCGCCTTATCGAACCCGGCCACAATCTGCTCATGCTGCGGATTCTTCAGACTCACCAGAATATGCAGGCTGTTCTCGCTCAACGGCTTGGGCAGAAACTCCACCGAGTTGCGCACTTTCGGTGACTCGCGCGCCAGGTAATAGCGCGCGACGTATTCATCTTCCAGAGTCAGCTTGACCCGATCCGCCGCCAGCATGCGCACGGCCATGGCGAAGTTATGCACAGGGACTTTCTCCAGTGCGGTATCGGCATCGAAGGCCTGCGAGTAGGCATAACCGCGCACCACCGCCACCGGATAGGTGTGCAGTTGTTCCAGGCTGCCGTACTCCAGCGGCGTGTCCTTGCGCTTGAGAAAGCGGATGCGGTTGAGCAGGTACTCGCCAGAGAACTGGCCGATTTTTTTCCGCTCGTCGTTGTACCAGGCGTTGACCAGTACGTCGTAACGCCCTTCGCCAACGCCCAGCAGCGCCCGCGCCCAAGGTACCTGCTCATACTCGCTGGCATAACCGGCCCGCGCCAGCGCGGTGCTGACGATGTCGGTGGCCAGGCCACCGTTGACCAGCGTGTCGTCGGTAAAGGGCGGCCAGATATCAAACACCAGTCGCAACTTCTGCGCTGAGGCGGTTTGGGCCAGCAAGAGCAGTCCGATCAACGCAAAGGCTCGATGCAGTCGCGGCATGCTTGAAAATCCTTAGCGGGCGGGCTGCCCGGCGTGTTTTCAGTCAAAACCCCAAGGCCCCATACCGGCGAAACCCAGGCCCTAACAGTAGCTCATTGAAGCCAGTGCACAGCGCTTTCCAGCAGATTACACAAAGCCGAGACGGTCGCGAGAAAGGAATGATGGCATTTTGACCTTTGTCACAGACTCTTCCGCCATACAGACATCCAGCGCCTGTGCCCTTAGTATCGAGCGACGGAGTTCAAGGAGTCGGAAGATGACAATCGAGTGGATCTGCAAGCATCACAGCGATCTGGACAAAGAAGAGTTGTACGCGCTGCTGAAACTGCGCTCGGACGTATTTGTGGTCGAACAGAAATGTGCCTACCCGGACCTCGACGGCCAGGATCTGAATGGCGATACCCATCACTTGATGGGCTGGGAAGACGATCAGTTGATCGCTTATCTGCGCCTGCTCGACCCCCAGTCCCAGGGCGGTGACGTGGTGATCGGCCGCGTGATCATCGCAAAGCAGGGCCGCGGCAATGGGCTCGGGCATGTGATGATGGAACACGCGCTGAAACAGGCCGGGAAGCACTGGCCGCAGGTACCGATCTATCTGTCGGCGCAGGCGCATTTGCAGGGGTACTACGGCAGGTACGGGTTTGTGGTGGCGGGTGAGGAGTATCTGGAGGATGACATTCCGCACATAGGCATGCGTCGTCCTTGAGGGCCCCTTCGCGAGCAAGCCCGCTCCCACATTTGATTGCATTCCATCTGAAGGAACTCGATCGACTGTGAGAGCGGGCTTGCTCGCGAAGGCGTCAGCTCAGCCACTGCAAGACTCAGGGATACTCCAGCACAGCCTTGATCTGCCGCAGATTACGCTCGATCCACCCGCGATCAATCGCCCCCCACTCGCGAATCCGATAGCGCCCGGCATGGTTGCGCGCGCCCTCCTCCTGCTCGAATTCACAGACGATATCCAGATCCGCCAGCGCGGCGATCGTGTCCTGCGCCGTGCGCCGGGGCATGCCGGTCACTTCGGTCAGCGCCGGAACGCTTGGGGCCAGGCCACTGTCGATCAGGTAGGCCACGTACAGGCGCCGGTAAAAGCTGCTTTTGGTCTTGCTTACGTCCATCTAAACACTCCCAACGTTAAAAGATCGCAGCCTGCGGCAGCTCCTACATAAGATCGCATTCCAACTGTAGGAGCTGCCGCAGGCTGCGATCTTTTGATCTTCATTGCATATCGCGCCACGTCAGGTACACCCGCAGATCGAACTCGACCTGGTGATACCCCGGCAGCATGTGTTCACACAATTTATAGAAGGCCTTGTTGTGATCCGACTCCTTGAAGTGCGCCAGTTCATGCACGACGATCATTTTCAGGAACTCGGGCGCCGCCTCCTTGAACAGCGAGGCGATGCGAATCTCTTTCTTGGCCTTGAGCTTGCCGCCCTGCACCCTTGACACCGTGGTATGCAGGCCCAGCGCGCGGTGCGTCAGGTCGAGGCGGTTGTCGAACAGCACCTTGTCGATGGCCGGTGCGTTGCGCAGGTATTCCTGCTTCAGGTCCAGCGCGTAGCTGTACAGCGCCTTGTCGCTCTGCACATCGTGACGCCCCGGATAGCGCTGGCTCAGGTAGTCACCCAGACGCTGTTCGGCGATCAGTTGGCGCACCTGATCCTGCAATTGCGCGGGATAGGCCTGGAGGTATTTCAACGCAGTCATGGACACGGCAACACGGTTCGAAAAGAGCGCCAGTGTAGCGAATTCAAACCGGTAGCGCGCTCCAGTCAAAGGGCTCGGCGAAGCTCGCGGCAGCTTCGGAGGTCAGCGGGTGCGCCACCAGGAAACCCTGCACATATTCGCAGCCATGCGCTTGCAGCCATTGATACTGTTCGATGGTTTCCACGCCTTCGGCGATCACCAGCAAACCGTACTGTTTACACAGATTGATCACGTTGCTGACCAGCGCCGCGTCGCGCGTCGAATCCGGCAGCCGCGCAATCAGGTGTCGATCAAGCTTGAGCGTATCCAGCTCCAGATCACGCAGATGCGCCAGCGAACACGGCCCCGAACCAAAATCATCCAAAGCCACCCGCACCCCGAGATTACGCAGCAGGCGCAGCTGTTTGCGGGTCTCGTCGGGGTTGTGCATCAGTGCGTCTTCGGTGACTTCGACCTCCAGTTGCCGTGGCTGCAGCGCGTGCCGCTCCAGCACCTGACGCAATTCGGTGACCAGATTCGGCAGACCGAACTGGGTGTTGCTCAAACTCACACCGAGCACCAGATCTTCGGCAAACAACGTTTCCCAGGCTTTGCGCTGGCCGGCGCCGCGATGATAGATCCAGCTGCCGAGCCGGCTGATCAACCGTGCCTCTTCCAGCAACGGCAGGAACAGCCCCGGCGGCACATCGCCGACGCTCGGATGCTGCCAGCGCAACAACGCCTCGAAACCGCGGATCTGCCCGCTGTCGATCGCCACCTGCGGCTGATACACCAGATTGAAATCACGGTTCTCGATGGCATCGCGCACGCTCTCTTCGAGCATCAGCCGCGAGCGCGCGCGGCCGTTCATTTCGTGATCATAAAAGCGATATTGCTGACGCCCGGCGCGCTTGGCTTCGTACATGGCAATGTCGGAGGCGCGCAGCAAGCCGTCGAGGTTCGAGCCGCAGTCCGGGTAGGTGGCGATGCCGATGCTCGCGCCGAGGGCGATGTCCAGCCCTTCGATCTGCTGACAGATCGACACCCGTTCGATGAGTTTCTCGGCAATCTTCGCCGCCTGCTCAGGGAACTCCAGATCGAGCAGCGCAGTGAACTCGTCACCGCCCATGCGCGCGAGAATATCGAACGGCCTTAAGCACGCCTTCAACTGCTCGGAGACCCAGCGCAGCACCCGGTCGCCGGCATCATGCCCAAGGGAATCATTGACCCGTTTGAAGCCATCGAGATCCAGATACAGCAGCACCCAACTGCTGTCGCTGCGTTCACCGCGCAGCAGCAGGTTTTCCACCGTCTGATAGAAACCCCGGCGATTGAGCAGACCGGTCAACGGATCGGTGACCGCTTGAAATTCCAGCTGCTGATGCAGGTGACGCACCACCGACATGTCCAGCACCGTCACCACCATCGCGTGTTGCTCGGCGGGCAACGGCGCGCAGGACAACGCCACCGGCACCTGTTGCCCCGGCGCCGTGCGCAATAACGCATCGTGCAGACGCAAGGTCTCACCGCGTTTATAGCCGGCCAACAACTCGGAATCGGCCCACAGCGGGATGTGCGGTTTCTGCAGATAATCGAGAAATTCCTTGCCCTCCAGTTCTTTCACCGGCGCATTCAGCAGCCGCGAAATCGCCGGGTTGGCGAAGCGGATCAAACCGTCCTCGCCGAGCACCAATATTCCTTCCGCCGCGTTATCCAGCACCGAGGCATTGAAGGCCCGTGCGACCTCCAGATCATGACTCAGGCGCTGCAAGGCGCGGCGGTTGCGCTGGTGTTCGAGCAATGCCTGGACTTTCGGTTTGAGGATCTGTGGGTCGAACGGTTTGAACAGGTAATCCACCGCGCCACTGGCGTAGCCCTTGATCACGGCGTCCTGCGACTGTTCGTTGGCGGTGAGGAAAATGATGGGCGTGAGACGTGTGCGCTGGCTGCCGCGCATCAGCCGCGCGACTTCAAAACCGTCCATGCCTGGCATCTGCACATCCAGCAGCACCAGATCGACGTCATGTTCGAGCAGCAGATTGAGTGCCTCGAAGCCGGAGGCAGCGGTCATGACGTGCCAATCCTGACGCTGCAGCAACGCGCGCATGCTGATCAGGTTTTCAGGGTAATCATCAACGATCAAAAGGACAGAGCTGCCTTCACCTGGCTGGGGTTGCGCGCATTCCATGCTGCTTCTCTTGTCGGGACATCTCTTGTCGGACTATCGGCCGGTTTCCTGGGAAAACCGTACAGTTACTGAGCCATCACTCTAGTCCCGGATCTGTGAAAGCAGAAGCTGTCACGCCGCCATCATTTAGCCAAAGCTGCGATAAACCGACTAACGGTCACCCCTGCAGCCCCCGAAAACCGGCACAGATGGCATTTCGACAGGATGTTGACGCCAATCATCTGCCAAACGGGCGTTAACAAAAAACTCCTCTACGCTTATAACTGCCGCCCGAAAAGGCGCGGGCTAGAGCTTCTGGCACTCGCGTTCAGGATGAATTGAGTGGAAAACCGACATGATCGATCTCGCAACCTGGAACCTCAGCGTTCCCGTCGGCAGTCCGCCGTACACCGTCGAAACCTCCAAACTGGTGAATGGGTTCAAGGATCAGTACTTCCATTCCGACACCGGCACGCTGTTTTTCTGGTCACCGGTGACCGGGTCAAAAACCGAAAACGCCATCTACCCGCGCACCGAACTGCGCGAAACCTTCAGCAACGGCACCCTGCGCAACTGGTATTACCCGGACGCCGACAACACCCTGCGCGCAACCCTCGCGGTGAACAAGGTGCCCAGCTCGGGCAAGATCGTCATCGGCCAGATCCACGCGTATGAAAGCCAGAAGCCGATGGTCAAGCTTGAATACCAGTACAAGACCAAGACCGAAACCGGCAACCTCGTCATCAAAGTACGCATGCACCCCGACGATGCGGAAAGCCGCGTTATCACCCTCGCCACCGGGATCAAACTCGACCGCGAATTCAACTACCTGATCCACCTCAGCCCCGGCGGTGCACTGGGCGTGAGCGCAGCGGGTTATCAGTGGGATTCACAAGTCAGCGCGACGTGGCGCAACAAGCCGCTGTACTTCAAGGCTGGGGTGTATGTGCAGGACAACACCGGGTATACCAGTGAGGGTGGGCAGGTGACGTTTACCAAGCTGGATATTGATCACAACAAGTGACATCGGCGGCCTCGATACTTACACAAATTCCTGTAGGAGCGGGCTTGCTCGCGAATGCGGAGTGTCATTCAACATCAATGTTGCTGACCCACCGTATTCGCGAGCAAGCACGCTCCCACAGGGGATCAATTGCGTGATGAATATCAAGGGGGGTCTAGTCTTGAAATGGTTTAAACCTATTTCAGGACTAGACACTTGGATTCTCCTTTCCCGCCCTTTCCTACGAAACAGAAGTAGGGAAATTTACAAAAAACTCACCATCCGAAACTGCGAACCCCTTATTCCCTGGTTCCTTATGAAACCTAAATTTTCCTTTAATAACTCCAAAGCTATT
Organism: Pseudomonas sp. Irchel s3a10; assembly: GCF_900187525.1. Classification (NCBI taxonomy): domain Bacteria; kingdom Pseudomonadati; phylum Pseudomonadota; class Gammaproteobacteria; order Pseudomonadales; family Pseudomonadaceae; genus Pseudomonas; species Pseudomonas sp. Irchel s3a10. Next base: position 169,387 of record NZ_FYDR01000003.1, read on the forward strand.
TTTTTCCAGTACGAATAATCCAGATTGAGGCCTCCATGCAGGGGCATATCGCGCGTCGCATACAAAATCAATTACATTGGGGAAGTCTGGAAAATAGTGATATGTACCTGGAATAAGATCCTTGGAGAATAAAAATAAAATATTTTCTGAATGATGTTCAGTATGGCTACTTGTATGCACATAAATGTTGTCAGAGTAATCTCCATAAAGATGGGTAGATTTATATTCAGATTTCTCTTCGCCACTTTCGCCATCCTTGCCGTACAAGATACAGCTGACCTCGCCACTGAGCTCATGCTTTTTAAATTTCTCACGGACATCAATGCTTGACATATCAATCTCTCCATTACATAGAAGGAACAAAATCAGTAAAGGGAGGGATAAATATGTTTATCGTTACTTCCTTTCTGATTGCATTGAGACGATAGGCTGCAATGAATTTTAAATCACCTGTCAGAAATGACAGTTCTTTATGCGATTTCGAAATAAGCAAAACAATTTACGCAGTCGTTAACGAAATTTATTTTTCTCTCAACAATAACTATGCCTTCGGCCACATCACGTTCGGGGAAAATGTCACATATCGGGCTTATCGAGAGAAATTTTAAAAATCTTTTTTAACGACATTTTTAGCCGCCAGCCTTTAATTTGTTCACAATGAAAAACTCACACAAAAAAACCCGCCACTCGGCGGGTTTTTCATTTACGCGATCAAACGCCCAGGCTTAGTTCACCTTGGCGTTCAACTCACCCTTCAGATAACGCTGGAACATCGCTTCCAACGAGATCGGCTTGATCTTCGAAGCATTACCGGCAGTACCGAACGCTTCATAACGAGCGATACACACATCACGCATCGCCGTCACAGTGGCACCGAAGAATTTACGTGGATCGAATTCGCTCGGGTTGGTGGCCATCAGGCGACGCATTGCGCCGGTGGATGCCAGGCGCAGGTCGGTGTCGATGTTGACCTTGCGTACGCCGTATTTGATGCCTTCGACGATTTCTTCAACCGGCACGCCGTAGGTTTCTTTGATGTCGCCGCCGTACTGGTTGATGATCGCCAGCCACTCTTGTGGAACCGACGAGGAACCGTGCATCACCAGGTGGGTGTTCGGGATGCGCTTGTGGATTTCCTTGATGCGGTCGATCGCCAGCACGTCGCCGGTAGGTGGCTTGGTGAACTTGTAGGCGCCGTGGCTGGTGCCGATGGCGATGGCCAAGGCATCGACCTGGGTCTTCTTGACGAAGTCAGCGGCTTCTTCCGGGTCGGTCAGCATCTGGCTGTGATCCAGAACGCCTTCGGCGCCGATTCCGTCTTCTTCACCGGCCATGCCGGTTTCCAGCGAACCCAGGCAGCCCAGCTCGCCTTCTACCGAAACGCCGCAGGCGTGAGCCATGGCTACGGTTTGTTGGGTAACGCGGACGTTGTATTCGTAGTCGGTCGGAGTCTTGCCGTCTTCGCCCAGGGAGCCGTCCATCATTACCGAGCTGAAGCCCAGTTGAATGGAGCGCTGGCAGACGTCAGGGCTGGTGCCGTGGTCCTGGTGCATGCACACCGGGATGTGCGGGAATTCTTCGATCGCGGCCAGGATCAGATGACGCAGGAACGGCGCGCCAGCGTATTTGCGAGCGCCGGCCGAAGCCTGGACGATCACCGGGGAGTCAGTCTTGTCAGCGGCTTCCATGATGGCGCGCATCTGCTCAAGGTTGTTGACGTTGAAGGCTGGAACGCCGTAGCCGAACTCGGCTGCGTGGTCCAGCATCTGGCGCATGCTGATAAGTGCCATTGTGTGTGTCTCTCCCGGTTGAGGGTCGTTAATCGTGCCAGCCTGCCGGAGCGGCGGCGGCTATTCAAGTGATTGCAGATCGGGGGTCGAAGCCCGGTCTGGTGATTCGGTGTTACCAAAATCTTGTGAACAACAGAGAACCCCTGTGGGAGCGAGCTTGCTCGCGAATGCGAATTAACATTCAACATTGATGCAAGCTGATCCACCGCCTTCGCGAGCAAGCCCGCTCCCACATTTTGGATCTATGTGAATCAATTCAATCGTCTTACTCGGCCTTGCAGCCGCGGCCGATCAGGTCATTGGTGGCGACCCAGTACACCAGGCCTTCGTCACCCTTGACGTGAAACGCCAGCATGCCGTCGCTGTAAAGCACGCCCGAGGCGCCCGGCTCTTCTTTCAGGCGATAGACCTGATCACCGCCGCCCAGTCGAACATCGACTTCCTTCTGGCCGGCATCGGCGTAGCGCCACAGCACTTTGGCCTGGCTGTCGCAAGTCCAGGTGGCCCAACTGTCCGCAGGTGCGGACGACTGAAACAAGTTCAACTGCGCGCAACCGCCCAACAATGCCAACGCCGCAATGGCGATCAAGCCTTTCATCCGTGTTCCTCGACTGACAACCAACGCCGCCAGCCCTGAGTTAAAGAGTCAGACCGGTCAAGGACAACCATGTTCCTTGGCCGGGGTTTGCGTCTCGTATTTGTCCAGACCGTCCGGCCCCGAGCGCTTGTTCAACACCGGGTTGGTTTCGGCCTGCCAGTCGGCCTGGTAGCAGCCTTTGCGCGCCGCATCCGGCGCAGGCGTTGCCTCGGCCTTCGGGTTACTCCCGCAGGCCGCCAGCGTACCGGTCAGCAACAACAGCGCTAACGACTTGACCATGTGAACACTCCTTTGCCTGGCCAAACGGGCGGCCTCAGGCCTTGGCCCGGCTTTCCAGGACTTCAACGGCCGGCAGCACCTTGCCTTCGACGAATTCGAGGAACGCGCCACCACCGGTGGAAATGTAGGAGATTTGCTCGGCCACGCCATATTTATCGATGGCCGCCAAGGTGTCGCCACCACCGGCAATGGAGAACGCGGCGCTGTCAGCGATGGCCTGGGCCAGCACTTTGGTGCCGTTGCCGAACTGGTCGAATTCGAACACGCCGACCGGGCCGTTCCACAGGATGGTTTTCGACGACTTCAGCAGTTCGGCGAAGTTGGCCGCGGTTTGCGGGCCGATATCCAGGATCATGTCGTCAGCGGCAACGTCAGCGATCAGCTTGACGGTGGCTTCAGCGCTTTCAGCAAATTCCTTGGCAACCACCACGTCCACCGGCAGCGGCACGCTGACCTTGGCGGCGATGGCGCGCGCGGTGTCCAGCAGGTCCGGCTCGTACAGCGACTTGCCGACTGGGTGACCGGCAGCAGCCAGGAAGGTGTTGGCGATGCCGCCACCGACGATCAGTTGATCGCAGATCTGGCTCAGGCTGTTGAGGACGTCGAGTTTGGTCGAGACCTTGGAGCCGGCAACAATCGCAGCCATTGGCTTGGCCGGTGCGCCCAGCGCCTTGCCCAGTGCATCCAGTTCAGCGGCCAGCAACGGGCCAGCAGCCGCGACTTTGGCAAACTTGGCCACGCCGTGGGTCGAACCTTCGGCGCGGTGCGCGGTGCCGAAGGCGTCCATCACGAACACGTCGCACAGGGCGGCGTATTGCTGGGCCAGTTCGTCGGCGTTCTTTTTCTCGCCCTTGTTGAAGCGCACGTTTTCGAACAGCACGATGTCGCCGGCCTTGACGTCAACACCGCCCAGGTAATCGGCCACCAGCGGCACTTCGCGGCCCAAGGCCTTGCTCAGGTAGTCGGCGACTGGCTTGAGGCTGTTCTCGGCGGAGAACTCGCCTTCGGTCGGACGACCCAGGTGCGAACACACCATCACCGCCGCACCTTTTTCCAGGGCCAGCTTGATGGTCGGCAGCGAAGCCAGGATACGCGCATCGCTGGTGACAACACCGTCCTTGACTGGGACGTTGAGGTCTTCGCGGATCAATACGCGCTTACCTTGCAGATCGAGGTCGGACATCTTCAACACGGTCATGGGTCGCACTTCCTGAGTAGCTGTTCTTAGAGAGCAGGTTTTTTTGAAATCGCTGTTTGCAGATAGTGGTCTGCAACGTCCAGCATTCGGTTGGCAAAACCCCATTCGTTGTCGAACCAGGCCAGGATGTTCACCAGCTTCGGGCCGGAAACACGGGTCTGACTGGCATCGACGATGGCCGAATGTGGGTCATGATTGAAATCACAGCTTGCGTGCGGCAACTCGGTGTAGGCCAGCAGGCCTTTGAGCGGGCCGTTGGTGGCGGCCTCGCGCAGGATCCGGTTGACCTCGTTGGCATCGGTCGCGGTGGCGGTCTGCATCGTGATGTCGAGGCAGGACACGTTGACCGTCGGCACGCGTACGGCTTTGGCCTGAATTCGCCCGGCAAGTTCCGGCAGCAGGCGCTCGATGCCACGCGCCAGACCAGTGGACACCGGGATCACCGACTGGAACGCCGAACGAGTGCGGCGCAGGTCTTCGTGGTGATAGGCGTCGATCACCGGCTGATCGTTCATCGCCGAGTGAATCGTGGTGATCGACACGTAATCCAGGCCGATCGCCTTGTCCAGCAGACGCAACAGCGGCACGCCGCAGTTGGTGGTACAGGACGCGTTGGACACCAGCAGCTCATCGCCAGTCAGGCAATCCTGATTGACGCCGTAGACAATGGTGGCGTCGACATCCGCCTCGCTGGCCATCGGTTGCGAGAACAGCACGCGAGGCGCGCCGGCGTTGAGGAAACGCTGGCCGTCTTCACGGGTGTGGTAAGCGCCGGAGCATTCAAGCACCAGGTCGACGCCCAGCGCCGCCCAGTCAATACCTTCGGGGGTGGCACTGCGCAGAACCTTCACGCAGTCGCCATTAATATGCAGACAATCGCCGTCTACTCGCACTTCGCCGGGAAAGCGGCCGTGGGTGGAGTCGAAGCGTGTCAGGTATTCGATGCTGGCCATGTCCGCCAGATCGTTGATCGCGACAATTTCAAACCCGGCCTTCTCGCCTCGCTCGAACAACGCACGCAAGACGCAACGACCAATCCGGCCGTAGCCGTTGAGTGCAACTTTGTAGGGACGCGGTTGAGGCATGGGGTTCTCGATTACCGTTTGATTCCGTTATTGCAGTGGTGTCTGAACCACCGATTTCGCGAGCAAGCCCGCTCCCACATTGGATCAGGGTTGCGAACACTGTGTGTGTCACACAACAAATCCCCCTGTGGGAGCGGGCTTGCTCGCGAAGGCGTCAGTCCAGACGACGCAACTTCTGGATCAGTCTTCCAGCAGCTCTTCAGCCTGACCCAGGATGTTTTCCAGGGTGAAGCCGAATTCTTCGAACAGCGCCGAAGCCGGAGCCGATTCGCCGTAGGTGGTCATGCCGATCACACGGCCTTCCAGACCGACGTACTTGAACCAAAAGTCGGCGTGAGCCGCTTCGATCGCGATACGTGCGCTGACCTGCAACGGCAGAACCGATTGCTTGTAGCCAGCGTCCTGAGCGTCGAACACGCTGGTGCAAGGCATGGAAACCACGCGCACCTTGCGGCCCTGCCCGGTCAGTTTGTCGTAGGCCTGAACGGCCAGACCGACTTCCGAACCGGTCGCAATCAGGATCAGCTCAGGCTCGCCTGCGCAGTCCTTCAATACGTAGCCACCGCGGCTGATGTCGGCGATCTGGCCGGCATCGCGTTCCTGGTGCTGCAGGTTCTGCCGCGAGAAGATCAGCGCCGATGGGCCATCCTTGCGCTCCAGAGCGTTTTTCCAGGCCACTGCCGATTCAACGGCATCGGCTGGACGCCAGGTGTCGAGGTTCGGTGTGGTGCGCAGGCTGGTCAATTGTTCGATCGGCTGGTGCGTCGGGCCGTCTTCGCCCAGACCGATGGAGTCGTGGGTGTAGACGTGGATCACGCGCTTCTTCATCAGTGCCGACATGCGCACCGCGTTGCGAGCGTATTCCATGAACATCAGGAAGGTCGCGCCGTAAGGCACCAGGCCGCCGTGCAGGGTCACGCCGTTCATGATTGCGGTCATGCCGAACTCGCGCACGCCGTAGTACATGTAGTTGCCGCTGGCATCTTCAGCGCTGACGCCTTTGCAACCTTTCCACAGGGTCAGGTTGGAGCCGGCCAGGTCAGCCGAACCGCCGAGCAGTTCCGGCAGCAGCGGGCCGAACGCGTTCAGGGTGTTCTGGCTGGCCTTACGGCTGGCGATGGTTTCGCCTTTGGCCGCCACTTCAGCAATGTAGGCCGAGGCTTTTTCCGCGAAGTCAGCCGGCAGTTCGCCGCTCAGGCGACGGATCAGCTCGTTGGCTTCGGTCGGGAACGCCGCGGAGTAGGCAGCGAAACGCTGATCCCACTCGGCTTCGGCAGCGCGACCTTTTTCCTTGGCATCCCACTCGGCATAAATGTCGGCCGGGATTTCGAACGGGCCGTGGTTCCAGTTCAGCGCCTGACGGGTCAGAGCGATTTCCGCGTCACCCAGTGGGGCGCCGTGGCAGTCTTCCTTACCCTGCTTGTTCGGCGAACCGAAACCGATGGTGGTCTTGCAGCAGATCAGGGTCGGCAGCGGGCTCTTGCGCGCGGTTTCGATAGCGGTCTTGATCTCTTCCGGATCGTGACCGTCGACGTTGCGGATCACCTGCCAGTTGTAGGATTCGAAACGTTTCGGGGTGTCATCGGTGAACCAGCCTTCGACTTCGCCGTCGATGGAGATGCCGTTGTCATCGTAGAAGGCGATCAGCTTGCCCAGGCCCAGAGTACCGGCCAGGGAAGCGACTTCGTGGGAAATGCCTTCCATCATGCAACCATCCCCGAGGAACACGTAGGTGTGGTGATCAACGATGTCGTGGCCAGGACGGTTGAACTGCGCGCCCAGGACTTTTTCTGCCAAGGCGAAGCCGACGGCGTTGGCCAGACCCTGACCCAGCGGGCCGGTGGTGGTTTCGACGCCCGGGGTGTAGCCGAATTCCGGGTGACCCGGGGTGCGGCTGTGCAGTTGACGGAACTGCTTGAGGTCGTCGATCGACAGGTCGTAACCGGTCAGGTGCAGCAGCGAGTAGATCAACATCGAGCCGTGGCCGTTGGACAGCACGAAGCGGTCACGGTCGGCGAACGATGGGTTGCTCGGGTTGTGCTTGAGGTAGTCGCGCCAAAGTACTTCGGCGATATCTGCCATACCCATAGGGGCACCGGGATGGCCGCTGTTGGCTTTTTGCACGGCATCCATGCTGAGGGCACGAATGGCGTTGGCACGCTCACGACGGCTAGGCATCGCTGATCTCCTGGGTGTGAATAGATTGAAACGGAAAAAAGGAGGGCATTTTCCCTCACCGGAGCGCCTCGGGGCAATGACAGATAGTCATCCGAAGGCGTTTTTCCCGTGCTGGACGGCGGTTTCGTCTGGTGAAACCTTTCCGCTGTTCGTTTGTAGAGTTAACCAGCCAGTGAGAAGTGCCATCTATCGAGCAATATCAAAACTTTTTGATATTGCCCTTGCGGCGATTTCCCACCGTCACTAGACTGCTGCCCCATGAACTTACGCGTGCCTTCCATTCGCCATGACGATTGCGACGAGCTGGCGGCCCTGTGCAAGGCCGGTGGCGATCCGCTACGCCTGAATGTATTGCGCGCGCTGGCCAACGATTCGTTCGGCGTACTGGAACTGGCGCAGATTTTCGGTATCGGCCAGTCCGGCATGAGCCACCACCTCAAGGTGCTGGCCCAGGCCGATCTGGTAGCAACACGCCGTGAAGGCAACGCGATTTTCTATCGTCGCGCCCTGCCTCACACCGAATTGCTGGGCGGCAAGTTGCACGCCGCATTGTTAGAAGAAGTCGACAATCTGGCGCTGCCGGACGACGTGCAGGCGCGCATCACTCAAGTCCACGGACAACGTGAAGCGGCCAGCCAGGACTTTTTCGCCCGGGTCGCGGAGAAATTCCGCGCCCAGCAAGACTTGATCGCAGGCCTGCCGCAATACCGCGACAGCGTGCTGGCCCTGCTCGACAAACTGAACTTCAATGGTGCTGCCACGGCCATTGAAGTCGGCCCCGGTGATGGTGCTTTCCTGCCGGAACTGGCCCGCCGCTTCGGCACCGTAACCGCGCTGGACAACAGCCCGGCGATGCTCGAACTGGCGCGTCAGGTATGTGAACGTGAACGGCTGGCTAACGTCAGCCTGCAATTGGCCGATGCATTGAATGGCACCAGCCTTCAGGCCGATTGCGTGGTACTGAACATGGTGCTGCACCATTTCGCCGCGCCGGCCGAAGCGCTCAAGCACATGGCCGGCCTGCTGCAACCGGGCGGTAGCCTGCTCGTGACAGAGTTATGTAGCCACAACCAGAGTTGGGCCAGGGAGGCCTGCGGTGATCTGTGGTTGGGGTTTGAACAGGACGATTTGGCCCGTTGGGCCACCGCTGCGGGACTCGCTCCCGGGGAAAGCCTCTATGTAGGCTTACGTAATGGTTTCCAGATCCAGGTTCGCCACTTTCAGCGACCGGCTGGCGACACTCACCATCGGTAAATTCAGGAAAACATCGAGATGAGCGAATACTCCCTCTTCACCTCCGAGTCCGTGTCTGAAGGACATCCGGACAAAATCGCCGACCAGATTTCCGATGCGGTGCTGGACGCCATTATTGCCCAGGACAAACACGCACGTGTGGCCGTGGAAACTCTGGTCAAGACCGGCGTTGCCATCGTTGCCGGTGAAGTGACCACCAGCGCCTGGGTCGACCTGGAGCAGATCGTTCGTGACGTGATCTGCGACATCGGCTACACCAGCTCCGAAGTCGGCTTCGACGGCGCTACCTGCGGCGTGATGAACATCATCGGCAAGCAATCCCCAGACATCAACCAGGGTGTTGACCGTGCCAAGCCTGAAGATCAGGGTGCTGGCGACCAGGGCCTGATGTTCGGCTACGCCAGCAACGAAACCGACGTGCTGATGCCAGCGCCGATCACCTTCTCGCACCAGCTGGTGCAGCGTCAGGCCGAAGCCCGTAAATCGGGTCTGCTGCCTTGGCTGCGTCCGGACGCCAAGTCGCAAGTGACTTGCCGTTACGAAGGCGGCAAGGTTGTCGGTATCGACGCTGTTGTTCTGTCGACCCAGCACAACCCTGAAGTGTCGTACAAAGACCTGCGCGAAGGCGTGATGGAGCTGATCGTCAAGCACGTGCTGCCTGCCGAACTGCTGAGCAAAGACACCCAGTTCCACATCAACCCGACCGGCCAGTTCATCATTGGCGGCCCGGTAGGTGACTGCGGTCTGACCGGTCGCAAGATCATCGTCGACAGCTACGGCGGCATGGCCCGTCACGGCGGCGGCGCATTCTCCGGTAAAGATCCATCGAAGGTTGACCGTTCGGCGGCCTACGCAGGCCGTTACGTTGCCAAGAACATCGTCGCTGCCGGCCTGGCCGAGCGTTGCGAGATCCAGGTGTCCTACGCCATCGGCGTGGCTCAGCCGACTTCGATCTCGCTGAACACCTTCGGTACCGGCAAGATCAGCGATGACAAGATCATCAAGCTGGTGCGTGAAGTGTTCGACCTGCGTCCATACGCAATCACCACCATGCTCGATCTGCTGCACCCGATGTACCAGGAAACTGCAGCCTACGGCCACTTCGGTCGTGCTCCGCAGACCAAGACGGTTGGCGAAGACACCTTCACCACCTTCACCTGGGAAAAAACCGACCGCGCCGACGCTCTGCGTTCCGCTGCTGGTCTGTAAGCCCTCCCCGGCTGCAAAAAAGCCCCGCACGGTTCGCGCCGTGCGGGGCTTTTCATTGTTCGAAAAGAGCAAAAGATCGCAGCCTTCGGCAGCTCCTACACAACGCATCCCCCTGTAGGAGCTGCCGAAGGCTGCGATCTTTTGACTTTAACGCTGCGCAACACCCCGCAAAACACCCAGGCTACCCGACCCGCAATCCTCGCCTAGCCTTGAAGCACTCCCCCTGAGCAAGGACGCTCAAAATGCTTGCCACGCTGCGCCTGTTTTCATTTGTTCTGCTGAGTTTTACCCCTCTGATCGCCTATGCAGCCTGCCCCGACTGGTCAACCGACAAGGCGCAAATTGAAGTCTCGGCCCTGCAACAGCAGATCGACCAATGGGACGACGCCTACCACCGCGAAGGTCGCTCGCTGATTGCCGACGAACTCTACGATCAATCGCGCCTGCGGCTCACCGAATGGCGCCAGTGCTTCCAGCAGCCCGCAGCGCCCGAGCCCTTGCGCAGCGCGTCTGGCTCCATCGCGCATCCGATCGCCCACACCGGTCTGGACAAGCTTCACCAAGCGGCCGCCGTTCAAGCATGGTTAAAGGATCGTCAGGATGTCTGGGTGCAACCCAAGGTAGATGGCGTGGCGGTCACGCTGATTTACCGTCGCGGCCTGTTGCAGCAAGCGATCAGTCGCGGCGACGGTATCAGCGGCCAGGACTGGACGGCATCGGCGCAAAGGATCGCCGCCATTCCGCAACAATTGACCCAACCGCTGGACCTGTTGGTGCAGGGCGAACTTTACTGGCGCCTGAATCAACATGTGCAGGCCAGCGCCGGCAGCGTCAACGCCCGCGCCACCGTTGCCGGACTGATGAGCCGTAAATCCTTGAGCACAGAACAGGCGTCCGGGATCGGCCTGTTCGTCTGGGACTGGCCGCAGGGGCCGGCGAATCTGCCCGAAAGAACAGCGGCACTGGCGACATTGGGTTTCGCCACGACGGCGCCATTCAGTCAGGCCATCGCCAACCTTGAAGAGGCGCAGCAGTGGCGTGAGCACTGGTATCGATCACCCCTGCCCTTCGCCACTGACGGCATTGTCCTGCGCCAGAGCCAGCGTCCACCGGCTGAGCGTTGGCAGGCGAGCGCGCCCTACTGGGCCGTCGCCTGGAAATACCCGTTTGCCCGGGCGCTGGCCGAGGTGCGCAAAGTGAACTTCAAAGTAGGTCGCAGCGGACGCATCACGCCGGTATTGGAGTTGTCACCGGTAATGCTCGATGACCGCGAGATCAGACGCGTCAGTGCGGGTTCACTCAAGCGCTGGCAGACGCTGGATATCCGCCCCGGCGATCAAGTGGCAATCAGCCTGGCCGGGCTGACCATTCCACGACTCGACAGTGTGGTATTGCGCGCCACCGAGCGGGCCGCCCTCGAGATTCCCGACACGCGCGATTTCCACGCCTTGAGCTGCTGGCAACCGACACCCGGTTGTGAGAGCCAGTTTCTCGCGCGCCTGACCTGGCTCAGTGGCAAGCAAGGGCTGGCGCTGCAGAATGTCGGGCGCGGTACCTGGGAGAAACTTCTGGAAACAGGCCGCCTGAACAACCTGCTGGATTGGTTGACCCTCGACGAGTCAGAGCTTGCTAACATTGCCGGCTTCGGCGAACGCAGCAGCACACGTCTGATCAACAGTTTTCACAGCGCCCGCCAACGGCCGTTCACGCAGTGGCTCAAAGCATTGGGTTTACCGCCGACGGGGCAGGCACAACTGGCCGACTCGTGGCAGGCGCTGGCACAACGCGACACCGAACAATGGCAGGCAGAAGCCGGAATCGGCCCGGGCCGCGCGGCGCAATTGAGCGCATTCTTTCGCGACCCGCAGGTGCTGGCCTTGAGTGACACATTACACGCCGCCGGAATCGACGGTTTCTGATCACGCAGTCCCCCGGCAGCCGGGAACCCAAGGGCCGTCAGACGCTCAAACAGCGCAGTGCCCCCGACCCGACTGCCTTTGCACATGGAGCTTTTATGAAATTTCTTGCACCGCTCGCCTTGCTGACTCTCTTTGGCGTCCTGGCCGCGCCTGCCATGGCCGACGAAGATGCACCGGGCCTGACCGGTTGCGCTGCGAAGAAGCAGGGCATCATCAACCAGATCGAACAGGCCAAATCCCGCGGCAACACCGACCAGCAGGCCGGTCTGCAAACCGCGCTGGATGAAGTGACGAAGAACTGCACCGATGCCGGCCTGAAGAAAGAACGCGAAAACAAGGTGCTGGAAGCCAAGCACGAAGTCAGCAAGCGCCAGGCTGATCTCGACAAGGCGATGAAGAAAGGCGATCCGGAGAAGATCGACAAGCGCAAGAACAAGCTCGCCGAGTCGCGCAAAGAGCTGCAGGATGCGCTGGACCAGATCGACAAGTAACCAGTGTTGAATGAGATGTCCTGTGGCGAGGGAGCTTGCTCCCGCTGGGCCGCGAAGCGGCCCCAACTCCATTCAATCGCGCTGTACCAGACTCAACTTGGTTGAATGGGTTTACGACGGCTGCGCCGCCGAGCGGGAGCAAGCTCCCTCGCCACAGTCGTCCGGCAGTCTCCGACAATCAATGATCCCGAAACTCTTTATGGCAAGCGCTGCAGGCATCTTCAACTTTCTGCACCGCAGGCCCCAGGTTGCTGGCCTTGTACGGCTGAACCTTGCTGGCGATCACCAGTTCACCGGTGGCCGCCTCAAGGTTGCGGGCCATTTCCTGAAAGCGGGCCTGACGCAGCCAGACATCGTCTTTGGCGCTGGTGTGATCTTCTTCACGCACCTGCGGGAAATGCTTCCACGGTTCATGGGACAACGCATCGAGTTTGACCGCGCCTTCGGCGAATTTCGGCCCGTCGAACGGAATGCGTCCGCGCAACATGCCGCCCAGGTCTTCGCCGGTCTTGAGCATCTGCTTGAAGATCGCCTTGCGTTGCCCCAGCGGAGAATTCGGATCGACGCCGCCACAGGCGGACAAGGCCAGACAGGCCAGCAATACAACAGAAATGCGTTTAAGAGTCATGGTGGCTTCAGGTCACGGAATTCGGCGGCCAGTATCCTCGCGTCGCCGACAAACACCAATAGCCCTATTAAAAATACGGGTTGCCCGAGCGCATGGAGCACTTGGGCAACCGGCACAGGAATCACTCCATGAACAGCCGTTTCAAGGCCTGGCGTCACCCCCTGATCGCAACCCTGCCGTTGCTGGCAATCCTTGCCGGCTGCACGGGCGGCGACACGGCCAAACCGAAAACCCACGCCTTGGCCACTTATTCCAGCGCCACCTGGGAAGCCCTGCCGGCGGTGTCCGACAGCGACCTGGTCGCCGGTTTCGGCTCATGGCGCAGCGCCTGCACCCGACTCCAGGCTGATCCGGTCTGGGGCGGCACCTGCGCGGCAGCCGCCAATGTGCCGCAGAGCGCCAACGAGATTCGCGCGTTCCTCAAGCAGAACCTCGATGTGTTCGGTCTGCGGGCCGAGAACGATAACCCCAACGGCTTGATCACCGGTTACTACGAACCGGTCTACCCCGGCAGCCTGACACCCACCGAGGTGGCGAACGTGCCGGTGTACGGCGTGCCGGAAGACATGATCATCGTCTCGCTGGACAGCATTTACCCGGAACTGAAGGGCAAGCGCCTGCGTGGCCGTCTCGAAGGCCGGGTACTGAAGCCTTATGACGACGCGGCGACCATCGAGTCCAAAGGCGTCAAAGCGCCGGTAGTGGCGTACCTGACCGATCCGATGAACCTGCAGTTTTTGCAGATTCAGGGTTCCGGGCGAATTCAGACACCGGACGGCAAACAACTGCGCATCGCCTATGCCGACCAGAACGGCCACCCGTACCGGCCGATCGGTCGCTGGCTGGTCGAGCAAGGCGAGTTGAAGAAAGAAGACGTGACCATGAGCGCGATCAGCAACTGGGCCAAGGCCAACCCGTCGCGCATCCCGGAACTGCTGGGCAGCAACCCGAGCTACGTGTTCTTCACCCGCAACCCGGACAGCAACGAAGGCCCACGCGGTTCGCTGAACGTGCCGCTGACTGCGGGTTACAGCGCAGCGGTGGATCGCAAGGTGATTCCGTTGGGCAGCCTGCTGTGGCTGTCGACCACCCGCCCGGATGGCACCGCTTTGGTTCGCCCGGTCGCGGCGCAGGACACCGGTGGCGCGATTGCCGGTGAGGTGCGTGCGGATCTGTTCTGGGGCACCGGCGATGCTGCCGGGCAACTGGCCGGCGACATGAAACAGCAGGGACAGATCTGGATGCTCTGGCCTAAAGGCGCGGCGTTGCCGCAAGTGCCCCAGGTCGCCGATACGCTGAAGGACAAACCTTAAGCGCCTCGGCGTGTGAGCTATCGCTTTCGCGAGCAAGCCCGCTCCCACAGGGTTCTTTGGTGTACACAGGATTTGTGCTCGCCATTGATACCTGTGGGAACGGGCTTGCTCGCGAAGAGGCCGGCAGCAACACCCCAGATTCAGACCGACACAAAGAAGAACGCAGCAATCAGCCCCATCCCGACAAACCACACCAGCGACCGCAGAACCGCCCAGTCCGCCAGGTAGCAGATGATGTACAGCAGGCGACTGGTGATAAACAGCACCGCCAGCACATTCACCGTCACCAGTTCCGCAGTGCCCACCAGATGCGCAACAATCACTGCGGCAGCAAATGCCGGCATCACCTCGAAGCTGTTCAGCTGCGCCGCATGCGCCCGTCGGGCGACGCCGCCCACGCTATCGAGAAAATCCCGAGGATCATGATTGTCACTGAGCCTGAAACCGCCCGAGACCTTGGCCACGATCGTGCACACATACGGCAGGAAAATCGCGATCAATACACACCACAGAGCCACCGTCATAACGCCGTCCTTTTTTCGAGTGTTGGAAATTGCGGGCGGTCAGAACTTCATCACCAGCATGCCGATCAGTACCAGCCCACAGGCTAAGAGCCGCGGCCTGCCGAAAGGTTCTTTCAGGTAGCGCATGCCGAACAGCACCACCAGAATCACGCTGATCTCACGCAAGGCCGCCGCTTCGGCAATCGAGCCCAGTTGCATCGCCCACAGCACCAGAGCGTAGCTGAACAACACGCAGAACCCGACCGCCAGACCCAGCTTCCACTGCTCACGCCAGAACACCAGAAATGCCGGGCGTTTCGCCACCCACGCCAGCAACGGGAACGGCCAGGCGCTCAGCAGCGTGACCCAGACCAGGTAATCCAGTGGATGCGACCAGCGCCGCAAGGCCTGACCATCGATGTAGGTATAACAACCGATGCACAAGCCGATCAGCGCCACCACCGGCAGCATCGACCACGGCAGATGCTTGCCGCCGCCGCCCTGCCAGAGCAGGCAGACCATGCCAAACGGAATCAGCATGATCCCGAAGATCTGCTGCGCAGTGAGCACTTCGCCGGCGAAGATCAGGGTCAGCGCCAGCACCACCAGCGGCGACAAGCCCCGCATCAACGGATAAACCAACCCGAGGTCGCCGACCCGATAGGCTTGAATCAGCAGATAGCGATACAGCAACTCGAACGCCGCGGAAGCCAGAATCCACGGCCAGATGTCCAGCGGCGGCAGACTGATGAAGGGCAACGCCAGCGCCACGAACAGCAGCGCCACCGTGTCCATGCACGCCACCACCAGCAGCCGTTCGGCACTGAACTTGATCAGGGTATTCCACGTCGCATGCAACAGCGCCGCCATTAACACCAGAACTGTCGCCGCCACGTCCCACTCCTTGATTTTTTTGTTGACCCTACACCAATGTCTGCGGCTGACCAACCGAGGGGGGATGATTGTGTCCCCACCCCGAAACAGCCCATCCAACCTTTGCACCGAAGAATCGGGGCGCTGTCTTTCCACCCCCATCCAATGGAGCCCGGATGCTAGAACTTGTCGCCGCTTTTATCTGCCTCACCACCCTCCTCACCTTCGTCAATTACCGCTTCATCGGCCTGCCGCCGACCATCGGCGTGATGGTCACCGCGTTGATGTTTTCCCTGTTGCTGCAAGGCCTGAGCGTGCTCGGCTATCCCGGCCTGGAAGAACGCGTGCAACAACTGATCGGCCAGATCGACTTCGGCGATCTGCTGATGAACTGGATGCTGTCGTTCCTGCTGTTCGCCGGCGCCCTGCACGTCAACCTCAACGACCTGCGCAGCTACCGCTGGCCGATCGGCCTGCTGGCAACGTTCGGCGTGCTGATTGCCACCGCCGTGATCGGCAGCCTCGCCTATTACATTTTTGCCCTGTTCGGCTGGCACGTGAGCTTCCTCTACTGCCTGCTGTTCGGCGCGCTGATTTCGCCAACCGACCCGATCGCAGTGCTCGGCGTACTGCGTACCGCCAATGCCTCCAAACCACTGAAAACCACCATCGTCGGCGAGTCGCTGTTCAACGACGGCACTGCGGTGGTGGTGTTTACCGTGTTGCTGGGCATCGCCCAACTGGGCGAGACGCCGACCCTCAGCGCCACGGCCATGCTGTTCGTGCACGAAGCCCTTGGCGGCGTGCTGTTTGGCGGACTGATCGGTTATGGGGTGTACCGGATGATCAAAAGCGTCCAGCAGCATCAGATCACGGTGATGCTGACCCTGGCGCTAGTGATCGGCGGTTCGGCGATGGCCACCGAGCTGCACGTCTCGGCGCCGATTGCGATGGTGGTGGCCGGTCTGATCATCGGCAACCTGGGGCGCAACCTGGCGATGAACGACATGACCCGCAAGTACCTCGACGGCTTCTGGGAGCTGCTCGATGACATGCTCAATGCGCTGCTGTTCGCACTGATCGGCATGGAGCTGTTGCTGCTGCCGTTCAAATGGGCGCACGTGGCGGCGGCCAGTTTGCTGGCGCTGGCGATCCTGCTGTCGCGCCTGCTCACCGTGGCCCCGGCCATTGTCCTGCTGCGGCGCTGGCGCACAGTGCCGCGCGGCACCATTCGCATCCTGACCTGGGGCGGTTTGCGCGGCGGCGTCTCGGTGGCACTGGCGCTGGCCCTGCCGCTGGGTCCGGAGCGCGATCTGCTGCTGAGCATCACCTACATCGTGGTGCTGTCGTCGATCCTGTTACAGGGCCTGACCATCGGCAAACTGGTCAAGCACGCCACCCGTGACGAGCCGACGACCGTGGCTGAACCCGCACACTGATGTATTACCGCAGCGCCGTTGTGAAGCCCTTCACGACGCACCGCACAGCAAATCAAGCAGATGCCGCATCGCCAATGGGCGGTGCGGCGTCGAGCCATGCATCACCACCAACTCGCGCGCATGACGCTGCCCGTCCTCGACCGGTAACACGTACATCCCTTCCAGCATCATCCCGGCCCACTGCGGCACCAGCGATACCCCCATCCCCTGCGCGACCAGCATGACGATCGTTTCCAGCGCATCCAGTTCGCACAGCACGTTGGGTTCGATGGCCTGCTCATCAAGGTAGCGCTGAGCAATCTGCCCACCCCACGAGCGTGCGTCGTAACGAATGAACGGATGAACGCGCAACAGCGTTTCCAGCGACTGCCCGGCGTACGCCGCAGGAGCCACCAGAATCAGCGGCTCGACCTTGAGCACGACCAGGCCCAATGCCTTGGGCGGCTGGAACGGTGGCCTGACCAGAATCGCCGCGTCCAACTCCCCTGCAAGCACCTTCTCGTAAAGACTTTTCGAGTCACCCGGGGTGATCTTCAGCTTCAAATCAGGTGCTGTAAGCGCCAATCGCTCGATCAAGGTGGGTAACACGCCGGTCAGCGCTGTGGAAATTGCACCGATTGTCAGTTCACCGGCCACCCCATCGGGATGCAGATCGCTCTGTAGATCCTGTGCCAATTCGATGATCGCCCTGATCTTCGGCAGAATCAGCAGGCATTGGTCCGAGGGTCTGGCTGCGTGCGCGGTACGCAGCAGTAACGTGCAACCCAGCAATCTCTCGAGCGCCTGAACGCGCTGACTGATAGCTGCCGCAGTGCGACTCTCGCGCCGTGCCGCTGCCGCAATCGAACCGGTCTCAACCACGGCCACCAGGCTTTTCAGAAACCGTACATCCATAAGTTTTCCTTTCGCTCAGAACAAGGCGAAGTCGTTATGCCCCGCCGCACGGTCTGTTTACCCTGAGCGCTCCTTCACTTGGGGACATCGCATGAACAGACCTTTTCACGCTGCATACCATGTTTGCGACCTGGAACAGGCGCGGACTTTTTATCGAGATGTGTTGGGCTGCACCGAAGGCCGCAGTACCGAGACATGGGTCGACTTCGATTTTTTCGGCAATCAGCTCTCGCTTCATGTGGGCACGCCCTTCACCACTACCCGTACCGGCCAGGTCGGCGACCACAAAGTATTGATGCCGCACATTGGCGTCGTCCTGCCGCTGGAGGAGTGGCTGGAGCTGGCCGATCGTCTGAGCCGCCTCGGCACAACGTTTGAAATCCCTCCGGTGATCCGCTTCGCCGGCGAACCCGGCGAGCAGCGCACGATGTTCTTTCTCGATCCCAGTGGCAATCCGATCGAGGTCAAGGGTTTCAAGGACTTCGACGGTCTCTTCGCACACTGAGCTTCACCCCAACAAACACAACAACAAAAGGGGCACATCATGACTACCAAGAAACCCACCAGTCTGGTCACTCGCATCATGATCGGGCTGGCAGCCGGAATAATCGTCGGCATCCTTCTCAACCAGTTTCCCGAACACAAGATCTGGTTCATCGACAATCTGCTGCAACCGGCAGGTGACCTGTTCATCAGGCTGATGAAAATGATCGTCGTACCGTTGGTCTTTGCGTGCATGGTCGTCGGCATCGCCGGGGCAGGCAGCACCAGGGCACTGGGCCGGGTCGGAATAAAGACGCTGGTTTATTTCTTTACCATCACCAGCATCGCCATCGTCTTCGGACTGATCGTCGGCAATGTTTTTCAGCCCGGCGCCGGCGCGGACTTCAGCAGCACCCTGCAATCACCGGCCATTGGTCTGGCGAATACGGGGGACACACAGAACCTGGGCCGAACCCTGGTGAACATCGTGCCGGACAACATCGTCCTGGCCATGTCCCAGGGCAAGCTGCTCTCAGTGCTGTTTTTCGCCATCCTGTTCGGCTGTGCCCTGTCGATGCTGCCCGAGCCGCAGAAGGCGCCATTGATCGCCGTGATACAGGCGGTATCGGACACCATGTTCAAGGTCACGCATCTGGTCATGCACTATTCACCCATCGGCATCTTCGGCCTGATCGGGGTCACCGTGGCCAGCTTCGGCCTCAGTGCGTTGCTGCCGCTGGCGAAGCTGATCGGCATCACTTACGTCGCGGTGTTGCTCTTCGCGTTGGGCGTGCTGGGGCTGGTGGCGCGGATGGCCGGCATTCGCTTTTTCCACTTGATTCGGGAAATACGCAGTGAATTGATCCTGGCTTACAGCAGTGCTGCGTCGGCCACAGTGATGCCACAACTGATCGAGAAAATGGAGAAGTATGGCGCTCCGCGTCCGATCACCAGCATGGTCATTCCACTGGGGTACTCGTTCAACCTTGATGGCGCCTCGCTGTTCGCGGGACTGGGCACGCTGTTTATCGCTCAGGCGTACGGGATTGATCTGGGTCTGGCGGATCAGGCCATGCTGGTGCTGATCATGGTGTTGACGTCCAAGGGCGCGGCGGGAGTGCCGGGTTTCATGTTCATCATACTCACAGCCACCCTGACCACCGCCGGTCTGCCAGTGGAAGGCGTGGCAATCATCGCCGGCGTCTACCGCTTGATGGACATGCCGGTCACCGCGCTCAACGTGTTGGGCAATGCACTGGCACCGCTGGTCATAGCGCGCTGGGAGGGACAGCTCAAGGCACCTGAGGGCGAGCCGATGACAGAACCGGTCAGCCCGCCGTTCAAGGCCTGAAACTATCGGATCTTGCTGTCGGACTCATCTTCGCGGGGTTTGCCGGAGTCTGGTTTAGCCGTCTTGGGCGCCCCGCTCTCGCTGCGGATCTGCGCATGGCTGATCAGGGCGAAAATGAAACTGCCGCCGATGATGTTTCCCGCCAGGGTGGGACCTGCAAACACCATCCAGAAATCACTCCACGGCAGCTCGCCGGCAAACACCAGATACGACACTTCCGCCGAACCGACCACGATGTGAGTGAAGTCGCCCAGCGCCATCAGGTAGGTGATGAGGATGATGATCCACATCTTCGCGCTCTCCATGGACGGGATCATCCAGACCATGGTGGCGATCATCCAGCCGGAGACGATGCCCTTGGCGAACATCTGGCTGGCATGGTTTTCCATGACCTTGCGGCCGATTTCGAGGAAGGCGTGATCGGTCCTGGTGTCGAAGATCGGCAACTCGAGCATCACGTACGCCACCAGAATCGTCCCGCACAAATTGCCGAACAGGACCACGCCCCACAGGCGCATCAGCCGGCCGAAGTTTTTCAGGGTCGGTTTGGTCATCACCGGCAGAACGGCGGTCAGGGTGTTTTCAGTGAACAGTTGCTGGCGGGCGAGAATCACCGCGAGGAAACCGGCGCAGTAGCCGAAACTGGAGATGACCTTGAACTCATCGCCGTCGGGCAGACGCGAACTGAGCAGGCCCATGCCCATCAGCGACAGGCCCATGGTCAGCCCGGCGGCGAGCGCCGACCACCACAACGCGGCGATGCTGCGCTCCAGTTCCTGATCGCCCTGAGTGCGGATGATTTCATGCAGAACCGCCGCGCGGGGCGGCTGGTTTTTCTCGACTTCATGTTTTTCATCGGTCGAGAGGTTGGGGGTCTTGCCGTCTGTCGGGGTGGTCATGGCGTGGGAACCGTGGGGGGTGGTGTTTACCTACGACCCCGGCGGTTCATGGCTGTTCAGTGGCCAGATGATTCTTCGCTGACTGAACACCCGCCTTCGCGAGCAAGCCCGCTCCCACAGGTACAACGCAATCCATGTGGGAGCGGGCTTGCTCGCGAAGGGCGCGCCGCCGGTGTTAGTTGCTGACCAGTTCATCTTCCTTGAACTGGTCTTTGACGTACTTGATCTCGGTGCGCCCGTGCGGCGCCGGCAACCCGTCTTCGCCGAGGTTGACGAAGACCATCTTCTCGACAGTGAGGATGCTCTTGCGGGTGATCTTGTTGCGCACTTCGCAGGTCAGGGTGATCGAGGTACGGCCGAACTCGGTAGCGGTGATGCCCAGCTCGATGATGTCGCCCTGGCGCGAGGCGCTGACGAAGTTGATTTCGGAAATGTACTTGGTCACCACGCGCTGATTGCCCAACTGGACGATCGCGTAAATCGCCGCTTCTTCGTCGATCCAGCGCAGCAGGCTGCCGCCGAACAGGGTGCCGTTGGGGTTCAGGTCTTCGGGTTTTACCCATTTGCGGGTGTGGAAATTCATGTTCACTCCTGAGCGTTTGCCGAAAGATGGCGCCATCTTGGCAGACCGGGCGGTCAGGCTCCATGAGCCTTCTACTATGGTCGCTATTAGCGATCTTCATCTGGCCGACAGAAACCCTTTGGAAGATCAGTCTAGACGGCTATAATCGCCCCCGTTTCAAAACGGTAACCTTCACTTGCTACCGTTTTCCCGCCACCTGTCCGAGGGGCGCTGCAGCAGGATCAACCTGTCAGGCTCGGATGGGGCGTTGACTGGCCACGGCCGGACACTAAACGCACAACGGCGCCCATTCGCATACATTACGAATGGAGGCTCTTCATGAGCGCTGTTATCACGCCTGCAGATTTTAACGATTACAAAGTTGCCGACATGTCCCTGGCTGCCTGGGGCCGTCGCGAAACCATCATCGCCGAGTCGGAAATGCCGGCCCTGATGGGTCTGCGCCGCAAGTACGCCTCCGAGCAGCCGCTCAAGGGCGCGAAAATCCTCGGCTGCATCCACATGACCATTCAGACTGCCGTGCTGATCGAAACCCTGGTTGCCCTGGGTGCCGAAGTACGCTGGTCGTCCTGCAACATCTTCTCGACTCAGGATCAGGCTGCTGCGTCCATCGCCGCTGCTGGCATCCCGGTTTTCGCCTGGAAAGGCGAGACTGAAGAAGAGTACGAGTGGTGCCTGGAGCAGACCATCCTGAAAGATGGCCAGCCATGGGACGCCAACATGATCCTCGACGACGGCGGCGACCTGACTCAGCTGCTGCACGACAAGTACCCACAAGTACTGGATCGCGTTCACGGCGTGACCGAAGAAACCACCACCGGCGTTCACCGCCTGCTGGACATGCTGGCAAAGGGCGAGCTGAAGATCCCTGCGATCAACGTCAACGACTCGGTGACCAAGTCCAAGAACGACAACAAGTACGGCTGCCGTCACAGCCTGAACGATGCAATCAAGCGTGGTACCGACCACCTGCTGTCCGGCAAGCAAGCGCTGGTCATCGGTTACGGTGACGTGGGCAAGGGTTCGGCCCAGTCCCTGCGTCAGGAAGGCATGATCGTCAAGGTTTCCGAAGTTGACCCGATCTGCGCGATGCAGGCTTGCATGGACGGTTTCGAACTGGTTTCGCCGTTCATTGACGGTATCAACGACGGCACCGAAGCGAGCATCGACAAAGCGCTGCTGGGCAAGATCGACCTGATCGTGACCACCACCGGTAACGTCAATGTTTGCGACGCGAACATGCTCAAAGCCCTGAAGAAGCGCGCTGTTGTCTGCAACATCGGCCACTTCGACAACGAAATCGACACCGCTTTCATGCGCAAGAACTGGGCATGGGAAGAAGTGAAGCCACAGGTCCACAAGATCCACCGTACCGGCCCGGGCGCTTTCGACGCACAGAACGACGACTACCTGATCCTGCTGGCCGAAGGCCGTCTGGTGAACCTGGGCAACGCCACCGGTCACCCGAGCCGCATCATGGACGGTTCGTTCGCCAACCAGGTACTGGCACAGATCTTCCTGTTCGGCCAGAAGTACGCCGACCTGTCGCCAGCCGAGAAAGCCAAGCGTCTGACCGTTGAAGTACTGCCGAAGAAACTCGACGAAGAAGTGGCCCTGGAAATGGTGCGCGGCTTCGGTGGCGTGGTCACTCAACTGACCAAGCAACAGGCTGACTACATCGGCGTCACCGTCGAAGGCCCGTTCAAGCCGCACGCTTACCGCTACTGATTGACGCGGCGGCCTGCTCTCCCTGTGGGAGCGGGCTTGCTCGCGAAAGCGGTATGTCATTCAGCATTGATGTTGCCTGACCCGCCGCTTTCGCGAGCAAGCCCGCTCCCACATGGGTCGTGCAAGCCTCACAGGCTTCGTGTTTCCAAGGGTATTTCCCATGTCCCAAG
Organism: Pseudomonas sp. Irchel s3a10; assembly: GCF_900187525.1. Lineage (NCBI taxonomy): Bacteria > Pseudomonadati > Pseudomonadota > Gammaproteobacteria > Pseudomonadales > Pseudomonadaceae > Pseudomonas > Pseudomonas sp. Irchel s3a10. The sequence continues at coordinate 192,252 of NZ_FYDR01000003.1, forward strand.
ACCGTCGCTACAGCTTCGAGTTCTTCCCGACCAAGACCGATGCTGGGCATGAAAAGCTGCTCAACGTTGCCCGTCAGTTGGCAACGTACAACCCCGACTTCTTCTCCTGCACCTATGGCGCTGGTGGTTCGACCCGTGATCGCACCCTCAACACCGTTCTGCAACTGGAAAGCGAAGTCAAAGTACCGGCCGCACCGCACCTGTCGTGCGTCGGCGACAGCAAGGACGACCTGCGCGGCCTGCTGAACGAGTACAAGGCGGCCGGCATCAAGCGCATCGTTGCCCTGCGCGGTGACCTGCCGTCCGGCATGGGCATGACCAGCGGCGAGCTGCGTCACGCCAACGAACTGGTTGAGTTCATTCGTGAAGAAACCGGTGATCATTTCCACATCGAAGTTGCCGCTTACCCGGAGATGCATCCGCAAGCGCGCAATTACGAAGACGATCTCGCCAACTTCGTGCGCAAGGCCCGTGCCGGTGCCGACAGCGCGATCACCCAGTACTTCTTCAACGCCGACAGCTACTTCTACTTCGTCGACCGTTTGCAGGCGCTGGGCGTGGATATTCCGGTGGTGCCGGGGATCATGCCGATCACCAACTACAGCAAGCTGGCGCGTTTCTCCGATGCCTGCGGTGCGGAAATCCCGCGCTGGATCCGCAAGCAACTGGAAGCCTACGGCGATGACAGCCAGAGCATTCAGCGCTTCGGCGAGCAAGTTGTCAGCGAAATGTGCGAACGCCTGCTGCAAGGTGGCGCACCAGGGCTGCACTTCTATTCCATGAACCAGGCTGAACCTAGTCTGGCGATCTGGAATAACTTGAAGTTGCCGCGCTAAGCACTAAAAGAAAGATCAAAAGATCGCAGCCTTCGGCAGCTCCTACAGGGGTGTCGTTGCTGCGATTTTTTGCTTTTGAATCCCCGAATTAGAGCTTGTGCAGGCACTTTCTGGCTCTTTCGCGTTTCTCGTCGTAATCTCAAGCCATGCCTTTTTTCGCGCAGTTACTCACCGTGCTGGTTTTTGCTTGCCTGAGCTTTGCCGCTCGGGGCGAGAAGCTGCGTATTGTCACCGAGCCGTGGGCACCTTACGTGTACGAAGAGGATGGCAAGAACCTCGGGCTGGACTACGAAACCACCGCCATCGTGTTCAAGCGTCTGGGAATCGAAGTCGAGTGGCAGTTCCTGCCGTGGAAACGTTGTCTGTCGATGCTCGAAACCGGCCAGGCTGATGGCGCGCTGGACATTTTTCACAGCGACGAGCGTGATGCCACTCTGCTCTACCCCATTGAACCGCTGTCGGACGTCGAGTTCGTGATGTTCTATGCCAATGACCGTCCCCATCCGTTCCGCCAGCTCGAAGACCTCAAAGGCCTGACCATCGGCACTTCGCCGGGCTATCTGTACAGCCCGGACTTCAGCGAATCGACACTGTTCACCCGCGAGCCGGCACCGACCCACGAGGCCAACTTCGGCAAACTGCTGCGCGGACGCATCGACTTGCTGATCACCGATCGCCGGGTGGGCCAGCACTTGCTCGATCAGCTGAATATTCGCGATCAAATCACCGAAAACCCCACGGTCATCAGCCGTCAGAGCCAATATCTGGCGGTTCGACGCAATGCCGGCATGGATCTGCTGGTGGCGCGTTTTGGCGCCGAGCTCAAGCGTTTCAAGCGTGAACCGGCCTACGCCGAGCTCAGCGCACGCTACGGCGCAGCCCCGGTCGATGCAGTGCCACTGGGCAATGCTTCGGCCAGCCGCAAAACCGTTGAGCAGCAGGAAAGCAGCGCGCAGTGATTGCTCTGTTATACTCCGGCGTTCCCGCCAGGCTCACGCCCGGACGCCCGGAACCGTAACAGGCCTCTCGACCCGCTACAGCGCAGCTTTCAGCCCGCGCGAGCGCTCCTGACGTGCCTTCGGAACCGCAGCAGGACCGGACGGGATCGCGTCCTCTTAAACGCGATTCGCGCCAGGCAAGACTCCCATTGGGCCAAGCCCTAACTAAAACAGGATTACTCATGTCCTTTGCTTCCCTCGGTCTCTCCGAGGCTTTAGTCCGTGCCATCGAAGATGCGGGCTATACCGAGCCTACTCCGGTGCAACAGCGGGCCATTCCCGCCGTGTTGCAAGGTCGCGACCTGATGGTTGCGGCACAGACAGGTACCGGTAAAACCGGCGGTTTCGCCCTTCCGATCCTGGAGCGGTTGTTCCCCAACGGTCACCCGGACAAATCCCAGCGTCATGGCCCGCGCCAACCGCGCGTACTGGTCCTGACCCCGACCCGCGAACTCGCGGCCCAGGTACACGAGAGCTTCAAGATCTACGCCCGTGACCTGAAATTCGTCAGCGCCTGCATCTTCGGCGGCGTCGGCATGAATCCGCAGGTCCAGGCCATGTCCCGTGGCGTTGACGTGCTCGTTGCGTGCCCGGGTCGACTGCTCGACCTCGCCGGCCAGGGCAGCGTTGACCTGTCCCACGTCGAAATCCTCGTGCTCGACGAAGCCGACCGCATGCTCGACATGGGCTTCGTGCACGACGTAAAGAAAGTCCTCGCACGTCTGCCGGCCAAGCGTCAGAACCTGCTGTTCTCGGCGACCTTCTCCAAAGACATCACCGATCTTGCCGGCAAGCTGCTGCATAACCCCGAACGCATCGAAGTCACGCCGCCGAACACCACGGTCGAGCGCATCGAACAACGCGTGTTCCGTCTCCCGGCCAGCCACAAGCGTGCCCTGCTGGCGCACCTGATCACCGCCGGCGCCTGGGAACAGGTACTGGTGTTCACCCGCACCAAGCACGGCGCCAACCGTCTGGCCGAGTACCTGGACAAACACGGCCTGCCGGCTGTGGCGATCCACGGCAACAAGAGCCAGAACGCCCGCACCAAAGCCCTGGCCGACTTCAAGGCCGGTGAAGTGCGCATTCTGGTAGCGACCGACATCGCTGCTCGCGGTCTGGACATCGACCAGTTGCCACACGTGGTCAACTTCGAGCTGCCAAACGTCGATGAAGACTACGTGCACCGTATCGGCCGTACTGGCCGCGCCGGGCGTTCGGGCGAAGCGATCTCGCTGGTGGCCCCGGACGAAGAAAAACTGCTGAAAAGCATCGAACGCATGACCAAGCAGAAAATCGCCGACGGCGACCTGATGGGCTTCGATTCGAGCACTATTGAAGCCGAGAAGCCGGAAGCCCGTGAGCGTCCGGACATGCGCAACCCGCGCAACTCCCGTGGCCCGCGTGGCGACGGTCCGAATGGCGGCGGTGGTGGCGGCGGTCGCAAGGACAAAGGCAAAGACAAGGGCAAGGAAAAACCCGCCGGCGAACGCGGCGAGCGCCCTGCCCGTCAGCAGAAGCCACGTGAAGGCACCCCGGCCCGCGAACAGCGTCCGAGCCAGCCACCACGCGCTGCGGCTGATCGTGCACCGGACGAGTTCCTCGACGACGATATCGATAACTTCGGTAACCGCGTTGACTACGTGCCGAAAGCTGCCCCTGCCGGTGGCCGCGGCCGTCGTCCGGGTGCTCCGGCACAAGGTGCAGGCGCAGGCGCTCCACGCGGCGGTCAGTCGCAAGGTCGCCAGAACGGCCCGCGCAACAGCAACGGTTCGAGCACCGGCACTCCGCCGGGCAAACGCAACGGCCCGCGCAACGGTGCTCCGCGTGATGGCCAGGGCCGTCGTGACGAGTCCTCGCGCAACCGCCGTCCGGCTCGCGACGATCAGCAACGCGCCGAACCGGCCGTGCAGAACCCGCGCAGCACCGGGCCGAAGATCATGCACAAGGAGTCCAAGGCTGACCGCTTCCCGACACCTGAGCAGCTCGATCAACTGCCGACCCGTCCGCGCGGCGAAAAACCAGCACTGCTGACCCGCAATCGCTGAGTTATCGCTGCCATGAAAAATGCCCCGGTTCGAAAGAGCCGGGGCATTTTTTATGAGCAAGCCAATATCCCTGAATCACCACATCAACTGTGGGAGCGGGCTTGCTCGCGAATTCGGTATGTCTGTAACGGAAGTATCGACTGACCCGCCGCATTCGCGAGCAAGCCCGCTCCCACAATGGCTCTGCAGTGTGTCAGACAATAAAAAACGCCCCGGCCTTTCGACCGGGGGCGTTTTTATGTGGCGGACGAAAGTTATTTGACTTTCACACCTTCCAGCGAGATGTCCAGATCCGCAGTCTGCGAGGTCGGACCTGGGCCCTTGATCCCGAAATCGTTCAGATTAAGGGTGGTTTTGGCGTTGAAGCCAGCACGCTCGCCGCCCCACGGATCCTTGCCTTCGCCGTTGAACGTAGCCTTGAAGGTCACTGGCTTGGTCACACCGTGCAGGGTCAGGTCGCCAGTCACGTCAGCGGTCTTTTCACCGGTCGATTTGACGGCGGTGGAGACGAACTTGGCATCAGCAAACTTGCCCACGTCGAGGAAGTCTTTGCTGGCGATGTGCTTGTCACGTTCAGCGTGGTTCGACCACAGGCTGGCGGTTTTCACATCAACCGAGATCTTGCTGGCTTCAGGCTTGGCCGAATCCCACGAGAACGTACCGTCGAAATCTTTGAAAGTACCGTGGATGAAGCTGTAACCCAGGTGGCTGATTTTCCAGTCAACGAAGGCGTGTTGGCCTTCCTTGTCGATTTTGTAATCCGCAGCCATGGCCTGACCAGCCGAGAGCAGTGCAGAACCGATTGCCAGAGCGGCCAGAGTCTTTTTCAACATGCTTTCTTTTCCTTTGAGTCGAGGTTGAACTTCAGGCTTTGCGACCGAGCATTCGAGTGAGGGTCGCATCACGATCGATAAAGTGGTGCTTCAATGCTGCCAACGCATGGAGACCGGAAAAAATTACCAGCGCCCATGCCAGCCAGAGATGAATCACCCCAGCGGTGTCTGCCTGATCCGGTAGCCCGGAAACCAGTGCAGGAACTTCAAACAGGCCAAACACCGGGATCCCGACACCGTCTGCGGTGGAAATCAGGTAACCGGCAAGCATCACAGCGAACAGCCCGACGTACAGAAACCCGTGGCCGAATTTGGCGCCGATGCGGGTCATGCGGCTGTAGCTTTGCAGCGTCGGTGGCGGTGGGCTGATAAAGCGCCAGAGCACCCGCAACACCATCACACCCAACAACACCAGACCGATGCTCTTGTGCAGATCCGGCGCGTCTTTGCGCCAGCTGCTGTAGTAATCCAGCCCCACCATCCACAGACCCAGCGCGAACAGCCCGAAGACCGCCAGCGCCACGCCCCAGTGCATGAAGATGCTGACCCAACCATAGCGTGAAGCAGAGTTACGTAGCTGCATTGCCCAAATCCTGTGAGAACTGCGAACCAAGACTAGCGAGTTATCTATCGAATTAAAGCGGAAAATTTTGCTTTGAAATATCGAGAAATACGATCAAGAGTCTGTAAGTGGCTTGTTAAGGAAAGATTAAAGGCGAAAGTGTCGCGGGGTGTTGTTGCCGGACAATGGAATTGCGTTGTCTGAGCCGCCCCTATCGCGAGCAGGCTCACTCCTACAGTGACCGTATTCCCACTGGAGAAATGCGATCCCCTGTAGGAGTGAGCCTGCTCGCGATAGCGGTCTTACAGGCCAAAAAAAAGCGCGGCATGAGAGCCGCGCTTTTCATTCACCGCTAGGTTTACTGCGCCTTGGTGTCAGTCGCTGCCGCCGGAGCCGCCGCAGGCTTGGCCGCTGGCTTCTTCGCCGGTTCAGCCTTTTTCGCCGCTGGCTTGGCCGGGGCCTTTTTCGCCTCGGTTTTGGCTGCAGGCTTCTTCGCCGCAGGCTTGGCTGGCGCTTTCTTCGCCGGCTCGGTTTTCACCGGAGCGGCGGGTTTCGGCGCTTCCACCGGAGCTGGCGCAGGGGCTGGAGCCGGTGCTGGTGCTGGCGCTGGCGCTGGAGCTGGAGCTGGCTCAGGCGCCTTCACAGGTTCTGGCTTCTTCTCGTCATCCGAACCGCCAAACAGGTTGCTGAAGAAGTTGCCCTTCTTCGCCGCCACGGCACCCGCCGCGCCTGCCGCTGCTGCGGCCGGAACCACTTTGACCGGTTCAAACGATTTGCCGGCTGCCAGGTCTTCAACCTGACTGGCCGCACGCTGACCGGTGCGCAGCGCGCCTTCCAGAGTGCCCGGGTACAGGGTGTCGGTGTGTTCGCCGGCAAACGCTACGCGTTGCAGTGGGCGCTCCCACATGCGCCAGAACTTGCTGATCTGGCCCGGGCCGTAAGCCAGGTAGGCGCCGCCCATCGACGGGTCGGTGCTGTAGCGACGGATTTCATAACCGGTGAACGAGCCACGAGCCTGTGGGTAAAACGCGTGCAGACGGATCAGCACCTGATCGACCATCTGCTTGTCGCCGAACGCTTGCATCACGCGGGCATTGTCGCCGGACAGGTTGATCACCACGTTGGCGCCGCCCTTCAGCGCCGGCTCGATCCAGAGCATGCCGAGGCCGGTGTTGCTGTAGATCTCGCCGGACATGCGCGCCTTGCTTTCCCACACCGGCGTCTTGAACTTGAGCATGATCTGGTCGCGCCAGCCGTAGTTGGTGCCCTTGATCGCGGCCAGGTGCTGAGCGTCCAGCGCCGGGGTCAGCGCAATTTTGTTCAGCGCACGCAGCGGCACGGCCAGCACCACGTAGTCAGCTTGGTAGCCAACACTGCCGACCTTGACGGTCACGCCGTCCTTGTCCTGAGTGATCGCGGAAACCGGCGAGTTGGTCTTGATGGTCTTGATCTGTTTGACGAAGGCCTGGGCCAGTACCTGGCTGCCGCCGACCAGACGCGAGGCGCGCAGGTCACGGTCGGAGACGCCGCGATACACGCGGTTCTGCTGGGCGAAATACAGCAGCGACAGACGCGAAGGCTCGTCGTAGTGGGTGCGGATGTCCTGATTGATCAACTGCCGCGCGGTGGCCGGCAGGTTCTGCTTGTCGAGCCAGCTCGAGACGTTGATCTGGTCCAGCGCATGCAGGGTGTTGGTCGCGGCCGGGTTCTGCGGGTCGTCGATCGAGCGCGCCAGATCGTCGAGGGTTTTCTGGTAGCGCTTCAAGGCGTCGGCGGTAGCTGGCTGCTTGGTCGCCAGATCGGCTGCGGAGAAGTACTCGCCGTCGATCAGATAACCCGGAGTACGCACGAATTCAGGGGCTGGCGTGGTGCCCAGCTTGAAGGTCGAGACGTACTTGTTCAGCACCGGCTGGGTCTTGTCGTTGCCGATCCATTCGCTGGTGGCCATGCCCGAGCGACCGCCGAGGCTCGGCTTGGCTTCCAGCAGGGTGACCTGCCAGCCCTTGTTCTGCAGCTCGTAAGCCGCGGTCAGGCCCGACAGGCCGCCGCCGATCACGATTGCGGTTTTATCCTTGGCCAGCGCCGTAACGCTGAACAGCCCCAACATCACCAGCGCACAGGCGCGCAGCCAACCGACAGACATTCAGCGAACTCCGGAAATACACGTAGGAAAAAAGCAGTTTTGCGGGTCAGACGACCCAAAGAACCGCGAAGAATACGTCAGCCATCAAAACGCCGCCAGCGACGTCTATCGGCCCATACAAAGTAGCTCAATCGACGCAATGGGTTGTCCCGACGCGATGCATTGCATAGGCTTGCGCGATTGTTTGCCCGCGCCTGACGCGAGCCGCCTCGAGGAGACTGTAAATGGGCCTGAATAACCAGTGGATGCAACGCGATCTCGCGGTGCTGTGGCATCCCTGCACCCAGATGAAAGACCACGAACAGCTGCCGCTGATCCCGATCAAGCGCGGTGAAGGCGTCTGGCTTGAAGACTTCGAAGGCAAGCGCTACCTCGATGCGGTCAGCTCCTGGTGGGTCAACGTGTTCGGCCACGCCAACCCGCGCATCAACCAGCGCATCAAGGATCAGGTGGATCAACTGGAACACGTGATTCTCGCCGGCTTCAGCCATCAACCGGTGATCGAGTTGTCCGAACGTCTGGTGAAGATGACCCCGGAAGGCCTGAACCGGGTGTTCTACGCCGATAACGGTTCGTCCTGCATCGAAGTCGCGCTGAAAATGAGCTTTCACTACTGGCTCAACCGCGGCCAGGCAAACAAAAAGCGCTTCGTCACCCTGACCAACAGCTACCACGGCGAAACCATGGCAGCGATGGCGGTCGGCGACGTGCCGCTGTTCACCGAGACCTACAAAGCGCTGCTGATGGACACCATCAAGGTGCCCAGCCCGGATTGCTACCTGCGCCCGCAAGGCATGAGTTGGGAAGAACACTCGCGCAACATGTTCGCGGCCATGGAACAGACGTTGGCTGAGCATCATGACAGCGTTGCAGCGGTGATCGTCGAGCCGTTGATTCAGGGCGCCGGCGGCATGCGCATGTATCACCCGGTGTACCTCAAGCTGCTGCGCGAAGCCTGCGACCGCTACGGCGTGCACCTGATCCACGACGAAATCGCCGTCGGTTTCGGCCGCACCGGCACCATGTTTGCCTGTGAGCAGGCCGGCATCCGCCCGGACTTCCTCTGCCTGTCCAAGGCCCTGACCGGCGGCTATCTGCCGCTGGCAGCGTGCCTGACCACCGACGAGGTCTACAGCGCGTTCTACGACGACTATCCAACCCTGCGCGCCTTCCTCCACTCGCACAGCTACACCGGCAACCCGCTGGCCTGTGCGGCCGCGTTGGCGACGCTGGATATCTTCGAGCAGGACAACGTCATCGAGAACAACCAGGCGCTCGCCCAACGCATGGCGTCGGCCACTGCGCATCTGGTCGATCACCCGAATGTCAGCGAAGTGCGCCAGACCGGCATGGTGCTGGCGATCGAAATGGTCAAGGATAAAGCCACCAAAGAGGCCTACCCTTGGCAGGAACGCCGTGGTCTGAAGGTGTTCCAGCATGCGCTGGAGCGTGGCGCGTTACTGCGTCCGCTGGGCAGCGTGGTGTATTTCCTGCCGCCGTACGTGATTACCCCGGAGCAGATCGACTTCCTCGCCGAAGTCGCCAGCGAAGGTATCGACATCGCCACACGGGACAGCGTCAGCGTGGCGGTGCCGAAGGATTTCCACCCGGGGTTCCGTGATCCGGGCTGATTCAAAATTTGTGGCGCCTGAACTGCCGCTTTCGCGAGCAAGCTCGCTCCCACAGGGAAATGCATTCTAAATGTGGGAGCGAGCTTGCTCGCGAATGAAGTCGACACCGATCCAACTGATTCACATCTTTCCAGAGACCCGAAATGAGACTGTCCCGCTTCTTTATCGACGCCCCCCTGAGCACCGGCGAACACGAACTGCCGGAAGCCCAGGCGCATTACATCAGCCGCGTGCTGCGCATGGCCGAGGGCGATGCGGTGCAGTTGTTCGACGGCTCCGGCCATGAGTTTCGCGGCTCGCTGGTGGAAGTCGGCAAGAAACGCGTCGTCGTGCAGATCGACGAACAGTTAGCCGGGCAGATCGAATCGCCGCTGCGCATCCACCTCGGACAGGGCCTGTCCCGGGGCGAGCGCATGGACTGGGCGATCCAGAAAGCCACCGAGCTGGGCGTGAGCGAAATCACCCCGATCTTCAGCGACCGCTGCGAAGTGCGCCTGAAGGACGAACGCGCCGACAAACGCCTGCTGCACTGGCGTCAGGTGGCGATCAGCGCCTGCGAGCAGTGCGGGCGCTCGCGGGTGCCGGTGATTCATCCGCCGGTGTTGTTGGCCGACTGGCTGAAGCAAACCCAGGCTGAGTTGAAACTGGTACTGCACCCGGTGGCCGAGCCGCTGGTGAGCCATGCCAAACCGGCGACCCTGGCGTTCCTGATCGGGCCGGAGGGCGGTTTGTCGGATGCCGAGGTTGAGCAGGCCAAGGGCAACGGCTTCCATGCTGCACGGCTTGGGCCACGGGTGTTGCGCACTGAAACTGCGCCGGTGGTTGCACTGGCGGTGGCTCAGCAGCTTTGGGGCGACTTCTAAATCCACAATTGGAATACGTTCCCCTGTAGGAGTGAGCCTGCTCGCGATAGCGGTCTATCAGTCAAAAACACTGTTGACTGACCGGACGCCATCGCGAGCAGGCTCACTCCTACAGGGGGATGGTGGTGTCTCTAGAGGACGTAAAACAGAATCGCCACAAAGTGCAGCAGACTCCCGGCGATCACGAACAGATGCCAGATCCCGTGCGCATGGCGCAACCGGTGATCAAGGGCAAAAAAGATGATCCCCACGGTGTACAAAACCCCGCCCGTGGCCAGCCAGGCGAAACCGGTGGTGCCCAGCGCCGCAATCAACGGTTTGACCGCCACCAGCACGATCCAGCCCATCACCGCATAGATCACGATTGACAGGATCCGCGCCTCCGAGCGTGGCTTGATCTCCTGCAAAATGCCGATCAACGCCAGCCCCCAGACAATCCCGAACAGCGTCCAGCCCCAAGGCCCGCGTAACGTCACCAGGCAGAACGGCGTGTAGCTGCCAGCGATCAGCAGGTAGATCGAAAAGTGATCGACCTTCTTCATGATCGCTTTCTTGCGCCCGCGCACGCTGTGGTACACGGTCGAGGCGCTGTAGAGCACCAGCAAGGTAAAGGCGTAGATCGCCACGCTGACAATCTTCCACGGACTGCCGTCGAGGCTGGCAATCACCAGCATCCACACGCCACCGATAAACGCTGCCACTGCCCCGACCAGATGCGTCCAGGCGTTGAGTTTTTCCCCGTGATACATGTGTCGCTCACCTCGTTATTCGTTACCGCAGCGCGCAAGGCTCGGGCCTTGAGCGTAAAAGCGCAATGTTTCTGTTCAAAGCCAGGATCAAAAGATCGCAGCCTTCGGCAGCTCCTACAGGAAGATCGCATTCCACAGGTAGGAGCTGCCGAAGGCTGCGATCTTTTGATCTTCAAGGCACAATCGACGCATTCTAAAAAGAGTCCGCGCCATGCTGATCGACGAAGAATTGACCCTGAAAAAACTCGAGGTGTTCCTCGCCTTCATGCGCACCGGCAACCTCGCCCGCGCCGCCGCCGAATTGCAGACCAGCAACGTCAGCGTGCACCGGGCGATCCATTCGCTGGAAAGCGCCCTGCGCTGCCCGCTGTTCAAGCACGAAGGACGCAACCTGACGCCCCTGGAAAGCGCCTACGTGCTCGAAGAACGCGCACAGAAGTTGATCAACGACGTAGTCGAAAGCGTGCGCCTGACTCGCGAAGCCGCCGGGTTCTCCGCTGAACGCTTCAAGCTCGGCTCGCTGTATTCGCTGACGGTGAAAACCGTACCGCAGCTGATCATGGGCCTGAAGATCCGCCGCAGCGAACTCAACATCGACCTAATCCTCGGCTCGAACATCGACCTGCTCTACAAGCTGAAGAACATGGAAGTCGACGCGATTCTGGTGTCGCTGGACGACACGGTCAGCGACCCGGACTGCGAGCAGATCCCGCTGTTTTCCGACGACATTTTCCTCGCCACGCCGGCAGATTCAAGATTCGCCCAGCGTCAGGAAGTCGATCTGGCTGAAGTGCGCGATGAAACCTTCATCACCCTGACCCAGGGCTTCGCCACCCATCAGGACGGCATTCGGGTGTTCAAACAGGCGGGGTTCGAGCCGAAGGTGGCGATGCAGGTCAACGACATCTTCACCCTGCTGAGCATGGTCAGCTCGGGGGTGGGTTATGCGTTGCTGCCGGGGCGGATTGCGGCGGTATACGAGAACCGGGTGAAGCTGATTCCATTGCAGGAGAAGTACCGCTTGCAGCAGCACATTGGCGTGGTGTTCCTGAAGGCCAAGGAACGTGATCCGAATCTGCTGGCGTTGCTGGCGGAGTGTCGGATGTATGCCAATCGCCAGGCTTGAAACCGTGCCGCCGCAATCGCGAGCAGGCTCACTCCTACAGGGGAACGCATTCCAATGTAGGAGTGAGCCTGCTCGCGATGACGTCAGCACGGGCAACGCAGAACCCGAGAATCAGCCAACAATCCCGCGAACAATGAAGAACAACAGCGAAGGCCCGAGCAAACAGCCAAGCCCGGTGTGAAACGTCGCCGTCAACGCCCCATAAGGCACCAACCGCCGATCCGTCGCCGCCAGCCCCGCCGTCACCCCACTCACCGTCCCGGCCAGACCACCAAACACCATCGCCGAACGCGGGTTATCCAGGCCCATCCAGCGCGCCGCGACCGGCGTGCCGACCATTACCAGAATCGCCTTGATCAATCCTGTGGCAATCGACAGCGCCATCACATCCGAAGTCGCGCCAATCGCTGCACCGGTCACTGGGCCGACGATGTAGGTCACCGCACCCGCTCCGATGGTGGTCATGCTCACCGCATCGCGATACCCGAAGGCCCAGGCCATGCACGCGCCAACAATGAACGGCAGGATGGTTCCGAGCAGCAGCGCAATCACACCAATCATCCCGGCCTTCTTCGCCTCGGTCGCCTGCACTTCGAACGCGGTGGCGACGATCGCAAAATCACGCAGCATCGCCCCGCCCATCAGGCCGATGCCGGAGAACAGCGTCAGATCCGCCAGGCCTTTCTGGCCGCCCGTCATGGTGCCGCCGACCCAGGCCAGCACCAGACCGATGACGATGGCAATCGCCGAGCCGTGAATGCGCCCGAACGTCAAGCGCTTGGAGAGCACCACCGACACCCACATGATCACACCGACGAAAGCGAACGCGGTGATCAGGCCGTTGTGTTCCAGACCTTTTTCAATGAGATCCCACATATCAGCGACCTCCTACCGGGGTGCCGACCGGGGAGATTTCCGCCGGCTCATCGGGCAAGGGCTCGCCCTTGTGGGTACGGCTGATCAAGGCAATCGTGCAGCCACAAATCACCACCGAACCAATGGCCGCGAGTACCGCCACCGGGCCGCCGTGCAGGGCGGTGACGACGTTCTGTTGCGCGGCCATCGCCACCACCACCGGAATGTACATCGCGCCCCAGAAGCCGACGCCCATTTCGCAATCCTTGGTCATGCCGCCGCGTTTCTGCATCCACAACCGCGCGCAGATCAACAGGATCATGGCGATGCCGACCCCGCCGACGTTGGACTTGACGCCCAGCAACACGCCGAGCATGTCACCCATGATCACCCCTGCCAGCGTACAGATCGCCAACAGCGCCACACCGTAAATAATCATTGTTGTAGTCCTCAAAGTGCATCGTCGAATGTTGTTTTTGTTGTTCGAAGCCTGAGTCGCGGCGGTTTATGGTCGGCGGCCACCCTCCTCTCGCAACAGCGCCTGCAAGGTGTCCAGACGCGCACTGTCGAAGGCAGTGACCGTGCCCGATTCGAACACCCGGCGCGCCAGCCCGGTCAGCACCGCACCGGGCGGCAGTTCGATTTGTAAACGTACGCCGCGCTCGTAAGCGCTTTGCACGGTGCCGCGCCAGTCCACCACGCGACACATGTTGAAAGCGAGGTCGTCACGCAGGGCTTCAGGCTTGTTCAGTGGACGCGCGCGACTGCCGCTCAGGTAGGCGATTTTCGGGGTCTTCAGTGCAACCTTGGCAAAGGCTTCGGCGAGGGTTTGCGCCGATGCCTCCAGCAGCGGACAGTGCGACGGCACGCTCACCGCCAGGCGTTTCGCCAGACCGGCGCCACGACTGCGCGCCAGTTCCGCCACCGCTTGCATCGCCTTGTCGCTGCCGGCAATCACCACCTGGTTATCGGCATTGATGTTGGCCAGATACACCGGCGACTGCGCGCTGTGCACCTGCGCCAGCAGCGTTTCGACGGTGGATAATTGCAGACCGATGATCGCGGTCATGCCATAGCCCTGTGGATAAGCCTGCTGCATCAACTCGCCACGCAGGCTGACCAGATGCAGCGCATCGCTGAAGCTCAAAGCCCCGGCGACCACCGCTGCCGGGTACGCACCGATGGACAGACCGGCGACGTAATCCGCTTCCAATTCGTCCTGCAGCAACTGCCGCGAAGCAGCGACCCCGGCGATCAACAGGCACAGCTGAACCGCCCGGGTGCTGCGCAACGCGTCGGCAGAATCGAGCCGCGCGACATCTTCACCGAGCACCTCGCTGGCCTCGGTCAAGGTCGCCCGAGGCAAACGCTGGAGCATGCCCGGTTGCTGCGCGCCCTGGCCGGGGAACACCAACAGGCTGCTCACGCTGCCTGCTCCTGCGGGTTCCACGGGTCAGCGACCAGACAGGCTTGATGGGCGTTTTTCAGCAGCACCCGTGCAGACCCGCTGGCCCATTCGCGCAAAGCCACTGCACCGAACGGGGTCTGCAACTGCATGTCGACCCGGCACACAGCTTGATCAAAGAGTTCGACCAGTTTGCGTGCCTGATTACGGGTGATCAGTTGCGGGGTACGCAGAATCAGATCGAGATCGCTGGCCGCGTGCATCGCTCTAAAACCACTGGCCAATTCAAACCCGACACTGCCGCTGACACCCCAGACCCAACCGCAATCATCGAGCATCGGCCGCAGTTGTTTGAGTGCCTGCATCACCGGTAAATCGCGCTCGCAATCGACATGACAAAGCGCTTCCGGACTGACCCGACGCACTATCGCATCAAGGCTCATGAACACCGCCAGCCGCTGCTCACGCAACACACCGCGAATACCCACCGCGACCCAACCTTCTGCACTCACCGCCCGCCGCACCACCACCGGTTGCCCGGCAGCCAGCGACTCGTTCGCCCACTGCGGCGCATCCGCCGGCAGCTGCGCCGAGGTCATGCCCCACAGCAGGTCGTGGGCCAGTGGCAGGTTCACCATTGCGCCCTCAACAGTTCGCGCACACGACTGGATGCCTCACGATTTTTCGCGCCGAGACGCTTGCTCAAGTCAGTGCTGGAGATATCGTCGATGGCCTGTTTCAGGCACTCGGTCACCCGCGCCAGATCTTCAGCCGTCGGCTGCTCGATCTGTTGCACCGACAGGGTTTCCCAGAGCAATCCGAGGCTGGCATAGCTGTCGATGTCGTAGGCCATCGGCGGCACGCTGGCAGCCAGTGCTTCCAGTTCCTCGATACTGCGCAGGGTCACCCGCGCCGCCGAGGCCTTGCCCATCGCATGCACCATCACCCCGGGATCGCGCAGGGCAATCAAGCGGTTGGCCTGATAACCGTGAGCGAGAAACGCACCGGACATGGCCTTGCCCACCAGCAGCGCAATCACCGGATGCCCGGCCAGACGGGCGCGGGCATAACTGTCCGCCGCACCGGCCAGGGCCTGATGAATGCCGAGGGCTTCTTCGCGACGACCGTAAGCCTGGCTCGGGACGTCGACGATGGCGATGATCGGGCGCTTCTGCGCTATATCGCGATCAGCCGTGATCACGTCATCCACAGCCTTGGCCAGCCCCCAGCCTTCGAGCAATCCGACTTCGCCGTTGCGAGCGCGTGGGAAACGGTTGTCCGGGTCAGCGACCACAGCGATAAACCTTCCGAGTTCGCCATCGGCCACTTGCAACGACGGCGGTAAACCTTCTACGGCTTTCGCGCCAGCGCTCAGGGCATTGAACCAGTTCAAACCGCGCACGGAATAATCACTCATGAGCGCTCTCCTTGATACAGATCGCGAACCACCGACGGCTCGATTTGCTTATCGGTGTCCAGGCTGGCCAGACGTTGCAGGAACCACTCGGCACGCTGACTGCGCGGTTGCGGCGGCAATCCTTGCTGCAGTAATTCGCCGACCTGCTTACGAATCTGCGCCACATCATCGGCGACATAACGATCCACCAGACCACTGGCGAAACGCTGCTCGCCACCGGTCAGGCTCCAGATGAAGGGCCGGTCGCGGGAGTCGTATTCCTCGATCCCGGCTTCCTGCTCGATCACTTGCGGGCCGTTGAGGCCGAGGCGCGCTTCCTGGGTCACCAGCAAATAGCTGCACAACGCAGCGGCAATCGACATACCACCGAAGCAACCGACGCTGCCCGCGACCACACCGACCACCGGTTGGTACTGCTGCAAGTCGACAATCGCTGCATGAATATCGGCAATCGCCGCCAGCCCGAGGTTGGCTTCCTGCAAACGCACGCCGCCGGTTTCCAGCAGCAACACGGCGCGGGTCGGGATGCCTTTGCGGTTGTCTTCGGCGGCCAGTTCCAGCGCGCCGGCAATCTTCGCCCCGCCGACTTCGCCGAGGCTGCCGCCCTGAAACGCGCCTTCGATGGCGGCAATGACCACCGGCAAACCGTCGAGGCTGCCCTTGGCGATCACCACGCCGTCATCGGCTTGCGGCACCACGCCCTGACGCTCCAGCCATGGCGACATCACCCGTTGAAACGGGTCGAGCAATTCGCGGAAGGTCCCGGCGTCGAGCAAGGCTTTCGCCCGTTGCCGCGCCCCGAGTTCGACGAAGCTGTGCTTGTGCAACAGCGCTGCGCTGTCAGTCATGGCCGATCTCCTCGAAACCTTGTTCCAGACGCAAACGCACCACACCCGGCGTAGCGCCGAAATCGTGGATATCGATGGCCATCGCCGGTGGCGTGGTGCCGTCGAACATCCGCGCAAACAGATGCTGCCAGCGCTGTTGCGCGCCGTTGACCGAGGTCTGCACATTAATCGTCAGCTTGCCGGCCAGCCCCGGTTCGATCAGCACTTCCAGATCGCCCGAGCCGACACAACCGACCAGCGCCCTTCCGCGTGGCGGCTGCCCGGCGGGGAATTCAAAGGATAAGGTTTCCATCAAAACGCTCCCTGAAGGATGCCGTCGCGCTCGATTCGATCAAGCAGCAGCGTGGCGGCGAGCAAGTCGGCGGCGCCACCGGGCGAGGCATTCAATGCGATGAGTTGTTGATCCAGCTCGTGCAGGCGCCGACGCCCGCTGAGGCTGGCGCTGCCGCCGGCGTCGAGCACCGCTTGCGCGCCTTGTTGCATGGCCTGCAGACCTTGTTCACCGGCGCGGTAGAGCACGCAGGTGTCGGCCAGATCGGTCATGATCGCCAGCAGCGCATCGAGCCGGGCGTTCTGTTCGCCGTGGCCGCTGGCGCGGCTGCGTTTGAGTTGCGGCAGGCCGCGTTGCAGCACGGACGGAAAGCCGAGTTGCGCTTCCTCACGGGCACCGCGTGCGCCGTAACGCAGGGCGACTTGCGCGCCGTGGCTCAGCGGTTTTGGTGCGTAGCGGTCATCCAGCAAGGCCAGACGTGCGGCGCGCAGGGTGACGGCGTTGGCACTTGAGGATTTCGGTTCCAGCGCAGCGGCGGTCACCAGTAATCCCAATGCCCAAATTGCCCCGCGATGGGTATTCACCCCGTTGGTGGTCGCGAGCATCGCTTGCTCGCCTTCGCGACCGATGCGGCCAATCGCTTCGCGCAACGTTGAATCGACTGCGCCGATTTCAGCTGCGGCTTCAGCCATTTCCTTGAACGCCGGCCACAACGACAACGCCGAGGCGTGCATCAGGCCCAGGTGCAGATCGGTGTGCGCGCCATTGCCACGTCGGTCGACCAGCGCCGGTTTCGGCGACAGATCGGCTTCGTCGATCAGCGCATCCACCGCCAGATCGGCCAGGTGTTCGCTGAGGCTCAGGGGTTTCGCTTGCAGGTTGAGTGCGTGCATTACCAGCTCCTGAACTTGGCGGGCGGGTTGTACAGGCCGCCGGACCACTCGACCAGATCAGCCACGCTTTTCGCCGCCAGCAGTTCGCGGGTGGCGTCGGTGCGGCGGATGCCGAGGTCTTCGGGCAAGGCGATCAGGCCTTCGCGGCGCATGCGTTCGGTGTCTTTCGGGTTGTGACGCAGACCGATGGCGGTGACGCCCGCAACCGCTGCGATCATCGCCTGACGCTCTTCCAGCGAGCGCGCCTTGTACAGGTAGGCGATGCCTTCTTCGGTGAGCAGGTGGGTGACGTCGTCGCCGTAGATCATGATCGGCGCCAGCGGCATGCCGCTTTTCTTCGCCACTTCGACCGCGTCGAGGGTTTCGACGAAGGTCGGTTTGCCGCCCTCCTGGAAGGTCTCGACCATTTGCACCACGAGTTTCTTGCCGCGTTCGAGCATCGGTTGCTGCGAATCGTCATGGCGCATGTCGAGCCAGGCCGGGGTGCCGTGACGCCGACCGCGCGGGTCGTGGCCCATGTTCGGTGCACCGCCGAAACCGGCGAGGCGGCCACGGGTCACGGTCGAGGAATGGCCGTCGCCATCGACCTGCAACGTCGCGCCGATAAACAGATCCACCGCGTACTGCCCCGCCAGTTGGCAGAACATCCGGTTGGAACGCAGCGAGCCGTCGCGGCCGGTGAAGAACACGTCCGGGCGCGCGGCGATGTAGTTTTCCATGCCCAGTTCGGTGCCGAAGCAGTGCACGCTTTCTACCCAGCCGCTTTCGATCGCCGGGATCAGCGTCGGGTGCGGGTTGAGCGTCCAGTTGCGGCAGATTTTGCCTTTGAGGCCGAGGGATTCGCCGTAGGTCGGCAGGATCAGCTCGATGGCGGCGGTGTTGAAACCGATGCCGTGGTTGAGCGACTGCACGTTGTGTTTTTCGTAGATCCCGCGAATCGCCATCATCGCCATCAACACGTGGACCGGTTTGATGTGCCGTGGGTCGCGGGTGAACAGCGGTTCGATGTAGAACGGCTTGTCCGCCACCACCACGAAATCGACCCATGAGGCGGGGATATCCACGCGAGGCAGTTCGCTGACATCGTCGACCAATTGGTTGACCTGGACGATGACGATGCCATCGCTGAACGCCGCCGGCTCAATGAGTGCCGGGGTGTCTTCGGTGCTCGGGCCGGTGTAGATGTTGCCGGCGCGGTCAGCCATGAACCCGGCCGAAAGCACGACGTTGGGGATCAGGTCCACCACCAGCCGCGCGTAGAGTTCGATGTAGGTGTGGATCGCGCCGATTTCCAGCAGGCCGTCTTCGAGCAACTGGCTGATGCGCAGGCTCTGGGTGCCGGCGAAGGAGAAATCGAGCTTGCGGGCGATGCCGCGTTCGAACAGATCGAGGTGCTCGGAGCGACCGACGCTCGGCATGATCATGTGCAGATCATGCAGCTTGGCCGGGTCAGCCTTGGCCAGCGAACGGGAAAGGAAATCCGCCTGCTTCTGGTTGTTGCCCTCCAGCACCACACGGTCGCCGGGATGGATCAACGCTTCGAGCGCGGCGACGATCTTGTCGCTGGGCAACACCACACCGTCGGCCAGCCCGCGCACCTTGTCGAGACGCCGCTGCTTCTCGTCACGCCGCCGCGTCCAGCGCGAGTCGGGGGAAATTGTTGTTGTCATGCTCACTCCACGGGTTCGCTGTCGTGGAGCTACGTTAGGCGTGTGGATTGGGGGCATCAATCAAGCGCGGTGGTGAATCATTACGCTGAGCGTAACGTTCACTGACACCTTCGCGAGCAAGCCCACTCCCACAGGGGATTTTGTGTCATACACAAAATATGCATCCACTGGAGATCCCCCTGTGGGAGCGGGCTTGCTCGCGAAGGGGCCAGAGCATTCAGCGCATGACTCAGCCAGTCGGCACCAACTTATCCAACACCCGATTGACCGCCATCTCCGCCACCATCACCACTTGAGCGATGCCTTGCAGGGTCTTGCGGTGCGTGCCTTGCACCAGCGCCGCATGGTTGTTGAGCATGACCGTGGCCGAGCCGAGGGATTCGGAGGCGTCGGCCAGCAGGGATTCGCTGTCGGCGTCGGGGTTGGCCATGTACAGCGTGTTGGGGGTGTAGGGCGTGGCCATGAGGTCGGGTTTTGGCGGACCGAGGTAATGGTCGAGGGCGAGTTCGGCGGCTTCGTGAAATTTCTTCGATTCGGGGGCTTCGTAAGGGGATGCCGTGTCGGTGACCGGCGGGTTTGGCGTTACTTTGAACATGGGGATAAATCTCTATTAGGCCGCACCATCCCGCTGCTAAACGATAGGGTGGCGGCTATGCGCAAGTTAGCAGACCGGTCAATCCCCAACCCGGCGCACCCGAAGGTGCCATGCGCACAGCCACCATCAAGCGCAGGCGAATGCCTGACTGGATGAATCTCGTGCACCGGGGAAAGGACAAAGCCGGGCTGCTAAACCCGATCACTGGGAATCAGTGACGCAATCAAGTTACGCAGCCTGCCGAGGGCGCACAAGCCGGCGGATTCTGGTGCATGCGTAGGCAGCGGCGCAAGGATTTGTAGGCTGGTGAGGCGTAACACTGGGTGTCTTTAAACAACGAGGCTGAACGGTGTTTATTGCGCTGTAAAAATTGAGGGTTTGTCTGTCGGACTTGGGTGAAGCGAGTGGCGCCTTCGCGAGCAAGCTCGCTCCCACAGGAGATCTTGAGAGAACGCAAATTTTGTGCACGGCATAAGCCCAATGTGGGAGCGAGCTTGCTCGCGAAGAGGCCAGCTAGATCACCACAAACTCTGGATCAGTGAGCCAGCCCAGCCTCTACCAACAACTGCTCCAACCCCAACAAATCCGGCACCTTGGCCACCTGCTCCCCGACCTGCACCGCCGCCTGCTCCAGCGCACACAACGGCACATCGACATAACTCAACTGGCTGTCGAGCTTGTACGACCGCGGAATCCCCTGCACCAGCAGCGCAATGAACTTCAACGCCGGCAACCCGCCCAGCGCATTCAAAATCACGATCCGCGCGCGTTCGCCGATGACGACTTTCTGTCCGCAGGCCGACTCGAAACTCAGCAGCGGAATCTGCCGTTCACGCCAGCTCACCCGCCCCAGGTACCACGGCGGGGTGTCCAGATCGAAGGCGCTGGCCTGGTAGTCAATCAGCTCGGCCACAGCGACGTTGGGCAGGATCAGGTTGCGGTCGGCCAACGGCAGCAGCAGGCCGGTGAGTTGGCTGGTGCGCGCGTTGTGGCGGCGCTCATGCATGTTTCTTGCTCCAGTGGGCAATGCTTTCGAGCAGCACCGATTCCTGATACGGCTTGCCGAGGTAGTCGTTGACGCCGATGGCCATCGCGCGGTCGCGGTGCTTCTGCCCGGTGCGCGAGGTGATCATGATGATCGGCAGGTGTTGCAGGCGCTCGTCATTGCGTACCTGGGTGGCGACTTCGAAGCCGTCCATGCGCGGCATTTCGATGTCGAGCAGCATCAGGTCAGGCATGTGTTCTTCGAGCAGCAGCATGGCATCGACACCGTCCTTGGCGGTCAGCACGTTCATGCCATGGCGTTCGAGCAAACGGCTGGTGACCTTGCGCACGGTCACCGAGTCGTCGACCACCAGCACCAGCAACGGTTTCTGCGGTTCGCTGTCGATTTCCGCCTGCGCCGGACGCTGCGCAACCCGCGCCTGCATCGCGCGGATCGGTGCGAGCAAATCAAGAATCAGCACCACCCGGCC
This sequence comes from Pseudomonas sp. Irchel s3a10, assembly GCF_900187525.1. Taxonomy (NCBI): domain Bacteria; kingdom Pseudomonadati; phylum Pseudomonadota; class Gammaproteobacteria; order Pseudomonadales; family Pseudomonadaceae; genus Pseudomonas; species Pseudomonas sp. Irchel s3a10. Next base: position 213,470 of record NZ_FYDR01000003.1, read on the forward strand.
ATCGCCAAGAATCGTCGCCCCGGACACGCCCTGCACCGCCGCAAACTGCGGGCCGAGGCTCTTGACCACGATCTCGCGAGTGCCGGCCATCGCATCGACCTGCACCGCGATGTGCCGGTCATTGCACTGCACCAGAAGCACCGGCAACGGCAGGCTCTGGCCGAGCAGTTTCGGCCGCGGCGCGGTTTTCAGCAGCTCGCCCAGATAGCACAGTTCGTAGCGCTGACCGGCGTAGTGGTAGCTCGGCGGATCGTTGCGGTAGTGCGCTTCCAGATCATTCGGCAACACGCGCACGATGCCTTCGATGGTGTTCAGCGGAATCGCGTATTGATCCTCGCCACACTGCACCATCAGCGCGCGGTTGACCGACACGGTGAACGGCAGACGAATACGGAAATGCACGCCCTGCCCCGGCACCGAGTCGATGCTCATGGTGCCGCCGAGCTGACGGACTTCTTCGTGAACCACGTCCATGCCGACGCCGCGCCCGGAAATCTGGGTGATCTTTTCCGCCGTGGAGAACCCCGGCTGCAGGATGAACTGCAGCACGTCGCGGTCGCTGATTTCGGCGTCCGGTGCGAGCAGGCCGCGCTTGATCGCTTTGCGCCGCACCGCTTCCAGCGGCACCCCGGCGCCGTCGTCGCGAATATCGAAAACGATGTCGCCACCCTCGCGGGTCAGGTCCAGGGTGATCGTGCCTTGCGCCGGTTTGCCCGCCGCCAGCCGCACTTCGGCCGACTCCAACCCGTGGTCGACGGCGTTGCGCAGCATGTGCTCCAGCGGCGCGGCCATGCGCTCCAGCACATTGCGATCCATCTCGCCTTCGGCGTTGCCGATGATGAACGCGACGTCCTTGTTCAGCTCTTCGGCGACCTGCCGCACGATGCGTTTCAGGCGTGGCAGCATCCGTTCGAACGGCACCATGCGCGTGCGCATCAGGCCTTCCTGCAATTCGGTATTGATCCGCCCCTGCTGCTGCAACAGGTTCTCGGCGTCGTGGTTGCGGCGCTCGAGGGTTTCCTTGAGATCGAGCAAGTCGGAGGCGGACTCGAACAGTGCCCGCGACAATTGCTGCAACTGCGAATGGCGGTCCATTTCCAGCGGGTCGAACTCTTCGTAACCGAGGCGTTCGGCATCGACTTGCTGACGGCTGAGGATCCGCCCCTGGGTTTCGGTGTCGAGCCGGCGCAACTGATCGCGCATGCGCTCGATGGTGGTTTCCATCTCGTTCAGCGCGGTTTGTGCATCGCTGACTTGCTGTTCGATACGCCCACGGAAAATCGAGGTTTCCCCGGCCAGATTGACCAAGTCATCGAGCAGTTCGGCGGAGACCTTGACCATGTCCGCGCCGGCATCGGCGGCGGGTACCGCAGGCTCGGTCTTGGCCGGAAGCGGCAACGGCGGCGATGTATCAGGAGTCGCCGGGTGGCTGAAATTCTGGATCGCATTGATCAGCCGATCCGCCGGCGGGCATGGCTGCCCGGCGCGCACCCCGTCGAGCATCTGCGCCAGCCGGTCATGCCCGCGCTGCACCAGCGCGAACAGTTCGGCGGACGGTTGCAGCACGCCGGTGGCGAGACTTTCGTAAAGGTATTCCAACTCATGGGCGAGGTCGCCGATCGGGCCGATCTCGACCATCCGCGCACCGCCCTTGAGGGTGTGCAGATCGCGCAGCAGGGTTTCCACTTCCTGGCGATTGCCCGGCTCCGCCTGCCAGCGCAGCAGCGCCGCGCCGGAGCTTTCGATGATGTCGAAACCTTCTTCGAGGAAGATTTCCAGCAGCTCGGGATCATGCGCTGCGCTGTCGGGTACAGCCGTCGGCTGCACCGTTTCGGCACTGCCGGACTGGCCCTGACGGAATTGGCGGATCGCTTCGATCAGGTCTTGCGCCGGGGTCAGTGGCTGATGGTTGTGCAACTGTTCAAGCAACTGAGCCAAGCGGTCGTGGCTCTTGTGCAGCAAGCGTCCGAGCAGCTCGCTGTAACTGTGGCGACGATCCACCAGACCTTCGTAAAGACTTTCCAGCTCATGGGCCAGATCGCCGATGGCATCGACCTCGGCCATCCGCGCGCCACCCTTGAGGGTGTGCAAATCGCGTTGCAACGACGACAGCGGCGCAGCGTTGTCCGGGTCGCTCAACCAGCGCTGCAGGGCTTGCCCGGCACTGTCGAGAATATCCACCGCTTCTTCGAGGAAGATCTCGACGATCTCGTCGTCCGGTGCGGTCTCGGCATTGGCGTGGGCGAGTTCGGCGGTCGCGGCGCCCAGTTCGCTGATGCTCAAGGTGCGGCTGCCGTCGCTGCGAATCAGCCCCATCGCTGCCGGGTCGAGGCTTTCATCGAGCAGTTCGTGCAGGGCGCGAATGCGCTGCGGCTGTGGGGTGATTTCCTGGCCGGCGGCCAGTTCGTCGAGCATGTTGATCAGCGCTTCGTGAGCGTTCTGCGCTTCGTGGAAGAACCTGTCGCTGACCGCCAGGCTGCTTTCTTCGACGGCGCCATAGAGGTCGAGCAATGCTTCGCAGAGCACGTCCACCGGCAGCAGATCGGCGAGGTGTGCGCCTTCGCCAAGGGTGGTCAGTTCGTCCAGCAGCGCGCTGAGTTCCTGGCGCTCGCCGGGGTGTTGCTGCCAGCGTTGCAACAGGCTTTCGGCGTCGAGCAGGATGTCCATGCCTTGAGCGAGGAAGTTGTTGATCAGTTGCGGATCACGCTTGATCCGCAGGCCAGTGTTCGGCGCGTTGAGGATCGCCTCCAGGCGTTCGGCCAGCAGCGTTTCGGTGCGTTTGATCAGCGACTGCGCACCGACAATCGGTGCCAGCGGATCGTGCTTGAGCTGGCGCAGACCGACGCGGAACAGGCCTTCGGCTTCAAGGAGCAATTCCACTTCATCCAGATCCAGCGGCAACTGATGCGCCTTGAACTCGCGCGCCAGTTTATCCAGCGGCGCGGCCAGTTCGGCAATCGGCAACACGCCGGCCATCGACGCACTGCCCTTGAGCGTGTGCAAGGCGCGCTGCAATTCGTCGCTGGCCGGCAGCGGCACATGCTCGGCAGCCTGATCGAGGAAGCGGTTGAGGCTGGCGAGGTGGGTTTCGGCCTCGTTGCGGAAGATCTCCAGCAACAACGGGTCGAGGGCCGCCACGTCGGCGACGTCTTCGGCCGCCAGCGGCTCGACGCCTTTGGCCAGCGCATGCGCGCGGGCCGCCAGTTGATCGACATCGCTGCGCTGACGCTGTCGCTGCGTGGCGAATTCGCTGATGAGTTCCGGCAGCAGCAACACCGTGTCGGTGAGCAACTGCTGCACCTGCGTACCAGGTTCGACGCTGTGTTCCAGCACGCGGTTGAGCAGGTTTTCCACCGCCCAGGCCAGCTCGCCAAGGATCAGCGCACGAACCATGCGCCCGCTGCCCTTCAAGGTGTGGAAGGCCCGACGCAGCTCGGTCAGGGCGGCGCGGTCATGGGTGTCCGCCGTCCAGCGCGGCAGGTATTCGTGCAGGACTTCGAGGACTTCGTCGGTCTCTTCGAGGAACACTTCGCGCAGTTCGTCGTCCACCGGTTCTTCATCGGCCGGTGGTGGCATCAGGCTGCCGGGCGTGATCAAGGCCGGCGGGTTGACCGCCGACACCGGGCTGGCCAGCACGTCGGCCAGCGACTGCACAGTCTCGGGGTCATCCAGCGCTTGCAGGTCCTGCATCACCAGCGCTTCGCTGGGGCTGAGCACATCGTCGAGCAGCGGTACGTGCGGTTCATGTGGAAAGAAACCGAGGCTGGCGAGGCTCTTTTGTGCGACATCCAGCAGTTGCTCATTCGGCGCTTGCGGGTCGTCGCTCAGGCGCTCGAGGTAATACTCGAGGCTGGTGATGACGTCGGCCAGATTATCCAGTTGCTGCCAGCCCGGCTGGTGCGGATCGAGCAGCAGGTGTTCGCGGATGAAGCTGTTACAGGCCTCGACCAGACTCGCCGCCCGGCTCAGCGGAATCATCGCCAGCGCGCCGCGCACTTGGGTAAGCAGTTCCGGCAGCGGCTGCAGTTGCTGGCGATCCCAGTCGGCGTCGATGTAATCGACGATCATGTCCTTGGCCTGTTGCAGGCAGATGCGTGCTTCCTTGATCACGATCTGGTGGATCTGCGTCAGGTCGGTGGTCGGCAGGCGCGCGTCTTCGGGGCTTTCCGGCTCGACGGTGCCGACCATTCCGGCGAGGTTGGCTTCGACGTAGAGCAGCGCACCGGCAACGTCCATCAGGGTCGCGTCATTCGGTTCGCGCTGGCCCTGGGCGAGGCTGAGCACCACCGCCAGTTGATCGATGATGACTTTGCGCGGCTGGCCGAAACCGAGCACCGCGAGGGTGTCGGCGATCTGCCGCAACGGCGCCAGCAGGCTCTCCAGATCAGCGGTGTGCTGACGGTCGCTACGCACGAACAGGTCGAGGCGTTCCTTGACCCGCACCAACTCTTCGCATAGCGCCGCCAGCACCGAGCGCATCGCATCGCGGTCGGGACCGGCCAGGCGCGCGCGTTCTTCGTCGACCATCGCGCTGTCGGGCAACGCGTCGTCCAGGGAGTAGCGATCTTTCATGGTCAGCATCTGCCCGGTGGGATGTTCGGCTTTGGCAATATAGAACAGCAGGCTTTTCAGCAGCTCCGGCGGGGGCGGCTGATTGAGGCCGCGCGGGCCTTGTTCGAGCAGGCGCTTGAGTTCCTTGTCGGCGTCCTTGAACAGGCTGCGCAACGCCGGGCTGTTGGCGATGGCGCCTTCGCGCATGCCTTCGACCAGCGCGGAAGCGACCTGCCACAGCAGGCTCAGGGGCGCATCGGCGCTGAGCGCTTCGAGGCGCTGGAAAACTTTCGCCAGATATTCGAGGTGGGTCTGGTCATCCTGCTCGCGCAGCAACCCGACCAGCGCCATCTGCAGCATCTGGCGCAACTTGCGCAGTACGTTGGGCCAGTCGGCCGGCTCCAGCGCGGCCAAGGCGTCTGCGCTCAACGGCGACACGTCCGGCAAGGGCGGGCTGAACAGGCTGGTTTCCGAGAGCAGGCTGTCGCCGCGCGCACTGCGCAGGTCGTTGATCAGCGGCAGCACCACCAGCGGCAAGTCGCGGCGGGCACTCTGCACCCGATCGAGATAGATCGGCAATTGCCCGAAGGCTTGCAGCAGCAAGTGCAGGGCTTCGTCGCGATAAGCGACGCGCCCCTGCTGCAAGGCTTCGACCAGATGCTCCATCTCTTCGGCGAGCAACGCGGCGCCGTAGAACTCGACCATCTGCAAACTGCCGTGCACCTGATGGATATACGCCAGACACTCATCCAGCCCCGGCGTGGCCTGCGGGTCATCGAGCACGGTTTCAATCGCCTGATGCGCCTGTTTCAGCGTTTCGGCAATTTCACCCTTGACCCATTCGAGGGCCACGTAGTCGTGCCGGTCACCCATAACCACTCCACTCACGCCTTGTCCGTCGCGGACGCCGACGGCAAGGTGAAACCGGATACCGAACGGCGCAGCTGACTGGCCATTTTCGCCAGGTTGCCGATGCTCTCGGCGGTGGCGGTCGAGCCGGACGAGGTCTGCGTGGTGATCTGCTGGATCACGTTCATCGTCAGCGAGATCTGCCCGGCCGACGAGGTCTGCTGCTGCGCCGCGTTGGAGATGCTCTGAATCAGCGCGGCAAGGGTCTTCGATACGCCTTCGATTTCTTCCAGGGCCACACCGGCATCCTGCGCCAGCCGCGCGCCGCGCACCACCTCGGTGGTGGTCTGTTCCATGGAAATCACCGCTTCGTTGGTGTCGGTCTGAATCGCACGCACCAGGGTTTCGATCTGCCGGGTGGCGGCGGACGAACGTTCGGCCAGTCGCTGCACTTCGTCGGCGACCACGGCAAAGCCGCGCCCGGCATCCCCGGCCATCGAGGCCTGAATCGCCGCGTTGAGCGCGAGGATGTTGGTCTGGTCGGCAATGTCGTCGATCAGGCTGACGATGTCGCCAATTTCCTGCGACGACTCACCCAGACGCTTGATGCGCTTGGCGGTGTCCTGAATCTGTTCGCGAATGTTGTCCATACCGTGGATGGTGTTGTGCACCACCTCGTTGCCCTTGTTGGCGATTTCCACCGAACGCTCGGCCACCGCCGAGGATTCGGCAGCGTTGGCCGAGACCTGATCGATCGACTGGGCCATGTCGCTGATCGCGGTCGAGGCTTCGGAAATCTGCTGCGCCTGATGTTCCGAGGCCTGGGCCAGGTGCATCGCGGTGGCCTGGGTTTCCTGCACGGCGGCGGCGACCTGGCCGGCGGTGAGGTTGATGGTAGCGACCAGATCGCGCAGTTGATCAACCGAGTAGTTGATCGAGTCGGCGATGGTCCCGGTGAAGTCTTCGGTTACCGAGGCGGTCACCGTCAGGTCGCCATCGGCGAGGTCTTCAATCTCGTCGAGCAGGCGCATGATCGCGTTCTGGTTGCGTTCGTTCTTCTCGGCGGTCTCGCGCAACTGACGGTTGGTTTCACGAACCATGACCAGGCCGATCAGGATGATCGAGGCCAGCGCCAGCAAGCCCAGCACGTAGCCGCCGATGGTGTCGGTGTTGCGCCCGCCGGCGAGGTTTTCGAAACCGCTGGCGAGGTGCGAGGCTTCGTCGAGCAGGGTCTGCGACAGGCTGAAGATGTTGCTCGCCGACTCCCGGACCTTGAACAGTTCCGGCGAGGTTTCGAGGATTTCATCCACGGAGCCGGAGACGAACTGGAACAGCTCGGAGATTTCACTCAAACGGGCGCGGGCATCACGGTCTTCGACCTGGCTGACTTTCAGCGCCGGGTTGCCCTGCAACATGCCGTTGAGCACCTGGCCGAAACGGGTGGCATCGCGGCCGAAAGCGTCGGCGGCCTGCTGCGAATTCTCGTCGCCAGCGAGCACGGTGTTGACCGCGCCAAGGATGCGTTCAGCCAGCAGCGATTGACGTTGGGCCATCGCGACTTGCGCTGCCGGGGCGCCACGTTGCAGGAGGATCTCGACGACTTTTTCGTACTCGATCTGCAATTGCGGCACAGTTTCGGCCAGTGTCGCGGCGACCTGATGCAGCGAGAGCACGGTCTGTTCGCTGGAGAGAATCGCGTCGGTGTTTTTCAGCAGGCGCTCCCAGTCCAGCTGCACCGCGCGCATTTCCGGGCGCACAGTAGCGGGGGCTGGCGGCAGGCCGGTGGCCGGATCACCCTTCTTCAGGTAACCCCAGCGCTGGGCAAAATCGTTACGTGCATCACTCAGCAGCTTGAACGCAGCAGCCTTGCCGGCGGCGGCTTCGGTGGCGTTCTTGGCGATGCGTTGTGACAGCACGCGCAGTTCACCGGCATGACCGATGTACTGCTTGTCATAGTTGGCCTGGGTGTTGAGGTACGCGAAGTTGGCGAACAGCAGCATGATGAACACGATCAGTGCGATGAACAGCACGATGATCTGCGAGCGACTGCGCGACCCTTCTGCCGACTTGCCTGTTTTTGCTTTTGTCATCGGTCCTCGCCTATGAAACCTGCCACGGTCCACTGTGGGATTTGTGGTGAGGGGATTTATCCCCGATGGGTCGCGCAGCGGCCCCAAAACTGAGTTGTATCTGGCACATCGCGAATGCAGGTTTTGGGTTGGCTTCGCCAACCATCGGGGATAAATCCCCTCGCCACAGACCCCCACCCCATAGATTTATGGTGTTTCGGCTAAATCGCGACGCTCATGAACACCGGCGATTTGGCCAGCGCAAACAGGCTGAACACCCGCCAGTTCTGCTCGCGCCGGAAATAGCCTTTGACGAACTCGGCCTTGGAGCCCTGGCGCTTGCTGATCGAGATCGGTTCGAAGCTGTCCTGCGCGAAGTGCTGCAAACCGAACACCTCATCGACCAGCAACCCGGCGAACACATCGTTGTGCTCCACCACCAATACCCGCCGCTGTTTGCGCAATGGCGACAGTTCGTGACCGAAGAATCCGCACAGATCCATGATCGGCAGCAAGCGCCCACGCAGGTTAGCCACCCCTTTGACCCACGGCTTGACCCCGGGCAACTGAGTGCAGCGCGGTTCGTGCAGCACTTCGCTGACTTCGCCCATCGGCGTCACGTACCAATGCTCGCCAAGGCGAAAGCCGATGCCGCTCCAGCGATCCTGACGGCCGGGCTGCGACGGCAGATCCGCCGCCAACAGGCGGCAGCGCTGGTCGATCTGCCACAGCAGCTCGAACGCGGTCAGCGACTGGTTCATGGCCGCGCGATCAACCGGCCAGCACGTTGTTCAGGGTCTTGATCAGCATGTCTTCTTCGACCGGTTTGGTCAGGTAATCCTTCGCGCCCTGGCGCGTGCCCCAGACCTTGTCGGTTTCCTGATCCTTGGTGGTAATGATGATCACCGGGATATGTCCGGTTTCCGGGTCTTTGGTCAGCTGACGGGTCGCCTGGAAACCATTGAGGCCGGGCATGACGATGTCCATCAGTACCGCGTCAGGCTTTTCCTGACGGGCCAGGGCCACGCCGTCGGCGCCGTTTTCGGCCTTGAGCACTTCATGGCCGTGCTTTTCCAGCATGCCGGTGAGTTTGTACATTTCAGTCGGCGAATCATCGACGATCAGGATACGTGCCATGGTCTTCCCCATTTTTCTTGTCGACCCCCGGCCCGCTGGCCGAGCGTCACTGTACGTGTCTTACTGCGGCAAAACGGCGGCGAAGCCCGGAACATGGGCCTGAATCGCGTCGAGCAGTTCTTCCTTGCTGAAAGGCTTGGTCAAAAATTGATCAGAACCGACAATCCGCCCCTTGGCCTTGTCGAACAGCCCGTCACGCGACGACAGCATGATCACCGGCGTGGCCTTGAACGCACTGTTGTTCTTGATTAAAGCGCAGGTCTGATAACCATCCAGACGCGGCATCATGATGTCGACAAAAATGATCCCGGGGTGGTGATCGGCGATCTTCGCCAACGCGTCGAAACCGTCGATGGCCGTGATGACTTCGCAGCCCACATTTTTCAACAGCGTTTCGGCGGTGCGACGAATCGTTTTCGAGTCATCGATCACCATGACCTTCAAGGCGCTGGACTGCTGTTCCATAAGAGGGCTCTACCGTCGCCTTTGCGAATCAAATTGTCCGTTTTGCGATGAGTAATGGCTGGAAACCCTTGATGCTCAAGGGCCAGCACGCTATGCCAGCCTTTTTAGCACAGTCTCCAGATGCAATCTATCGACGGGTTTTTCCTTGACCGAAAACCCTGCCAGCGCCACTCTGGCGGCACTTTTTCAATACCGATCCGGTAGCCAATTTTCGAGGAAAACCCAATGAGCGTTCGCGTCGGGATTGTCATGGACCCTATCGCCAGCATTTCCTATAAAAAGGATAGCTCGCTGGCCATGCTGCTGGCCGCGCAGAAACGTGGCTGGGAACTGTTCTACATGGAGCAGCGCGACCTGTATCAGGCCGAAGGTCAGGCCCGGGCGCGCATGAAGCCGCTGAAAGTCTTCGCCAACCCGGAAAAATGGTTCGAACTGGACGCCGAGCAGGACAACCTGCTGAGCGACCTCGACGTGATCCTGATGCGCAAGGATCCGCCGTTCGACATGGAGTTCGTCTACTCCACCTACTTGCTGGAACAGGCCGAAACCGCCGGCGTGCTGGTGGTCAACAAGCCGCAGAGTCTGCGCGACTGCAACGAAAAACTGTTCGCCACGCTGTTCCCGCAGTGCACGCCGCCAACTATCGTCAGCCGTCGCGCCGATGTGCTGCGTGAGTTCGCTGCCAAACACGGTGACGTGATCCTCAAGCCGCTGGACGGCATGGGCGGTACTTCGATTTTCCGTCATCGTGCCGGTGATCCGAACCTGTCGGTGATTCTGGAAACCCTGACCGCCCTCGGCAATCAGCAGATCATGGGCCAGGCCTACCTGCCGGCGATCAAGGACGGCGACAAGCGCATCCTGATGATCGACGGCGAGCCGGTGGATTACTGCCTGGCGCGAATTCCGGCCCAGGGCGAAACCCGTGGCAACCTCGCGGCCGGTGGTCGTGGTGAAGCCCGGCCGTTGACCGACAAGGATCGCTGGATCGCCGCCCAGGTCGGCCCGACTTTGCGCGAGAAAGGCCTGCTGTTCGTCGGTCTGGACGTGATCGGTGAAAACCTCACCGAAATCAACGTCACCAGCCCGACCTGCATCCGCGAAATCGACAACGCTTTCGGTACCGATATCGGCGGCATGCTGATGGATGCCATCGACAAGAAGCTGCAAGCCGCCGGCAAAAAGCCGCAAGCTTGACGTGTGTCACATGCAGCCTGTCGCTTGAAGCGTGAAGCCCAAGGCGCGAAACCAACATTGCGTTATCATGCGCAGCCTCTGAAAAACGCGATGTTGGTTTTCTTGTCATGACCCTCCCGTCCGATCTGCCCGCAGAACTCGCCCATCGTGGCGTGCGCCCGGCCGATCGCCTCGGTTTTACCCTGTTTCTCGCGGCGCTGATTCACCTGGCGCTGCTGCTTGGCGTCGGCTTCACCATGGTCGAGCCCAAGCAGATCAGCAAAACCCTGGAAATCACCCTCGCCACCTTCAAAAGTGAAAAGAAGCCTGAGAAGGCTGATTTCCTCGCTCAGGAAAACCAGGAAGGCAGCGGCACCCTCGACAAGAAGGCGATCCCCAAGACCACCGAGGTCGCGCCGTTCCAGGACAATCAAGTCAAGAAGGTCACCCCGCCTCCGGCCGCCAAACCGGAAGTACGCGAGGCCGCGCCCAAGGCTGCGGTGACCACCGTGGCGCCGAAACAGCAAAAGGCACCGACCAAGAAAGAAGAAACCAGGACCGAGACCAAACCTGCGGTCAACGCGCCGACGTTCGACAGTTCACAGCTGTCCAGCGACATCGCCAGCCTTGAAGCGGAACTGGCCAACGAACAACAGCTGTACGCCAAGCGCCCGCGTATCCACCGTTTGAGCGCGGCCTCGACCATGCGCGACAAGGGCGCCTGGTACAAGGATGACTGGCGCAAGAAGGTCGAGCGCATCGGCAACCTCAATTACCCGGAAGAAGCGCGGCGCAAGCAGATTTACGGCAACCTGCGCTTGATGGTCTCGATCAACCGCGACGGCTCTCTGTATGAAGTGCTGGTGCTGGAATCCTCCGGCCAGCCGCTGCTGGATCAGGCGGCGCAGCGCATTGTCCGGTTGGCGGCACCGTTCGCGCCGTTTACCGGTGATCTGTCGGATATCGACCGACTGGAAATCATCCGCACCTGGAAATTCGCCCGGGGCGACAAGCTCTCGAGCAATTAAGAACACTGCAAAACCCCTGTGGGAGCGGGCTTGCTCGCGAATGCGGTGGGTCAGCTACATTGACTTTGCCTGACACGCCCTCTTCGCGAGCAAGCCCGCTCCCACCCTTTGATCTGCGTTGTTCTCTGATCGTCAGCTTGTCAGTTTGCCCCTACGACGCCACACTATCGCTCATGAAAAACGTCAGCCCCAGCTACCTCAAGCATCACTTCCTGATCGCCATGCCGCACATGGCCGACCCGAACTTTGCCCACACCTTGACCTACATCGTCGAGCACACGGCCAATGGCGCCATGGGGCTGGTGGTCAATCGACCGCAAGAGCTGAATCTGGCTGACATTCTCGAGCAATTGCGCCCGGACATCGATCCGCCAGCGCTGTGCCAGCATGTGCCGATCTTCATTGGTGGCCCGGTGCAGACCGATCGCGGGTTCGTCCTGCACCCGTCGGGCAAGACCTTTCAGGCCACCGTCGAGCTCGAAGGTGATCTGGCGCTGTCCACCTCGCAGGACGTGCTTTTCGCCATCGCCGACGGCGTAGGCCCGGCGAAAAGCGTAATCACCCTTGGTTATGCCGGTTGGGAAGCCGGGCAACTGGAGGCTGAACTGGCCGACAACGCCTGGCTGACCTGCCCGTACGACGCCGACATCCTGTTCAACACCAGCAGCGAGCTGCGTCTGGAAGCGGCGGCACGGCATCTGGGGATCAACCTCAGCCTGCTGACCAGTCAGGCGGGGCACGCCTGATGGCCCTGCGCCTGATTCTCGGCTTCGACTACGGCACCAAACAGATCGGCGTTGCGGTCGGCCAGGTAATTACCGGCCAGGCCCGCGAGCTGTGCACCCTGAAAGCGCAGAACGGCGTACCCGACTGGAATCAGGTCGAAGCGCTGTTCAAGGAATGGAAACCCGACGCCGTGGTGGTCGGCCTGCCGCTGAACATGGACGGTACGCCCAGCGAGATGTGCCTGCGCGCGGAGAAATTCGCCCGCCGTCTCAATGGCCGTTTCAATGTGCCCTTCTATACCCACGACGAACGCCTGACCACCTTTGAAGCCAAGGGTGAGCGACTGGTGCGTGGCGGGCAGAAAGGCAGTTACCGCGACAACCCGGTGGATGCCATCGCCGCCGCCCTGCTGTTGCAGGGCTGGCTCGATGAAAACACTGCATTGTTTGAATCCTGACAAGCGCTTCGGCGCTTTTCTTTTGGTTATAAACCCAGCCACGTCCGGCAGGACGCGGCTCGGAATCACGAAGGAGCAACCATGAGCCTGCCCAATCCCGCCGATCTGATCAGCCAGATGGCGACCCGCCTCAAGGCGCACCTTGCACAGCGTGATATCAGCGAGCCGCGTTACATCGGCATTCGCACCGGCGGCATCTGGGTCGCTCAGGCCTTGCTCAAGGAATTGGCCAGCGATGCGCCACTGGGCACACTGGATGTTTCCTTCTACCGCGACGACTTCAGCCAGAACGGCCTGCACCCGCAAGTGCGCCCGTCGGCCCTGCCCTTCGAAATCGAAGGCCAGCATCTGGTGCTGATCGACGACGTACTGATGAGCGGCCGCACCATCCGCGCCGCCATGAACGAACTGTTCGACTACGGCCGGCCGGCCAGCGTGACCCTGGTCTGCCTGCTCGACCTGGACGCCGGCGAGCTGCCGATCTGTCCGAACGTGGTGGGTGCGACCCTGTCGCTGGCTGCCAATGAGCGGGTCAAGCTGTCCGGCCCGGAGCCGCTGACGCTCGAACTGCAAGACCTGAATTCCTAACCCGCCCTTATTGAGAGTCCCCCTCGCGATGACGCCTCTAGATACCAAGCGCCCGCTGCAGCTCAATGATCAGGGCCAGCTGCGCCACTTCCTCTCGCTCGACGGCCTGCGCCGCGAGTTGCTGACGGAAATCCTCGACACTGCCGACTCGTTCCTCGAAGTCGGTGCCCGGGCGGTGAAGAAGGTCCCGTTGCTGCGCGGCAAGACCGTGTGCAACGTGTTCTTCGAAAACTCCACCCGCACCCGCACCACCTTCGAACTGGCGGCCCAGCGGCTGTCGGCGGACGTGATCACCCTGAACGTGTCGACCTCGTCGGCCAGTAAAGGTGAAACCCTGCTCGACACCCTGCGCAACCTCGAAGCCATGGCCGCCGACATGTTCGTCGTGCGCCACGGTGATTCCGGCGCGGCACACTTCATCGCCGAACACGTCTGCCCGCAGGTGGCAATCATCAACGGCGGCGACGGCCGTCACGCGCACCCGACCCAGGGCATGCTCGACATGCTCACCATCCGTCGGCACAAGGGCGGTTTCGAAAACCTCTCGGTGGCGATCGTCGGCGACATCCTGCACTCGCGGGTGGCGCGCTCGAACATGCTCGCGCTGAAGACCCTCGGCTGCCCGGACATCCGCGTGATCGCGCCGAAGACTCTGTTGCCGATCGGCATCGAGCAGTACGGCGTCAAGGTCTACACCGACATGAACGAAGGCCTGAAGGACGTCGACGTGGTGATCATGCTGCGCCTGCAGCGTGAGCGCATGACCGGTGGCCTGCTGCCGAGCGAAGGCGAGTTCTATCGCCTGTTCGGCCTGACCACCGCGCGTCTGGCCGGGGCCAAACCCGATTGCATCGTCATGCACCCGGGGCCAATCAACCGTGGCGTGGAAATCGAGTCCGCGGTGGCCGACGGCCCGCACTCAGTGATCCTCAATCAAGTCACCTACGGCATCGCCATCCGCATGGCCGTGCTGTCGATGGCCATGAGCGGGCAAACAGCGCAACGTCAATTCGAGCAGGAGAACGCCCAGTGAAGCTCAGCATTCTCGGCGCCCGCGTCATCGATCCAAGCAGTGGTCTGGATCAAATCACCGACATTCACGTTGAAGCCTGCAAGATCGTCGCCCTCGGCGCCGCACCGGCCGGTTTCACCGCAGTGGAAACCATCGACGCCAACGGTCTGGTTGCAGCACCCGGTCTGGTCGACCTGAACGTGGCCCTGCGCGAGCCGGGCTACAGCCGCAAAGGCACGATCGCCAGCGAAACCCGCGCCGCAGCGGCCGGCGGCGTGACCAGCCTGTGCTGCCCGCCGAAAACCAAACCTGTACTCGACACCTCGGCCGTGGCCGAACTGATCCTCGACCGCGCCCGCGAAGCCGGCAACACCAAGGTGTTCCCGATCGGCGCGCTGAGCAAAGGTCTGGATGGCGAACAGCTTGCAGAGCTGGTGGCGCTGCGCGACGCCGGGTGCGTGGCGTTCGGCAACGGTCTGGAGAGCTTCCGCAACACCCGCACCCTGTGCCGGGCATTGGAATACGCGGCGACCTTCGACCTGACGGTGATTTTCAATTCACAAGATCACGATCTGGCCGATGGCGGTCTGGCCCATGAAGGCGCGGTCGCCAGTTTCCTCGGCCTGCCGGGGATTCCGGAAACCGCGGAAACCGTGGCTCTGGCTCGCGATCTGCTGCTGGTCGAGCAGACCGGCGTGCGCGCGCACTTCAGCCAACTGACCAGCGCGCGCGGCGTGGCTCTGATCGCTCAGGCGCAGGCCCGTGGCTTGAAGGTCACCGCCGATGTCGCTCTGTATCAGTTGATCCTCACCGATGAAGCGCTGATCGACTTCAGCAGCCTGTATCACGTGCAACCGCCGCTGCGCACCCGCGCCGACCGCGACGGCCTGCGTGAAGCGGTGAAGTCCGGAGTGATTTCGGCGATCTCCAGCCATCACCAGCCGCACGAACGCGACGCCAAACTGGCACCGTTCGGCGCGACCGAGCCGGGCATCAGCAGCGTGGAGTTGCTGCTGCCGCTGGCGATGACGCTGGTTGAGGATGGTTTACTGGATCTGCCGACCCTGCTGGCGCGCCTGAGCGCTGGTCCAGCCGAGGCGCTGCGTCTGCCGGCGGGCAAACTGGCGGTGGGCGGTGCGGCGGATATCGTACTGTTCGATCCGAAGGCATCCACCGTGGCCGGCGAAGGCTGGCTGTCGAAGGGCGAGAACTGCCCGTTCCTTGGGCACACCCTTCCGGGTGTGGTGCGTTACACACTGGTGGATGGGCGGATCAGTCACCAGGCCTGAAGACAAGAGATAGCAGGCTGCAATGGCCTGCTATCTCTTGAGTTTCATTTGATTTGCGACAAACATTTTTATGAATAAGATTCCCTCAAAATCATTGCCCGCAACAGACATCTCCTTCCCGCCACTCCCGCCGATAGGCCTACACCAAGTGGCGTAGGAAAGCGGCCGCCCGTCGTAAAGAAATATCCAACGCTTTACCCTCCTGTAAAAACAGCTTAGACACAATCAGAAACAGCCTACAAAGTTACTGTAGGCGACATATACGCACAGCCATTAATATCAAACCGTCAGAAGGACAACCAATACCCACAAGGATGAACATATGAAAAATGGACTTACGCTTCCCCCTATTGTCACCAGAGGTACAACAGGAAACTCTGGCGGCTTTACAGTGGACACCGGATTCAGCTGGGGAACCTACGCAGTAGCAGACTGGCAAGGCGCTGGAGAAGCCATCATTACAAATAACGGCCAAACCTACTCACTACCAATGAGCACTGGCCCCGTAATAACCTCAGCAGAAATGGATATGTTTCATGCTTGGCTTGAAATGAAATCCGGAATCAAAGCCTTCACCTATGAACTGCAAATGGTCAGCAAGGCAATTAATAACGACACCTTGGGTGGAATTCGAGAACTTTGGAGAATCACAGAAAGCGACAACTACTTACTAAACAGCTCCACCATTATCAGCCATGGTTACTTCAAGAACAAAGTCATCAACTTCAGCCTGGCTGATTCATTCGCGGCACAGCAAAAACTAAGCCCCATAGAAGCGTTGATCAAAGTCTCAGCCACTGCCCCGTACAACCTGAATTACGAAACACTCACAACAGAGCTCTCAGGAGGCACCTTTAGCCCGATCAAAGCTTTCGCTCATTATCTTTGGGGTAATGGTGAAAGGATGAGGGTTAACATCAATAATATTGGTCTGAATGTCAGGGCCAATGAACTTCCATTATTGGCAGGCTCTATCGCAAGCACCCGAGAGGCTGGTACTTATTACTTATCTGACCCCAAGATTCCTTACGCCACTATCAATGACAGCAGCGTCACGGCAGCTTATCTAGGAAGAATAACGTTAAAAATGGAAGGAAATTTCACCCGGGACAATGCAGGATCATGGGTTTTCGATGGTGTCATCAGAGCCTACACAGATACTTACGACTTCGACGCAAGCAACAGATCAACTGCCCTTGAGTTATTAACGACAGCAGGCAGGGTATTTTCCGGAACGCACTATGAGATCGAAATCTTCGGTGACCATCAAATAAGGCTAAGCGGAACCGGGTTTAATGCCACCCCATAAACATAAATATTTTTATAGACACCTGCGCAACGGAGAGCGAATGAGCAGAACTTACAAGCTTTCAAGCCACATATACCTGACCACTCTCGCACTTACATCTGGCGCAGGAGTACTCATACTAGTAAAGAACCTCGAAACAGAAACTTATGGTGTTAATCAGGATTCAATCGGCCTGCCCATTGGTGTAACGCTGATTATTTTTCTTACGCTGACGCTAACGCACCTACTGCAGGTTCTCTTATTACGCTGGGCACACACTAAATCATTCGCAAGTCTGTTATTGAAAATATCAGCCTACTTGATTGCAACAGTATCGCTGATGATTTTGGTCGACCGGATTGTGTACTGGTCCATGCCCCATCACGCCATCATTGCAATACTTTATGGTGTCACTGCTCTTACGTTTGTCGTTTTTCAAATGCAAACCTTCGCTCATTTGAAATAACACAGATGCAATACCGGAATTCGAGGGGCCTGCCAGCGCACGAACTGCGCCCGCGGCCTGCCCCTCTTTTCATTTACTGGAAGGCGCCGCGATTCTGCGCGTTGCGCACCGAAACCTGATCATTCAGCGTCCAGAAGTCATACAGCACCCCCAGAAAGAACAACCCGCCAGTCAGCAGATACAGCAATCCGCTGATCCACTTGCCCTGGTACATCCGGTGCACGCCGAATACGCCCAGGAACGTCAGCAGAATCCACGCCACGTTGTATTCGATCGGCCCTGCGGTGAAGCGCAGATCCGCCTCGCGATCCATTGCCGGGATCAGGAACACGTCGATCAGCCAGCCAATGCCCAACAGACCGAAGGTGAAGAACCAGATCGTCCCGGTCACCGGCTTGCCGTAATAGAAGCGGTGAGCGCCGGTGAAACCAAAAATCCACAGCAGATAACCGATGATTTTGCTGTGTGTATCCTGCGGTGCAGCAACCTGCTGATAGCGGTTCATGAAGACCTCGATTCACACGATAGATAAATTTTCTTTAATTCTTTGTGACTTTTTTACATGTAGCCGACGTACGGCAAATGTTACCGTGTCGTCCGTCAAAGCCTTATAGCACCGGACTTCTGTCCGACAATTGCGTCCGTTTGCCGCTTGTTTGGTTCCGTTGCCCTCCGATGGAATCGACCAACGGCCTCGGAAGGGACAAAAAAGCTGTTATAAAGTTGCGCGCTACCACATAAGAGCCACGCCTAATGCGACCATTTTTCAAGACATGGCTAACTATTTGCCTATTAATGCCACTGGCCGCCCACGCCACCAATCGTGAGCAACGTCTTCCCAACGTTAACGGTTTCACCCCTAAATCCCATGCTTCGGCTCCTTCGAGCAAGAGCAGCAAACAAACGAAACACACCACGCTCGCCAGCAAGAATAACGGCAAGCTGGTGCCACCGATGGCCAACAAGGAAAGCAGCAACGTCCTGAGCCGTGCGGTGAACGTCCTCGGTACTCCATACCGTTGGGGCGGCAGCAGCCCAAGTAAAGGCTTCGATTGCAGCGGGCTGGTGAAATATGCGTTCAACGATGCCACGTTCGACCTGCCACGCACCTCCAACGCGATGGCCAGCGGACATGGCGAGAAAGTCGAACGCAAGGATCTGAAACCGGGCGACCTGATTTTCTTCAACATCAAGAGCCGTCGGGTCAACCACGTTGCCATCTACCTGGGCAACGACCGCTTCATCCACGCACCACGCCGTGGCAAAGCGGTGAGCATCGATACGCTGAACAAGCCGTACTGGCAGCAGCATTACGTGGTTGCCAAGCGTGTGTTGCCGAAAGAACCGGCTGGCAAACAGATGCGTGTGGTTCAGCGCTGAGTCGACTGATCCGGAATCTGTTCAGGCAGTACTGTCCCCTTCGCGAGCAAGCCCGCTCCCACATGGAAATGCATTTCAGTGTGGGAGCGGGCTTGCTCGCGAAGAGGCCAGTGAAAGCAACACAAGCCTCTCTTAGAAATTATCCGGCGTACGCGCCTTTTCCCGCGCATGCTCGCGGCTGATCAAGCCCTTGGTCACCAGCTCCTTCAGGCACATGTCGAGTGTCTGCATCCCCAACGAACCGCCGGTCTGAATCGCCGAATACATCTGCGCCACCTTGTCCTCGCGGATCAGGTTCCGGATCGCCGACGTTCCCAGCATGATCTCGTGCGCGGCCACCCGTCCGCCGCCGACTTTCTTGATCAGCGTCTGCGACACCACGGCCAGCAACGACTCCGACAGCATCGAGCGCACCATGGACTTCTCGTCGCCCGGGAACACATCGACAACACGGTCGATGGTCTTGGCGGCTGACGTCGTGTGCAGCGTGCCGAACACCAGATGCCCGGTCTCGGCAGCGGTCAGGGCCAGGCGAATGGTTTCCAGATCGCGCATCTCGCCAACCAGAATCACGTCCGGGTCTTCACGCAGTGCCGAGCGCAGCGCCGTGGCGAAGCTGCGGGTATCGCGATGGACTTCGCGCTGATTGATCAGGCATTTGCGCGATTCGTGGACAAACTCGATCGGGTCTTCGATGGTGAGGATGTGGTGATGGCGATGGGTGTTGAGGTAATCAATCATCGCCGCCAGCGTGGTCGACTTGCCGGACCCGGTCGGCCCGGTCACCAGCACCAGCCCGCGCGGCGCATCGGTGATCTTGCGAAAGACGTCGCCCATGCCGAGGTCTTCCATGCTCAGCACTTTCGAGGGAATGGTGCGGAACACCGCGCCGGCGCCGCGGTTCTGGTTAAACGCATTGACCCGAAAGCGCGCCACGCCGGGGACTTCGAACGAGAAATCCGTTTCCAGGTGTTTCTCGAAGTCGACCCGCTGGGTGTCGTTCATGATGTCGTAGATCAATTCGTGCACTTGCTTGTGATCCAGCGCCGGCAGATTGATCCGCCGCACATCGCCATCGACGCGGATCATCGGCGGCAGACCGGCCGACAAGTGCAGGTCGGAAGCGCCCTGTTTGGCGCTGAACGCCAGCAATTCAGTGATATCCATAGCGCTCCTCAATTCCAGTAGAATGCCGCGAACCTACAGACCGCCGGCGCCTCTTGATGTCCACGATAGCAGACAACATCCAACTGGTTAGTTCGCGCATCCAGGCTGCCACCGCAGCGGCCGGGCGCAGTGAAAACAGCGTGCAGTTGCTGGCGGTCAGCAAGACCAAACCCGCACAAGACCTGCGTGAAGCCCATGCCGCCGGCCTGCGTGACTTCGGTGAGAATTATCTGCAGGAAGCCTTGGGCAAACAGCTCGAACTGGCCGACCTGCCCTTGATCTGGCACTTCATCGGCCCCATTCAATCGAACAAGACTCGCGCCATCGCCGAGCATTTCGACTGGGTGCACTCCGTGGATCGCTTGAAAATCGCCCAACGCCTGTCCGAGCAGCGCCCGGCCGAGCTCCCGCCGCTGAACATCTGCATTCAGGTCAACGTCAGTGGTGAGGCCAGCAAGTCTGGCTGCACTCCGGCCGACCTGCCGGCGCTGGCCGAGGCCATCAGCGCCCTGCCCCGGTTGAAACTGCGCGGGCTGATGGCGATTCCCGAGCCGACCGAAGATCGCGCCGAACAAGATGCCGCTTTTGCTGCCGTGCAACGTTTGCAGGCCAGCCTGAATCTGCCGCTCGACACACTTTCCATGGGCATGAGCCACGACCTCGAATCGGCCATCGCTCAAGGCGCCACTTGGGTGCGGATCGGTACCGCCCTGTTTGGCGCCAGAGATTACGGTCAGCAATGACCGACAGCCATCTGAAAAAGGACCTGACATGAGCAACACACGCATTGCCTTTATCGGTGCCGGCAACATGGCCGCCAGCCTGATCGGCGGCCTGCGGGCCAAGGGTCTGCAAGCCAGCCACATTCGCGCCAGCGATCCGGGCGAAGAGACCCGCCAACGCGTCAGCGCCGAACACGGCATCGAAACCTTCGCCGACAACGCCCAGGCCATCGAAGGCGTCGACGTGATCGTGCTGGCGGTCAAGCCACAGGCGATGAAAGCCGTGTGCGAAGCCATCCGCCCAAGCCTGAAGCCGCAGCAACTGGTGGTGTCGATCGCCGCCGGCATCACCTGCGCGAGCATGACCGCATGGCTTGGCAAGCAGCCGATCGTGCGCTGCATGCCGAACACCCCGGCACTGCTGCGTCAGGGCGTCAGCGGCCTGTACGCCACCAGCGAAGTGACTGCCGAACAGCGTCAGCAGGCTGAAGAGCTGCTGTCCGCCGTCGGCATCGCGCTGTGGCTGAACGAAGAGCAGCAACTCGATGCGGTGACCGCCGTCTCCGGTTCCGGCCCGGCGTACTTCTTCCTGCTGATCGAAGCGATGACCGCCGCTGGCGTCAAACTCGGTCTGCCAAAGGAAATCGCCGAGCAACTGACCCTGAAAACGGCTCTGGGCGCCGCGCACATGGCGGTATCCAGCGATGTCGACGCTGCCGAACTGCGCCGCCGCGTGACGTCGCCAAATGGCACCACAGAGGCCGCGATCAAATCATTCCAGGCTGATGGCTTCGAAGCCCTGGTAGAAAAAGCACTCGGCGCCGCCGCGCACCGCTCGGCCGAAATGGCCGAACAACTCGGTCGCTAACCAGCTCTTACAAAGGACTCAATAATGCTTGGTCTCAATGACGCTGCCATTTTCATCATCAAAACCCTGGGCAGCCTGTATCTGCTGATTGTTCTGATGCGCTTCATCCTGCAACTGGTTCGGGCGAATTTTTACAATCCACTCTGCCAGTTCGTCGTCAAAGCCACGCAACCACTGCTCAAGCCGCTGCGCCGGGTCATTCCGAGTATGTTCGGTCTGGACATGTCGTCGCTAGTGCTGGCCCTGATCGTTCAGATGCTGTTGATGGCTGTGATCATTACGCTCAAAGGCTTTTCGGTCGACTGGCTGCTGCTGGTGCCGTGGTCGCTGATCGCACTGTTCTCGCTGTTCCTGAACATCCTGTTCTACGCGATGATCATCAGCGTGATCCTGTCCTGGGTTGCTCCCGGCAGCCATAACCCCGGCGCCGAGCTGGTCGGGCAGATCACTGAACCGGTGCTCGCGCCGTTTCGCCGGATCATCCCGAACCTCGGCGGTCTGGATATCTCGCCGATCTTCGCGTTCATAGTGATCCAGTTGCTGCAGAGCTGGCTGATCCCGCGCCTGGCCTACTTCGCCTACATGCCACCTGAGCTGCTGCGACTGATCGGGTGAGCTGGTTCCGTTGGGACGGGGACGACTTGATCCTCGAATGTCATCTGCAACCGGCAGCCCGCAGCGATGATTTCGCCGGGCTGCACGGTGACCGCCTGAAGATCCGCCTCACCGCACCGCCGGTCGAGGGCAAGGCCAACGCCTATCTGATGGGCTTTCTGGCCAAGGCGTTTGGAGTCTCCAAGAGCCAGGTCAGTTTGCTCAGCGGCGAGTTGAACCGGCAGAAACGGGTGAAGATCTGTGCGCCGAAGAAGCTGCCGGAGTTGCCTGATCTGGTGCGTCCAGCCTGATCCACCGAGTCGCTCCATTCGCGAGCAAGCCCGCTCCCACAGGAGATCGCATTCCCCTGTGGGAGCGGGCTTGCTCGCGAATGGCCGCACCTCGGTCCAAAGCGAACAAACAGGCCCCATCGTTGCTTGCCGCTAACCCCCCCGGTCTTTAGACTTACGCCTCATTTCAACGAGAGCAGGGTCGATGCCAGCTGCCTTTCCCCCCGATTCTGTTGGTCTGGTGACGCCGCAAACGGCGCACTTCAGTGAACCTCTGGCCCTGGCCTGTGGCCGTTCGCTGCCCGCCTACGACCTGATCTACGAAACCTATGGCACGCTGAACGCGCAGGCGAGCAACGCCGTGCTGATCTGCCACGCCCTGTCCGGGCATCACCATGCCGCCGGCTATCACAGCGCAGACGACCGCAAGCCCGGTTGGTGGGACAGTTGCATCGGCCCGGGCAAACCGATCGACACCAACAAGTTCTTCGTGGTCAGCCTGAACAATCTGGGCGGCTGCAACGGCTCCACCGGCCCGAGCAGTATCAACCCGGAGACCGGCAAGCCGTTCGGTGCCGACTTCCCGGTGCTCACCGTGGAAGACTGGGTGCACAGTCAGGCGCGTCTGGCTGACCTGCTCGGCATTCGTCAGTTCGCCGCCGTGATCGGCGGCAGCCTCGGCGGCATGCAGGCACTGCAGTGGACCATCACCTACCCGGATCGCGTGCGTCACTGCCTGGCCATCGCCTCGGCGCCCAAACTGTCGGCGCAGAACATCGCCTTCAACGAAGTGGCGCGCCAGGCGATCCTTACCGATCCGGAGTTCCACGGTGGTTCGTTTCAGGAAGCAGGCGTGATCCCCAAGCGCGGGCTGATGCTCGCGCGAATGGTCGGGCACATCACCTACCTGTCCGACGACTCCATGGGCGAGAAATTCGGCCGTGGCTTGAAGAGCGAAAAGCTCAACTACGACTTCCACAGCGTCGAGTTCCAGGTCGAGAGCTACCTGCGCTATCAGGGCGAAGAATTCTCCGGGCGTTTCGATGCCAACACCTATCTGTTGATGACCAAGGCGCTGGACTACTTCGATCCGGCGGCGAACTTCGACGATAACCTGGCGAAAACCTTCGAAAACGCCACCGCCAAGTTCTGTGTGATGTCGTTCACCACCGACTGGCGCTTCTCCCCGGCTCGCTCGCGAGAACTGGTGGACGCGCTGATGGCAGCACGCAAAGACGTCAGCTATCTGGAAATCGACGCACCTCAGGGCCACGACGCCTTCCTGATTCCGATCCCGCGCTATTTGCAGGCGTTCGGCAATTACATGAACCGAATTACGGTGTGAACAAGCCATGAGAGCTGATCTGGAAATCATCCAGGAATGGATCCCCGCCGGCAGCCGCGTGCTCGACCTCGGTTGCGGCGACGGCGAATTGCTGACCTGGCTGCGCGACAACAAGAACGTCACCGGTTATGGCTTGGAAAACGACGCCGACAACATCGCCGAGTGCGTGGCCAAGGGCATCAACGTCATCGAGCAGGATCTGGACAAGGGGCTGGGCAACTTCGCCAGCAACAGTTTCGACATCGTCGTCATGACCCAGGCCCTGCAAGCCGTGCATTACCCGGACAAGATCCTCGACGAGATGCTGCGGGTCGGTCGTCAGTGCATCATCACCTTCCCCAACTTCGGTCACTGGCGCTGCCGCTGGTACCTGGCGAGCAAGGGTCGGATGCCGGTGTCGGAATTTCTGCCGTACACCTGGTACAACACGCCGAACATCCACTTCTGTACCTTCGAAGACTTTGAAGAACTTTGTCGCGAACGTGATGCGAAGGTCATTGATCGGCTTGCCGTGGATCAACAGCACCGCCACGGGTGGGCCAGTAAGCTATGGCCTAATCTGTTAGGTGAGATTGGTATCTACCGCGTCAGCAGCCCGGTGCTTGCAGATCATCGGGTCGCGGTCTGAACCACGACATTTCGAGGAGAACGATCATGGGTCGCTTGATTACTGTGCTATTGGCTGCCTGCCTGAGTCTGTCGGCGGTGGCCGCCGATGCCATCAAGGGCGAACGCAAGGAAGTGTTCGGTGACGTTACCGTGCACTACAACACCTTCAACTCGACCTTCCTGACACCCGAGATCGCCAAAGCAGCCGAGCTGATCCGCAGCAAGAACCAGGGCGTGATCAACGTCTCGGTGATCAAGGACGGCAAACCGCTGATCGCCAACGTCACCGGCACGGTCAAAGACCTGACCAGCCAGAGCGTGCCGCTGAACTTCCGCCAGGTCACCGAACAGGGCGCGATCTACTACATCGCCCAATACCCGGTGGAGCAGCAGGAAACCCGCACCTTTGAAATCAAGGTGCAGAACGGTGACAAGGTCAACACCATCAACTTCAACCAAGAACTCTTTCCCGGCGAATGATGAACCTCACGCAACTCGTACTGGCCAGCCATAACGCCGGCAAACTCAAGGAACTCCAGGCCATGCTCGGCGACTCGGTGCAACTGCGCTCGATCGGCGAATGGAGCAAGGTCGAACCGGAGGAAACCGGTCTGTCGTTCGTCGAGAACGCGATCCTCAAGGCGCGCAATGCCGCGCGCATCTCCGGCCTGCCGGCGCTGGCCGACGACTCGGGTCTGGCGGTGGATTTCCTCGGCGGCGCACCGGGCATCTACTCGGCGCGTTATGCCGATGGCAAGGGCGATGCGGCGAACAACGCCAAACTGCTCGACGCCCTCAAAGACGTGCCGCAAGCCGAGCGCGGCGCGCAGTTCGTCTGCGTGCTGGCACTGGTGCGGCATGCCGATGATCCGCTGCCGATTCTCTGCGAAGGCCTGTGGCACGGACGCATCCTGACCGCTGCCAGCGGCGAGCACGGTTTCGGCTACGACCCGCTGTTCTGGGTGCCGGAGCGTGACGTATCCAGCGCCGAACTGAGCCCGGCCGACAAGAACCAGATCAGCCACCGCGCCCGTGCAATGGATCTGCTGCGCCAGCGTCTGGGCCTGAAATGACCGATAGCCACCCCGCGTCGTCGCTGATTATCGGCGGCGCCGCCTCTTCGCCTCGGGCGCCGCTGCCGACGCTGCCGCCCTTGGCGCTGTACATCCACATCCCGTGGTGTGTGCGCAAATGTCCGTATTGCGATTTCAACTCGCACACCGCCAGCCCGGTGCTGCCAGAAGAGGAATACGTCGACGCCTTGCTGGCCGATCTCGATCAGGACCTGCACGCGGTGTATGGCCGTGAAATCAGTTCGATCTTCTTCGGTGGCGGCACGCCGAGCCTGTTCAGCGCGCAAGCCCTCGGGCGCCTACTCAAAGGCGTGGAGCAGCGAATCCCGTTTGCTCACGACATCGAGATCACCCTGGAAGCCAACCCCGGCACCTTCGAGCAAGAGAAGTTCGTCGCGTATCGCAAGCTGGGGATCAATCGCCTGTCGATCGGCATCCAGAGCTTCCAGCAGCAGAAACTCGAAGCCCTCGGACGTATCCACAACGGCGACGAAGCGGTGCGCGCGGCCGGTATGGCGCGCCAGGCCGGGTTCGATAACTTCAACCTCGACTTGATGCACGGCTTGCCCGATCAGTCGCTGGAAGATGCCTTGAGCGACCTGCGTCAGGCCATCGAACTGCAGCCGACGCATATTTCCTGGTATCAGCTGACACTGGAGCCGAACACGGTGTTCTGGAACCAGCCGCCGGTGCTGCCGGAAGACGACACGCTGTGGGACATTCAGGAAGCCGGGCAAGCGCTGCTCGCAGCGCACGGTTACGCGCAATACGAAGTCTCGGCCTACGCCCAGCCCGGGCGGACGGCGCGGCATAACCTCAATTACTGGAGTTTCGGCGACTTCATCGGCATCGGCGCCGGCGCGCACGGCAAGCTCAGTCATCCGGACGGGCGCATTGTGCGCACCTGGAAAACGCGCCTGCCGAAGGACTATCTCAACCCGGCCAAGAGCTTCCAGGCTGGCGAGAAAGCGCTGAGCAACGATGAGATGCCGTTCGAGTTTCTGATGAACGCCCTGCGCCTGACGGCCGGGGTGGAATCGCACCTGTATCCCGAGCGCACCGGCCTGCCACTGGAAAGTCTCGCCGAACACCGCCGCGAGGCCGAACAAAGCGGCCTGATGCAGGTCGAACCGTCACGTCTGGCGGCCACCGAGCGCGGACAACTGTTTCTCAACGACCTGCTGCAGAAATTTCTGAGCTGAGCCCACCTCAAACGGCTGCCCTAAGGAAAACCGCATGGATTTGATACTCGACCTGCTCGCCACCGTGTCCCGCTGGAGCCGCAGCAACCTCTCGGAAATCGCCCTGGCCCTGGTGGGCTGCCTGCTGGTGCTGTTCGGCGCCGACTTCAAAGGCTGGGTCGAGCAACGCCTGGGCAGCATCGCCGGCGCCCTGCGCGTGCCACTGATGGCCCTGCTGTGCGTGATCGGCAGCGGCGCTGCGCTGATCTATGCGACGCCATGGGTGGTCAAGGGCCTGAGCCAGTTCAACAACTACAGCCTGGCGCCGGTGTTGCTGGTGGTGCTCGTCCTTATCGGCGTCGTCGCTGACCGCCGCTGACTTTCAGCCATCACCAAAAACAACTGTGGGAGCGGGCTTGCTCGCGAAGGCGCCGTATCAGTTGAATGAATCACCGCTTTCGCGAGCAAGCCCGCTCCCACAGTTGATCGCAATGACAGGGAAATTCATGAGCAAAAAACTGTTGGACGAGACAAGCAAATTTCTCAGCTTCGTATTGCGACACGAACCTCAGGCGATTGGTCTGACGCTGGATTCTGAAGGCTGGACGAATATAGACGCGCTGATCAGGGGCGCTGCGCGTGACGGTCGTAAACTGGATCACGAACTGATTGAAGCGGTCGTTACAAGTAGCGACAAGAAGCGCTTCTCGATATCCGAGGACGGCCAACTGATTCGTGCGGTCCAAGGTCACTCAACGAAAAGCGTGGATCTGCAGTTCGAGCAGAAACAGCCACCGCAAGTGCTGTATCACGGCACGGCGACGCGCTTTCTTGAGTCAATCAAAGAACAAGGCCTGATCCCGGGATCACGCCATCACGTGCACCTTTCCCAAGACATCGACACCGCTTCGGCGGTCGGGCAGCGCTATGGCACCGTGGTGATTCTGAAAGTCGCCGCACGGCAGATGGAAGAACAGGGTTTGAAGTTCTATCAGGCCGAAAACGGCGTTTGGCTGACAGAGCATGTACCGGTGCGCTTCATCTCTACCCTGTAATTTCTCGAACACCCAAAACAACTGTGGGAGCGAGCTTGCTCGCGAAGGCGTAGTGTCAGTCAACTCAGCGTTGAATGATCCATCGCATTCGCGAGCAAGCTCGCTCCCACAGTTTTTATTGCGTGTTGCTTAAGCGATTTTTTCGAACTTCAGATCCCACACGCCATGGCCAAGACGTTCGCCGCGGCGTTCGAACTTGGTGATCGGGCGTTCGGCCGGGCGCGGTACGCATTTGCCGTCTTCGGCGAGGTTGCGGTAGCCCGGGGCGACGTTCATCACTTCCAGCATGTACTCGGCGTACGGCTCCCAGTCGGTGGCCATGTGCAGGATGCCGCCAACCTTCAGCTTGCTGCGCACCAGTTCGGCGAAGGACGCCTGAACGATGCGACGCTTGTGGTGACGGCTCTTGTGCCACGGGTCCGGGAAGAACAGCATCAGGCGATCAAGACTGTTATCGGCGATGCAGCGGTTGAGCACTTCGATCGCGTCGCAATCGTAGACCCGCAGGTTGGTCAGACCCTGAGTCAGCACGCCGTTGAGCAGCGCGCCAACACCCGGACGGTGTACCTCCACACCGATGAAGTCCTGATCCGGCGCCGCTGCGGCCATTTCCAGCAGCGAGTGGCCCATGCCGAAACCGATCTCCAGCGAGCGCGGCGCCGAACGGCCGAACACCTGATCGTAATCCACCGGCGCGTCGGCCAGCGGCAGCACGTACAGCGGCGCGCCCTGATCCAGACCGCGCTGCTGGCCTTCGGTCATGCGCCCGGCGCGCATCACGAAACTCTTGATGCGGCGGTGTTGGCGCTCGTCGCCCTCTTCCGTCTGGATAGGCGTGTCGTTCGATTCAGTCATCAATGGCTCTTACTTGATCAGACCATCCAGCGGCGAAGAGGCGCTGGCATAGAGTTTTTTCGGCATGCGGCCGGCGAGGTAGGCCAAGCGGCCTGCGACGATCGCGTGTTGCATGGCTTGGGCCATCATCACCGGTTGCTGAGCATGGGCGATGGCCGAGTTCATCAGCACCGCGTCACAGCCCAGTTCCATGGCGATGGTGGCGTCGGAAGCGGTACCGACACCGGCATCCACCAGCACCGGAATTTTCGCTTCTTCGAGGATAATCTGCAGGTTGTACGGGTTGCAGATCCCCAGACCGGAACCGATCAGACCGGCCAGCGGCATGACTGCGATGCAGCCGATTTCCGCCAGTTGGCGAGCGATGATCGGGTCATCACTGGTGTAAACCATCACGTCGAAGCCTTCCTTGACCAGCGTTTCGGCGGCCTTGAGGGTTTCGATCACATTAGGGAACAGGGTTTTCTGGTCAGCCAGCACTTCCAGCTTCACCAGGTTGTGACCATCGAGCAGCTCACGGGCCAGGCGGCAGGTGCGCACGGCTTCGATGGCGTCGTAGCAACCGGCGGTGTTCGGCAGGAAGGTGTAGCGATCCGGCGACAGCACGTCGAGCAGGTTCGGCTCGCCTTCGATCTGGCCCAGGTTGGTGCGGCGCACGGCGAAGGTGACGATCTCGGCACCCGAGGCTTCGATGGCCTGGCGGGTTTCTTCCATGTCACGGTACTTGCCGGTACCGACCAGCAAACGCGACTGGTAAGTACGACCGGCCAGAACAAAAGGCTTGTCGCTGCGAACGATGCTCATGGGGAATCCTCTTTAGGGGTGAGGGTCTTGCAGAATTCTATGCCCTTGCGGGCCTGGCGATCAGCCGCCGCCGATGGCGTGCACCACTTCGACGTTGTCGCCGTCGTTGAGGATGGTGTCGGCATGCTGGCTGCGCGGGACGATATCCAGATTGAGTTCGACTGCCACCCGGCGTCCGGTCAGTTCCAGACGGGTGATCAGGGCCGCAACGGTCTCGCCGTCGGGCAGTTCAAGGGATTCGCCGTTCAACTGAATGCGCATGCGCCAGGCCGCCATCATTTTTAGGGGGTGGCATTCTAGCCCGATCATGACCTAAAGGTCAGTACCAAGCGTCAAGCGGTTTACCGCAGGCGCCAGGCGGCAAGTCCAAGGCACAGCCAGCCGACCAGAAACGCCAGACCGCCGAACGGGGTGATGATGCCGAGCTTGCTGATGCCGGTGGTGGTCAGCACGTACAAACTGCCGGAGAACAATAGAATGCCGACAGCGAACGAAATGCCGGCCCAGGTCACTAGCCGCCCCTGAATCTGCGTGGCCAGCAGCGCCACGCCGAACAGCGCCAGGGTGTGCACCAGTTGATAGGTCACGCCAGTGTGGAAAATCGCCAGATACTCGGGGGTCAGGCGGCTTTTCAGGCCATGCGCGGCGAAGGCGCCCAGGCCCACACCGGTAAAACCAAAGAAAGCGGCCAGCATCAGAAAGCCACGCAGCATGTGGAACTCCAGTCAGACTCGTTCGGCAGGGTCTGTATAATGGCCCGCTCTATCGGTTCGGCCAAGCCATCTCTATGTTGCGTTCACTTTTGCGTCGTCTCACGAAGGCCCTGCTCTGGTTCGCAGGTGGCAGTGTATTGCTGGTGTTGCTGTTTCGCTTCGTGCCGCCGCCGGGCACGGCGCTGATGGTCGAGCGCAAGATCGAATCCTGGGTCGACGGTGAGCCGATTGACCTGCAGCGCACCTGGAAACCGTGGGACGAGATCTCCGACGATCTCAAAGTCGCGGTCATGGCCGGCGAAGACCAGAAATTTCCCGAGCACTGGGGCTTTGACTTCGGCGCGATCCAGGCTGCACTGGCCCACAACGAACTCGGCGGTTCGATTCGCGGTGCCAGCACCTTGAGCCAGCAAGTGTCGAAGAACCTGTTTCTGTGGTCCGGTCGCAGCTATCTGCGCAAAGGCCTGGAGGCGTGGTTTACCGCGCTGATCGAGGTGTTCTGGCCCAAGC
This sequence comes from Pseudomonas sp. Irchel s3a10, assembly GCF_900187525.1. NCBI lineage: Bacteria > Pseudomonadati > Pseudomonadota > Gammaproteobacteria > Pseudomonadales > Pseudomonadaceae > Pseudomonas > Pseudomonas sp. Irchel s3a10. The sequence goes on from NZ_FYDR01000003.1 coordinate 243,737, forward strand.
AGCGGATTCTTGAGGTGTACCTGAACAGCGTCGAGTGGGATGACGGGGTGTTTGGTGCCGAAGCGGCGGCCCGCCATCACTTTGGCGTGAGCGCTAAGTCACTGTCGCGGCAGCAGGCGAGTTATCTGGCGGCGGTGCTGCCTAACCCGCGAGTGTGGAGCGCCAGCCATCCGACAGCGTATGTGTCGCGCCGGGCCGGGTGGATTCGGCAGCAGATGAGCCAGTTGGGCGGAACCAGTTATTTGCTGGGGCTTGATGATTCGCGCCGGGCGCCGTGGGCCCAATAACCACATTCAATCATTCAGACACCATCAATCACTGTGGGAGCGGGCTTGCTCGCGAAGGCGGTGGGTCAGCCAGCATTGTCGGTGACTGACACGACGCCTTCGCGAGCAAGCCCGCTCCCACAGGGATTTGTGTTGAGCCAGAAATGAAAACGCCCCGATCATCACTGATCGGGGCGTTTTTTGTTGCCTGAGCACCGGTTATGCGGCGATCGACAACTTGAGCTTGTTCATCGCGCTCTTCTCGAGCTGACGAATCCGCTCGGCCGACACGTTGTACTTCTGCGCCAGGTCGTGCAGCGTGGCTTTCTCTTCTGCCAGCCAGCGCTGGTAGAGGATGTCGCGGCTACGTTCGTCCAGCACTTCCAGCGCTTCGTGCAGGTTGTGGTTGGAGTTGTCGCTCCAGTCGGCATCTTCCAGTTGACGCGCCGGGTCGTACCGGTGGTCTTCCAGATAGTTGGCCGGCGACTGGAAAGCACTGTCGTCGTCAGCTTCTGCAGCCGGGTCGAAGGCCATGTCATGGCCGGTCAGGCGACTTTCCATCTCGCGCACTTCACGTGGTTCGACGCCAAGGCTTTCCGCCACACGGTGGACTTCCTCGTTGTTCAGCCACGCCAGACGTTTCTTCTGGCTGCGCAGGTTGAAGAACAGCTTGCGCTGGGCCTTGGTGGTCGCGACCTTCACAATGCGCCAGTTGCGCAGGATGAACTCGTGAATTTCCGCCTTGATCCAGTGCACGGCGAACGACACCAGACGCACACCCATTTCCGGGTTGAAGCGTTTTACCGCCTTCATCAGGCCGACGTTGCCTTCCTGGATCAGGTCAGCCTGAGCCAGACCGTAGCCGGAATAGCTACGGGCGATGTGTACGACAAATCGCAGGTGGGCGAGCACCATCTGCCGAGCCGCCCCCAAATCCTGCTCATAGTAGAGACTCTCGGCCAGTTCACGCTCCTGCTCCGGCGTCAGCAATGGAATGCTGTTGACGGTGTGCACATAGGCTTCCAGGTTCGCACCCGGAACCAACGCGTACGCAGGTTGCAAAGAATTGGTCATGCGAAAAAACCTCCCACTTACATACTCGTGCCTCTCGGCACTGCGAAAAATTGACCGGGAATTCAAGTACAAGTTCCCAAAAAAACCGCAAGGTCAATCACGCGCAAAAAAGATTCTACTTCGGCGCCAGCTCCCTGAGATGACGTGCGACTGCAATCCATGCACCGATATAACCCAACAGCACCGCGCCAAGCAAGAGCGACAGACCGTCGGCAACTGGCACTCCGGCCAGCGCGAAATCACTGCCGTACAAGCCGGCCAGTCCAACCACCGCGTCGTTCAGCCAGTTCAGGCCGAACGCCAGCACACCCCAGGACAAGACACCCGCACCGAAGCCATACAACGCACCCATATACAGAAAGGGACGACGCACATAGCTGTCAGTGCCGCCGACGAGTTTAATCACTTCTATCTCTGTGCGGCGGTTTTCAATATGAAGACGAATGGTATTGCCTATCACCAAAAGTAATGCAGACACCAAAAGCACCGTCAGACCGAAGACAAAGCGGTCACCGAGCTTGAGGATGGCGGCCAGACGCTCGACCCAGACTAGATCAAGTTGCGCCTGTTGTACCTTGGGCAGCTCGGAAAGTTTTTGTCTTAATGCTTCCAGGGTCGGCTTGTCGACCTCGTTCGGAGTCACCAGCACCACGCCCGGCAGCGGGTTCTCCGGCAGCTCGCGCAGAGCTTCGCCCAGACCGGACTGCTGCTGAAATTCTTCCAGGGCCTGATCGCGACCGACATATTCGGCCTCAGCGACGCCGGGCATGCCTTTGATCTGTTCGCGCAACGATTCGCCCTGCGCGGGCGTGGCATCCAGTTGCAGGTACAGCGAAATCTGCGCCGCACGCTGCCACGAACCACCCAGACGTTCAACGTTGTTGATCAGCAGCGACAGGCCCATCGGCAAACTCAACGCCACGGCCATCACCATGCAGGTGAAGAAGCTACCGATCGGCTGTTTGCCGAGGCGCCGCAGGCTGTCGAGCAGGCTGGCGCGGTGACTTTCGATCCACGAATGCAACAGCGTGGAAAAGTCCGGGCCGTCGTCATCGTCGTGTTTTTTCTTCTTTGGTGGCTGCGGATCGGCGGCCTTCGGGGCCACGCGTTCGGAAACCTTGGGACTGCGTGTCGCACTCATACGCCGGCCTCCCCGTCGCCGATCAATCGGCCGCGCTGCAAGGTCAGCATGCGGTGACGCATGCGCGCAATCAGGGCCAGGTCGTGACTGGCGATCAGCACACTGGTGCCCAAGCGGTTGATGTCTTCGAACACGCCCATGATCTCGGCCGCCAGACGCGGGTCGAGGTTACCGGTCGGTTCGTCCGCCAGCAGCAGGGCCGGACGGTGGACGATGGCGCGGGCGATGCCGACGCGCTGTTGCTGACCGGTGGACAGGTCGCCTGGATATAGATCGGTTTTATCCGACAGCGCCACGCGCTCCAGTGCCGAATCGACGCGCTTGGCGATTTCGGCCTTGGACAAGCCGAGAATCTGCAGCGGCAGCGCGACGTTGTTGAACACCGTGCGATCGAACAGCAACTGGTGATTCTGGAACACCACGCCGATCTGCCGACGCAGGAACGGAATCTGCGCGTTGCTGATGGTGCTCAGGTCCTGCCCGGCCAGCAGCAGTTTGCCGCTGGTCGGACGCTCCATCGCCAGCAACAGGCGCAACAGCGTGGATTTACCGGCACCGGAGTGGCCGGTGACAAACAGAAATTCGCCACGACGGACTCGAAAGCTCAGCTCATGCAAGCCGACGTGACCGTTCGGGTAGCGTTTACCGACCTGTTCGAAACGAATCATGAACGCTCCCGCTCGGCAAACAGTGCCTGGACAAAGGGTTCGGCTTCAAAGGTACGCAGGTCGTCGATGCCTTCACCGACGCCGATGTAGCGGATCGGCAAGCCAAACTGCTTGGCCAGGGCGAAAATCACCCCGCCCTTGGCGGTGCCGTCGAGCTTGGTCAGCGCCAGGCCGGTCAGTTCGACGGTCTGGTTGAATTGCTTGGCCTGGTTGATCGCGTTCTGCCCGGTACCGGCGTCGAGCACCAGCAGCACTTCGTGCGGCGCGTCGGCGTCGAGCTTGCCGATTACCCGACGAACTTTCTTCAGCTCTTCCATCAGGTTGTCTTTGGTGTGCAGACGACCGGCGGTGTCGGCGATCAGCACGTCGATGCCACGGGCCTTGGCGGCCTGCACGGCGTCGAAGATCACCGACGCCGAGTCAGCACCGGTGTGCTGGGCGATCACCGGGATTTTGTTGCGCTCACCCCAGACCTGCAATTGCTCCACAGCGGCGGCGCGGAAGGTGTCACCGGCGGCGAGCATGACTTTCTTGCCTTCCAGTTGCAGCTTCTTCGCCAGTTTGCCGATGGTGGTGGTTTTGCCGGCGCCATTGACGCCAACCACCAGAATCACGAACGGCTTGTTCTGCGAGACGATCTTCAGCGGCTGTTCGACCGGTTTGAGCATCGCGGCCAGCTCGGCCTGCAACGACTTGTACAGCGCGTCGGCATCGGCCAGCTCTTTGCGTGCGACCTTCTGGGTCAGACGCTGGATGATCTGCGTAGTGGCTTCGACACCGACGTCGGCGGTCAGCAGCCGGGTTTCCAGTTCATCGAGCAGATCGTCATCAATGGTTTTACGGCCGAGAAACAGGCTGGCCATGCCTTCGCCGATGCTGGCGCTGGTTTTCGACAGGCCTTGCTTGAGGCGGGCGAAGAAGCCGACTTTGGTTTCTTCGCTGCGCGGGGCTTCCACTGGCGTTTCAGCAACCACTTCTGCCGGCACCACCGGAGCGCCGACGACCGGTGCAGGTGCAGGTGCAGGCTCGGGCTGCTGAACGACCGGCGCAACAGGGGCAACGAACACCGGGGCCACTGGCTCGGGAACAACCGGCGCAGGCTCGACAACCGGCTCAACCACTGGCGCCGGAGCGACTTCAGGGACGAACGCAGCAGGTGCAGGAATCGGCGGCGTCACATGCGGCGCAGCCTCTTCGACCAAGGCCACCGGCTCTTCCGCCACCGGCAAGGTCAGCCACGGCTCGGCCGTCGGGGACAGTGGCAGCTCGGCCGCCACCGGGGTTTCAGGTTCTGGCTCGGGCTCGACCGGTTGCAGCACCGGTTCGGCAATCGGCAGCACGATCGGCGCCGGCTCTTCTTCTATAGCAGGCGCTGGCGTCGGAGCCGGTTCAGGAATCGCGGGCGGCTGTTCGACGACGGGTTCCTGCGGTTTCTTACGCAGCCATCCGAACAGGCTTTTCTTCTCGCCAGCCGCAGCTGGGGTCTTCTTGTCGTCGTTGGAACCAAACATGGAGGACGGCTATCTCACGGTAGCGACGCGCCATAAGGGCGCCCCGGCAAATAAATATTCGATGCAGAACAGACTGTGTTTCATCCAGCTTGTTCACGCGCAACATTTTGTCGAGGCGCCAGCGGCACCCCAAAGATTCGTATTAACGAAGGACTAAACCGGCAAAATCGGCGAAAAAGCGAAGTCTAGTCGATAAACCGCAGCTTTCTGCCGCCAACCTATACAACCGCATCAGGCCGGAAAACCTGATAGGCGTGGTCGCCGGTAAAACGGATCAGTATCCTAGCACCCTCTCGCCCGCCGACGCTAAGACCAAGCGGGCAGCCCAACAGGTTAAAAAACGAATGAATGCTCTAGCCCGCCGCGCTGCAGGCCTGCTGCTCAGCACAGTCTGCCTGCCCCTTTCGGCCCTGGCGGCCGACCCGCAACCGACCCACGAATTCACCCTCGACAACGGCCTGAAGGTCGTCGTGCGCGAAGACCATCGCGCGCCGGTGGTGGTGTCGCAGGTCTGGTACAAGGTCGGCTCCAGCTACGAAACCCCGGGCCAGACCGGTCTGTCCCACGCGCTCGAGCACATGATGTTCAAGGGCAGCGAGAAAGTCGGCCCCGGCGAAGCCTCGCTGATCCTGCGCGACTTGGGCGCCGAAGAAAACGCCTTCACCAGCGACGATTTCACCGCCTATTACCAGGTGCTGGCCCGCGACCGCCTGGGCGTAGCGTTTGAGCTGGAAGCCGACCGCATGGCCAATCTGCGCCTGCCGGCTGACGAGTTCGCCAAGGAAATCGAAGTCATCAAGGAAGAGCGCCGCCTGCGCACCGACGACAAACCGATGTCCAAAGCCTACGAACGCTACAAGGCGATGGCTTACCCGGCCAGCGGCTACCACACGCCGACCATCGGCTGGATGGCGGATCTGGACCGGATGAAAGTCGAAGAGCTGCGGCATTGGTATCAGTCCTGGTATGTGCCGAACAACGCCACGCTGGTGGTGGTCGGCGACGTCACTCCTGATGAAGTGAAGACCCTCGCCCAGCGCTACTTCGGGCCGATTGCCAAGCGCGACGTGCCACCGGCGAAGAAACCGCTGGAGCTGGCCGAGCCGGGTGAGCGCCAGATCACCCTGCACGTGCAGACCCAACTGCCGAGCCTGATGCTCGGTTTCAACGTACCCAGCATCGCCACCGCTGAAGACAAGCGCTCGGTCAACGCCCTGCGCCTGATCTCGGCGCTGCTCGACGGCGGCTACAGCGGGCGCATCCCGACGCAACTGGAGCGCGGCGAGGAGCTGGTTTCCGGCGGTTCGTCGAGCTACGACGCCTACACCCGTGGCGACAGCCTGTTCACCCTGTCGGCGACGCCGAACACGCAGAAGAAAAAGACCATGGCGCAAGCTGAAGCCGGTCTGTGGAAACTGCTGGAACAGCTGAAAACCACCGCACCGTCCGCCGAAGAACTGGAACGCGTGCGGGCACAGGTCATCGCCGGCCTGGTGTTCGAACGTGATTCGATCACCAGTCAGGCCACCGCCATTGGCCAACTGGAAACGGTCGGACTGTCATGGAAGTTGATGGACACCGAACTCGCCGATCTGGAAAGCGTGACCCCGCAAGACATCCAGAACGCCGCCAAGCTGTATTTCACCCGCGAACGTCTCAGCGTCGCCCACGTCCTGCCACTGGAGACGACTCATGAGTGAGCGCAAATCCCCACGCCTGTTGCTCGGCCTGATCGCCATTGCAGTGATCGGCTCTGCCGCGTTCTATCTGATGCCCGGTGTCAAAACCGGCGCCAGTGAAGCACTGGACAACGCCAAGACCAGTCAGAAGCTGCAATCGCTGGCCGAACTCGACGGCAAGGCCCCGGCCAGCCGTAAGCTCGACGTGCAGACCTGGAACACCGCCGAAGGCGCCAGGGTGCTGTTCGTCGAGGCCCATGAGCTGCCGATGTTCGATATGCGCCTGATCTTCGCCGCCGGCAGCAGTCAGGACGGCAATGCGCCGGGTCTGGCAGTCCTGACCAATGCCATGCTCAACGAGGGTGTGGCGGGCAAGGACGTCGGCGCCATCGCCCAGGGCTTCGAAAGCCTCGGTGCGGATTTCGGCAACGGTGCCTACAAGGACATGGCGCTGGCTTCGCTGCGCAGTCTGAGTGCCGCCGACCAGCGCGACCCGGCGTTGAAGCTGTTCTCCGAAGTGGTGGGCAAACCGACCTTCCCGGCCGACTCCTTTGCGCGCATCAAGAACCAGATGCTCGCCGGATTCGAGTACCAGAAACAGAACCCCGGCAAACTCGCCAGCCTCGAGCTGATGAAGCGTTTGTACGGCGACCACCCTTACGCACACTCCAGCGACGGCAATGCGCAGAGCGTGCCAAAGATCACCCTGGCACAGTTACGTGAGTTCCACGCCAAGGCCTACGCGGCGGGGAACGTGGTGATCGCACTGGTCGGTGACCTGTCGCGCGCAGAAGCCGAGGCGATTGCCAATCAAGTCTCCGGCGCCCTGCCCAAAGGCCCGGCGCTGGCGAAAATCGCCCAGCCGCAGGAACCGAAAGCCAGCGTCAATCACATCGAGTTCCCGTCGAAGCAGACCAACCTGTTGCTCGCGCAACTGGGCATCGACCGTGACGACCCGGATTACGCGGCGCTGTCGATGGGCAACCAGATCCTCGGTGGCGGCGGTTTTGGCACCCGCCTGATGAGCGAAGTGCGCGAGAAGCGCGGCCTGACCTACGGCGTGTATTCCGGTTTCAGCCCGATGCAGGCTCGCGGCCCGTTCATGATCAACCTGCAGACTCGCGCGGAAATGAGCGAAGGCACCCTGAAACTGGTGCAGGACGTGCTCGCCGATTATCTGAAGAGCGGCCCGACCCAGAAAGAACTCGACGACGCCAAACGCGAACTGGCCGGCAGCTTCCCGCTGTCCACCGCAAGCAACGCCGATATCGTCGGCCAACTGGGCGCCATGGGCTTCTATAATCTGCCGCTGAGCTATCTGGATGACTTCATGCGTCAGTCCCAGAGCCTGACTGTCGAGCAGGTCAAAGACGCGATGAACAAACACCTGAGCACGGACAAACTGGTCATCGTCAGCGCTGGCCCGACCGTGCCGCAAAAGCCGTTACCGGCCCCATCTGATAAACCTGCCGAGCAACCGCTCGGGGTTCCGGAGCATTAATGGCTACTCGTCCTAAAAAACCTGCGCAGAACGTCCACAACGGTGTGAACCAGCTGCGCATCATCGGCGGCGAATGGCGCAGCCGCAAACTGAGCTTCCCCGATGCGCCGGGCCTGCGCCCGACGCCGGATCGCGTGCGCGAAACCCTGTTCAACTGGCTCGCGCCGTATGTGGCCGGGGCCAAGGTGCTGGATCCATTCGCCGGCAGCGGCGCGCTGTTTCTTGAGGCGTTGTCGCGTGGCGCGGCCATGGGTCAGGCGCTGGATGCCAGCCACGTAGCGGTGTCGAGCCTGAAGGAACACCTCGGCACCCTGCGCTGCACCAACGGCCACGTGCAAACCGCGGACGCGCTGCGTTATCTGGAAACCCAGGTCGCCACGCCGTTTGATCTGGTGTTCCTCGATCCGCCGTTCAACCAGAACCTGCTGCCGGCCGTCTGCACCCTGTTGGAAGAGCGTCAATGGCTGGCTGCGGATTCGTGGATCTACACTGAAAGCGAGACCGCGCCATCGACACTGGGCCTGCCGGGCAACTGGCGCCTGCACCGCGAGCAGAAATCCGGGCGGGTGTACTACGCGTTGTGGCAACGTATGGCAGCTAACTGAACATATTGAACAACCTGTGGCGAGGGAGCTTGCTCCCGCTGGACTGCGCAGCAGTCCCAAAAAAGGGCCGCTTCGCGCCCCAGCGGGAGCAAGCTCCCTTGCCACAAAAGGTGTGTGCCCTCTGGAAACTGAACGCTTCACCCCCGCCTTCGGCCTCGGCAATCCGCACCTGCAAACCTTGTGGGGGCCGCTGTGGCGCAAAACCGTCCACCTTGAACGCGAGCGTGAACGCTTGTGGCTGGACGACGGGGATTTCCTCGATCTCGACTGGCATGGCCCGCACAGCGCCGAGGCGCCGCTGGTGCTGGTGCTGCACGGGCTGACCGGCTCTTCAAATTCACCCTACGTCGCCGGGATCCAGGCCGCCCTCGCCGCGCAAGGCTGGGCCAGCGTCGCGCTGAACTGGCGCGGCTGCTCCGGCGAGCCCAACCTGCTGCCGCGCAGTTACCACTCCGGTGCCAGCGAAGACCTCGCCGAAGCCATCAGACACCTGCGCGCCAAGCGCCCGCTGGCGCCGCTGTATGCGGTCGGCTATTCATTGGGCGGCAACGTGCTGCTCAAGCATCTGGGCGAGACCGGCAGCGACAGCGGCGTGCTCGGTGCAGTGGCGGTGTCGGTGCCGTTTCGCCTTGATCAGTGCGCCGACCGCATCGGTCAGGGTTTCTCCAAGGTCTATCAAGCGCACTTCATGCGCGAGATGGTCGCCTACATCAAGAACAAGCAACGTCAGTTCCAGCACGACGGGCGCGAGGATGGCCTGGCAGCTCTGGCGGCGCTCGGTTCGCTGGAGAACATGCGCACCTTCTGGGACTTCGATGGCCGGATCACTGCGCCGTTGCATGGTTTTACCGATGCCGAGGATTACTATCGCCGGGCATCGAGTCGCTACTTTCTCGGTGAAATCCGCACCCCGACCCTGATCATTCAGGCGGCTGACGATCCGTTCGTGTTCCCCCACAGCCTGCCGACGGCCGAAGAACTCTCCGCCAGCACCCGGTTCGAGCTGCAGGCCAAGGGTGGGCATGTCGGCTTCGTCGATGGCACGCTCCGTCAACCCGGTTACTACCTGGAACGGCGTATTCCGCAATGGCTGGCCCGTGTGACGTCATGAACGATCAGGGCGAGTCGATCCGCTTCTGGCAAACCGCGCCGCTGGCCGGGGTCGAGTTGCTGGCGGCGCGCTACATCGAGCATCGCTTCGCCCCGCACGTCCACGACGGCTATGTGATCGGCATGATCATGGCCGGTGCCCAGCGTTATCGCTATCGCGGTGCCGAACACCTGGCTGGCAGCGGCACCCTGGTGCTGATCAACCCGGACGAATTGCACACCGGGCACAAGGGCACCGAGGACGGCTGGCTGTACCGGGCGTTTTATCCCGATACCGGAAAGATCGTTTCACTGCTCGAAGAACTGGAACTGCCCACCGCGCCGATGCCGGCCTTCGGCGCGACGCTGTACCGCGACCCGGATCTGGTCAACGGTTTCTGTCAGTTGCATCGCTTGCTGGAAAGCCCGGCCACCGCACTGCAACAGCAGACGATGTGGCGCGAAATGATGATGCTGCTGTTGCAACGGCATGCGGCGGTGCAGATCAACGGCAAACCGGGCAAGGAGCATCGTGCGGTGGTAATGGCCAAGGAGCTGCTGCATGCCCGGCTCGCCGCGCCGCCGTCGCTGGAAGAACTGGCGGCCGCAGTGAACCTGTCGCCCTTCCACTTCGCCCGGGTCTTCCGCCGCGCTACCGGCATGCCACCGCATACCTGGCTGATGCAGCAACGCACCGCCACGGCTCGGGGTTTATTGCAGCAAGGTTGTCTGCCAGTGGAAGTCGCGATGCAACTGGGCTTTGCCGACCAGAGTCATCTGAGCCGGCAGTTCAAGCAGGTGTATGGCGTGGGGCCGGCGGCGTATCGCCGTGCCCGACAACCTGTCAGCGACGATTAAACCCTGTGGGAGCGGGCTTGCTCGCGAAAGCAGTGTCTCAGCAGACATCACTGTCGACTGACACACCGCTTTCGCGAGCAAGCCCGCCCCGACATTGGGGGCATGGTGAGTTTATTCGCCCGTGGCGATGCCTCGGGAAGGCTCGTTGATCCACTCACTCCACGACCCGGCATACAACGAACCCAGCGGGTAACCCGCCAGGCACAACGCAAACAGGTTGTGACACGCCGTCACCCCGGAGCCGCAATAGGCGACCAGATCCGAAGGCGAACGCTCGCCGAGTTTCGCCGCAAAGCGCTGCTTGAGCTGCTCCGCCGGCAGGAAGCGTCCGTCGCTGCCGAGGTTTTCGGTAAACGCCGCACATTGCGCGCCGGGAATGTGCCCGGCAATCGGATCGATCGGCTCGACCTCACCCTTGAAGCGCGGCAAGGCCCGGGCGTCGAGCAACGTCAGCGATGGCTGATCAAGGCGCTTCTGCAATTGCCCGGCGCTCAGCAGCAGGCCCATGTCCGGTTTGCCGCTGAAGCTGCCCCGGCTGACCGATGGCGCATCCAGGCTCAGCGGCAGACCCGCCGCGTGCCAGGCCTTCAACCCGCCGTCGAGAATGAACACGCCGTCGCGCTTGCCCAGCCACGCCAGCAGCCACCAGGCGCGGGCCGCATAGGCACCGGGGCCGTCGTCGTACAAAACCACTTCGCTGTCGGCATTGATGCCCCAGGCTTGCAGACGTTCGATCAATGCCGCCGGCTCGGGCAAAGGGTGACGCCCGGTCACGCCTTTGATCACCTTGCCACTGAGATCGCGCTCAAGGTCGGCGAAGCTGGCACCGGCGATGTGTCCTTCGGCATAGCTGCGCTGCCCGTAGTCCGGGTCTTCGAGGGCAAAACGACAATCGAGAATCACCAGCCCCGGCTGCTCCTTGCGGGCATCCAGTGCATTCGGGCTGAGCAGTTGCGCAATCGGCATAACGGACTCCTGTGAGCGACTTCGAAATGGGTTACCGCCCTTCTTCGAGGGCCTGGGCCAGCGGCACGTAGAACTCGTCGAACAAGGCATTCACCTCTTCGCGCGCCTGATCAGTGACGAATCCGGCTTCCAGCACCAACACCTGATACACGCCACGCTTGATGGCCTGCTCGCTGAGGTGATTGGAGTTTTCCCGGGTGGTGCACAGAAAACGCACCCACGAGGTGAGGATGATCCAGGCATTGATCGTCAGGGATTCGATCTGCACCCGGTCCATCTTGAGAATGCCGGCGGCGACGAAGCCTTCGTAGATCGCCATGCCCTGGATCACGCAGCGCTGGGAAAAACGCCGGTAGCGCGCGGCCAGGTCCGGGTCGCTGTCGAGCAGGTGCTCCAGATCCCGATGCAGAAAGCGGTAGCCCCACATCGCCGACAGCAGCTCCTTGAGGTAATAGCGCTTGTCTTCGACGGTGGCGGCACGCCCCTGTGGCGGGCGCAGAAAGCTGTCCACCAGGCTTTCGTACTCACTGAACAGCACGGCGATGATCGCCTGCTTGTTGGGGAAGTGGTAGTACAGATTGCCCGGAGAAATCTCCATGTGCGCGGCAATGTGATTGGTGCTGATGCTGCGTTCGCCCTGCTGATTGAACAGCTCGAGGCTGTTCTGCACGATGCGCTCGCTGGTTTTTATTCGTGGGGCCATGGCTTGAGCTTTAATTCAGAGTGCGGTGAGGGGCATCTTACGACCTAACCGGAACTGGATAAAACAAAGCTGTGTCGGGAAGTCATTTGACTTTCTAGAGCATAGACTCTAGAAAGTCATCACTACAATAAATCCGGAGCCCACGATGACTGCCGACATTGCATATCTGCAAACGCTGCAACAGCCCCTGGAAGAGCTGGATCGGCTGTTCGCGGCACAGCGCGCCGCCTATGCCGCCAACCCGATGCCAGCGGCAGACCAGCGCCAGCAGTGGCTCAAGGCGTTGCGCGACTTGCTCAGCGATGAGCGGCAGGCGCTCGTTGAAGCCATCAGCGCAGATTTCAGTCATCGCAGCGCCGATGAAACCCTGCTCGCCGAACTGATGCCCAGTCTGCACGGCATCCATTACGCCAGCCGCCATCTCAAGGGCTGGATGAAGTCCTCGCGCCGCAAAGTCGGCATGGCCTTTCAACCGGCGTCAGCAAAAGTCGTGTACCAGCCGCTCGGCGTAGTCGGCATCATCGTCCCGTGGAACTACCCGCTATATCTGGCCATCGGCCCGCTGGTCGGCGCGCTCGCGGCGGGTAACCGGGTGATGCTCAAGCTCAGCGAATCGACCCCGGCCACCGGCCAGTTGCTCAAGACTCTGCTGGGACGGATTTTTCCCGAAGATCTGGTCTGCGTGGTACTCGGCGAGGCCGATGTCGGCGTGGCGTTTTCCCGTCTGCGCTTCGATCACCTGTTGTTCACCGGCGCCACCAGCATCGGCAAACAGGTGATGCGCGCCGCGGCAGAAAACCTGACCCCGGTGACCCTCGAACTGGGCGGTAAATCCCCGGCCATCGTTTCCCGCGACGTGCCGCTCAAGGACGCCGCCGAACGCATCGCCTTCGGCAAGACCCTCAACGCCGGCCAGACCTGCGTCGCCCCCGATTACGTGCTGGTGCCGCAAGACCGCGTCGGCGCGTTCGTCGAAGCCTATCGCCAGGTGGTGAACAATTTCTATCCAACCCTCGCCGACAACCCGGACTACACCGCGATCATCAACGAGCGCCAACTGACGCGGCTCAACAGTTATGTCAGCGACGCCACGAGCAAGGGCGCGCTGCTGATCCCGCTGTTCGAACAGGGCCAGGGCCGGCGCATGCCGCACAGCCTGCTGCTCAATGTGACTGACGAGATGACCGTGATGCAGGACGAAATCTTCGGCCCGTTGCTGCCGATCGTGCCGTATCAGGATCTCGACCAGGCGTTTGCCTACATCAATCAGCGCCCGCGTCCTCTGGCGCTTTACTACTTTGGCTACGACAAGCGTGAGCAAAACCGCGTGCTGCACGAAACCCACTCCGGCGGCGTGTGCCTGAACGACACCCTGCTGCACGTGGCGCAGGACGACATGCCGTTCGGCGGCATCGGCCCGTCGGGCATGGGTCATTACCACGGCCACGAAGGCTTCCTGACCTTCAGCAAGGCCAAGGGCGTGTTGATCAAACAGCGCTTCAATGCAGCGAAGCTGATTTACCCGCCCTACGGCAAATCGATCCAGAAACTGATCCAGAAGCTGTTCATCCGCTAATCGTCGTCACCGCCGGGTAATAACAACAATGCACCCAAGCCTGACCGAAACACCTGCCCTGTCGCGCCGTGACCTGCTGAAATTCAGCCTCGGCGCCACGGCGTTTCTTGCCACCGCCGGCCTCGGCGCCAGTCTCAGTGGTTGTTCATCGAGTGTCGCAGCCAATGGCTTCGTCACTTTGCGCGACGGCGACCTGCTGTTTCTGCGCGCACTGATTCCAGTGATGCTCGACGGCGCCGTGGCGAGCGAAAAAATGCCCGGTGCCATCGATGGCACCCTCAAGTCGCTGGATTACAGCCTCGATCACCTGTCGCCGGAGATGCTCAAGCTCACCCGGCAGCTGTTCGACGTGCTCGGCATGGCGGTTACCCGTGGCCCGCTCACCGGAATTTGGGGCAGTTGGGAAAACGCCAGCCCCGAGGCCATGCGCCACTTTCTCGACCGCTGGCAGAACAGTTCGTTGAGCCTGCTGCGCATGGGTCATAGCTCATTGCAGCAAATGGTGATGATGGCCTGGTACACCCGCGCCGAGTCCTGGGCGCATTGCGGCTACCCCGGCCCGCCCACGGTCTGAAATCGAGTCGCGCCGTTCGCGAGCAAGCTCGCTCCCACAAGGGAATGCATTTCAATGTGGGAGCGGGCTTGCTCGCGAAGGCGCCAGCCGGCACACCACCGCACCCAGAATAATAAAGAGAACCTGATCAATGCCCGTACCCGACCCGTTCCGCGAAGGCCTCGCCCGTGGCTGGAAAACCTACAACGGCGCACAACTGACCGATGACCTGACGCTGCAAGCCGACGTGGCGATCATCGGCAGCGGCGCCGGTGGCGGCACCACGGCGGAAATCCTCAGCGCCGCCGGTTACAAAGTGCTGCTGATCGAAGAAGGCCCGCTCAAGACCAGTTCCGACTTCAAGATGCTCGAAGACCAGGCCTACAGCAGCCTCTATCAGGAAGGCATCGGCCGCATGAGCAAGGACGGCGCAATCACCATCCTCCAGGGCCGTGCGGTGGGCGGCACCACGCTGATCAACTGGACGTCGAGTTTCCGCACCCCGGAGCCGACGCTCGAGCACTGGGCCAGGGAGCACAACGTCAAAGGCCACAGCCCGGCCGAGATGGCGCCGTGGTTTGAAAAAATGGAACAGCGCCTCGGCGTCGCGCCGTGGATGGTCCCGCCCAATGCCAACAACGACGTGATCCGCAAGGGCTGCGAGCAACTTGGCTACAGCTGGCACGTGATCCCGCGCAACGTGCGTGGCTGCTGGAACATCGGCTACTGCGGCATGGGCTGCCCGACCAACGCCAAGCAGTCGATGCTGGTCACCACCATTCCGGCGACGCTCGAAAAGGGCGGCGAGCTGCTGTACCTGGCCCGCGCGGAAAAACTGCTGATCAACGGCGACAAGATCACCGAACTGCAATGCGTGGCGATGGACGAGCGTTGCGTCGCGCCGACCGGACGCAAAATCACAATCAAGGCGCGGCATTACGTGCTGGCCGGCGGCGGCATCAACAGCCCGGCCCTGCTGCTGCGTTCGGATGCACCGGATCCGCATCAGCGCCTCGGCAAACGCACCTTCCTGCACCTGGTGAACATGTCCGCCGGGCGTTTCGACGAGATGATCAACCCGTTCTACGGCGCACCGCAGTCGATCTACTCGGATCATTTTCAATGGAAGGACGGCACCAGCGGGCCGATGGGCTACAAACTCGAAGTGCCACCGCTGCACCCGGCGCTTGCGGCAACGCTCTTGGGCGGTTTCGGCCAGCAGAATGCCGAACATATGGCTGATCTGCCGCACACCCACGCGATGCTCGCGTTGCTGCGCGACGGTTTCCACCCGGACAGCTCCGGCGGCAGTGTCGAGTTGCGCGGCGATGGCTCGCCGGTGCTCGACTATCAAGTCTCGCCTTACGCCTGGGAAGGCCTGCGCCGCGCCTTTCACAGCATGGCCGAGATCCAGTTCGCCGGCGGCGCGAAAGCGGTGATGCCGATGCACGCCGATGCGCGTTACGTGAACAGCCTGGCCGAAGCGCGCACGCTGATCGATGGTTTGAACCTTGAGCTGTATCGCACGCGTTTGGGCAGTGCCCACGTGATGGGCGGTTGTGCGATGGGCGAGGAATCGAAAAACGCAGTCACCGACAGCCTTGGCCGGCATCATCAACTGAGCAATCTGTCGATTCACGACGGCTCGCTGTTCCCCACCAGCATTGGTGCCAACCCGCAATTGTCGGTGTACGGGCTGACCGCACAACTGGCGACGTCCCTCGCCGATCGACTGAGAAATCCGTGAAAAAACCGGTTTATCGCGTCGTCTATAGTGCTTTCTTACCCAACAGGCGACTTGGCCGACCGGGACGGCTGCGATACCATCCGACTCCCCAACGGACTCCCGCCAGGACGACGCGATGAACCGAGTGTTGTACCCAGGTACCTTCGACCCTATTACCAAGGGCCATGGCGATCTGGTCGAACGCGCCTCGCGCCTGTTCGATCACGTGATCATTGCGGTCGCCGCCAGCCCCAAGAAAAACCCGCTGTTCCCGCTGGAACAACGGGTCGAACTGGCTCGCGAGGTTACCAAACACCTGCCCAACGTCGAGGTGGTCGGCTTCTCGACGCTGCTGGCGCATTTCGCCAAGGAGCAGAACGCCAACGTGTTCCTGCGTGGCCTGCGTGCGGTGTCGGACTTCGAATACGAATTTCAGCTGGCCAATATGAACCGCCAGTTGGCCCCGGACGTCGAGAGCCTGTTCCTCACCCCGTCCGAGCGTTATTCGTTCATTTCCTCGACGCTGGTGCGGGAAATCGCCGCGCTGGGCGGCGATATCAGCAAGTTTGTGCACCCGGCCGTGGCCGATGCCCTGACCCTACGCTTCAAAAAGTAGGAGCTGCCGCAGGCTGCGATCTTGGCTTTTGATTTCAGCCCCTGATCGCAGCAGCGTGCACTGCGCTCGCCAATGCGGCACAATTGCGCGCATTGATTTATAGCGCCCGGGCCTGCCGCCCCGGCTGGAGTTAGCATGTCCCTGATCATCACCGACGATTGCATCAACTGCGACGTCTGCGAACCCGAGTGCCCGAACGCCGCGATTTCCCAAGGCGAAGAGATCTACGTGATCGACCCGAACCTGTGCACCCAGTGCGTCGGCCACTACGACGAACCGCAATGCCAGCAGGTCTGCCCGGTGGATTGCATTCCGCTGGACGAGGCGCATCCGGAGACTGAAGAACAGTTGATGGAGAAATACCGCAAGATCACCGGCAAGGCCTGATCTGAACGTTTTGTAGCGCTCTTCCGGGCCTCTTCGCGAGCAAGCCCGCTCCCACATTTGAAATGCGCTCCAATGTGGGAGCGAGCTTGCTCGCGAAAGGGCCATCAGCAGCAGCGCAAAACCCTGATCAGCTCACTCACGCTGCTCAAACCCCTCCCCCGTACACCCCAGACACCGCACAAAAGCAGCTTTCGCCGGATCAACAACCAACGCCTGCCCCGCATCGCCAATCCCGCCACCCAGCGCGGTAAACGGCAATGACACTACAAACACCCCCGCACCCAGCACCGTTGCCACCACCAATAAAGGTCGGGCAATCAGCAAATCGCCAATCATGGCGTAGGCGGGAGGGTTCTGGATGGTGTAGCGCGGATCACCGCTGCCGTGCTCCGCGGCCTGAACGGCCAGGCTGGAACACAGCAGCAGTGTGGCAAAGAGGACTTGCAAGGACTTCATGGCACGATCCTTCGGGCTGAACAGTGAGACCACTCACTATAGACCGTAGGACTTATTCAGCTTTTTGCCTCAGGTCTGGCAACGTGGGCAGAACACACTGGCCCGTTGCCCCAGCTTCACTTCGCGTAGGCCGGTGCCGCAGACCTTGCAGTGCTCACCGCCACGGCCATAAACGAACAGCTCCTGCTGGAAGTACCCCGGCTGCCCGTCACCGCCGATGAAATCACGCAACGTGGTGCCGCCGCGCTCGATGGCCGCGGCGAGGATGCGTTTGATCTCGATCGCCAGCTTCAAATACCGCGCCCGGGAGATGCTCTTGGCTTCGCGGCGCGGATCGATCCCGGCGGCGAACAGCGCTTCGGTCGCGTAAATGTTGCCGACGCCAACCACGACCGCGTTATCCATGATGAACGGTTTGACCGCCATCGAACGCCCGCGCGACAGCTGGAACAGGCGCTCGCCGTCGAACAGATCGGTCAACGGCTCCGGCCCGAGGCGAATCAGCAGTTCGTGATTGAGCGGATCGGAACTCCACAGCATCGCTCCGAAGCGGCGTGGATCGGTGTAGCGCAGCGCCAGACCGGATTCCAGCTCGATATCGACGTGCTCATGCTTGAGCGCCGGCAACCCGACTTCCACCAGCCGCAAGTTGCCCGACATGCCCAAGTGGCTGATCAAAGTGCCAACTTCGGCGTTGATCAACAAATACTTGGCCCGCCGCTCGACCAGCACAATACGCTGCCCGGACAGGCGCACATCGAGGTCTTCGGGGATCGGCCAGCGCAGCCGGCGATCACGCACGATCACCCGGCTGACGCGCTGGCCTTCCAGGTGCGGAGCAATGCCCCGGCGGGTGGTTTCGACTTCCGGCAATTCAGGCATGGCGTTCTCGAATCAATGCGCGCCGAGGTCGCGGATCGTCTGTTTGAGGGTTTCGAAATCGTAGTCCGACAAGCCCACGTAATCGAGAATCAGCGGGCCGATGCTGTTCCATTCGTGGTCTTCGGTCTGGTTGCCCAGCACCCGATAAGACGCACAGATGTGCTCGGCCATCTTAAGGATCGCCAGCAGATTTTTCATCTGGCTGTTGCGCGAGGACTCGTCGCTGAAAATCGCCAGCGCATTGTGGTGATTGGCGATCGCCGTGCTGACGTGTTCCGGCAGGCGCCACGACTTGGCGGTGTAGTAGCCGACCACGGCATGGTTGGTGTTGAACTCGGCGTTCTCGGTGTCCACCACCCGGCATTCGGCGCTGGCATTGGCGTAAGCCTTTTCCAGTACCGACATGTAGTTGGGGAAGCGCTGCAGCATCAACGGCACGCCGCAGTCGTGGAACAGACCCAAGGCATAGGCTTCGTCGCCGGCCTGAGTGCCGATGCGCTTGGCCAGGGTCAGGCACGTCATCGCCACGTCCTGGGCGGTGTCCCAGAAACGGTTGAGGGTGACGATGGTGTCGTCGTTCATCTCGCCCTTGATCGACTGCGCGTTGATCAGGTTGATGATCGAACGACTGCCCAACAGGTTCACCGCACGCTGGATCGAAGTGATCTTGTTGCTCAGGCCGTAATACGGCGAATTGACGATTTTCAGCAGAGAACCGGACAGGCCGGGATCCTGGGCGATCAGCTTGGCGATCACCTCCAGATCCGGGTCGGGCATGTACTGCTCCATCTGCAGATCCACCATGATCTGCGGCTGCGCGGGCACGCTGATGCCTTGCAGGGATTGTTGAATCTGTTCGGTGGTCAGCTCTTGGGACATAAGTACACACTCTGGGACAGGCGGCGATTCTAACCTCTAAAAACCGCGGGACGACACACCAGTGGGCAATTGTCAGGAACTTTCATTCACGCTCAAGCTTCGGAATCTGTAATGCCCATGGGATGACTCAGCTCCCGTGCGGCGGCAAACGTCCACAGACTCAGGAGCTTAGCGATGGCCACTACTCTCAACGGCAAACGCGTCGCCATTTTGGTTACAGACGGTTTCGAACAGGTCGAATTGACCGGCCCCAAGCAAGCACTGGAGCAGGCCGGCGCCCAGGTCGACATCCTTTCGGCCGAGGCCGGCAAGGTCAAAGGCTGGAACCACGACAAACCGGCAGATGACTTCAAGGTCGATCAGACCTTTCAAGGCGCCAGTAGCGAGCAGTACGACGCGATCGTCTTACCGGGCGGCGTGCAGAACTCCGACACCATCCGCATCGACCAGGACGCCCAGCATCTGGTCAAGACCGGCGCTTCGGCCGGCAAACCGATTGCAGTGATCTGCCATGGCGGCTGGTTGCTGATTTCCGCCGGGCTGGTCAACGGCAAGACCATGACCAGTTTCAAGACCCTCAAGGATGACCTGGTGAATGCCGGCGCCAACTGGGTGGATAAAGAAGTGGTCAAGGACGGTCACCTGATCAGCAGCCGCCAGCCGGACGATATTCCAGCGTTCAACAAAGAACTGATCGACGCGCTGTCGGCCTGACGCGCCTCTGTGGCGAGGGAGCTTGCTCCCGCTCGGCTGCGCAGCAGTCGCAAGCCCTGCCAACCGGTTCTTCCTGATGAATCGAGTGGCATGAATTGGGGCCGCTTCGCAGCCCGGCGGGAGCAAGCTCCCTCGCCACATGTCCAGCGCTGAACCTGCACACGCATCAACACGGTATACTCCCGCTCTTTTTTCCGGAGCGACGTCATGTCCCTGCCTAGCCTGCGCCTCAAAGCCAACGCCGACCGTCGCCTGCGCAACGGCCACTTGTGGGTCTACAGCAACGAAATCGATGTGGCCGCCACGCCACTGCACGGCTTCAAGGCCGGCGATCAGGCGATCCTCGAAGCCGCCGGCGGCAAGCCGCTGGGCATCGTCGCGATGAGCCCGAACAACCTGATCTGCGCACGCCTGTTGTCGCGCGACATCAAGCTGGCGCTGGACAAGTCGCTGCTGGTGCACCGTCTCAACGTGGCCCTGTCGCTGCGCGAGCGCCTGTTCGACAAACCGTTCTACCGCCTGGTCTACGGCGACTCCGATCTGCTGCCGGGTCTGGTGGTTGACCGTTTCGGCGACATCCTCGTGGTGCAGATCGCCTCGGCGACCATGGAAGCGCATAAAGATGACGTGATCGCTGCACTGACCCAAGTGCTCAAGCCAAGCGGCATTCTGTTCAAGAACGATTCCGCCGCTCGTGATGCCGAAGGCCTCAACCGTTACGTCGAAACCGTGTTCGGCCTGGTGCCGGAGTGGGTCGCCCTGGAAGAGAACGGCGTGAAATTCGAAGCACCGGTCGTTGGCGGCCAGAAAACCGGCTGGTTCTACGACCACCGCATGAACCGCGCCCGTCTGGCCCCCTACGCCAAAGGCAAACGCGTCCTCGACCTCTATAGCTACATCGGTGGCTGGGGCGTGCAGGCTGCGGCGTTCGGCGCCAGCGAAGTCTTCTGCGTCGACGCATCGGGCTTCGCCCTCGACGGCGTCGAGCGTAACGCCGCGCTGAACGGCTTCGCCGACAAGATGACCTGCATCGAAGGCGACGTCTTCGAAGCGCTGAAGGAACTCAAGGCCAGCGAAGAGCGTTTCGACGTGATCGTTGCCGACCCGCCAGCGTTCATCAAGCGCAAGAAAGACATGAAGAACGGTGAAGGCGCCTACCGTCGCCTGAACGAGCAAGCCATGCGCCTGCTGACCAAGGACGGCATTCTGGTCAGCGCTTCGTGCTCCATGCACCTGCCAGAGGACGATCTGCAGAACATCCTGCTGACCAGCGCCCGTCACCTGGACCGCAACATCCAGATGCTTGAGCGCGGCGGTCAGGGCCCGGATCACCCGGTACACCCGGCCATCGCCGAGACTCGCTACATCAAGAGCATCACCTGCCGCCTGCTGCCTAACAGCTGATCGGCCCATGAAACGGGGAGCCTGCGGGCTTCCCGTTGGCTTTAAGGCGATGCAATGTCGTCGAATTCCCTGCTTCTGTCCTACAACTAACTTCCTACATGTATGCAGGACATTTCCCTGCCCATTACATTTCAAGAATTAATACTTACAAACCCGCCTTTGCAGCACGCCCACTCCGACAAAATTAATAGAAATTTCCTACCCAAGTATCGCTTGCCAATAATTCATTACAACCTATTATTAAGTTGTCACCACGACGGTGACATTCACTCTCAATGAACAAGGAGTTCATACTTATGAAAGCAATTACTCTGGAAACCAACAAAATCGCAAACCTGGCCTTCCTGGTTGCGCCTAAAGCCCGCTAAGTGAGCCAGAACGTTGGGGAGTGCCGGCACCCCAGCGTTCTTTCGACTATTTCCAGAGCGATGAATACAACATGCACATCAATCCTTATTTATTCATATTGCCGCGCACACCCGGACAAATAGTCTGGAACTATAAAGATCACACTCAGCATGAACTGGACCTAACTTACTCTTGCAGACTTGCACAACTTATCAATAATCCGGAACAGTTCGACAGACGCAACATCATAGACTCACAACTTCTGAATGCAGGCATATTAACCGTTGCAAAAATAGACAGTCCGCCATGGGGCTGGGATGAATTATCGAAGATTTATCATATCGGCACCCAGAACATTCCCTGTGAACAGACACCCCAGAATATTCACGAGTGGTCCAGGCAATACCTGAACCATTGCAGCGCCGTGCTGACCACGCCGGCACCCACACAAGATCGGCCGACACCTCAAGACGAACCTCGAATCGCCCTGCCCGCCTCTGCGGCCCTGACCGTCGCCAGCCTGGGTAATGTCCTGCGTCTGAGAAAAACCTGTCGCTCCTTTACTGGCGCAGCGATCACGCTCGGCGACGTCGGCACATTGATGTATCTCTCGCTGGGTTTTCTTCGCCATCGCGACAATGACCGCGACGAGAGCATTGCCGAAGGCCTCGGCGCCCGTCGCAGCAGTCCGTCGGGTGGCGGGTTGAATGCCTGTGAAGGGTTTCTCCTGGCACGCAATATCGAGGGCCTGGAACCGGGCATTTATGCCTATCACCCGGCAGAACATGCACTCAGCCGGGTCAATCCATTGCCCGAACCCGCGCTCGGCCATTTGCTGGCGGGTCAGCACTTCATCAACAACCTGCCGCTGGGTCTGTTCATCACCGCTCGTTTCGACAAGCTCTGGTGGAAGTATGAACACTCGCGCGCTTATCGCATGGCGTTCGTCGAGGCGGGTCACCTGTCGCAGACCTTTCAACTGGTGGCCACGGCGCTGGGCCTGGGAACGTGGCTGACCGGGGCATTCGCCGACCGCCAGGTCGAAGCCCTGCTCAAACTCGAAGGCAGCGCTGAACAACCGTTGTTCTTTGTCGGCTGCGGCGCCAGCGACGGTCAGGCGATGTGTCAGGAAATGCGCGACCTGTTGCAGGAGACGCGCAAATGAGCGCATCAACCGTGGATCAGCCCGAAGCAGAGTCCTGGGCGCTTCGATTCACCCTCGGCGACTGGAACAACCACGCCTCGGTACGCACCAGCCGGCACGATTACCAGTTGCCGGCAGACCTGCAGCTGCAACTGCAAACCCGCTTCTGGTTTCCGCCGGCATTCCTGCCGTATCTGTCCCACCCGGCCATCGAAGCCGCAGGCAGCAGGGTCATGCATCGGCTGGCAGCCAACCACCTGGTGCACTTTCTCGATTACACCACGCTGCTTGAACACCGTATCGTCAACCGCGCCGTGGAAACCATCGTCCACGGCGAGTTG
Organism: Pseudomonas sp. Irchel s3a10; assembly: GCF_900187525.1. NCBI lineage: Bacteria > Pseudomonadati > Pseudomonadota > Gammaproteobacteria > Pseudomonadales > Pseudomonadaceae > Pseudomonas > Pseudomonas sp. Irchel s3a10. The sequence goes on from NZ_FYDR01000003.1 coordinate 266,824, forward strand.
CCCGCGTACATTCCGTCAAGGATGAAAACCGCCGCGCTGCAGCTCTATACCGACGAGGGTTATCACGCGCTGTTCTCCCATCATCTGGCCGAACAGATCGCCGAACTGCATGGTTTCACCGGTCGTCCACAGATGCCGCTGCGCATCACCCGCCTGACCGGTCAGATCGCCCGAACGCCGGAGAGCAAGCGCCCACTGGCATGGTTTCTGCTCGGCTTCGTCTCGGAAACCATCATCGCCCGGGAGTTGCTGGATGTGTGTCGGGAAACGCTGGTCAGCAGCGTTAACGACATGTTGCGCGACCACCTCGCTGACGAAGCGCGCCATAGCCGGTTTTTTTCCGAAGTCTTCCACTACCTCTGGTTGACCCTGAACAGCCGCCAGCGCGCCTTCGCGGCCAGAACCTTGCTGGAGACCCTGGCAACCTTCTTCGAGGTTGACGAGCAATGGCTGCACCAAAGCCTGCGCCGCGCCGGCATTGCCGAAGGCGCGATCAGGGAAATACTCGACAGTCTGACCAACGAACAGGCCAGCCGCCAGCGTGCCCGATCCGGAGCCACGGCCACGCTTGCCGCACTCGAAAGAGCCGGATTTTTCGCGCTACCCAATAACCGCAAACTTTTCGCCAAGGCAGGATTGATCGATGCTTGAAGGAAGAACGGTGGCAACTACCCGACAACGACGCGGGGCGGTAAGTCTGCTTTTGGCCATGGTGCTGCTGGGAGTGTTTCCGCTGGATGTCCTGCTGCCGTCATTCCCGGCGCTGGCCGAACACTTCGCCAGCACCCCGACTGACATCGCGCTGTCGATCAGCCTGTTCGCGGTGGGCATTGCCTTTGCCCAACTGCTGATCGGGCCGTTGTCCGATGTTATCGGGCGCAAGGGCTTGTTGCTCGCTGGCATGGCTGTCTCGATCCTCGGCGCCATCGGTTGCGTAATGACCAGTGACTACATGCTGTTCATGGCCTTTCGCATCGTGCAGGCCATCGGCTGTGGCTGTTTCGTCCTGTCACAGGCGCTGGTGCAGGATCTGTTCGAAGGCAAAGAGCGCGATCGCCTGCGGATCCTGATGGTGACCGCCACCGGGATCTTCATCTCCATATCACCGCTGGCCGGCACCTTTCTGCAAGCGACCCTGGGCTGGCGCGGCAGCTTCTGGCTGTTCATCGCTTTGGCGGCAGTGGTGTTGCTCAAGGCCTGGCTGTTTCTGGACAGCAGTCGGGTCGCCCGAGGTACATCGATCCATTTTCTCAAGGCTTACCAGCGGGTGCTGGGGGATTTCGACTTTGTTGGCTACTGGCTGATTTCAGCTTTCGCGTTCGCCTGTCACTTTTCGTTCATCGTCATTTCGCCACTGATCTTCATGGATCAATTGCAGCTGTCAGCCTATGACTTCTCACTGATCCTGCTGATCTACGGTGCGGCCTATGTGACCGGCGGGATTGCCGCCACGCTATTGAGCCGGCGCATCAGTTCTGCGCAACAGATCGTGGCCGGGTTGAGCCTGATCCTGCTGGCGGGGCTGGTGATGCTACTCCTGTCGCAGTACTTCGCGCTCTCGCCCGCCACGGTACTGATCCCGATGCTGATCTGCACCGCCGGCACCACCATTGCGCGCCCGGCCGCCACCTCACGCGCCATGGGCATGTTCCCGGAGAACGCCGGTACTTCGGCCTCGGCCGGTAGCACGATCATCTTCATTTGCGGCGGGTTGATCAGTGCGCTGATCAGCCTGAGTCCAGGCAACCTGCAAGCCACGCTCGGTTACTGTTTTGTCCTGCTCAGCGGCATCGCACTGGCGTTGAACAAACGGATCAGCCGCCGCGCCAGCTTCATCGAGAATGGCGCCGTCACGCCCTCTGGCAGCGATTGAGCCTGCCGATCGTCATGCCATACGCACCGTCGGCACTGGAACAACGCTTTGCGCCATTCCCTCCAGACGCCAGCGGTGTAGAATCGGCTGATTCATCGCCATTCATCCCCCGGCGGGTTTATGAGCTCAGGCTGAGGCAAGCGGCGATCCCGCAAAGTCATCGGCAACATCCAGGACACACGGCTATTTCTGAGTGTTCCAGACGTCAATAGAAGCTCACTCCCTTTTGATACCTGATTAGCCGCCCGGAGTGCTCCATGCCAGATTACCGCTCGAAAACATCCACCCACGGCCGCAACATGGCCGGCGCCCGCGCACTGTGGCGCGCCACCGGGATGAAAGATGACGACTTCAAGAAGCCGATCATCGCCATTGCCAACTCTTTCACCCAGTTCGTGCCGGGCCACGTGCACCTCAAAGACCTCGGTCAACTGGTTGCCCGGGAAATCGAGCGCGCGGGTGGCGTAGCGAAAGAATTCAACACCATCGCCGTGGACGACGGCATCGCCATGGGCCACGACGGCATGCTCTATTCGCTGCCGAGCCGCGAGATCATCGCCGACTCCGTCGAGTACATGGTCAACGCCCACTGCGCCGACGCCATCGTCTGCATCTCCAACTGCGACAAGATCACCCCGGGCATGTTGATGGCCGCTCTGCGCCTGAACATTCCGGTGATCTTCGTTTCCGGCGGCCCGATGGAAGCCGGCAAGACCAAACTCGCTTCCCACGGCCTCGACCTCGTCGACGCCATGGTGATCGCCGCCGACTCCAGCGCTTCTGACGAGAAGGTTGCCGAGTACGAGCGCAGCGCCTGTCCGACCTGCGGTTCGTGCTCCGGCATGTTCACCGCCAACTCGATGAACTGCCTGACTGAAGCCCTCGGTCTCGCACTGCCGGGCAACGGTTCGACCCTCGCCACCCACAGCGACCGCGAACAACTGTTCCTGCAGGCCGGCCGCACCATCGTCGAGCTGTGCAAGCGTTACTACGGCGAGAACGACGAGTCCGTGCTGCCGCGCAACATCGCCAACTTCAAGGCGTTCGAGAACGCGATGATGCTCGACATCGCCATGGGCGGTTCGACCAACACCATCCTGCACTTGCTGGCTGCCGCCCAGGAAGCCGAGATCGATTTCGACCTGCGCGACATCGACCGTCTCTCGCGCAGCGTGCCGCAACTGTGCAAGGTCGCGCCGAACATCCAGAAGTACCACATGGAAGACGTGCACCGCGCTGGCGGCATCTTCAGCATCCTCGGTTCCCTTGCCCGTGGCGGCCTGCTGCACACCGACCTGCCGACCGTGCACAGCCGCAGCATGGAAGAAGCCATCGCCAAGTGGGACATCACCCAGACGACCGACGAAGCCGTGCATCACTTCTTCAAGGCCGGCCCGGCGGGCATCCCGACCCAGACCGCGTTCAGCCAGTCGACCCGTTGGGAAACCCTCGACGACGACCGTGAAAACGGCTGCATCCGCAGCTTCGAGCACGCCTATTCGAAAGAAGGCGGCCTGGCCGTGCTGTACGGCAACATCGCCCTCGACGGCTGCGTGGTGAAAACCGCCGGCGTCGACGAGTCGATCCACGTCTTCGAAGGCAACGCGAAGATCTTCGAAAGCCAGGACAGTGCGGTGCGCGGCATCCTCGCCGACGAAGTGAAGGAAGGCGACATCGTCATCATTCGCTACGAAGGCCCGAAAGGCGGCCCGGGCATGCAGGAAATGCTCTACCCGACGTCGTACCTGAAGTCCAAAGGTCTGGGCAAAGCCTGTGCGCTGCTCACCGACGGGCGCTTCTCCGGCGGTACTTCCGGTCTGTCGATCGGCCACGCTTCGCCAGAGGCTGCGGCCGGTGGCGCGATCGGTTTGGTGCAGGACGGCGACAAAGTGCTGATCGACATTCCGAACCGCTCGATCAACCTGTTGGTCAGCGATGAAGAACTGGCTGCACGCCGGGTCGAGCAGGACAAGAAAGGCTGGAAACCGGTCGAGCAGCGTCCACGCAAAGTGACCACCGCCCTGAAGGCCTACGCTTTGCTGGCGACCAGCGCCGACAAGGGTGCGGTGCGTAACAAGGCAATGCTCGACGGGCTGTAAGTTTTAGCCGCCGAATAAAAATGCCCCGCCAAGTGCGGGGCATTTTTTTGCCTGATCCAAAAACAATGAAGATCAAAACTGTGGGAGCGGGCATGCTCGCGAAAGCGGTCTACCGGTCAAAAAATCTCTCGCCTGACACTCCCTCTTCGCGAGCAAGCCCGCTCCCACAGGGGGCTGTCAGTGCATCCAGAATCTGCGCTCCTACAAGGATTGTGGGCTTACTGGATTTCCTCGGGTTTAACGATCACCCAGTTCTTGTCCGCCGTCACCGGCAAACTTTCCTTGGCCTGCGCTGCCGCGTGCTTGGCCATCATGCCGTTGAGCTGGGTCATGTACTTGTCCTTGCGGTTGATCCACAAGTGAATACCGCCCTTGGCCACGTCGACATCGTGGAACAGCATGTAGCCATCACTGGTTGGGGTGTCGCCACCGACCAGAACCGGTTTTTTCCACTCATCGATGTAGGTCAGGATCGCCGCATGCTTGCCGGCCATCCAGGTTGCCGGGGTCCACAGGTACGGCGTCAACTCCAGACCGAGGTTGGCCTTCTCGTCATATTTGCCGGCGGTGATCTGCTTGCGCGCGGTGGTCAGTTCGCCAGTCTTCGGATCCTTGAGCAACAGCGACACGCCGATCACGTTCTGCGGTTTGACGTTGTAGCCGTACTTCGGATCAGCCGCGACCATGCGCACCAGTTCTTCGGAAGCGGCGGTCATCACGTAGACCTCGATGCCGTTCTCCATCAGCTTGTTGTACAGCTCTTGCTGGCCGGTGAAGATCTTCGGCGGGTTGACGTCGAGCTTCTTCACCACATCGCCTTCGTAATAGGTCGCCGGCACCGGTTTGCCCGACGCCATCAGCTCATCGACGTAGCCCTTGAGTTCCTTGAGAGTGAAGCCGGAGAACACTTGCGCCACCCACGGGTAGCAGACCATGTCGTCGACTTCGCACAGGCGATAGTAGTAACTGAACAGGCTTTCCTTGTGGTCGGCTGTGTCCTTGAACGGCATCAGTTTCAGGGAGGGATCGAGTTTGTCGCGGGTGATCAGGCCCTTGTTTTCCATGAACGGCAGCAAGGACTCTTCGAGGTCATAGCGGTAACTGGTGTTGTCCATGTCAAACACGGCGTAGTTACCCTTGTTGGCATTGGCCGCAATCATCGCGTCCAGTGCCTTGGCCTGATCCGCCGGCCAGTGCTTCAGGTCGGTGGCGAATGCCTGAGCGGCCAAGCCCAATCCAAGAACCACAGCGAGCATTTTCGGTGCGAATTTCATCGGCGTTTTCTCCCTGACTGAAAGACATCGACGCTAACAAATAAGTGTGACACTCCTCGTCTGTCAGCGACCGCTTACGTCTCCTCAACGCCAGTTGCATTGCCGAGAGCGACAAGCGCTTATTCCAAAAACGACGGACGACCTGCGATTTCGGTATTAATTCATTGGAAATCAAACTGTTAGGCTTGCCGGTTCGCAGTTGCCCCAGAAGGCGACTGGCACAAGTCTTATCGGAGTCTTCATGAATCTGCCGCTGATCCTCAATCTGCTGGTGTTCCTCGCCCTGCTCTTCGGTCTGGCGCAAACCCGCCACACGACGTGGAGCCTGGCGAAAAAAGTCCTGCTCGCGCTGGTGCTCGGCGTAGCCTTCGGTGTTGCCCTGCACACCGTTTACGGTGCCGGCAACCCGGTACTGAAAGCCTCGATCGGCTGGTTCGATCTGGTCGGCAACGGCTACGTGCAGTTGCTGCAAATGATCGTGATCCCGCTGGTGTTCGCCTCGATCCTCAGCGCGGTCGCGCGTCTGCACAACGCCTCGTCGCTGGGCAAGATCAGTTTCCTGACCATCGGCACCCTGCTGTTCACCACCGCGATTGCGGCGCTGATCGGCATTGGCCTGACCAACCTGTTCGGCCTCACCGCCGAAGGCCTGGTGGCCGGTACTCAGGAAATGGCCCGCCTGCAAACCATTCAGACCGACTACGCCGGCAAGGTCGCCGACCTGAATGTGCCGCAGTTGCTGCTGTCATTCATCCCGCAGAACCCGTTCGCCGACCTGGCGCGGGCCAAGCCGACTTCGATCATCAGCGTGGTGATCTTCGCTGCATTCCTGGGTGTCGCAGCGCTGCAACTGCTCAAGGATGACGTCGAAAAAGGTCAGAAAGTGATCAACGCCATCGACACCCTGCAAGCCTGGGTGATGCGTCTGGTGCGTCTGGTGATGAAGCTGACCCCCTACGGCGTATTGGCGCTGATGACCAAAGTGGTGGCCGGTTCCAACCTGCAGGACATCATCAAGCTCGGCAGTTTCGTCGTGGTCTCGTACCTCGGCCTGGGCCTGATGTTCGTGGTGCACGGCCTGCTGGTGTCGGCGGCCGGGATCAATCCGCTGCGTTTCTTCCGCAAGATCTGGCCAGTGCTGACGTTCGCGTTCACCAGCCGCTCCAGCGCCGCGAGCATTCCGCTGAGCATCGAAGCGCAGACACGTCGCCTGGGTATTCCGCAATCGATCGCCAGTTTCGCCGCCTCGTTCGGTGCGACCATCGGCCAGAACGGTTGCGCCGGTCTGTACCCGGCGATGTTGGCGGTGATGGTTGCGCCAACCGTAGGCATCAACCCGCTGGATCCGCTGTGGATCGCGACACTGGTGGCGATTGTCACGCTGAGCTCGGCCGGTGTGGCCGGTGTTGGCGGCGGCGCGACGTTCGCGGCACTGATCGTGCTGCCGGCGATGGGCTTGCCAGTGTCACTGGTGGCGCTGCTGATTTCGGTTGAGCCGCTGATCGACATGGGTCGTACGGCGTTGAACGTAAGTGGTTCGATCACCGCCGGTGCGATTACCAGTCAGGTGATGCAGCAGACGGATAAAGCGCTGCTGGATACCGATGAGCATGCGGAGCTTGCTCAGGCTTAAATTCTTCTTTGCCTGACCTGCCCTCTTCGCGAGCAAGCCCGCTCCCACACTGGATCTGTGATCGACACAAATCCAATGTGGGAGCGGGCTTGCTCGCGAAGCGCTTAAGCTTTTTCCCAGACTTCGAAGTTGTACGCGGGCTTGTCGCCCTCAGCCGGATTCGGCACATTCGACACCAGTGTCCACTGATTCAGATCGAACTCCGGAAACCACGCATCGCCTTCCGGGCTCAGCGCCACTCGGGTCAGATACAGACGATCGGCCTGCGCCAGCCCTTGCGCATACAACTGCGCACCGCCAATCAGCATCAACTCATCGACGCCCTGCTCTTTTGCCCATTCCTCGGCGCGAACCACTGCAGCTTCCAGCGACGGATATACCTCCGCACCTTCCAGCAGCAGATCTGGCTGACGGCTGACCACGATGTTCAAGCGGCCCGGCAGCGGCCGACCAAGGGAGTCCCAGGTCTTGCGACCCATGATGATCGGCTTGCCGAGGGTCGTGGCCTTGAAGTATTTGAAGTCCCCCGGCAGGTGCCAGGGCATGCTGTTGTCGACGCCGATCACACGGTTTTCACCGAGGGCTGCGATCAGGCTGAGGGGGAGTGATTTAGTCATATCGGCGAGGATACCAGAGCCTCGCTTGACCCGATAAGCGCCACAGCGGTTATGCTCTCTGCTCAATTGAGCAACGGAATGGCGCGTGACTGAACTGACTCCACTGCAAACCCTCTGGCTGACCGAAACCATCCGCCTGCGCGAAGAACACGCAGGTCCCCTGGAAGATCTGGAAGCCAATCGTCTGGCCCGCGCGGCCGGCGGCGATCTGCCGGGCCGTATTCAGCGCCGCGCCGTGTGGCTGGCCGAGCGCGACGGGCTGAGCGCAGCACTCAGGCACTGGCTGCAAGGCGCGCGTCTGGCGCTGGTGCTGCTGGTGATTTTCGCGCTGCTGAGCGGCGCCGGCCTGGCCTTCGCCGCGCTGAGCCAGACACCGGTCAATGTGTTCTGGGCCTTGGGCAGTCTGCTCGGGCTGAACCTTCTTCTGCTGCTGAGCTGGGCGCTGGGGCTGATCTTCGCCGGTGAACACGGCGCCGCCCTCGGCCGCTTGTGGCTGTGGCTCAGTGAAAAACTCGCTCGCGATGTCAAAGCCGCGCAACTGGCGCCGGCCCTGCTGCTGATGCTGCAACGCAAGAAACTCAATCGCTGGGCCCTCGGCACATTGGTCAATGGCCTGTGGTTGCTGGCGATGCTCAGCGCCCTGCTGTTGCTGCTGACACTGATGGCGACCCGGCGCTACGGCTTCGTCTGGGAAACCACCATTCTCGGCGCCGACACGTTCATCAACCTGACTCAAGGCCTCGGCGCGCTGCCGGCGCTGCTCGGTTTCAACGTACCAACGGTGGAGATGATCCGCGCCAGCGGCGGTGCTGCGCTGGATATCGAAAGCGCACGCCAGGCCTGGGCGACCTGGCTGGTCGGGGTGCTGGTGGTCTACGGCGTACTGCCGCGTCTGCTGCTGGCACTGTTGTGCTTCTGGCGCTGGAGTCGCGGCAAAGCCGCGCTGACGCTGGACTTGAAACTGCCCGGTTACGCCCAGTTGCGTGAACGGCTGATGCCGACCAGCGAACGCCTCGGCGTCAACGACCCTGAGCCTGCGCAACTGCATCGGGTCGAAAGCAGCGTCAGCGAACAGGCCAGCGAGGGCGCCTTGTTGGTCGCCATCGAACTCGACGACCAGCGCCCATGGCCGCCAGCGTTGCCGAAAACCGTGAGCAACGCCGGGATCCTCGACAGCCGCGAATCACGGCACAAACTGCTCGAACAACTCAGCCGCTTCCCCCCGGCGCGCCTGCTGATTGCCTGCGATCCACGGCGTTCGCCGGATCGCGGCAGCCTCGCGCTGATCGCCGAACTGGCGCGCAACGCCAGCGCCACACGGGTCTGGCTGCTGCAAGCACCGTCCGGCGAAGCGCTGGACAGCGCCCGCCTCGGCGACTGGCACGTGGCTCTGCAACAACTGGAGCTGCCGTTCGCCGATTGCGCGCCAATGAATTGGCTGGAGACCGGTCATGACTGATGCCCGCAAAGCCCCACTGAAACTCGCGGTGGTCGGCCACACCAACGTCGGCAAGACTTCGCTGCTGCGCACCCTGACCCGCGACGTCGGTTTCGGCGAAGTCTCGCACCGACCGAGCACCACCCGACATGTCGAGGGGGCGCGGCTGTCGGTGGACGGCGAGCCGCTGCTCGATCTTTACGACACGCCGGGGCTGGAAGATGCCATCGCCCTGCTGGATTTCCTCGAACGTCTGGAGCGTCCAGGCGAACGTCTCGACGGCCCGGCGCGACTGGCGCGGTTTCTCGACGGCAGCGAAGCGCGCCAGCGTTTCGAACAAGAGGCAAAAGTGCTGCGGCAACTGCTCGCCTCCGATGCCGGACTCTATGTGATCGACGCCCGCGAACCGGTGCTGGCCAAGTACCGCGACGAACTCGAAGTACTCGCCAGTTGCGGCAAACCACTGCTGCCGGTGCTGAATTTCGTTAGCAGCGCCAGCCATCGCGAGCCGGACTGGCGCGAAGCGTTGGCGCGGCTCGGCCTGCATGCGTTGGTGCGGTTCGACAGCGTTGCGCCGCCGGAAGATGGCGAGCGGCGCCTGTACGAAAGCCTCGCGCTGCTGCTGGAAAACGCCCGTCCGCAACTGGAACGCTTGATCGCCGATCAACAGGCCCAGCGCCTGGCGCGCCAGCAAAGTGCGGCGCGCTTGATCGCTGAGCTGCTGATCGATTGTGCAGCGTGCCGGCGCAGTGTGGTCAGCGATGCCGAGCAGGAGCAGCAAGCAATCAGCGAACTGCGCAAAGCCGTGCGTCAGCGTGAACAGAGGTGCGTCGAGGCGTTGCTCAAGCTCTATGCGTTTCGCCCGCAAGACGCGGCGGCCAGTGATTTGCCGTTGCTCGACGGGCGTTGGGGCGATGACTTGTTCAACCCGGAAACCTTGAAGCAACTCGGCGTGCGTGTGGGCGGCGGGATTGCGGCCGGTGCGGCGGCCGGGGCTGGCGTGGATCTGCTGGTCGGCGGGATCACCCTCGGTGCTGCAGCATTGGCCGGTGCGATTGCCGGTGGCGCGCTGCAAACGGCGCGCAGTTATGGCAGCCGTCTGCTCGGCAAGATCAAGGGCCAGCGAGAGTTGACCGTGGATGATGGGGTGCTGCGGCTGCTGGCGTTGCGTCAGCGGCAACTGTTGCTGGCCCTCGATAAGCGCGGACATGCGGCGATGGACGCGGTCCAGGTCGCCACCCCACAGGACAAGACCTGGCGCGAGGGCAAGTTGCCGGATGCGCTGAGCAAGGCGCGGGCGCATCCGCAGTGGTCTTCACTCAATCCGCATGCGAAGTTGAATCAGGCGGAGCGGCAGGAGCAGATTGAGACGTTGTCGCTGCAGCTCTGACTCAACCGATCTTCAGCGCCACTTGAACTTCACATAAATGGTGCTCAGGTGCGCGACCAGTTTTTGGTCCACCGCATCCTGATCGCCGTCGTTATCTACATCGAAGCTGATTGTCCAATCGAGCTTGCCGTCGTTGTTGGTGTCGTAGCTGGAGGCGGTGTAAACGATGCTTTGGTCGCTCGGTTTACCGGTTCCTTCATGAAAGTGCAGACGCACCGTATCGGGTGAGCCGTCCTGATGACAATCCTCCGTGAAGATCTTCAGATAGCGTGCCGAATTTTTACCTTGATTGAACCAGTTGAACTTCAGATAGGTGTCTGCAAAAGACTTCAGCAGAAGCTCGTCGCTCAGGTCCTGCTTGCCATCGTTGTTGGCATCACCCGCCTGGAAATCGACTTTGCCATCGGCGGTGATATCCAGCGCGAATGCTCGATGAATAAGGGTATCTTCATCTGCGCTGCTTTCCTCGAAGAAATGCAGCAACACGGTATCGGCCCGGTTGTTCGAACTTCGGTCTTGGGCCGTGACTTTCAGATAACGCATACAGGTCAATCTCATGGACGAAGGAGCGCCCAAGCTAGAGCAGACTTCATCCATTCTCTGTAAGACTAATCCCTTTGTTCCGTATGACGGTTCCTTGAAAGCTGTACTCAACCTTGCAAGGACATAGTTGGCGAGAAGTAGTCGCCAGAATTGTTGCGCAAAGCGCGGGCGCATCCGCTGTGGTTTTCGCTGAATCCGCATGCGAAGTTGAATCAGGCGCAGCGGCAGGAGCAGATTGAGTTTCTGGCTGCAGATTTATAGCGCTTGAGCCGGCCTCTTCGCGAGCAAGCCCGCTCCCACAGTTTGATCGCATTCCTTCCGGTGGAACCCGGTCGAATGTGGGAGCAGATTGATTGGCGGGCTCCGGTGGAACTCGGTCGAATGTGGGAGCGGGCTTGCTCGCGAATGGCGCGACTCGGTGACATGGATTACGCAACCAGTAGCCGCACGGCTTTCTCCTTCAACACCCGAAGATCCATCACCGGCACCGCACTCTCCTTGGCCATCTCATCCCACTGACGCATGCGCAAGCTGACGGCACACAACGGATCGCGCTCAAACGCATCCGCCTCGGCCTCGGTCATTAGTCCGCCCTGATACTCCAGCGTGCGACGACTCGCTTCACTCAACCGCTCGAAATACCCAGGCTCGCGCAAGGTCAGATAACGTTTGGCCTGCACGTGATATTCCACCAGCCGCGCCAGGCGCTCACTGAAACCGGCCTCACGCAAATAATTCGCCCCCAGCCGCTCATGGCTGACTACGCCATAACCGCCCATGTTCTCGGCGCCTTCGACACACAAATGACCGATGTCATGAAAGAACGCCGCCAGCACCACTTCGTCATCAAAGCCTTCGGCGATCGCCAGTTCAGCGGCCTGGGACATGTGCTCGATCTGCGACACCGGCTCGCCGATGTAATCGCGGGTGCCAAAGCGTTCGTACAAGCCGAACACCCGGTCGACGACCTGCTGCTGCTCCCCCATCAGGTTTCCTCCAGCAATTGCGCGACATTGCGCTCGGCCAGTGCCGGGCCGACGCTCATGCCGACGCCGGTGTGCATCAACGCCACACTCAGTCCCGGTGCCGGGCGCAGCAACGAAAACGGCCCCGGCCCACGGGCACCGTAGACGCCCTGCCAGCGCTCGACCACTTGCACCTTGCAGCCCAGCGTCTGTTCGGCCAGCTCCAGCATCCAGTTGTCGACCTGCTCGGCGTTGAACGGCGACGGATCGCTGCCGTAATGGTGCGAGTCGCCGATGATCAGTTCGCCGTACGGCGTCGGGCTGATCAGCAGGTGTATACCGTTGTCATGCAGATGCGGTTGTTCGCGCAGGATCTGCGCCTGTACCGCCGCCGCTTGCGGTAAATCGGCGAAGGCGCCGTAGTGCACGCAGCTCAGACCGGTGAGCAAGGCGTGTTGCAGATTCAGCTCGATCTGCGGTTTGGCGCGGAGCATCTGCAGGCGGCAGATCTGCGGATCGAGCGCGGCAATCGGCTCGGCCAACAGGGTCTGATAATCGTGGCCGGAGCAGACGATGATTTGCTTTGCCGTGAAGCTGCCGGCGGTACTGTGCAGGTGCCCCGGTTCGACGTCGCGCACCAGCGTACTGAAGTGAAACTCGACGCCGAGGTCGCGGCGCAGATAGTCGATCAACGCCGGAATCGCTTCGCGCGAGTACAGCTGTTGATCGTCCAGGCCGTGCAACGCCGCGCGGTGATGACTGAACTGACCGTGGTACAGATCACGCAGGGCAGCGCCACGCAGCAAGGCGACGTTGTACCCGTGCTCCACGGCGCGGCCGTTGCAGAAAGCTTCGAGCAATTGCTCTTCAACTTCGCTGCGGGCGAACAGGTACGAGCCGTTACGCTTGATCTGCAGACCGGCGAGTTGCGCCCAGTCGCCCCAGATCTCGCGGCTGGCCCTGGCCAGTTCGAGCATCGGCCCCGGTGGCTGCCCGGTTACCAGCGCCTGACCGAAGTTGCGCACCGAAGCACCGAGGGGCGTGGCGGTGCGCTCGAAAACGCTGACCTTGAGGCCGCGTCTGGCGGCGGCGTAGGCGTGGGACAGGCCGAGGATGCCGGCGCCGACGATCAGCAGGTCTTTGTGGTGTGTCATGGAAATTTTCCCTGAATGGGAGACCGCCTTCGCGAGCAAGCCCGCTCCCACAATTTGATCGCATTCCTTCCGGTGGAACTCGGTCGAATGTGGGAGCGGGCTTGCTCGCGAAGGGGCCCTGTCAGTCGATAAAGATCTTACTTGGCGACGACTTTCTCGGACTTGCCGTCATACCGCTTGCGCCACTCGGTGAGAATCTCGTCGCGGTTCTTCGAGGCCCAGGCAAAGTCGTTCTTGATCAGGCGCTGCTCGTAGTCGGCCGGCAGTTCGGTCTGCGGCTTGGCGATGCCCGGCTGCGCAAGAACCGCGAAGTTCTCCTTGTACAGATCCATCGCCTCGGCGCTGGCGGAGAAGTCTGCGAGTTTTTTCGCCGCGTCTTCATGCGGCGTGCCTTTGATTACCGCAGTGGCTTCGATCTCCCAGCCCAGGCCTTCCTTCGGCAGGATGATGTCCAGCGGCGCGCCCTGACGTTTCAGCTGTACCGCCGGATATTCGAAGGAAATGCCGATCGGGAATTCGCCCGCCGCCGCCAGTTTGCAAGGCTTGGAACCGGAGTGAACGTACTGGCCGATGTTCTGGTGCAGACCGTCCATGTAGGCCCAGCCCTGTTTCTCACCGAAGGTTTGCAACCAGGCGCTGACGTCGAGGAAACCGGTGCCGGACGACGCCGGGTTCGGCATGACGATCTTGCCCTTGTACTCAGGCTTGGTCAGGTCCTGCCAGCTCACCGGTTTGCTCAAGCCCTGCTTCTCGGCTTCGACGGTGTTGAAGCAGATGGTCGCGGCCCACACGTCCATGCCGACCCAGGCTGGCGGGTTGGCGGCGTCGCGGTAGTTCGCGCCGATCTTGCCCAGATCCTTCGGTGCGTAGCTTTGTAGCATGCCCTGCTGATCGAGGATCGCCAGGCTCGAAGCGGCTAGGCCCCAGACCGCGTCAGCCTGTGGACGGGCCTTTTCGGCCAGCAGTTTGGCAGTGATGATCCCGGTAGAATCACGCACCCACTTGATCTCGACGTCCGGGTTGGCCTTTTCGAACGCGGCTTTGTAAGCGGTCAGTTGCTCGGCTTCGAGGGCGGTGTACACCGTCAACTCGGTTTTTGCCGCGAAGGCATTCAGGCTGAAAGTAGCGAGCACAGCAGCGGCCAGGGCCATAGGCTTGAACATGATCGTTTTCCTGTCGGTGAGTTGAGGCTGTAGGGATAAGTCGTCAATCAGTGACCGGGCGCGGTTTGCCGCCAGGCCTGGGAACGGCGCAGCAAGCCGCGCGAAGCCCACGCCAGCAGCAAGGACACGCCTGCCGAGGTGAACAGAATCAGGGTCGACATCGCCGCCGCGCCGCCGACGTTGCCGGCGTCATCCATGTTCAGCACCGCGACCGCCGCGAGGATGGTGTCGGGGCTGTAGAGGAAGATCGCCGCCGACACCGTGGTCATCGCCGAGACGAACAGGTAGCGGACGATGTCCAGCAGCGCCGGCAGGCAGATCGGCACGGTGACGCGCAGGTAGTGGCGGTACAGCGGCGCCTTGAGCGACAGCGCGGCGGCTTCGAACTCGGCGTCGAGCTGACGCAGCGCGGTGGTCGCGGTCATTTGCGCAGTGGTCAAATAGTGCGCAATGGTGCAGACGATCAGCAGGGTCATCGTGCCGTACAGCACGTGCAGCGGGTTGCCACTGAGGTTGAAGAAGAAGACGTAACCCAGACCGAGCACCAGCCCCGGCACTGCCATCGGGATGAAACTGAGCATGCGCAACGCGAGATTGAGGCCGCGTTGGCTGCGGGTTTTCTCCATCAGGTAAGCGCCAGTGAAGATCAGCACGCTACCGATCAGCGCCGTGCCCAGCGCCATCTTCAAGCTGTTGCCGTAGGCCAGCCAGCCACCGCCGGCGGTTTCGTTGAACTGATAGTGATTGAGCGACAGCGACAGGTTGTACGGCCAGAACTTCACCAGCGAGGAAAACACCGCCATGCCGAACACCAGCAGCAGCGCCGCACTGATCAACAGGACAATCGCCAGATAGCAGGCATCGCGTAGTTTGGAAGGCGCCGGTTTGAACACCTGCGCACGTCCACTCATGGAATCACCGTGACGCCGACGCAACCAGGCATCGACGCCGAAGCTGAACAGCGCCGGCAGCAACAGCACCATGCCGATCAACGCCCCGCGACCGAATTGCTGCTGGCCGACCACGGCTTTGTAGGCTTCCAGTGCCAGCACTTGATAGTCGCCACCGACCACCACCGGCACGCCGAAATCGGTGATGGTCAGGGTGAACACCAGACAGAACGCGGCGAATACCGCTTGGCGCGTCGCCGGCCAGGTGATGCTGCGAAAGGCTTTCGCCGGACTGGCGCCCATGCTCGACGCCGCATCGAACAGCCGCGCATCGGCCAGCGACAGCGCCGACAACAAAATCATCAACGCATGGGGAAAGGTGTAAATCACCTCGCCCAACACAATCCCCCAGAAGCCGTAAATGTTGTCCGAGAGCAGCCCGCGCAACATGCCCTGATTGCCGAACAGATAGACCAGTGCGATCCCCGGCAGCATCGACGGCGCCATCAATGGCAGCAGAGAAATTCCGCGCCAGAGGCCCTTGGCCGGAATCATCGTGCGTTGCAGGGCGTAGGCAAACAGGTAGGCCAGCGGTACGACGATGGCCGCGACGCTGAGGGAAACCTTCAGGCTGTTACCGAGCAGCCAGTGAAAATTGGCGCTGTTCACCAGCTCCTTCGCGGCGAGCCAGCCACCGCCCTGCCCGGCCTCACTGCTAAAGCCACGCCAGAAGATCGCCAGCAACGGCAGCAGCACGGCGATACCGAGCAGCAATAGCAGCAGGAGTTTGCCGCCGAGGACGAAGATCCGGTCACCGACCTCGGCCCCGGACACTCGCCGCGCCTGCTTATGCGGTAGCGGCAGTGCGATGTTCGCGCTCATCAGGCAAACACCTGCAGGCTGCGCGGCGGCAAGGCGACCATGATCTGCTGGGCGCCAAGGCGTGGCATGGCTTCCGGCGCCAGTTCGGCGAGCAGCGCGTGGCCCGGCAATTGATCAAGTTCGAAGCTCATGCGGCAGCGGTTGCCAAGGAAAGTGATCTCGCGCACCTTGGCCGGGAACAGGTTTTCTTCGTGCACCAGCGGATTGACGTTGATTGCTTCCGGGCGGCAGAACAGTCGGCCTGAAGCACCGCTCACACTGCCATCCGCCAGACGCACATCCATCCCGCCAACCCGGGCGTGACTGGCGCTGCTGCGCTGGAACGGCAGCCAGTTGCCCTGCCCGACGAACTCGGCCACGAATGGCGTGGCCGGGCGGTTGTAGATTTCCTGCGGGGTAGCGTATTGCTCGACGCGGCCGTTGTTCATCACGGCGATGCGGTCGGCCATCAGCATGGCTTCGTCCTGATTGTGCGTGACCATCAGGGTGGTGATGCCGAGGTTGCGCTGCAGTTGGCGCAGTTCGGTGCACAGATGCTCGCGTACCCGGGCGTCCAGCGCCGACATCGGTTCATCAAGCAACAGCAGCGACGGCGCCGGGGCCAAGGCGCGCGCCAGGGCAACCCGCTGTTGCTGACCGCCGGACAACTGGCCCGGGTACTTTTTCTCACTGCCGGTGAGGCCGACCAGTTCCAGCATCTGCCCGACGCGACGGCGTACTTCGTCGCGACCACTGCCGGCGAGGCCGTAGGCAATGTTCGCTTCGACGGTCAGATTGGGGAACAGCGCGTAGGACTGGAACAGAATGCCGTAGTCCCGGGCTTGCGGTGCGAGGTGGGAAACGTCGCGGTCACCGAGGTACAACTCGCCGCTGTCCTGTTTTTCCAGACCGGCGATGCAGCGCAGCAGCGTGGTCTTGCCGCAGCCCGACGGACCGAGCAGGCACACCAGCTCACCGGCCGCGACATCGAGCGAGACATTGTCCAGTGCGGTGAAGGCGCCGAAGCGCTTCTGCACGCCGCGCACTTTCATCGGCGCACCGGGGTTGGTCAGGGCTGTTGCGATTGCAGGATTCATGGACAGACCTCATCAAGCTGATGGGGCCAATCCTAGAGTTGTAATGCGTCCGTCATGTGGCAGTAGGGCAAAAACGGCTGATAGTGGTATTCGGGGATTTTGGTTCAGGCCACAAGTCATGTGTTGCCTGGTCTGACGCCTTCGCGAGCAAGCCCGCTCCCACAGGGGAACAGTGTTCACAACACAAATCCAATGTGGGAGCGGGCTTGCTCGCGAAGAGGCCCGCATGTGCACTGAAGAAATCAGGCCGGGGACATTTCCTGAGCCAAGCCGAGGAAGGCCGCCGGCAACCGCGCACCCTTGCGCTCCTTGAGGCAATACAGGTACTCGGGAATCTGCGGCGCATTCTCGATGGTCAGCACCCGCAACTGCGGATCGTGCGGCACTTCCTGACGAGCAATGATGCTGATGCCGATATTGCGCAGCACCGCCTCACGGATCGATTCGCGGCTGCCAATTTCCAGCAGAGGCCCGAAACTGACCCCGGCGCTTTCCAGCAACTCCTCGGTCAACCGGCGGGTGGTCGAACCCGACTCGCGCATCAGCAAGGTATGTCCGGCCAGCGCACTCAACGCCACATGCTCCTGCGCCGCCAGCGGATGATTGCGATGCACCGCCAGCACCAGCGGATCGCTACCCAATACCCGGCGAATCAACCGCGCATCCTCAAGCAACTGCGACGACGCCGCGACATCGACCCGGTAATCCTCCAGCGCTTCGAGCACCTGCTGCGAGTTGCCGATTTCCACCGACACTTCCACCCGCGGCAGGCGCTCGCGGAAGGTCTTCACCAGATCGAGGATGTAATACGGGGCAGTCGCGGCGATGCGCAGCGTGCCCTGCACCTGACCGCTGTTGCGCAGGAAGAACTCGATGTCCGCCTCTTGCTGCAAGAGCGCCTTGACCATCGGCAGCAACCGCGCGCCTTCGTCGCTGACGCTCAGGCGCCGGCCGCCACGGTAGAACAGCTCCACCGAATACTGGCTCTCCAGGTTGCGGATCTGCGTGGTCACGGTGGGTTGGCTGAGACCGAGTTTTTTCGCCGCCAGCGTAATGCTGCCCAGGCGGGCGACCATGTAAAACGCTTTCAGCTCGGCACTCAGCACAACCGTCCCTCTCGTTTATTTGCGCAGCAAGCGCAAACCGTTGAACACCACCAGCAGGCTCACGCCCATGTCGGCAAACACCGCCATCCACATGGTGGCGAGTCCGGCGAAGGTTACCCCAAGAAAGATAGCCTTGATCACCAGTGCCAAGGCGATGTTCTGTTTCAGGATGCTCGCGGTGTCGCGCGACAGGCTGATGAACGCGGGAATCTTGCGCAGATCGTCGTCCATCAGGGCGACATCAGCGGTTTCAATCGCGGTGTCGGTACCCGCAGCGGCCATGGCAAAACCGATCTCGGCGCGGGCCAGTGCCGGCGCATCGTTGATACCGTCGCCGACCATGCCCACCCGATGGCCCTGTGCATAAAGCGCTTCGATCGCTTGCAGCTTGTCGGTCGGCAGCAAGTCGCCTTTGGCCTGATCGATGCCGACCTGCGCTGCGATGGCTTGCGCGGTGTGCACGTTGTCGCCAGTGAGCATCAGGGTTTTCACCCCGAGGGCGTGCAACTGGCGGATGGCTTCGCGGCTGGTTTCCTTGACCGTGTCGGCCACGGCGAACAGCGCCAGCGGGCCGGAATTGTCGAGCAGCAACACCACGGACTTGCCCTGTTTCTCCAGCGCAAACAGCTTCTCTTCGAGTTGCGGCGAGCACAGGCCCAACTCCTCGACCAGACGATGGTTGCCCAAGTGATAGGTCTGACCGTTGACCTGCCCTTTCACGCCGCGACCGGCCAGCGCTTCGAAGTTATCCACACTCAATACGGCGAGGTTTTTATCCACAGCCGCATTGGCGATGGCCAGCGACACCGGGTGATCGGAACGCCCGGCCAGCGCGGCGGCAATCGCCGGGGCTGTGGCGTCGGCGGTCGGGTCGAGCGACAGGTAATCGGTCTGCACCGGCTTGCCGTGGGTGATCGTGCCGGTCTTGTCCAGCGCCAGATAGTCGAGCTTGAAGCCGCCCTCCAGGTACACGCCACCCTTGACCAGAATGCCTTTGCGCGCCGCTGCCGCGAGGCCGCTGACGATGGTCACCGGGGTAGAGATCACCAGTGCGCACGGGCAGGCCACCACCAGCAGCACCAGCGCGCGGTAGATCCAGTCGAACCACGCCGCGCCCATGAACAGCGGCGGAATGATCGCCACCGCCAGCGCCAGCGCGAACACCACCGGGGTATAGATTTTCGAGAATTGATCGACGAAGCGCTGCGTCGGCGCCCGCGCACCCTGCGCCTGCTCGACGGCGTGGATGATCCGCGCCAGGGTCGAGTTGTTAGCCGCCGCAGTCACCGAGTATTCCAGCGAACCGGCCTGGTTGATGGTGCCGGCGAAGACTTTATCGCCTACGGTCTTCTCCACCGGCAGGCTTTCGCCGGTGATCGGCGCCTGATCGATGGTCGAACTGCCGCTGACCACTTCGCCGTCCAGCGCGATACGCTCGCCGGGTTTTACCCGCACGCGGGCGCCGAGTTCGACGCTTTTAACCTCTTGTTCGATCCAGCTGCCGTCGGCTTGCTGCACCGTGGCCTGTTCCGGGGTCATCTGCATCAGGCCGCTGATGGCGTTGCGCGCACGATCCAGCGAGCGCGCCTCGATCAACTCGGCCACGGTGAACAGGAACATCACCATCGCCGCTTCCGGCCACTGACCGATGAGGATTGCGCCGGTCACCGCGATGCTCATCAGCGCGTTGATGTTGAGGTTGCGGTTCTTCAGGGCGATCCAGCCCTTTTTATAGGTGGTCAGGCCGCCGCTGAGGATCGACACCAGCGCTATGATCGCCACCACCCAGGTCGGCGCAGCGTTGGTGAAGTGGATGACTTCGGCGGCGAGCGCACCGACACCGGACAGCGCCAATGGCCACCAGTGTTTTTTCACCGGCGCCGGGGCCGGCGCTTCGACGCCCGCCTCCAGCGGTTCGGCGTGCATGCCCAAGGACGTGATCGCCTCGGTGATCGGCGCGGTGTCCGGCAGATTGTGGGTCACGCCGAGCACGCGGTTGATCAGGTTGAATTCCAGCTGCTGCACGCCGGCCAGTTTGCCGAGTTTGTTCTGGATCAGCGTCTGCTCGGTCGGGCAGTCCATCGCTTCGATGCGGAAACTGCTCAGGCGTGCGTCAGCACTGGTTTTCTCGCTCAGTTGCACCAACGCAGGCGCGGCAGCTGTCGACGAGCAGCAAGAATCATCGTGCGAATGAACCGGTGCCGGTGCTGCGGCTTTCGACCCGCAGCAGGAATCGCCGCCATGTTCGTGCTTATGCACAGGCTGCAATTTATGGCTGTGGCTATGATCGTGCCCGTCGCCAGGCTTGTGGGTGTGCTGGGAATCGCTCATTGGTCGCGTCCATGAAGGTGCCTGTTGCCAAGTAAAGACCCTGTAGCCACTATAGGGTCAAGCACCCTTTTGGAGATTGCCGTCATGAAGATCGGAGAACTGGCCAAACTCACCGACTGCGCCGTGGAAACCATCCGCTATTACGAGCGCGAAAACCTGCTGCCGGAGCCGGCGCGCAGCGACGGTAACTACCGCGTTTACACCCAGGCGCATGCCGAACGCCTGACCTTCATCCGCAACTGCCGCACCCTCGACATGACCCTCGAAGAAATCCGCAGCCTGCTGGCCATGCGCGACAGCCCGCAGGATCAGTGTGCAAGCGTCAATACGCTGATCGACGAGCACATCCAGCATGTGAAAGCGCGGATTGACGGGTTGCTGGCGTTGCAGACACAACTGCTCGACCTGCGCCAACGCTGTGGCGAAGGGCCGGGTGCGGATCAGTGCGGGATCTTGCAGCGGCTGGAGGTGAGTGGCGGGGTTGTGGCGACGGAGGTTGAGCATTCGCATGTCGGCCGCAGTCACGGCCACTAAGAACACCCTAAGAACAACTGTGGGAGCGAGCTTGCTCGCGAAAGCGGTGGTTCAGTCGACATTTCTATCAGCTGACATTCCGCCTTCGCGAGCAAGCTCGCTCCCACAGGTTGCTGTATTGCTCTCTAGACCGCCATCGGCGCGGTCATTGGCGCGTGGTGCTCATAGCCTTCCAGCGAGAAATCGCTCGGTTCTACCAACTCCAGCCACTCCGGCTGGTACACACCGGTCTTGGCAAACTCCGGCACGCGGTCGGAGATTTTCAGTTTCGGCATGGCGAACGGCTCGCGCTTGAGCTGTTCGTTGAGCATGTCCAGGTGGTTCTCGTAGACGTGCGCATCACCGATGAAATAGGTGAACCAGCGCGGCGTGTAGCCGGTCAGGCGCCCGATCAGGCTCAGCAGCGCAGCGCCTTCGGTGAGGTTGAACGGCGTGCCCAGGCCCAGATCGTTGGAGCGGATGTACAGGGTCAGGGAGATCTCTTTGGTCTCGACGTTCGGGTGGAACTGGTACAGCAGATGGCATGGCGGCAGGGCCATTTCATCGAGCTGGGCGACGTTCCAGCCGTGGAACAGGATGCGGCGGCTGCCCGGGTCCTTGATGATCGTGTCGACGCACTGGCGCACCTGATCGATGGCTTTGTACAGCACCACGTAGGCCTGACCGTCTTCTTCGCCCTGGGCGATCTGCTTGTAGCCATTGCTCAGGGTTTGTTCGATGGCGGCGGTGTTGCTCAGCGGGATCTGCTTGTACGCCGGCCATTTGCGCCATTGCACGCCGTAGATTTCGCCGAGGTCGTCTTCGCCCTGACGGAACGGGTTGGCCAGCCACTGCGCGTTTTCGTTGGCGTTCTGGTCCCAGACCTTGCAACCCAGCGCGCGGAATTCAGCAGCGTTGTTCACGCCACGCAGAAAACCGCACATCTCGCCGATGGCCGACTTGAAGGCCATCTTGCGGGTGGTGATCGCCGGAAAGCCTTCCTGCAGATCGAAACGCAGCATCGCACCCGGGAAGCTGATGGTGTTGATGCCGGTGCGGTTGGCCTGTTTGGTGCCGTTCTGAATGACGTGCGAGACCAGTTCGAGATATTGCTTCATGAGTTACCTGTGTCCTTTGAGCCCCGGCGTCGCGCGCCGGGGTTCGTAGTTTAAGCGGTCGGCGCGAGCGGCGCTGCCGGCGCACGACGATAGGCCAGCCAGATCAGGAACAGCCCGCCGACAATCATCGGCACGCACAGCACTTGGCCCATGGTCAGCCAGTTCCAGGCCAGGTAGCCCAGTTGCGCATCCGGTACGCGGACGAACTCGACGATGAAACGGAAAATGCCGTAAAAAAGCGCGAACATGCCCGATACCGCCATGGTCGGACGCGGCTTGCGCGAGAACAGCCACAGGATCAGGAACAGCGCGACGCCTTCAAGCGCGAACTGATACAGCTGCGACGGGTGACGCGGCAGTTGCGCCGGATCGCTGAACGGCGGGAAGACCATGGCCCACGGCACATCGGTGGCCTTGCCCCACAACTCGGCATTGATGAAGTTGCCGATTCGCCCGGCACCCAGACCGATCGGCACCATCGGTGCGACGAAGTCCATCAACTGGAAGAACGACTTGCCATTACGCTTGCCGAACCACAGCGCGGCGAGCATTACCCCGATGAATCCGCCGTGGAACGACATGCCACCCTTCCACACTTCGAAAATCAGCGTCGGGTTGGCCAGATAAGCGCTCAGGTCATAGAACAACACGTAACCCAGACGTCCGCCGACGATTACGCCCATCGACAGCCAGAACACCAGATCGGAGAGCTTCTCCTTGGTCCAGGTCGGGTCGAAACGGTTGAGCCGGCTCGACGCCAGCAGCCATGCGCCGCCGATGCCGACGAGGTACATCAGGCCGTACCAGTGGATTTTCAGCGGACCGATGGCCAGGGCCACCGGGTCAATCTGCGGGTAAGGCAGCATTGCGACTCCTCGTTAGAGTTGAAACCAAAATTCCCGGGCGACGCTGCCACCTCAGGATTAAGCCAGGATTGCGGCCTGCTCTGACCCAGCGGGTCAGAGCAGGAAATTCAGGCCCACGCAGAACAGCAAAGCGGCGAACAGCCGTTTCAGCAAGCGCGGCGACAATCTGTGTGCCAGGCGCGCGCCGAGACGGGCGAACACCATGCTGGTCAGGGCAATGCCCAGCAGCGCCGGCAAATAGACAAAACCGAGACTATGCGGTGGCAACAGCGGATCATGCCAGCCCAGAATCATGAAACTTAAGGCACTGGCCACGGCGATCGGCAAACCGCAGGCCGACGACGTCGCCACCGCCTGCTGCATCGGCACGCTGCGCCAGGTCAGGAACGGCACGGTCAGCGAGCCGCCGCCGATTCCGAAAATCGCCGAGGCCCAGCCGATCACACTGCCGGCCACGGTCAGACCGAGTTTGCCCGGCACCGTTCGACTGGCCTTGGGTTTGACCTCCAGCGCCAGTTGCACGGCAATGACCAGGGCGAACACGCCGATGATCTTCTGCAGGTTCGGCCCGGAAATCGCCTCGGCGGTCAGCGCACCAAAACCGGCGCCG
This sequence comes from Pseudomonas sp. Irchel s3a10, assembly GCF_900187525.1. Classification (NCBI taxonomy): domain Bacteria; kingdom Pseudomonadati; phylum Pseudomonadota; class Gammaproteobacteria; order Pseudomonadales; family Pseudomonadaceae; genus Pseudomonas; species Pseudomonas sp. Irchel s3a10. The sequence continues at coordinate 290,365 of NZ_FYDR01000003.1, forward strand.
AGCAGAATGCCGACGGTCATCCACATGAAGATCGGCCAGCGCACCGCACCACGTCGATGGTGTTCACGCACGGCATTGACCGAAGTGAAAATGATGGTCGCCAGTGATGTCCCTACCGCCAGATGCGTGAGGATCGACTGATCGAATCCCTGCAAGGTAAAACTGAACACCAGCACCGGGACAATAATGATCCCGCCGCCCACCCCGAACAGCCCGGCCAGCACGCCCGCACAGGCGCCCAACGCCAGATAGAGCAGAAATTCCATGACCGTCTCCCAGACGCATCCCCAAAACCGGAGCGGCATGGTAACGGATGCATGCCCTCCGGCTCCACTGACGATGGATGCACGGCCGCCGACTGCGTAGAGTGAGCAGGAAACACACAAGGACCACCTTATGTGCCTGATTGTTTTCGCCTGGCGCCCGGGCCATGCCCAGCCGCTGATCGTCGCGGCCAACCGTGACGAGTTCTATGCCCGGCCGAGCCTGCCGCTGGCGCCATGGGCCGACGCGCCGCACGTGCATGCCGGGCGCGATCTTGAGGCTGGCGGCACTTGGCTGGGGATCGGCGCCAATGGGCGCTTCGCCGCATTGACCAATATCCGCGATCCGCACCAGCCGCCGGCGCGCAAGTCGCGGGGCGAACTGGTAGCGCGGTTTCTCGCGGGTGATGCGTCAATTGATGATTATTTGCGCGATGTGGTCGCTCGCTCGCCGGAATACGCCGGGTTCAACCTGCTGCTGGGTAATGCCCATGAGCTGTGGCACTTCAATGCGCGGGCATCTGAACCGGTGATGCTCCAACCCGGCGTTTACGGTCTGTCGAATGCCGGGCTGGATACGCCATGGCCGAAGTTGCTCAAGGCCAAGGCTGCACTGAGCGCGGTATTGGATGATCCACAACCTGCGCGGTTGCTGGGGTTGCTGAGCGATGCGCAGACCGCGCCGTTTAACGAATTGCCGGACACCGGGGTCGGGCTGGCCACTGAATCACTGCTGTCGAGTGTGTTCATTGCCAGCCAGAGTTATGGCACGCGGGCGAGTACGGCGTTGATCGTGCAAGCGGATGGCACGCGAAGGATGGTGGAGCGCAGTTTCGGGCCGTATGGCGGGCATTTGGGTGAGGTGGAGATCAATACCGCAAAGTGAGCAACATTGTGGCGAGGGAGCTTGCTCCCGCTCGGGTGCGAAGCAGCCGCAACCCAGCCAATGCGATCTCTCAGAAGAATCTCATTGACCGAATTGGGAGCGCTCCGCACTCCAGCGGGAGCAAGCTCCCTCGCCACAGGGCCATCAGCCTTTCAGAGGGCCTTGTTGACCGCCGGCGGATTCATCTTCGACAGCCCGAGATTCTTCAGCGCCAGTTGCAGCGAGCTGTGGATAACTTGCGGGTTATCGATCTTCATCAGCTCCGCCAGCAGATCCTTGGCCTTGCTCAGGTTGATCTGACGCAGCATCCACTTCACTTTCGGCAAGTTGGTGGCGTTCATCGACAAGCTGTCGAAGCCCATCGCCATCAACAGCACCGCCGCTGCCGGATCACCGGCCATTTCACCGCAGATGCTCACCGGTTTGCCTTCGGCATGAGCGTCGCGCACCACGGTTTGCAGGGCTTGCAGCACCGCGGGGTGCAGGTAGTCGTAGAGGTCGGCCACTCGCGGGTTGTTGCGGTCGACCGCCAGCAGGTACTGGGTCAGGTCGTTGGAGCCGACCGACAGGAAGTCCACCTGGCGCGCCAGTTCCTTGGTCTGGTACACCGCGGCCGGAATTTCGATCATCACCCCGATCGGCGGCATCGGCACGTCGGTGCCTTCGTCACGCACTTCGCCCCACGCCCGGTGGATCAGGTGCAGGGCTTCTTCGAGTTCGTGGGTGCCGGAGATCATCGGCAGCAGGATCCGCAGGTTGTTCAGGCCTTCGCTGGCCTTGAGCATCGCGCGGGTCTGCACCAAGAAGATTTCCGGGTGGTCGAGGGTGACACGAATCCCGCGCCAGCCGAGGAACGGATTGTCTTCCTTGATCGGGAAGTACGACAGCGACTTGTCACCGCCGATGTCGAGGCTGCGCATGGTCACCGGTTGCGGATGGAACGCGGCGAGCTGCTCGCGGTAGATCGCCAGCTGTTCCTTTTCGCTCGGGAAGCGCTGGTTGATCATGAACGGCACTTCGGTGCGGTACAGGCCGACACCCTCGGCGCCGCGCTTCTGTGCCCGCGCCACATCGGCCAGCAGGCCGGTGTTGACCCACAACGGCATGCGGTGGCCGTCGAGGGTCACGCACGGCAGATCACGCAGGGTGTCGAGGCCCAGCGCCAGTTGTTTCTCTTCTTCGACCACCTCGGCGAACTGCTTGCGCAGCACATCGCTGGGGTTGGTGTAGACCTCGCCGCGGGTGCCGTCGACGATCACCTCGATGCCGTCGACTTTGGCGTACGGCAGGTCAACCAGGCCCATCACTGTCGGAATGCCCATGGCCCGGGCCAGGATCGCGACGTGGGAGTTACCCGAACCGAGTACCGATACCAGACCGACCAGCGTGCCTTCCGGCACCTCGCCAAGCATCGCCGGCGTCAGCTCTTCGCTGACCAGAATGGTTTTTTCCGGGTAGACCAGGTTCTGTTGACGCTCTTCCTGCAAGTAGGCCAGCAGGCGCCGGCCAAGGTCTTTGACGTCCGACGCACGCTCGCGCAGGTAGGCGTCGTCCATCAGTTCGAAACGGTTGACGTGCTCAGTGACCACCTGACGCAGCGCGCCCTGAGCCCACTGGCCGGTCTTGATCACGGTGGTGATTTCGCTGCCCAGCGAGGCATCGTCGAGCATCATCAGGTAAACGTCGAACAGCGCACGTTCTTCCGGGCGCAACTGGGTCGCGAGCTTGGCGGACAACGCGCGCATGTCGGCGCGCACGCCTTCGATGGCGGTCTTGAACAGCGCCAGTTCGGCGTCGATATCGGTAATGGTTTTATCTGGCACAACGTCCAGATCCGCCGGCGGCAGCATGACCACGGCGGTGCCGACGGCGGCACCCGGCGAACCCGGTACGCCGACGAACTTGGCTTCCTGAATGCCCTTGCCCTGACGGCCCAGGCCACGGATCGAACCGGTGGCCTCAGCGTGGGCGATAACGCCGGCGAGCTGCGCGCTCATGGTCACGAGGAAGGCTTCTTCACCTTCATCGAACTGGCGGCGTTCTTTCTGCTGGATGACCAACACGCCGACGACGCGGCGGTGGTGAATGATCGGCGCCCCGAGGAAAGAGGCGTAGCGCTCCTCGCCGGTTTCGGCGAAGTAGCGGTAGCGCGGATGATCCGCGGCGTTTTCGAGGTTCAGGGGTTCTTCACGCGTGCCGACCAGACCCACCAGACCTTCGTTGGGTGCCATGCTGACCTTGCCGATCGAGCGCTTGTTCAAGCCCTCGGTGGCCATCAGGACGAAGCGGTTGGTCTCGGGATCAAGCAGGTAGACCGAGCAGACCTGGCTGCCCATGGCCTCTTTGACGCGCAACACAATAATCCCCAACGCCGCCTTGAGATCCTTGGCGGAGTTAACTTCCTGGACGATCTTGCGCAGCGTATTGAGCATGGCTCGGGGTCGAACTCCGTCGTCAGTCGCGCGCTAAAAGGCGCGGGGCAAGCTCTTTGAGGGCGCGTCGATACACCTCGCGCTTGAATGTCACCACCTGGCCCAACGGATACCAATAACTGACCCAGCGCCAGCCATCGAACTCCGGTTTACCGGTCAAATCCATCCGCACCCGCTGCTCGTTGGAGATCAGGCGCAGGAGAAACCATTTCTGTTTCTGGCCGATGCACAGCGGTTGGCTGTGGGTACGCACCAGACGTTGCGGCAAACGATAGCGCAACCAGCCCCGGGTACAGGCCAGTATTTCAACATCTTCACGTTCCAGGCCAACTTCTTCGTTCAGCTCGCGGTACAAGGCGTCTTCCGGCGTCTCCTCGGGGTTGATTCCCCCCTGCGGAAACTGCCAGGCATCTTGATTGATACGGCGAGCCCATAGCACCTGGCCGGCGTCATTCGTCAGAATGATCCCGACATTGGGGCGGAAACCATCGGGGTCGATCACGGCAACAACCTCGCAAACGCATGTCGCCGCATTGTTCCACAAAGCTTGATAAGGCGGCAACGAAGGTTCCTACCTTATGTGCACTCTTGTGAAAAGACCGTATTCTTGTCGCCTTTTTACTGACTTTTCAGCGGGTAACTGCAATGCGCCTGGCTCTATTCGATTTGGACAACACCCTTCTGGGCGGCGACAGCGATCACGCCTGGGGCGACTATCTGTGCGAACGCGGTTTCCTCGACCCGGTGGCGTACAAGACGCGCAACGACGAGTTCTACCAGGATTACCTGGCCGGCAAGCTGGATAACGCCGCGTACCTGAACTTCTGCCTGGAAATCCTCGGCCGCACCGAAATGGCCGTGCTTGAGCAGTGGCACAATGATTACATGCGCGACTGCATCGAGCCGATCGTGCTGCCCAAGGCGCTGGAGCTGCTGAAAAAACACCGCGACGCCGGCGACAAACTGGTGATCATCACCGCCACCAACCGCTTCGTCACCGCACCGATTGCGGTGCGCCTGGGCGTTGAAACCCTGATCGCCACCGAGTGCGAGATGGTCGACGGCCGCTACACCGGACGCAGCACCGACATTCCGTGCTTCCGCGAAGGCAAGGTGACGCGCCTCAATCGCTGGCTCGAAGAAACCGGGTATTCGCTGGATGACAGCTACTTCTATAGCGATTCGATGAATGACCTGCCGCTGCTGGAGCAGGTGGCGAACCCGGTGGCGGTGGATCCGGATCCGAATCTGCGGGCTGAGGCCGAGAAGCGCGGATGGCCGGTGATTTCGTTGCGCGACTGAGGACGCCTTCGCGAGCAAGCCCGCTCCCACAGAGGATGGTGTTCACAACACAAATCCAATGTGGGAGGGGGCTTGCTCCCGAATGGGCTCGACGCGTTCTCAAGCCTTAAACAGGCTTGGCCCCCATCAACCCGGCAATCGCGATAAAGCAGACAAAGCTGAACAACGCCAAGGCAAAAGTGAACTTGCCAACGCCACCCGGCACCTTGCGCAACCGATTCAACCGCACCAGCAACCAGAACCACGCCAGCGCGGCGACGGTGTACAGCACACTGGAAGCCAGCAGCCAGGTCTGCCCCAACGGCCAGCCGACCAGATGCACCATGCCCCAGCCGGTAAACGGCATGCTCAGCAAAGCCAGGCCCATCAACAGCCAGATGAACGCCCGTGGCCGCTGCAAGGTGCGGCTGCCAGCCGTTGCATCACCTTTGCGGCGCGCCAGAAAAACCCAGACTCCCAGCCCCAGCGCACTGGCCAGCAACACCACGGTGGCGACCATGTGCGCAGTTTTCAGGGCAGTTAACGTTTCCATTGTTCGATTTCCTCAGGGCCTGCCCATCAGCGTAGCCGCTCAGCCAAGAAACAGCTGATAGGCCGGGTTCTCGCTTTCATCCCAGTACGGGTAGCCGATTTCTTCCAGCGCCGCCGGCACCAAATGACGCTCGTCATGCGGTACTTGCAGGCCTGCGACGACACGACCATCCGCCGCACCATGGTTGCGGTAGTGGAACATCGAGATGTTCCAGCGCCCGCCGAGCTTGTTGAGGAAGTTGAACAGCGCGCCCGGACGTTCCGGGAATTCGAAGCGGAACACCACTTCGTCGATCACGTGCGCCGCGTGGCCGCCGACCATGTGGCGGATGTGCAACTTGGCCAGTTCGTTATCGGTCAGGTCGAGCACCGGGAAGCCCTGCTCGGTCAGGCTCGCCAGCAATGCGCTGCGTGGGTCGTTTTCCGGGTGAGTCTGCACGCCAACGAAGATGTGCGCTTCGCTGCCGGTGTTGTAGCGGTAGTTGAATTCGGTGATCTGCCGCTTGCCGATCGCTTCGCAGAAGGCCTTGAAGCTGCCGGCCTTTTCGGGGATGGTCACGGCGATGATCGCTTCGCGGCCCTCGCCCAGCTCGGCGCGCTCAGCGACGTGGCGCAGGCGGTCGAAGTTGACGTTGGCCCCGGAGTCGATGGCGACGAAGGTCTGGCCACTGACGCCGCGCAACTCAACGTATTTCTTGATCCCGGCGACGCCCAAGGCGCCGGCAGGTTCGGTGATCGAGCGGGTATCGTCGTAGATATCCTTGATCGCCGCGCAAATCTCGTCAGTGCTGACGGTGATCACTTCGTCGACGTAATCCTTGCAGATGTCGAAAGTGTGCTGGCCGATCTGCGCCACCGCCACGCCGTCGGCGAAGATGCCCACGGTCGGCAGCACCACGCGCTCGCCGGCGGCCATGGCCGCTTGCAGGCAGTTGGAGTCGTCCGGTTCGACGCCGATGACCTTGATGTCCGGACGCAGATATTTCACGTACGCCGCAATACCGGCGATCAGACCGCCGCCGCCGACCGGCACGAAGATCGCGTCCAGCGGTTGCGGGTGCTGGCGCAGAATTTCCATCGCCACGGTGCCCTGCCCGGCAATGGTGTGCGGATCGTCGTACGGGTGGATGTAGACGTAGCCCTTTTCATCGACCAGCTTCAGCGAGTAAGCCAGGGCTTCCGGGAACGAATCACCGTGCAGCACCACTTTGCCGCCGCGCGAACGCACGCCTTCGACCTTGATCTCCGGAGTAGTCTTGGGCATCACGATGGTCGCTTTCACGCCCAGCACTTTCGCCGCCAGCGCCAGACCCTGCGCATGGTTGCCCGCCGACGCGGTGACCACGCCACGGGCGCGCTCTTCGTCGGTCAGTTGGGTCAACTTGTTGTACGCGCCGCGAATCTTGAACGAGAACACCGGCTGCAAGTCTTCGCGCTTGAGCCAGATGTCATTGCCCAGCCGCTCGGAGAGCTGGCGAGCGTTCTGCAGCGGGGTTTCTACGGCAACGTCATAAACGCGCGAGGTGAGGATCTTTTTGACGTACTGTTCGAGCATCGGAAAGCATCACTGGCGATTGGGCGGGACCGACGAGTCTAACCCGGCTTTCAGCCGCACGACCACACTGAACAGGGGGTTTTAGGGTGTGAATAGCCATTGTGGCGAGGGAGCTTGCTCCCGCTCGGCTGCGCAGCAGTCGTAAATCAGAACATTCGATTTGTCTGAAAAAATGCAAAGGACCGCTTCGCGCTCCAGCGGGAGCAAGCTCCCTCGCCACAGGGTGTTTCCCCCTGCACCACCCCGGGGCCTATAATGCTGGCCTTTCCGTTCTCCCCTTGCCCGCTTCTGGAGCCCGCATGACCCAGGATCAACTCAAACAGGCAGTGGCTCAGGCCGCCGTCGACTTCATCCTTCCGAAACTCGACGACAAGAGCATCGTCGGGGTCGGCACCGGCTCCACCGCCAACTGCTTCATCGATGCGCTGGCCCAGCACAAGGGCGCGTTCGATGGCGCGGTCGCCAGCTCCGAAGCCACCGCCGCGCGTCTCAAGGGCCACGGGATTCCGGTGTATGAGCTGAACACCGTCAGCGACCTGGAGTTCTACGTCGACGGCGCCGATGAAAGCGACGCGCACCTGAACCTGATCAAGGGCGGCGGCGCGGCCCTGACCCGCGAGAAGATCGTCGCGGCGGTGGCCAAGACCTTCATTTGCATCGCCGACGCCAGCAAACTGGTGCCGGTGCTGGGTGAATTCCCGCTGCCGGTCGAAGTGATCCCGATGGCCCGCAGCCACGTCGCCCGCCAATTGGTAAAACTGGGCGGCGACCCGGTCTACCGCGAGGGGGTGCTGACCGACAACGGCAACATCATCCTCGACGTGTACAACCTGCAGATCACCAATCCGGTGGAGCTGGAAGCGCAGATCAATGCGATCGTCGGCGTGGTCACCAACGGCCTGTTCGCGGCGCGCCCGGCGGATCTGCTGTTGTTGGGTACCAGCGAAGGTGTGAAGACCCTGAAGGCTGAGTAAGCCCGGTCACCCACATTGTGTGGGTAGATGAAATACCCCTGTAGGAGTGAGCCTGCTCGCGATTGCGGTCTGTCAGTTGATATTGATGTCGATTGACACACCGCTATCGCGAGCAGGCTCACTCCTACATTGATTTGAGGTGTAGGTCAGGGCTGGGTTGGCTTTTTGAAGACGTAAAACAGGTTCGGCTCACTCACCAGATACAGCGTCCCGTCGTCGTCCATCGCGATGCCTTCGGCCTGCGGCACGCTCTTCTGCAAACCCTGCCGGCCCTTGGTCAGCGACAAGGTGCTCAGCGGCCGCCCGTCCACGTCCAGTTCCAGAATCAGCCCCGACTCGTCGGACAGCGCCAGCAAATGGCCGCTGCGCTCGTCGTATTGCAGGCTCGACAGATCGCGCACGAACATCCCCGCATCGCGTTTGGGGTTGTTGATCACGTGTACCGCGTAGGACTTTTCCGGATTGAAATGCGGGAACCCGTGCACTTCATAAATCAGCATCGGATCACGTTCCTTGGCGACGAACAGGCGCTTGCCCACCGAGTCGTACGCCAGGCCTTCGAAGCCCTTGTTGCCGCTCATGTGCACGCCGAGGGTCATCTGTTCGGCGTCCGCCGCATCGAGAAACGTGGTGTCCTGCTCCAAATGGACTTTGATCAGGCGTTGCTGGCGCTCGTCGGTGATCACGTAGGTGTCGGCGCTGATGAACTCCACCGCTTCAGGATCGCCGAAGCCGATCAGCGCGATGCGCCGCAGGATTTTGCCTTCGAGCGACAACTCGACCAGTTCGGCATTCTTGTTGGTCACGGTGAACAGACTGTTGCGCACCGGATCATAGGTCAGCGCTGAAACATCGTCGTTCAGCCCGTCGATGACCCTGGCTTCGACCTCGACCCGGTATTGATCCAGGCCAATGGCCTCGCTGCTCAACGGCTGCCACAGGGTGTGCAGGTTGAACCAGGCACGCTCGAACAGGCGCAGGTATTGGCCGATCGCGATCAACACGATCAGGGCAATCACCGACAAGATGACAATCAGCGGTTTGGGGCGGGCAAGTCGACGCATTCAGGCAGGCTCGGGATCAAAACAGGCCGATGAAATATCACGCCTGTCTGAACTGAAGCTTAATGGCCACTTGCCTGCGACCACAAGTCGACCGCGATCGGCTTACTTCTGCTTTTCGAAACGGTAGAACAGGTTCGGCTCGCTGACCATGTACAGCGTACCGGCGTCATCCATGGTCACGCCTTCGGCGCGGGGGATGGTGTCCTTCAAGCCGTTGAAGCCGCCAAGCAGGGTCATGAAGCTGACCTGCTCGCCTTTCTCGTCCAGCTCCAGCAACAGGTGCGAGTCGGCGGACAGCACCAGGGTGTGGCCGGTGCGCGGGTCGATGGCCAGCGCCGAAAGGTTGCGGATATCCAGCTCATCACTGGCAAGCTTTTGCTTGTCGCCCTTGAGAATCTGACTGCCATCGCTTTTCCAGGTGAACAGCGCCGGCGGCCGCTCCTCGCCCAGCAGCAGCTGCTGATTGTGCGGATCCCAGGTGATTGCCTCGAATGCCTTGTTCTGGTTTTCCGACGGGCCGAGGTCATATTTCGGGAAGTCGGCGATATTCAGTTCGCGGGTATTGGCATCGACCCTGACGATGCTCAGCAGGTGCTCGCGCTCATCGACAATCGCCATCAGACCGTTTTCCATCACGCTCAGGCCTTCCGGATTGCTCCAGCCCACCAGCGGCATCTTGCGCAGCACATCACCCTGCAGGCTCAGTTCGACCAGAAACGGATTCTTGCCCATCACCGAAAACAGGGTTTTGGTCTGCGGGTTGTAGGACAGGTCCGAGGCCTCGTCCTTCTCCATGCCCGGCAGCAACTTGCCGTCGATCACCGCCCGATAGTCCGGCAGCCAGATGCTTGCCTTCTGCTCGGTCTGACTCTCGAGACGCTCGCGCATCCACAGCAGACCACGGTCGTCCCAATGCATGGCAAACGCCAGACCGTAAGCGGCGGCGATCACCAGCAACAGCCAGACATACCAGCGCAGGGCGAAACGTGAGCGGCGTGGAGGATTGAGCTGAGTGTGAGCTGACATCAGGGACGCATTCCGAAAATTCAGGCTAAGGGTAATAGCACAAAGAGGCCGGCTCAGACGCCAGAATGAGAGGAATTATCCGTACAGAATGTGAAAAAAACGGCAAATGGCGGGATTGTCGTGTGCGTTTGCGAGCCGCAACACATCACCAGTGTGGGAGTGAGCCCTGTTGTGAGGGGATTTATTGTGGCGAGGGAGCTTGCTCCCGCTGGGGCGCGAAGCGACCCTGCTTTTCGCTTCAAAAAGCGAGGGCCTGCTGCGCAGGCCAGCGGGAGCAAGCTCCCTCGCCACAGCTTATGCGTATCCCAAAAGGGAGGATGCGTTCGGTCAGCGCACGCTGCTGCTGAAGCTGCTCGCGCCAACCAGTTCCAGCACGATGTCGTCGCCGACATTCAGCGGGCCGACGCCCACTGGTGTGCCGGTAAGGATCACGTCGCCGGCCTGCAGCGAGAAGCAGCCGGCCATGTGCTGGATCATCGGCACGATCGGGTTGAGCATCGCGCTGCTGTTGCCGTCCTGACGCACTTCACCGTTGATGGTCAGGCGGATGCCGATGTCGGTCAGGTCGGCGAAGGTGCTGCCGACCACGAACGGGGCAATCACCGCCGCGCCGTCGAACGACTTGGCGATTTCCCACGGCAGGCCCTTGGACTTGAGCTCGGCCTGCTTGTCGCGCAGGGTCAAATCCAGCGCCGGAGCGAAACCGGAGATCGCGTCCAGCACTTCTTCACGGCTCGGCTTGGTCGACAGCGGCTTGCCGATCAACACGGCGATTTCCGCTTCGTAGTGCACCGAACCACGCTCGGTCGGAATACTGAACCCGCCTTCCAGCGGCACCACGCAACTGCCCGGCTTGATGAACAGCAACGGCTCGGTAGGCACCGGGTTGTCCAGTTCCTTGGCGTGTTCGGCGTAATTGCGGCCAATGCACACCACTTTCCCGATCGGGAAGTGAATGCGCGTGCCGTCGACGTACTGGTGCTGATAGCTCATTTACCGACTCCTGCCTTCATTGATTCATCAGGGATTGCCAATCAAACCGCGAAGATCTTGCCCGGGTTCATGATGCCGTTCGGGTCGAACACCGCTTTGACCGCTTTCATGTACTCGATTTCGACCGGCGAACGGCTGTAGGTCAAGTAATCGCGTTTGGTCATGCCGACGCCGTGTTCGGCAGAGATCGAACCGTTGTACTTCTCGACGGTTTCGAACACCCACTTGTTGACGGTCGCGCACTTGGCGAAGAACTCGTCCTTGCTCAGGTTATCCGGTTTGAGAATGTTCAGGTGCAAGTTGCCGTCGCCGATGTGGCCGAACCAGACGATTTCGAAGTCCGGGTAGTGTTCACCGACGATGGCGTCGATTTCCTGTAGAAATGCCGGGACTTTCGACACGGTGACCGAGATGTCGTTCTTGTACGGTGTCCAGTGCGAGATGGTCTCGGAGATGTACTCGCGCAGCTTCCACAGATTCTGCAGCTGGGTTTCGCTCTGGCTCATCACGCCGTCCAGCACCCAGCCCTGCTCGACGCAGTGTTCGAAGGTTTCCAGCGCCGTGTTGGCCACTTCTTCGTTGGTCGCCTCGAACTCCAGCAGCGCGTAGAACGGGCACTCGGTCTCGAACGGCGCCGGCACATCGCCACGGCCCAGTACTTTGGCCAGAGCCTTGTCGGAGAAGAATTCGAACGCGGTCAGGTCGAGTTTGCCCTGGAAGGCGTGCAGCACCGGCATGATCGAGTCGAAGTCGGCGGTGCCGAGGACCATCGCGGTGAGGTTTTTCGGCGCGCGATCCAGACGCATGGTCGCCTCGACCACAAACCCGAGGGTTCCTTCGGCGCCGATAAACAACTGGCGCAAATCGTAGCCGGTGGCGTTCTTGATCAGGTCTTTGTTCAGCTCCAGCACATCGCCCTTGCCGGTGACGACCTTCATGCCGGCGACCCAGTTGCGGGTCATGCCGTAGCGAATCACCTTGATCCCGCCAGCATTGGTGCCGATATTGCCGCCAATCTGGCTGGAACCGGCGGAAGCGAAGTCCACCGGGTAATACAGGCCGTTTTCTTCGGCGACGTTTTGCAGGTGCTCGGTGACCACGCCCGGCTGACACACGGCGGTGCGGTCAGTGAGGTTCACGTCGAGAATCTGGTTCATGTAGTCGAACGACACCACCACTTCGCCATTCGCGGCCACCGCGGCGGCGGACAGCCCGGTGCGCCCGCCCGACGGCACCAGCGCCACTTTGTGGGTATTGGCCCAGCGGACGATCGCCTGCACCTGTTCGATGGTCTTGGGAAACACGATGGCGCTTGGCGCGGGCGCGAAGTGCTTGGTCCAATCCTTGCCGTACGCATTCAGGGAGTCGGCGTCGGTCAGGACCTTGCCAGGCTCGACCAGGGTCTTCAGTTCATCAATCAGGGCAGGATTGGTCATCGACAGAACTCTCGAACAATTCATGGTCATCCTGAAGACGCTTCACGTCGCAGGAATGAGTGTTTCGCGGGGTGGCTATGCTAGCATACCGACCCCGCAGGCCAGTGCCCAAGGCCAGTTCTGCGGAGACGGCTTTCTTGCCGTGCGGGTCAGCTCCAGGCTGCTCCCCTCCCTGCCATTTTTCTCCGGGATACAGGTTTACGCAGATGAGCAAGACTTCTCTCGATAAGAGCAAGATCAAGTTCCTTCTTCTCGAAGGCGTCCACCAATCGGCTGTCGACGTCCTCAAGGCGGCGGGCTACACCAGCATCGAATACCTGACAGGCTCCTTGCCGGAAGCCCAGCTCAAGGAAAAGATCGCTGACGCTCACTTCATCGGCATTCGTTCGCGCACCCAACTGACCGAAGAGATCTTCGATCACGCGAAGAAGCTGGTCGCGGTCGGCTGTTTCTGCATCGGCACCAACCAGGTTGACCTGAGTGCTGCCCGCGAGCGCGGCATCGCCGTGTTCAACGCGCCGTACTCCAACACCCGTTCCGTCGCCGAACTGGTGCTGGCCGAAGCGATCCTGCTGCTGCGCGGCATCCCTGAGAAAAACGCTTCCTGCCACCGTGGCGGCTGGATCAAGTCCGCAGCCAACTCCTTCGAGATCCGTGGCAAGAAACTCGGCATCGTCGGCTACGGCTCGATCGGTACGCAGCTGTCGGTTCTGGCGGAAGGCTTAGGGATGCAGGTGTTCTTCTACGACACCGTGACCAAGCTGCCGCTGGGCAACGCCACTCAGGTCGGCAACCTGCACGAGCTGCTGGGCATGTCCGACATCGTCACCCTGCACGTTCCGGAAACCGCGGCGACCCAGTGGATGATCGGCGAGAAGGAAATCCGCGCCATCAAGAAGGGCGGCATCCTGATCAACGCCGCGCGCGGCACCGTGGTCGAGCTGGACGCCCTGGCGGACGCGATCAAGGACAAGCACCTGATCGGCGCGGCCATCGACGTCTTCCCGGTGGAGCCTCGCTCCAACGACGAAGAGTTCGAAAGCCCGCTGCGTGGCCTGGACAACGTGATCCTGACCCCGCACATCGGTGGCTCGACTGCCGAAGCGCAGGCCAACATCGGTCTGGAAGTGGCGGAAAAACTGGTCAAGTACAGCGACAACGGTACATCCGTTTCGTCGGTGAACTTCCCGGAAGTGGCCCTGCCGGCTCACCCTGGCAAGCACCGTCTGCTGCACATCCACGAGAACATTCCGGGTGTGATGAGCGAGATCAACAAGGTCTTCGCCGAAAACGGTATCAACATCTCCGGTCAGTTCCTGCAGACCAACGAGAAAGTCGGTTACGTGGTAATCGACGTCGACGCCGAGTACTCGGAGCTGGCGCAAGAGAAGCTGCAACACGTCAACGGCACCATCCGTAGCCGCGTGTTGTTCTGATCGAACGCTGAGCGACAAAAAAAGGGAGCCTTCGGGCTCCCTTTTTCATGCAACGCCGGAAATTTATTTGACGTTGACGGTGATTTTCTTCGAGACAATCGGCGGATCGAACGCCATGTGGCCGCTGTCACCCAGCTCCAGTTGCAAGGTGTGCTTGCCCGGGGCCAGTTTGATCGTGGCCTCGGTCTGCGCCTTGCCGAAGTGCATATGGTTGGCGTCAGTCGGCACGACGGAACCGGCCGGAACGATTTCTTTGGCATCGATCAGCAGGTGATGGTGACCGGTATTCTTGGTGACGTCACCAGCCGGTGCCAGCGCAACGTCCTTGACCCCGAACTTGACCTTGAACTCCTGAGACACCGTGGCCCCATCCTCGGGAGAAACGATGAACACTTCGGCGCCCTTGGGTGCCGGAGTGGCCGCACTGGCCAGCACCGAAACGCCCATCAGCAAACCCGCCAAAGCTGCACGTGACATGAATGTTTTCATTCTCTTCTCCAGTTTTTCCGTAAAATCCGCGCGGTCATGACAACTTCATGACCATTCGTTGTCGAAGGCACTCGACAACCATAGCAAAGCGAGCCTGACTCAGAGCATCGCAATAATGATTTCAAAGGAGTGACCATGCGCTTTCTGCCTGGCCTGATCTGCCTGCTACCCCTTCTGAGCCCTCTGGCTCACGCCGAACTGATTGATGACGTCAACGACCGTGGCGAGTTGCGCATTGCCCTTGAGGCTAATACGCCGCCCTTCAATTTCAAGGATGGCGACACGCTCACGGGGTTCGAGGTCGAGCTTGGGCAACTGCTGGCCAACGAGCTGGATGTGCGCGCCGACTTCATCGTCACCGACGAAGCCGACCTGCTCCAGGGCGTTGAAAGCGGCAAGTACGACGTTGCGCTCAATCACATAGCACTGACACCCGAACTCAAGGATCGTTTCGACTTCAGCGAGCCTTACGGCAAGGTCGATTCGCAGTTGCTGGCGAAGAAGGATGAGCAGCCACGGCCGATGGTGCTGGTGCAGACGTTGGCTGAAGAGAAGCCGAAAGCGGCGGAGCCAGTGGATTTGGCGATTCCGTTTCAGAAGGGTAATCCGGCGTTTCAGGCCAGTCTTGCGAGCGCGATGGAGCGGATCAAGGCGGATGGACGCTTGGCAGCGCTGACCGAGAAGTGGCTCAACGAACCCAAGTGAGCACAAGACCTGTAGGAGTGAGCCTGCTCGCGATGGCGTCAGGTCAATCGAGAGAATCGTTTACTGACACACCGCTATCGCGAGCAGGCTCACTCCTACATGGGATTTGCGGTGGGCTTTTATTCGAGTTGGGTCAGGGCCTGCGCGGCTTGCAGTAACTCCAGTTCGCTGAAGACCTGCACACCATGGCGCTTGAGCAACGCGGCCGTCACCCCTTCGCCATTGACCTTGACCCCACTGAACGTCCCGTCATAGGTCAGCAAATTCCCGCAGGAAGGGCTGTTGGCCTTGAGCACCGCCACACGAATCCCGTGCCTCTGCACCAGTGCCAGCGCCTGCCGCGCACCATCGAGAAACTGCGCACTGACATCCTCGCCGTCAGTGGTGATCACTGCCGCGACACCATCGAGCACTTCACCACCCTGCCCGCCCGGTATCTCCGCCGCTGCCCGTGGCGTCGGCAAACCGCCAGCCACTTCCGGACACAGCGGCACCACACGCCCTTCGGCGATCCACTGTTCGAGCAGATCGAACGGCCCGCTGGCCCCGCCGTCGTAACGCACGCGATGGCCCAACAGGCAGCGGCTGACCAGAATCTTCTGCATCTCAGAACGGCTCGTTGCCACGGCGGCGGAACCAGCCGGTCAGCGACAGGCGTTCGCGGTGCGCCGGCAACACTTCATGCGGTACTTCGCCGGAGAGGAACACCACCAGACAGCCGCCGGTGGGTTGCACGTCATGCACCCGGTCTTCGCCCAGATACATGCGCAACTGACCGCCGTCTTCCGGCAGCCAAGCATCATTGAGGTAGACCACCGCCGATACCATGCGCCGGTCATCGTCGCGAAAACGGTCGACGTGCTTGCGGTAAAACGCGCCCGGCGGATACAGGGCGAAATGACACTCGAAATCCTCCAGCCCGAGGAACAGCCCGCGATTGAGTGCCTCGCGCAGGCTGTTCATCAGGTTCAGATAACGGTCGCTGGCTTCGGCCTGACCCGGGTCGATCCACTGGATGTGGTCGCCGCGAATGCCCTCACGAATCTCCGAAAATGGCCCACGGCCCACCGCCGCCGGCGCCAGTTCACCCTCGGCCTCACGTTTACGGCACTCGGCCGCCAGCTCGCGGGTCAAACCTGCGGGCAGGAAAATGTTCTGCTGCGACCAGCCGTGTTCGGCCAGGTCGTCGACGATACGTAACAGCAGCGGGTGTTCGGAGGATATTTGCATGGCGCGCATAGTATGCCGGCGGCAAGAAATCCGACAGAGCCACGCAGCGGCTTGCTACGAATTCTCGACAAGTACCGGCACCGCACGGAGAATAGTCCGCTGCTGACAGGAGTCCCTATGCGCCGTTTGCTTTTTTCACTGTTGATGTTCTGCGTTTTGCCCGCCTGGGCGGACGGCCACGATCAGTTGTACAAGATCGCCGGCTGGCCAGATCAACGTGCGCATTTCAATGATGCCCTGAGTGCTGCGCAGCAGCGCTACCAGAACAACCTGCCGCCGGCGGTGTTTCAAGCCCTGGTCAACAACAGCAACCAGCGCTTCGCCCCCCAGGCCATGGATCAGCGTGCCGAAGCGCAACTGCGTCAGCACCTGGCTGATCCGCAGCCGGCACTGGCCTTTTTTCAGTCGCCGCTGGGCAAGAAAATCGTCGCCGCTGAATTGCTCGCCACCCGTCGCGATCAACTGGCGAAAAACGCCAAGGGCTTGCCGAAGATGCAGGTCAGCGATAGCCGTCTGCTGATCATCGGCCACCTGGCGCAAGCCCTGCCGGCGCGCGAAGCCGGCGCCGAGGTCAGCCTGGCGATTGCCGGCGTGGCGGCGGACAGTTTGAGTTCGATGATTCCCGGTCTGCTCGGCGGCGGTCAGGCGCAAGGCATGCTGAACGGTCAGCGCCAGCGCCTGATGGAGCAGATCGGCGCCGACTTGAACAACACGCTGCTCTACGTTTATCGCGATTTGTCGGATGACGAACTGGAGCAGTTCGCGACCTTTGCCGAATCCACCGAAGGCAAGGCGTATTACCAGGCGGCGCTGGCAGCGATCCGAGCTGGGTTGGCGGTGGGGCAAAGCTCTTCGAACCTCAGCCAGTAAGCCTTATCGCCTGACCGGCCGTCTTCGCGAGCAAGCCCGCTCCCACATTTTGGAATGCAGTCCACCTGTGGGAGCGAGCTTGCTCGCGAAGAGGCCTTAACAGACGCTAGAGGTTCCGCCCCCTGATCCGCTTGTTCAGAAACTCGAAATACTCCTCGCGCATCTCCAGCGTCTCGTTCGCCAGATGATGCCGCGCCTGCGGCAGCAGCAGAATTTGCGGCCGGTCGAACTTCCACTTCAGCACCTGCAAGTTGTGCTGCCAGTCCACGGTCATGTCCGCCTGCCCCTGAACGATCAGCGGCCGTCGCGGACTTTTTTTCGCGTGTTCGACGCGGATGATCCAGCGCGACAGCGCACCGACCCACGCGGTCGGCAAGCGTTTGGGCTGTAACGGATCGGCCTGCAGAAACGGCAGGAAATCCGGGTCGTTGGAGTTCTCGCTGAAGCGCCGGGCGATGCCCCGCACGAAAGGTCTGAGCAGGTAATAACTGAGCTGCGACCAGCCCCAGGCGCGCGGACGCACCAGCGGCGCCAGCAGAATCAGCTGGCCCTGCGCCGGACTGTTCTCGCCATGATTAAGCACATGATCGACGACAATCGCGCCGCCGGTGCTTTGTCCGCACAGGTGCCAGGGCTGCGGCAGGGCTATCGAACTGGCTTCAGCGAACAACGCCTGCAAGGCGTCCTGATATTCGGAGAAATCACGGATGCTCGCCCGCGCTCCACTCGACAACCCATGGCCTGGCAAGTCGCAGGCGATCACCGCAAAATCCTGATCCAGTGCCCACTCGATGACATGCCGATACAGCCCGGTGTGGTCGTAAAAACCGTGCAGCAGAAACAGCGTGCCCTTGACCTTCTCCGGCCACCAGCAATGGCTGACCAGCTCATAACCGTCCACTTCAAAGCGGCCCATGCCGCGCCAGACATCGCGCTCGGGGAAGTCGGTCTGATAGAACCGCTGATACGCCTTGGCCTCGTCCGACAACGGCTGCCACTGGGCCAAAGGCTTGAGGCTGGCGCGTAAATGATCGGCATCGAAAGTGTCAGGCATGCGGGTATTCCAAAGCGGTAAACAGACTTTATCGGCCTGCGATATTCATCTGTTGCGGCAAGCATGGCAAGCTAGCCCCCCTTCGAGGATCGAAAAACCATGCGCTCGCCCTACCGCACCGCACTGTTTGCCAGCCTGCTCGCGCTTGTGTGTGCCGGGGTGCTGTGGGCGGCGTACGACTGGTTTCAAGGGCGCTACCTGCGCGCGTTCAGTCAGCACACCGCCGTGTTTTCCGGGGATCCGTTGCGTCTGCCGGATGAATTGGCCGGCCCCGGCAAAATCCGTCTCGTGCATTTCTGGGACCCGGCCTGCCCGTGCAACGTCGGCAATCAACAGCACCTGACGGAAATGGTCGAACAGTTCGGCCCGCGCGGTGTGGAGTTCTTTGCGGTGCAGCGTGCCGGCAGCCACGGCCAGTTGCCCGCCACCCTGAGCAATCTGAAAACCATTGCGGTATTGCCCGGTTCCGAGCAGGTACCGGCCAGCCCCGCCGTAGCGATCTGGGACCGCAGCGGCAAACTCGCGTATTTCGGGCCGTATAGCGAAGGGCTGACCTGCAACTCCAGCAACAGTTTTATCGAACCGATCCTCAATGCCCTGACCGATGATCGCCCGGTCAGCGCCACGCACACCCTGGCGGTCGGTTGTTATTGCCCGTGGCCGGTGGTGGCGCAGTAAGGCATTCCGGACTTTTCGAGGACAGCGATGCACGGCACGGAAGGTCTGTGCTAATTGTTTGCAGCCCGACGGGCGGCAATCCCGCATGCACAAGGAGTCACCATGAAACGCGTGTTCACCGTTCTTGCCTTGCTCATCGTTGTCCTGCTCGCCGGCGTCGGCGGGTACGTCTACAGCAAGCAACCGACGCGTCAGGGCCAGGTGGAACTGCGCAATCTGCAAGGTTCGGTGACCGTGCGTTACGACGAACGCGGGGTGCCGCATATTCGTGCCGAAAACGAAACCGACCTGTATCGCGCCCTCGGCTACGTGCATGCCCAAGACCGACTGTTCCAGATGGAAGCCATGCGCCGCCTCGCCCGTGGCGAACTGGCCGAAGTGCTCGGGCCGAAGCTGCTCGACACCGACAAACTGTTCCGCAGCCTGCGCATCCGTGAACGCGCTGCCAGCTATGTCGCCAGCCTCGACAAGCAGTCACCAGCGTGGAAGGCCCTGCAAGCCTATCTGGACGGTATCAACCAATATCAGGACAGCCACGCCGCGCCGGTCGAGTTCGACGTGCTGGGCATCCCCAAGCGGCCGTTCACCGCCGAAGACAGCATCAGCGTTGCCGGTTACATGGCCTACAGCTTTGCCGCCGCGTTTCGCACCGAGCCGTTGCTGACCTACGTGCGCGATCAACTCGGCGCCGATTACCTCAACGTCTTCGACCTCGACTGGCAGCCCAAGGGCGTGCTCGCCAAAGATCGCGCTCATCCGACGCCGGCCCTCGCTGCCGGCGACTGGCAAGACCTCAACGCCCTCGCTCGCCTCAGCGAGCAGGCGCTGATTGAAAACGGCCTGCCGCAATTCGAAGGCAGCAACGCCTGGGTGATTGCCGGCAGCCGCAGCCAGAGCGGCAAACCGCTGCTGGCCGGTGACCCGCACATTCGCTTCTCGGTGCCGTCGGTGTGGTACGAGGCGCAACTGTCGGCACCGGGCTTTGAGCTCTACGGCCATCATCAGGCGCTGGTGCCGTTCGCATTCCTCGGCCACAACCTCGATTTCGGCTGGAGCCTGACCATGTTCCAGAACGACGATCTGGATCTGATCGCCGAGAAGGTCAACCCGGATAATCCGAATCAAGTCTGGTACCACGGCCAGTGGACCGATCTGGTGAGCACCGAGCAGCAGATCGCGGTGAAGGGCCAGGCACCGGTGACGCTGACCTTGCGCCAGTCGCCCCACGGCCCGATCGTCAACGACGCCCTCGGCACTGCTGCCGGCAAGACCCCGATCGCCATGTGGTGGGCGTTCCTCGAAACACCGAACCCGATCCTCGAAGGTTTCTACCAGCTCAACCGTGCCGACACCCTGGCCAAGGCCCGTGCGGCAGCGGCCAAAGTGCAGGCGCCGGGGCTGAACATTGTCTACGCCAACGCCAAGGGCGACATCGCCTGGTGGGCCTCGGCGCTGCTGCCGAAACGCCCGGCCGGGGTGAAGCCGGAGTTCATTCTCGACGGCAGCGGCAATCAGGCGGACAAGGACGGCTACTACCCGTTCAGCGCCAACCCGCAGGAAGAAAACCCGGCGCGCGGCTACATCGTCTCGGCCAACTTCCAGCCGCTGTCGCCGACCGGGATGGAGATCCCCGGTTACTACAACCTCGCCGATCGCGGTCAGCAGCTCAACCGCCAGCTCAGCGACAAGAGCGTGAAATGGAGCAACGAAGCCAACCAGAAACTGCAACTGGGCACCACTACCGCCTACGGCCCGCGCACCCTGGCGCCGTTGCTGCCGGTGTTGCGTGAAGTGGTGAGTGATCCGGCGCAACTGAAACTGGTCGAGCAACTGGCGCAGTGGCCGGGCGACTATCCGCTGGATTCGGTCAGCGCCACGCTGTTCAACCAGTTCCTCTACGACCTCGCCGATGCGGCGATGCGCGATGAGCTGGGCAACGACTTCTTCGAAACGCTGCTCTCGACCCGAGTCATCGACGCCGCCCTGCCGCGCCTGGCGGCGAACGCCGATTCACCGTGGTGGGACAACCGCAACACGCCGAACAAGGAAACCCGCTCCGACATCGTCAAAGCGGCGTGGCAGGCGAGCATGGCACACCTGAAACAGACCCTCGGCGACAATCCGGCCGAGTGGCAATGGGGCACGGCACACACCCTGACTCATGGCCATCCGCTGGGACAACAGAAGCCGCTGGACCGCATCGTCAATGTCGGGCCGTTCGCTGCGCCGGGCAGTCATGAAGTGCCGAACAATCTCTCGGCCAAGCTCGGCCCGGCGCCATGGCCGGTGACCTATGGGCCTTCGACGCGGCGTTTGGTGGACTTCGCCGACCCGGCGCACAGTTTGACCATCAACCCGGTCGGCCAGAGCGGCGTGCCGTTCGACAGCCACTATGACGATCAGGCCGAAGAGTACGTTGAGGGGATGTACGTGCAGGCGCACTTCAGCGAGGAAGAGGTGACGGCCAATACGCGCAGTACCTTGAAGCTGTTGCCGGCGCGGGCTGCGCAATAGTTCTCGGTTAGCCGGACGGGCCCTATCGCGAGCAGGCTCACTCCTACAGGGGAACGTATTCCAATTGTAGGAGTGAGCCTGCTCGCGATGGGGCCCGCCAACTCAACACATCTCTCAGAGCATCAGCGCAAAATTCAGCCGAAACTGCTGCGGCGTCAGCCCCAACCGCCGATTGAACACACTGCGCATGTGCTGCGCATCGCGAAACCCGCACTGATACGCCACGGTCTTCAGCGGTGCCGTGGTGCTTTCCAGCAGCACCCGCGCCGCATCCACTCGCGCACTTTCGACGAACTCCGCCGGGGTGACCCGAGCCTCGCGGGCGAACACCCGGGAAAAGTTGCGCGCGCTCATGTTCGCCGCATTCGCCAGATCGGCAATCGTCAGATCGCCGGTGAGATTGGCCAACACATACAACTGCACCATCGCCACCGCCGACGTCGGCTCCGCATGCGGCGTGAGAAACGGGCTGAACTGCGACTGCCCGCCCGCGCGCTGGGTGAACACCACCAGCCGCTTGGCCACGCTCAGCGCTACTTCTGCGCTGTGGTCGCGAGCCAGCAGGTACAGCGACAGATCGATCCCCGCCGTGACCCCGGCCGAGGTGTAGAGCGCACCGTCCTCGACGTACAGGCGATCGGCCTCGACTTGGGTCGATGGACACAACTGCGCCAAGGCTTCGGCATCGTTCCAGTGGGTGGTCACGGTGCGCCCTTCCAGCAATCCCGCCCGCGCCAGCATGAACGCGCCGTTGCAGATCGAGCCAAAGCGCCGGGCACGGGCGCAGGCCTCACGCAGCCAGGTGTCGAAGCTCTTGCCGAAATCCATGAACGGCAACTGGGGGCCGCCGGCCACCAGCAGCAGGTCACAGGCATCGAGTGCTTCGCTGAAATGCCGATGGGCGCTGAGGTTCAACCCGTTGGAACAGGCCATCGGGCCCCGCTCGACCCCGATCACCTCCAGCCGATAGTGATCCTCGGGCGGCAAAAACCGGTTGGCCTCGGCGAACACATCCATCGGCCCACTGACATCCAGCGCCTGCACGCCGGGGAACACCACGATGGCGATGGTTTTGTTCATAAGCCTCCAGGCAATCATTGTGGCGAGGGAGCTTGCTCCCGCTGGGCTGCGAAGCGGCCCCAATTCCATTCAACCGGATTATGTCAGTCAATACGCGGACGCCGGATTTACGACTGCTGCGCAGCCGAGCGGGAGCAAGCTCCCTCGCCACAATTGGACTGCACTCTGCCGTGCAAGGTGAGTTGGCATGATTCGCAGGTCGATTGGCAAGGATCGCAGCCATGCGTTGATTGTCCGTTTAGTGCCTCGGGGAACAGACTTCGTCCATCAGCGCCACGACGGCGTTTTCGACGAGGAAACACCTTATGAGCACGACCATTGCCGGCATCAAAATCCCCGACAGCGCCCTCGCCCGGGCCACCACCGAGTACATTCGCGACATCGAATCCGACCTGCTTTACCACCACTCGCGCCGGGTGTTTCTGTTCGGTGCGTTGAGCGGCGAACGCCAACAACTGACCTACAACCCGGAGCTGCTGTATGTCGGCGCGATGTTCCACGACCTCGGTCTGGTCGAAGGTTATCGCAGTGCCGACGAGCGTTTCGAAGTGGATGGCGCCAACGCGGCTGCGGCATTTCTCAAGCCGTACGGGCTGAGCGATGACGACATCGAACAGGTCTGGCTGTCGATTGCCCTGCACACCACACCGGGGGTGCCTAAGCATCTGCGTCCGACCGTGGCGCTGGTGACGGCGGGTGTCGAGATGGATGTGCTGGGCATGGATTACGCGGCGTTCAGCAACACCCAGCGCGAGGCGGTGGTGCATGCGCATCCACGCGGGGAAGGTTTCAAGGAATGCATCATCTGCGCGTTTGCCGACGGCTTGCGCCATCGTCCGCAGACCACGTTTGGCAACGTGAAGACCGATGTGCTGGTGGATCAGGAGCCGGGGTTCAAACCGATGAACTTTGTTGAGGTCATCCGCCAATCTCCCTGGACTGCCTAATACCAACTGTGGGGGTGTGCCCTGTGGTGAGGGGATTTATCCCCGATGGACTGAGTAGCAGTCCCTTTCTTTTTGAATCAAGAGAGGGGGCCGCTTCGCAACCCATCGGGGATAAATCCCCTCACCACAAAAGCCCGCTCCCACAGTTGGATTTGGGTTGGCCTTGATAAAGGGGCCAACCCGATTTTGCTTTAAGCCGCTTCCGGCGCCGGCGCGCGGCGCACGTCCGGTTGCTTCCACGAATCGGCAGCGCCTTCTTCGATGGCTTGCTGGATGGCTTTCTTGCGCGCTTCTTCGGCACGGCGGCTGAAGAACCACACCAGGAATGTCACCAGCGATACCGCCAGCAGGATCAGACTGGCCACGGCGTTGATCTCCGGCTTCACGCCCAGACGCACCGCCGAGAACACCTCCATCGGCAGGGTGGTCGAACCCGGGCCGGAAACGAAGCTCGCCAGCACCAGGTCATCCAGCGACAGGGCAAACGACATCATGCCGCCCGCGGCCAGCGACGGCGCGATCATCGGGATGGTGATCAGGAAGAACACCTTCCACGGCCGTGCGCCGAGGTCCATGGCGGCCTCTTCGATCGACAGGTCCAGCTCACGCAGACGCGCCGACACCACCACCGCCACGTACGCCGCACAGAACGTCGTGTGCGCAATCCAGATGGTGACGATGCCACGCTCCTGCGGCCAGCCGATCATCTGCGCCATGGCCACGAACAGCAGCAACAGCGACAGACCGGTGATCACCTCAGGCATTACCAACGGCGCCGTCACCAGGCCACCGAACAGCGTGCGGCCCTTGAAGTGGGTGATGCGGGTCAGCACGAACGCTGCCAGCGTACCCAGCGCCACCGCGGCAACCGCGGTGTAGCAGGCGATTTCCAGCGAGCGCAGCACCGAGCCCATCAGTTGGGTGTTGTCGAGCAGGCCGACGTACCACTTGATCGACCAGCCGCCCCACACCGTCACCAGTTTCGAGGCGTTGAACGAGTAGATCACCAGGATCAGCATCGGCGCGTAGATGAACAACAGACCCAGTACCAGCATCAGGCTGGAGAAACGGAAGTTCTTCATTCTTTGCCCTCCATTTCCTTGGCCTGACTGCGGTTGAACAGGATGATCGGCACAATCAGGATCGCCAGCATCACCACCGCCAGCGCAGACGCCACCGGCCAGTCACGGTTGTTGAAGAACTCTTGCCAGAGCACTTTACCGATCATCAGGGTTTCCGGGCCGCCAAGCAGTTCCGGGATCACGAACTCACCGACCACCGGGATGAACACCAGCATGCAGCCGGCAATGATCCCGTTCTTGGACAGTGGAATAGTGATTTTCCAGAAGCTGTTGAAGGTGCTCGAACCGAGGTCGGAAGCCGCTTCCAGCAGGCTCTGATCGTGTTTCACCAGGTTGGCGTACAGCGGCAGGATCATGAACGGCAGATACGAATAGACCACACCGATGTAAACCGCGAGGTTGGTGTTGAGAATCTGCAGCGGCTCGTCGATCAGGCCCATGCTCATCAGGAAACCGTTGAGCAGGCCGTTGTTGCTGAGGATACCCATCCACGCATACACGCGGATCAGGATCGCGGTCCAGGTCGGCATCATGATCAGCAGCACCAGCACCGTCTGCAGCTCTTTGCGCGCGCTGGCGATGGCGTAGGCCATCGGGTAACCGATCAGCAGGCACAGCAGCGTGCTGAAGAACGCCATCTTCAGCGAGCCGAGGTAGG
Organism: Pseudomonas sp. Irchel s3a10; assembly: GCF_900187525.1. Classification (NCBI taxonomy): domain Bacteria; kingdom Pseudomonadati; phylum Pseudomonadota; class Gammaproteobacteria; order Pseudomonadales; family Pseudomonadaceae; genus Pseudomonas; species Pseudomonas sp. Irchel s3a10. The sequence goes on from NZ_FYDR01000003.1 coordinate 315,570, forward strand.
CGGCGATGTACAACTCGTCATCGCCGAGCATCGCGTAGTTACCGAGGTTCAGCAGCAATTGCAGCTTCTGTTCGGCGTAGGTGTAGATCTCGGTGTACGGCGGGATGGCCACATCGGCTTCAGCGAAGCTGATCTTCAGAACGATGAAGAACGGCAGCATGAAGAACAGGAACAGCCAGATGAACGGAACCCCGATGACCAGTTGCCGGCCATTGGGAATTATTCGGTTGAGCCGTCGTTTGAACTTGCGCATGTTCATGAGCGAAGTACCACGCCGCTGTCGTCTTCCCACCATACGTAAACCTGATCGCCCCAGGTCGGACGAGCGCCACGGCGTTCGGCGTTGGCAACAAAGGACTGCACCAGCTTGCCGCTCGGCAATTCGACGTAGAACACCGAGTGACCGCCGAGGTAGGCGATGTCATGCACCTTGCCGCTCGACCAGTTGTATTCGCAGGTCGGTTGATCGGCGGTGACCAGCAGCTTCTCCGGACGAATCGCGTAGGTCACGGATTTGTCCTGCACCGAAGTGCTGATGCCGTGGCCGACGTAGATCTGCCGGTCGAGGTCCTTGCAGGTGATGGTCGCGTGGCCTTCGGCGTCGTCGATCACTTCACCTTCGAAGATGTTCACGTTGCCGATGAATTCGCAGACCAGACGGCTGGTAGGGGTTTCGTAGATGTCGATCGGGCTGCCGATCTGGGCGATCCAGCCCAGGTGCATGATCGCGATGCGTTCGGCCATGGTCATGGCCTCCTCCTGGTCGTGGGTCACCATCACGCAGGTCACGCCGACGCGCTCGATAATCTCTACCAGTTCCAGCTGCATCTGCGAACGCAGTTTCTTGTCCAGTGCGCCCATCGGTTCGTCGAGCAGCAGCAGTTTCGGCCGCTTGGCCAGCGAGCGCGCCAGGGCCACACGCTGACGCTGACCGCCGGACAGTTGATGCGGCTTGCGCTTGGCGTACTGGCTCATCTGCACCAGTTTGAGCATTTCGGCCACACGGGCGTCGATTTCGGCGTTCGGGATCTTGTCCTGCTTGAGGCCGAAGGCGATGTTCTGCGCCACGGTCATGTGCGGGAACAAGGCGTACGACTGGAACATCATGTTGATCGGGCGCTCGTACGGCGGCATGTCGGTGATGTCGACGCCGTCGAGGAAAATGCGCCCCTCCGTGGGCCGTTCGAACCCTGCCAGCATCCGCAGCAGCGTGGATTTGCCCGATCCCGAACCGCCGAGCAGGGCGAAGATCTCGCCTTTCTTGATTTCCAGGGACACATCGTCCACGGCAATCGTCTCGTCGAACTTCTTCGTGACCCGGTCGATTTTGACCAACACCTGCTTAGGTGTCTGGTCGCCCTCGAGGGCTTTCTTATAGGCGCCGGAGGCAACTGCCATTTACGAAACTCCCAGAAAATAAAGAGTGCAGTTCGCCCGATGCGGACGAACCCAGGATACTTTGTGCCTTACTTGCCCGACTTGACCTTGGTCCAGCTACGGGTCATCAAACGCTGAATATTGGGTGGCAACTCGACCGACACGTAAGTCTTGTCGAGGACTGCTTGCGGTGGATAAACCGCTTCATCGGTGCGGATGGACTGTTCCATCAGCTTGTCCGACCCGGGGTTAGGGTTGGCGTAACCGACGTAATCACTGACCTGAGCGATCACCTCAGGTTTCAGCAAATAGTTGATGAAGGCGTGCGCCTCCTTGACGTTGGACGAGTCCTTCGGAATCGCCAGCATGTCAAACCACAGCGCGCCGCCCTCTTTCGGAATCGAGTAGGCGATGTTCACGCCCTTCTTGGCTTCTTCGGCACGGTTCTTCGCCTGGAAGATGTCGCCGGAGAAACCGATGGCCACGCAGATGTCGCCGTTGGCCAGATCACCGATGTATTTCGAGGAGTGGAAGTAGGTTACGTAGGGGCGCACGGCGAGCAATTTGTCGGTGGCCTTGGCGTAGTCCTTCGGATTGGTGCTGTTGGCGTTCAGGCCCATGTAGTTGAGCACGGTCGGCATCATTTCATCCGCCGAGTCGAGGAACGCGACACCACAGCTGTGCAGCTTCTTGATGTTCTCCGGTTCGAACAGCACGCTCCAGGAGTCGATCTTGTCGACACCGAGCGCGGCCTTGACCTTGTCGACGTTGTAGCCGATGCCGTTGGTGCCCCACAGGTACGGGACGGCGTACTGGTTGCCCGGGTCGTTCTGTTCCAGGCGCTTGAGCAGCACCGGATCGAGATTCGCATAGTTCGGCAGCTGCGACCGGTCGAGCTTCTGGAACGCGCCCGCCTTGATCTGCTTGCCGAGGAAGTGGTTCGACGGCACGACCACGTCGTAACCGGTACGCCCGGCCAGCAGCTTGCCTTCCAGGGTTTCGTTGGAGTCGAACACGTCGTACACCGGTTTGATCCCGGTGGCTTTCTCGAAGTCGGCCAGGGTGGTCTCGCCGATGTAATCCGACCAGTTATAAATATGCACCGTACCGGCGGCCTGGGCTCCGACAGCGATCGTCAGGCCGGCAGTGGCCAGCAGGGCTTTGCGCAAAGAAGAAAAAATAGGCAAGTGCAGGTCCTCTAAATTAGTTGGGCCCAAGTTGCCCCGCGTTACATGACAGCCGTGGCTGCCCGGCAATCAAACCGGCGCGCAACTTACCCTCGAAAAACCGTTCCAGCAAAACTTTCTGTCATTTAATTATCCCGCTGGCCGCCCTCGCGGGGACGACGGCCAGCGGTTGCTGCGTCAAACCGGCTTATTTACCGGATTTGATCTTGGTCCAGCTGCGGGTAATCAGGCGCAGGGTGGCGGCATCCAGATCGCTGATCGCGTAGAGCTGTTTCTTCACTTCAGCCGACGGATAGATGCTCGGATCGCTGGTGATGTCCTTGTCCACCAGCGGCGTGGCAGCCTTGTTGCCGTTCGGGAAGCGTACGGCGTTGGTGATCCCGGCCATCACTTCTGGCTCAAGCAGGTAGTTCATGAATTTGTAAGCGGCTTCGACGTTTTCGGCGTCCTTGGGAATGGCAACCATGTCGTAGAACGTGCCAGCGCCTTCTTTTGGAATGGTGTAGGCCAGCTTGACCTTGTCACCGGCTTCCTGGGCGCGGGTCTTGGATTGTTCCAGGTCACCCGAGTAACCGACGGCGACGCAGATGTTGCCGTTGGCCAGATCGGAGATGTACTTGGAGGAATGGAAGTAGGCAACCGAAGGACGAATCTTCAGGAACAGGTCTTCGGCAGCCTTCAGGTCAGCCTTGTCCTTGCTGTTGGTCGGCTTGCCCAGATAGTGCAGCGCCGCCGGAATCATTTCGGTCGGGGCGTCGAGGAAGCTTACGCCACAGCTTTTCAGCTTCTCGATGTTCTCGGGCTTGAACACGATGTCCCAGGAATCGATCTTGTCGATGCCCAGCGCAGCCTTGACCTTCGCCGGGTTGTAGCCGATCCCGATGGAGCCCCACATGTACGGGAACGCGTGCTTGTTGCCTTGGTCGCTGGCATCGCCAACGGCCTTGAGCAGGTCTTCGTCGAGGTTCTTCCAGTTCGGCAGCTTGGACTTGTCCAGCTCCTGGTAAACACCGGCCTTGATCTGCTTGGCGAGGAAGTTGTTGGAAGGCACCACAATGTCGTAACCGGATTTACCGGCCAGCAGCTTGGCTTCCAGGGTTTCGTTGCTGTCGAATACGTCGTAGACGACTTTGATCCCGGTGGCCTTCTCGAAGTTGGCGACCGTGTCCGGCGCGATGTAGTCGGACCAGTTGTAGACGTGCAGTACCTTGTCGTCCGCCTGAACCGCACCCGCCATCATGCCCGCTACGGACAGCGCGAGAAGAGTCTTGCCAGCGAGCTTTTTACCTAATGCCTTCATGCGTCATGCTCCAAATTTTTCTTTTTTGAACCACTTTGTTCAGCGGCCGAACCCGGACAACTGGAACCGCGGCTAGTCTGGCAAGATCGGAGGCGGTCTTTCAAGAAAAGGCCAACCTTTCTGACACCTTCGAGCGCGAGCGCCGCAGCTCCCCCGCTCGAAGCCTAGCACTTAGGCCTGCAACGCACTGAGGGTGAGGTCCAGACACCTGCGCGCCTTGGTCACCAGCTCATCGATTTCTGCCTTGCTGATCACCAGCGGCGGCGCAATGATCATGGTGTCGCCCACGGCGCGCATGATCAGGCCGTTATCGAAGCAGAACTGCCGGCAGATCATGCCCACGCCCCGGCCTTCGTAACGCTTGCGAGTGGCCTTGTCCTGCACCAGCTCGATCGCTCCCAGCAAACCGACCCCGCGTACTTCGCCCACCAATGGGTGATCGTTGAGTTCGCGCAGACGTTTCTGCAAATACGGTGCCGTTTCGTTGTGCGCGTTCTCGATAATTTTTTCGTCGCGCAGGATCCGGATATTTTCCAGACCCACCGCTGCCGCCACCGGGTGCCCGGAGTAGGTGAAGCCGTGGTTGAAGTCGCCGCCTTCGTTGAGCACCTTCACCACTTCGTCGCGAACGATCAGGCCACCCATCGGGATGTAGCCGGAGGTCAGGCCTTTGGCGATGGTCATCATGTCCGGCTTCAAGTCGTAGAAATCCGAACCGAACCATTGGCCGGTACGGCCGAAACCGCAGATCACTTCGTCCGCCACGAACAGGATGTCGTACTTGGCGAGGATTTCCTTGATGCGCGGCCAGTAGCTGTCCGGCGGAATGATCACGCCGCCCGCGCCCTGGATCGGCTCGGCAATGAACGCACCGACGTTGTCCACGCCAACTTCGAGAATCTTCTCTTCCAGCTGATTGGCCGCCCAGATGCCGAACTCTTCCGGCGACATGTCGCCGCCCTCGGCAAACCAGTACGGCTGCGCGATATGGACGATGCCCGGGATCGGCAAGTCGCCCTGTTCGTGCATATACGTCATGCCACCCAGGCTCGCGCCAGCCACGGTCGAACCGTGATAGCCGTTCTTGCGGCTGATGATGACTTTCTTGTTCGGCTGGCCCTTGATCGCCCAGTAATGGCGAACCATGCGCAGCATGGTGTCGTTGCCTTCGGAGCCGGAACCGGTGAAGAACACGTGATTCATGCCCTCAGGCGCGACGTCGGCGATGGCCTTGGCCAGTTCCAGTGCCGGCGGGTGCGCGGTCTGAAAGAACAGGTTGTAGTAAGGCAGTTCGCGCATCTGCTTCGCGGCCGCGTCGGCCAGTTCATCGCGGCCATAACCGATCGCCACGCACCACAGACCCGCCATGCCATCGAGGATCTTGTTGCCCTCGCTGTCCCACAGGTACACGCCCTTGGCGTTGGTGATGATCCGTGGCCCCTTCTCTTTCAGCTGCTTGAAGTCGCTGAACGGGGCCAGGTGGTGATCGCTGCTCAGGGCTTGCCACTCACGGGTTTGCGGGTTGTTGCTGGTCATGCCAATTCTCCTTGTTATCGGTGAAGGCGCGGCTGCTGCCAGCCGCGCCCGGCGTATCAGACGGCGAAGAGCAGGTACTCACGCTCCCAGGAACTGATCACGCGCTTGAAGTTTTCATGCTCGGCCCGCTTGACCGCGACGTAGCCGGTGATGAAGGTCTTGCCCAGGTATTTCTCGATGGTCGCGCTGTTTTCCATACGCTCCAGCGCGTCTTCGATGGTCAGCGGCAGACGCAGGTTGCGGCGTTCATAGCCACGTCCGACCACTGGCGCGCTCGGGTTAAGGCCCTCGACCATGCCGATGTAACCGCAGAGCAGGCTCGCGGCAATCGCCAGGTACGGGTTGGCGTCGGCGCCCGGCAGACGGTTTTCCACGCGGCGGTTCTGCGGGCCAGCATCCGGTACGCGCAGGCCCACGGTGCGGTTCTCTTCGCCCCACTCCACGTTCACCGGCGCCGAGGTGTCCGGCAGGAAGCGGCGGAACGAGTTGACGTTCGGCGCGAACAGCGGGAGCAATTCCGGAATCAGTTTCTGCAGGCCACCGATGTGGTGCAGGAACAGCTGGCTCATGGTCCCGTCTTCATTGGAGAACACGTTCTTGCCGGTCTCGATGTCGATGATGCTCTGGTGCAAGTGCATCGCACTGCCCGGCTCGCCGGTCATCGGCTTGGCCATAAAGGTTGCGGCCACGTCATGCTTGAGCGCGGCTTCGCGCATGGTGCGCTTGAACACCAGAATCTGATCGGCCAGGGACAGTGCATCGCCGTGACGGAAGTTGATTTCCATCTGCGCCGTACCGTCTTCGTGGATCAGCGTGTCGAGGTCCAGCTCCTGCAGTTCGCACCAGTCGTAGACGTCTTCGAACAGCGGGTCGAATTCGTTCGCCGCTTCGATCGAGAACGACTGACGCCCGATTTCCGGACGGCCCGAGCGGCCGATCGGCGGCTGCAGCGGATAGTCGGGGTCGTCACTGCGTTTAGTCAGGTAGAACTCCATTTCCGGCGCCACGATCGGCTGCCAGCCCTTGTCGGAATAGAGCTTGAGGACTTTCTTGAGGACGTTGCGCGGCGACAGCTCGATCGGGTTGCCTTGCTTGTCGTAGGTGTCGTGGATCACCTGGGCAGTCGGCTCGATGGCCCATGGCACCAGGTACACGGCGTTCTGGTCGGGACGGCAAATCATGTCGATGTCGGCCGGGTCGAGCAGTTCGTAATAGATGTCGTCTTCGACGTAGTCGCCGGTCACGGTCTGCAACAGCACGCTTTCCGGCAGGCGCATGCCCTTTTCGGCGATGAACTTGTTGGTCGGCGAGATCTTGCCCCGGGTGATACCGGTCAAGTCGCCGATCATGCATTCGACTTCTGTGATCTTGTGGTCTTTCAACCAATCGGTGAGCTGGTCGAGGTTGTTACTCATAAATGCCTCTGGGCTGAGTCTCCTGACATCGTGTCAGGCAAAGTTTGACGCCTTGGCGTCGCGTTAAAGGGGAGCTTGCTTGCGCGCAGTGCCGGCTTACGCCCGGCACCGCGCATAGACAATGAAAGAGGAGCTTACCTGCCCTTTACGCTGGCGTTGCATTTCCTGTGCACATTCAAGGCGTGCAGAATCATGAGCACGGCTCGGGGAGCGGCACAGGCTTTGGGACTCAAAGAGATCTATATTGGAAGAGGACGCCATAAACAGAGTGCTTTGCCGTACGTCCAGAATAACGGACGCTGGCGTTCTGGCTATTGTCGCCGAGAACATCGTCAACAGACCGCGAACCATGCTGGCTGCGCTACGGACGGATTTGTCGCCACTGATGTGATGAGCATGCAGACCGGACTGTTGCGAGCAGTCGGTGATGCCGATTAACGGCAGGCGAGACATGAAGCACCCCGGTATTATTGCTGTTATGGGTTTGGTCGGAGCTTAGCCTTGTTCATTTTTTTACACAACACCCCCGTAAAAAATACAACACGGCCTGCTCAAGCCCGCGGGTGCCAAGTGTTTCAAGGACAAAAAACCGCCCCAAAGTGCCCCATAAATGCCCTTGCAGCGCTTTTTTAGGGCAAAAAAGGCCTCGCTTGACTTCGGCAGGCCGTTCGGGTTGACTGAAACCAGAAAAGATCAATGATTGATATTTTTAACAACAAAGGTGTTGCATCATGTCGGTACCCCCGCGTGCCGTTCAGCTTAACGAAGCGAACGCGTTCCTTAAGGAACATCCTGAGGTTCTGTACGTTGACCTTCTGATTGCGGATATGAATGGTGTGGTGCGCGGCAAGCGCATCGAACGCACCAGCCTCCACAAGGTTTACGAGAAAGGCATCAACCTGCCGGCCTCTCTATTTGCTCTGGATATCAATGGTTCTACGGTGGAAAGCACCGGCCTGGGTCTGGACATCGGCGACGCCGACCGGATCTGCTATCCAATCCCCGATACCCTGTGCAACGAGCCATGGCAGAAGCGCCCTACCGCGCAACTGTTGATGACCATGCACGAACTCGAAGGTGACCCGTTCTTCGCCGATCCGCGCGAAGTGCTCCGTCAAGTTGTTGCAAAGTTTGACGAGCTGGGCCTGACCATCTGCGCAGCCTTCGAGCTGGAGTTCTACCTGATCGACCAGGAAAACGTGAACGGTCGTCCACAGCCGCCACGCTCGCCGATCTCCGGCAAACGCCCGCACTCGACTCAGGTCTACCTGATCGACGACCTCGACGAATACGTCGACTGCCTCCAGGACATTCTGGAAGGCGCCAAAGAGCAAGGCATCCCGGCCGACGCCATCGTCAAGGAAAGTGCCCCGGCGCAGTTCGAAGTGAACCTGCACCACGTCGCCGACCCGATCAAGGCCTGCGACTACGCGGTACTGCTCAAGCGTCTGATCAAGAACATCGCCTACGACCATGAAATGGACACCACCTTCATGGCCAAGCCGTATCCGGGCCAGGCAGGCAACGGTTTGCACGTACACATTTCGATCCTGGACAAAGCCGGCAAGAATATCTTTGCCAGCGAGGATCCCGAGCAGAACGCCGCGCTGCGTCACGCGATCGGCGGTGTGCTCGAGACCCTGCCGGCGCAGATGGCTTTCCTCTGCCCGAACGTCAACTCCTACCGTCGCTTCGGCGCGCAGTTCTATGTACCGAACTCGCCGTGCTGGGGCCTGGACAACCGCACCGTGGCGATCCGCGTACCGACCGGTTCTGCCGATGCCGTGCGTATCGAGCATCGTGTAGCCGGTGCCGACGCCAACCCGTACCTGCTGATGGCTTCGGTCCTGGCCGGTGTGCATCACGGTCTGGTGAACAAGATCGAACCGGGCGCTCCGGTCGAAGGCAACAGCTACGAGCAGAACGAACAAAGCCTGCCGAACAACTTGCGCGATGCCCTGCGCGAGCTGGACGACAGCGAGGTGATGGCCAAGTACATCGATCCGAAATACATCGATATCTTCGTCGCCTGCAAGGAAAGCGAGCTGGAGGAGTTCGAACACTCCATCTCCGACCTTGAGTACAACTGGTATCTGCATACCGTGTAAACGGATTGCGATCAGATAAAACGCCGTTGGCTGTCGTAGCCCGCGGCGTTTTTTTATGGCCCGTTTTTGATCTGAATGGCCGCCTGCGGCGGTTCGGGAGCAAGCTCCCTCCCACAGGGGATCTCAGCGAATGGGGATCTTTTGTACGCAGAAGATCAACTGTGGGAGGGGGCTTGCTCCCGAAGGCGTCCTGGCAGACAACACACGGCTCGGCTCGTACAATGCCCGCTGCCCCGCAGGAGACTTCCATGACGCGTCCCGCCCCCGTCCGCAAACCCCGCGCCCGCAGCCAGGCGCGCATCGACTCGATACTCGACGCCGCGCGTACGCTGCTGGCCGCCGAGGGTGTGGCCAGTCTGTCGATCTACAGCGTCGCCGAACGCGCGCAGATTCCACCCTCCTCCGTGTACCACTTCTTCGCCAGCGTCCCGGCACTGCTCGAAGCGCTGACCGCCGACGTGCATGCGGCGTTTCGCGCCTGCCTGCAAGCGCCGATCGACCACGACGCCCTGCGCGACTGGCGTGACCTGTCGCGACTGGTCGAAGAGCGGATGCTGGAGATCTACGACGAAGACGCGGCGGCCCGCCAGTTGATCCTCGCCCAGCACGGCCTGACCGAAGTGACCCAGGCTGACCGCCAGCACGACATCGAACTCGGCGACCTGATGCACAAGCTGTTCGACCATCACTTCGAATTGCCGCGACTGCCGAGCGATGTCGATGTGTTCGCGCTGGCGATGGAACTGGGCGACCGCGTGTATGCGCGCTCGGTGCAGCAGCACGGGCAGATCACGCCGCGCATGGCCGAGGAAGGGATGCGGGTGTTTGATGCTTACATCGGGCTGTATTTGCCGCCGTATCTACCCAAGAGAGTTCTGTAGCGAGTTCACCGGCCTCTTCGCGAGCAAGCCCGCTCCCACATTTGGAACGCGATCCCCTGTAGGAGCGAGCCTGCTCGCGAAGGCCGCACCGCAGTTTTCAGATCAGGCACAAAAAACCCCGAAGGGCTCACGCCTTTCGGGGTTGTTTTTTACTCACTGGCTTACAACTTGGCGATCGACACCTCGGTGGATTTCACGAAGGCGATCACTTCGCTGCCCACCGCCAGTTCCAGCTCCTTGACCGAGCGGGTGGTGATCACTGAAGTGACGATACCGGAAGCGGTCTGCACGTCGATTTCCGACAGCACGTCGCCGAGAACGATCTCCTTGATCGAGCCTTTGAACTGGTTGCGCACGTTGATGGCTTTGATAGTCATGGCTTTGATTCCTGTCGTTGGATGTAACTTGAGTTATTGCGCCCAACGCAATTGCGTAGGCAGTGGTGAAACAGGTTCCGGCTCCGGCGGTTCGCCGGGCAGGGACAGAACACGGTTGAGCACTTCGGTTTCCAGCGCCGCCAGTCGATGCGATCCGCGCACTCGCGGACGCGGCAACTCCACTTGCAGATCGAGACCGACTTCGCCGTCCTCGATCAGAATCACCCGGTCGGCAATCGCCACCGCTTCGCTGACGTCGTGGGTCACCAGCAGCACGGTGAACCCATGCTTTTGCCAGAGGCGTTCGATCAGTTGCTGCATCTCGATCCGGGTCAGCGCATCCAGCGCACCCAGCGGCTCGTCGAGCAGCAGCAGGCGCGGCTGGTGAATCAGCGCCCGGGCCAGCGCCACACGCTGCTTCTGCCCACCGGACAAGGCGGCCGGCCACTCGTTGGCGCGATCGGCCAGCCCCACCGCTTCCAGCGCTTCCAGTGCTTGCGGGCGCCAGTTGCCTTTAAGGCCGAGGCCGACGTTGTCGATGATCTTTTTCCACGGCAGCAGCCGGGCTTCCTGGAACATCAGCCGGGTGTCTTCCCGCGCATCGCTCAGCGGTGCGGCACCGGCCAGCAGGTCGCCGCCAGTCGGTTGATCGAGGCCGGCGAGCAAGCGCAGGAAGGTGCTCTTGCCGCACCCGCTGCGCCCGACCACGGCGACGAATTGCCCCGCCGGAATGTGCAGGTCGATGTCGCGCAACACCTGCCGCGCGCCAAAGGTTTTCTGCAGGTTGCGCACCACCAGCGGAATCCCGCGCAGCAGGCGTGGAGGTTGTTGAGCGGTCATGCCGCACCTCCCTTGGCAACCTGATAGGCCGGATGCCAACGCAGCCACACACGCTCAAGTCCACGGGCCGCGAGGTCGGCAAGTTTGCCGAGTACCGCGTAAAGCAGGATCGCCAGCACCACCACATCGGTCTGCAAAAACTCGCGGGCATTCATCGCCAGATAGCCGATGCCGGAGCTGGCGGAGATGGTTTCGGCAACGATCAGCGTCAGCCACATGAAGCCCAGCGCAAAGCGCACACCGACCAGAATCGAAGGCAACGCACCCGGCAGAATCACCTGCCAGAACAGGCTGAAACAGGACAGGCCGTAACTGCGCGCCATTTCCACCAGCGCCGGATCGACGTTGCGGATGCCGTGATAGGTGTTGAGGTAGATCGGGAACAACGTGCCCAATGCGACCAGGAAAATCTTCGCCGACTCGTCGATGCCGAACCACAGGATTACCAGCGGAATCAGCGCCAGGTGTGGCACGTTGCGGATCATTTGCACCGAGCTGTCGAGCAGGCGTTCACCCCATTTCGACAGGCCGGTGATGAAGCCCAACACCAGACCGATGCTGCCGCCGATGGTGAAGCCCAACGCCGCGCGCCAGCCACTGATTGCCAAGTGCGTCCAGATCTCGCCGCTGCGCACCAGACTGACGCCGGCCTCGATCACCGCCACCGGTGCCGGCAGGATCCGCGTCGACAACCAGCCGGCCGACACCGACAACTGCCACACCGCCAGCAAGAGCACCGGCAACGCCCAGGGCGCGAGGCTGTGAATGATTTTCTTCATGGCGCGCCTCAGCTCTGCGACGCGGCTTTGGGAAGAATGTCGTTGGCCACCATCTCGCCGAACGGGCTGACGTAACCGGCGCTCTTCGGCAGTTCCGGGCGCTCGATGTCGAGGTGCGGGAACAGCAGTTCAGCGACGCGGTACGACTCTTCGAGGTGTGGATAACCGGAGAAGATGAAGGTGTCGATACCCAGATCCGCGTACTCCTTCACGCGGGCGGCCACAGTCGGGCCATCACCGACCAGCGCGGTACCCGCACCGCCACGCACCAGACCGACGCCGGCCCACAGATTCGGGCTGACTTCGAGGTTGTCGCGACTGCCGCCGTGCAGCGCGGCCATGCGTTGTTGACCGACCGAATCGAAACGCGCCAGCGACGCCTGCGCACGTTTGATGGTGTCATCGTCCAGATGCGAGATCAGCCGGTCTGCCGCTTGCCAGGCTTCGGCGTTGGTTTCGCGCACGATCACATGCAGACGAATGCCGAAACGCACGGTACGCCCGAGCCTGGCGGCTTTGGCGCGCACTTGTTCGATCTTTTCGGCGACGGCGGCTGGCGGCTCGCCCCAGGTCAACACCATCTCGACCTGTTCGGCAGCGAGATCCTGCGCCGCTTCCGAGGAGCCGCCGAAGTACAGCGGCGGACGCGGTTGCTGAATTGGTGGATAAAGCAGCTTGGCGCCTTTCACGCTGATGTGTTCGCCGTCGTAATCGACGGTTTCACCTTCCAGCACTCGACGCCAGATGCGGGTGAATTCCACCGAGGCCTGATAACGCTCTTCGTGGTTGAGGAACAGACCATCACCGGCCAACTCTTCCGGGTCACCGCCGGTCACCAGGTTGAACAGCGCACGACCGCCGGACAGACGATCCAGGGTCGCTGCCTGTCGCGCCGCCACCGTCGGGGAAATGATCCCGGGGCGCAGGGCGACAAGGAATTTCAGACGCTGGGTCACCGGGATCAGCGACGCGGCGACCAGCCACGAGTCTTCGCAGGAACGGCCGGTGGGAATCAGCACGCCGCCAAAGCCCAGACGATCCGCCGCTTGCGCGACCTGTTGCAGATAACCGTGGTCAACGGCGCGAGCGCCTTCGGCGGTGCCAAGGTAATGGCCGTCACCGTGGGTAGGCAGGAACCAGAAGATGTTGAGGCTCATGGAGTGGTCTCCTTGGGGATTCGATTTACTGGGTTTGGCTAACCGAGCTTTGGGCCACAGCGGCCGGTGGTGTCCAGATCACATCCTTGATGCTCAACGGCTTGGGAATCAGCTTGAGCTGGTAGAAGGCGTCGGCGATTTTCTGTTGCGCGGCGACTACTTCCGGGGTCAGGAACAGCGCACCGTAGCCCTGGCGCTTCACCGAGGTCAGGGTGATGTCCGCCGGCAGGCCGAGCAGTGGCGCGACCTGTTGGGTCACGTCTTCAGGATTGGCTTTGGACCACTCGCCGACGGCGCGCACTTCTTCGACGAGGGTCTTGATCACCTCGGGATTTTTCTGCGCGTAAGGTTTGGTCGCGAGGTAGAACTGATGGTTGTCGACGATGCCTTTGCCGTCACGCAGGGTGTGCGCTTGCAGCTGTTTCTCGGCAGCGGCCTGGTACGGATCCCAGATCACCCAGGCATCGACGCTGCCACGCTCGAACGCAGCGCGGGCATCGGCCGGCGGCAGGAACACGGTCTGGATATCGGAGTATTTGAGGCCGGCATCTTCCAGTGCGCGCACCAGCAGGTAGTGCACGTTGGAGCCTTTGTTCAGGGCGACTTTCTTGCCCTTCAGATCCGCCACCGATTTGATCGGCGAATCTTTCGGTACGAGGATCGCTTCGCTGTTCGGCGCTGGCGGTTCGTAGGCGACGTAGAGCAGATCAGCGCCGGCAGCCTGAGCGAATACCGGAGGGGTTTCGCCGGTAACACCGAAGTCGATCGAGCCAACGTTCAGGCCTTCGAGCAGCTGCGGGCCGCCGGGGAATTCAGTCCATTGCACGTCCACGCCTTGTGCGGCCAGACGCTTCTCCAGAGTGCCCTTGGCTTTGAGCAGCACCAGCGTGCCGTATTTTTGATAACCGATCCGTAGAGTCTCGGCCTGAGCTTGAGTAATGGCGCCGAAGGACACAGCCGCAGCAAACAGAGCGACCAGACCACGACGCAAAAATACAGGGCGCATAGCGCTCTCCTTTTTGCAGTTGGGTTTTGGCTGCACCTGCTTGGCCGTTAGCGGCTGAGTAAGGTGAGTGGAGCAAATTCGGGTGAAGCTCAAATGCTCCAGCGAGCACTCAATAAACGTTCATTCAACAGGCCCGGCTCCAGCGGTTTCGGCCGGCGGGCCATGGCACTGACAAACTGATCCAGCGCTTCGTACAGACGCTGTTCCAATGCCGGTGCCAGTTGCGCCTGGGCACTGCCTTCGCCGTAAGCGATCTGGCTGTCCTCGGCGAAAATGCCCTGGAGCATTTCCTGGGCCTTCAACGCCGATAGCACTGGCTTGAGCGCGTAATCGACTACCAGCATGTGGGCGATGCTGCCGCCCGTAGCCATCGGCAAAACGATCTTGTGGTTCAGGGCGCGTTCCGGCAGCAGATCCAGTACGGTTTTCAGCGCACCGGAAAACGAGGCCTTGTACACCGGCGTGGCGATCAGCAAGCCATCGGCGTTTTCAATCTGCGCCAGCAGGTCGAGCACCTTCGGGCTGTCGAAGCGGGCGTGGAGCAGGTCTTCGGCCGGGAAGTCCCGCACCTGATAACTCACCACTTCCACGCCTTGCGCCTGCAACCAGCGTTGCGAGCGCTCGAGCAACACTCCTGAGCGGGAGCGCTGGCTAGGACTGCCACCGAGTGAGACGACCAGCATTCAGACGATTCCTTGCGTGTTACAGGCGATTCGCGGGTTGCGATCTCGCTTCGATGGGAGTGACCTTACCAGCTGATTTATATATCCATAAATCATATTTATTCATTTGGTTATGCGTTTAAGAGATATGCGATTTGCTTTGTTGCGGGCAAAAAAACAGGCCGTGAAAACGGCCTGAAATCCCCTGCTTTGTGGTTCTGAATTCTCAATTGTGTGTTGCCTGGACTGACGCCTTCGCGAGCAAGCCCGCTCCCACAGGGGAACGCATTTCAAATGTAGGAGTGAGCCTGCTCGCGATGACGGTGGTGGCTACACCGCCAATCTCACTGATTCACTTGTTCGGTTGCGGCGTCAGGCGCAGGTACGGCTTCACCGCGCGATAACCTTTGGGGAAGCGCCGCTTGATCTCGTCTTCGTCCTTGAGCGACGGCACGATCACCACTTCTTCACCGTCCTGCCAGTTGGCCGGGGTGGCCACCTTGTAGTTGTCGGTGAGTTGCAGCGAATCGATCACCCGCAGGATCTCGTGGAAGTTGCGCCCGGTGCTCGCCGGGTAAGTGATGGTCAGGCGGATCTTCTTGTTCGGATCGATCACGAACAGCGAGCGCACGGTCAGGGTGTCGTTGGCGTTCGGGTGGATCAGATCGTACAGATCGGAAACCTTGCGATCGGCGTCGGCCAGGATCGGGAAGTTGACGATGGTGTTCTGGGTTTCGTTGATGTCTTCGATCCACTTGTGGTGCGAGTCCACCGGATCGACCGACAGCGCGATGGCTTTGACGCCACGCTTGGCGAACTCGTCCTTGAGCTTGGCGGTGAAGCCCAGCTCGGTGGTGCACACCGGGGTGAAGTCGGCCGGGTGGGAGAACAGCACGCCCCAGCTATCGCCCAGCCACTCGTGGAAACGAATCTTGCCGGCGCTGGAATCCTGTTCGAAGTCGGGGGCGATGTCGCCAAGTCTGAGGCTCATGGTGCTGCTCCTGATGAGTTGTTGGAGAACTCAACTGTAGCTCGGGATTCAACATCATGAAAAAGAATAAATAAGTAGATATTTAGAATCTAATTGAATATTAAACATCGTTCACTGGACGCTCGCCGTCATCGCGACGAACATCGTCCTCAAGGTTCGAGAAGGCCTTGAGTAGCTGCAAAAGAGGGAAATCTCGGGAAGGGCTTACGGGGGTGAGCCTGACTCGAAAACGCAAAAGCCCCGTCCGGCGCGATGCCGGACGGGGCTTTTTTACATCAGCGAATCGAAGCGCGCTATTACAGCAGCGGGATCGAGTAGCTGAGGATCAGGCGGTTTTCGTCCTGGTCGCGAACACCGGCGATGTTGGTACGCCAGGTAGCGTTTTTCCACATGAAGCCAACGTTTTTCAACGGGCCTTCCGGCACGACGTAACCGATGGTCAGGTCGCGTTCCCACTCGGAGTCACCATTGCCGTTTTCACGACCAGCGGAGTTTACGGTGTCGATGTTGTCGCCACGCAGGTAAACCACACCGGCTGTCAGGCCTGGTACGCCGACTTTGGCGAAGTCATACGAGTAGCGAGCTTGCCAGGTACGTTCGCCGGCACGACCGAACTTCTGGATCTGCATATCGGTGATGGTGTAGTTCGACGAACCGTCGCCCTGGTTCAGCCAAGGGAAGTCACTGCTACCGTTGGAAACCTGATAGCCACCACCGAAGGTGTGACCTTCAACGGTGTACAGGAACAGGCCGCTGTACAGATTGTTGTCGACTTTACCGCGACCGCTGGCAACACCGCTGTAGTTACCGCTGCTGTAGTAAGCAGGCGTGTTGCCGTTGGCGCCGTCGTCGGAGCTGTTGAAGTAACGGAAATCGGACTTCAGCACGCCCGGGCCGATTGCCCAGTTGTGAACCAGACCCAGGAAGTGTTGCTTGTAGAAGTCTTCCAGGTTGCCGTAGTAGTACTGGGCAGTCAGGTCTTTGGTGATTTTGTAGTCACCACCGGCGTAGATGAACTTGTTGCTGTTAACGGTGCGCGGTGCCGCGCCATTGATGGACAGCGACTCCGTGTTGCTGGAGTTACGGCCTTTGGCGTGTTCGATCTGACCACCGACCAGGGTCAGGTCCTTGATGTCGCCGGATGTGATCTGGCCACCCTGCCAGGTTTGTGGCAGCAGACGACCATCGTTAGTCACGATGACCGGGTTCTTCGGCTGCAGGGTACCCAGCTTCAGTTCAGTCTGGGAAATCTTGGCTTTAGCAGTCAGGCCCAGGCTGGAGAAGTTATCAACCGCTTCACCATTGGATTCGCTTGGGAAAACAGTGCCACCGTAAGCGGTACCAGGTCGGCCATTAGAAGCAACGTTGCCGTTGGTGCCGCCGCCCGAATCCAGACGTACGCCCAGCAGGCCGATGGCGTCGATACCGAAACCGACGGTGCCTTGGGTGTAGCCGGAAATGAATCGCAGATCGAAGCCTTGGCCCCATTCTTCGTTGCGACTTGGCTCGGCAGCACCGCTACGGTTATCAGTGTTGATGTAGAAGTTACGCAGGCCCAGAGTGGCTTTGCTGTCTTCGATGAAACCGGCGGCGCCTGCCTGCTGCGCCATAACCCCTACGGCCACAGCCAGGGCCAAGGTGGACTTGTTCATGTAAAGCTCCTCTCGTTTCTAATTCTTGTGTTCCTGGCCCGGGGTCTGATGCCCTGGATCCTAAGATGCGCGATTAGCGCCAGACCGTGACTGACAAGTCAATCGTAACCTTGTGTGTCTACGACCAAGGTCTAATCGCAGTGATTTGGTCCGTGCAGAGTAAAGATTTCCTGATAAACCCAAAAAGAATTTATTCATTCTTTTTCATATCATTCGGGAATATGGCCACTATCTCGCCATCTTCGCCCGGATACAACGTATCGGCGACTAAGCTCATTCCTAAATGGTATTTGTTAGCCTTTTTTTAGATCGATTAGCTTTGGCGCAACCCCAAATCGTCAAACCCTATCGAAAAGGCGACGCCATGATGGCCAAACGCGCACTATCTAGTCAATTTGTTACAGTTTGTGTGTCAGCACTGATTTGTTTTTCCGCGCACGCTGGCAACCTCACCATCGGTTATCAAACCGGGATCGACCCGAGCAAAGTGCCCCAGGCCGACGGCGTCTACGAGAAAACCCTCGGCGAGAAAATCGACTGGCGTCGCTTCAACAGCGGCCCGGAAGTTGTGACAGCCATTGCCTCCGGCGATGTGCAGATCGGCAACCTCGGTTCCAGCCCGTTGGCCGCCGCGGCTTCGCGAAACCTGCCGATTGTTGCCTTTATTGTTTCGGCGCAGATCAATGCCGCCGAAGCGTTGGTGGTACGCAATGGCAGCGGGATCAACACCCCGCAGGATCTGGTCGGCAAGACCATCGCCACGCCCTTTGTTTCCACTTCCCACTACAGCTTGCTCGGTGCACTCAAGCACTGGGGCCTGGACACCAGCAAAGTCAAAGTGGTGAACCTGCAACCAGCGGAAATCGCCGCAGCATGGAAGCGTGGCGATATCGATGGCGCGTTTGTCTGGTCGCCGGCACTGGGGGAAATCCGCAAGACCGGCAAGACCCTGACCGATGCCGCGCAGGTTGGTCAGTGGGGTGCACCGACCTTCGAAGTCTGGGTCGCGCGCAAGGACTACGCCGAGAAGCATCCTGACGTCGTCGCGAAATTCGCTAAAGTCACGCTGGATTCATTTGCCGATTACGCGGCGCATAAAGACAGTTGGACGGCTGACTCGGTGCCGGTGCAGAAAATCGCCAAATTGACCGGTGCCAATGCTGCCGACGTCCCGGAACTGCTGGCCGGTTCAGCCTTCCCGGATGCCAAGGCACAGCAATCCACCGCACTGCTGGACGGCGGCACGGCGATGGCGATTGGTGAGACGGCGAAGTTTTTGAAGGAACAAGGCAAGGTCGAGACGGTGCTGCCGGACTACTCGCCTTACGTCAGTGCGAAGTTTGTAACCGAAAACAATTGAATATGTGGCGAGGGGATTCATCCCCGATGGACTGCGCAGCAGTCCCCCTGCTTTTGGTGAAGCGGGGGCCGCTGCGCGGCCCATCGGGGATGAATCCCCTCGCCACAAAAGTCCCTCGGTAATCTTCAGAGGGTCTTTTCGAAGATCTTCGAGTTACGCTGATAGTTGTACAGCGACGCCCGCGCCGCCGGCAGGCGCTCGACGCTGCTAGGCTCGAAGCCACGTTCGCGGAACCAGTGCGCGGTACGGGTGGTAAGAACGAACAGAGTCTTCAACCCTTGCGCCCGGGCACGGGTCTCGATGCGCTCCAGCAGCTCATCGCCGCGACCACCGTGACGGTACTCCGGATTCACTGCCAGGCACGCCAGTTCACCAGCGTCCGAATCGGCAATCTGGTACAGCGCCGCACAGGCGATGATCATGCCTTCACGCTCGACCACGCTGAACTGCTCGATCTCGCGCTCCAGCACTTCACGCGAGCGACGCACCAGAATCCCTTGCTCTTCCAGCGGACTGATCAGGTCGAGCAAACCGCCGACGTCTTCAATCGCCGCCTCGCGCACCAGTTCGAATTGCTCCTGAGCGACCAGCGTACCGCCACCGTCGCGGGTGAACAGTTCGGTCAGCAGCGCGCCATCTTCGGCATAGCTGACGATATGGCTGCGCGCCACGCCACCACGGCAGGCCTCGGCGGCGGCATCCAGCAGTTCCGCCTGATAGTTGCTGCCCAGACGTGCCAGATGCGCCGGCACCTGTTGCGGACGCAGTTCGCGCACCAGTTTGCCGTTCTCGTCGATCAGACCGAGGTCGGCGCCGAACAGCAGCAGCTTGTCGGCACCGAGGTCAATGGCGGCGCGGGTGGCAACGTCTTCGCAGGCGAGGTTGAAGATTTCCCCGGTCGGCGAGTAGCCCAGCGGCGACAGCAGCACGATCGAACGCTCGTCGAGTAGACGATTGATGCCCTTGCGATCGACCCGACGCACTTCGCCGGTGTGGTGATAGTCGACGCCTTCGAGTACGCCGATCGGCCGCGCGGTCACAAGGTTGCCGCTGGCCACCCGCAAGCGCGAGCCCTGCATCGGCGACGAGGCCATGTCCATCGACAGCCGCGCTTCGATAGCGATACGCAGCTGACCGACCGCGTCGATCACGCACTCCAGCGTCGCCGCATCGGTGATGCGCATGCCGTGGTGGTAGTGCGGGGTCAGGCCGCGAGCGGCGAGGCGGGTTTCAATCTGTGGACGCGAACCGTGGACCAGCACCAGACGCACACCGAGGCTGTGCAACAGCACCAGGTCGTGGACGATGTTGCCGAAATTCGGATGCTCCACGCCGTCGCCGGGCAGCATGACAACGAAGGTGCAGTCGCGGTGGGCATTGATGTAAGGGGACGCGTGACGAAGCCAATTGACGTATTCGGGCATGAACCTGGGCCTGTAATAAATAGCAGCCGGAAATAAGGGCGAAACGGAAAACGCACAGCGGGCTGATGGTTATGGTCGGAACAGGCTTGGCGACACGCGCGCTCTCCTCATGAATACGGGTTGGGGTGCTGGCAATTTACAGCGTTTGGTCTGACAAAACACCGTCCCCCCTGTGGGAGCGGGCTTGCTCGCGAAAGCGGTGTATCAGGTACATCGATGTCGACTGACTCACCGCTTTCGCGAGCAAGCCCGCTCCCACAGGTGGACATCATCGTTTGTCCGGGCTCAGGCAGTAATGTTCAATCAACTGCCGCAATAGTTGCACGGTAGGCTGCAAACGTGACATTTCAAGGTATTCGCCCGGCTGGTGCGCACACGCAATGTCGCCGGGGCCGAGCACAATGGTTTCGCAGCCAAGGCGCTGAAGATAAGGCGCTTCGGTGCCGAACGCTACTGCTTCGGCACTATGACCGGTGAGCTTTTCAGCGATGCGCACCAATTCAGCGTCTTCGGCCTGCTCAAACGACGGCACTTCCGGGAACAATGGCTGGTAGTCGATCTTCACCTGATGCCGCTCAGCCACCGGGTTGAGCTTGCGCAGAATCTCCGCACGCAGGACTTTCGGGTCCATGCCCGGCAACGGGCGCAGATCGAACTCCAGCGAACACTGGCCGCAGATGCGATTCGGATTGTCGCCGCCATGGATGCAACCAAAGTTCATGGTCGGTTGCGGCACACTGAACTGCGGGTTGTTGAATTCACGCTGCCATAGCAGGCGCAAACCGCGCAGTTCGCCAATGGCATCGTGCATCGCTTCGAGGGCGCTGTGGCCCAGGCGCGGATCCGACGAATGGCCGCTCTGCCCGAGGATATCGATGCGCTCCATCATGATGCCCTTGTGCATGCGGATCGGTTTGAGCCCGGTCGGCTCGCCGATCACCGCCGCACGGCCCAGCGGCTTGCCGGCCTCGGCCAGTGCGCGGGCACCGGACATCGAGCTTTCTTCATCACAGGTGGCGAGGATCAGCAGCGGTTGCTTGAACGGCTGGTCGAGCAGCGGCTGCACGGCCTCGATGATCAGGGCGAAAAAACCCTTCATGTCGCAACTGCCCAGGCCGACCCAGCGACCATCGACCTCGGTGAGTTTCAGCGGATCGGTCTGCCACAGCGCATCGTCATAAGGCACGGTATCGCTATGCCCGGCCAGCACCAGGCCGCCGGGGCCACTGCCAAAACTGGCGAGCAGGTTGAATTTGCCGGGGCTGACCTGCTGGATATCGCAGCTGAAGCCCAGATCACCCAGCCAACCGGCAAGCAAATCGATCACCGCCCGGTTGGACTGATCCAGGCTTGGTTGGGTGCAACTGACCGACGGTGCGGCGATCAGTGCCGCGAACTGGTCTTGCATGGATGGCAAAGGCATCGCTGACTCCAACTCCCGATTTGAAGTCCATCATAGAGCCATCCGGCGCTCGGAATAAACCGCCGCAGGGCGTAGGAAGTTTGAGTCCTGTACACTGCACGGCCTTGGCAGCCACACATTCCCCCGGCTGCGCTCCCGATCCTGGATTTTCCGGCCATGCAGAAAGAAACCGAAATCAAACTCCGCGTCAGCCGCGAAACCCTCGCTGCCCTGCGCGAGCACCCGCTACTGAAAAAACGCAACAAAAATGGCTGGGAACGCCGTGAGTTGATGAACCAGTACTTCGACACTCCCGAGCGCGATCTGGCCCAGGCCAAAGTCGCCCTGCGCCTGCGCAAGGACGGTGACGAAGTGATTCAGACCCTCAAGACCCGCGGCCAGAGTGTTGCCGGTCTGTCCGAGCGTAACGAGTACGACTGGAAGTTGCCCAAAGCCAAGCTCGACGTGAAGAAACTCGACGGTGAATGCTGGCCCGAGTCGCTGGCCGAGCTGGACAAGAAAACCCTGAAGCCGATCTTCACCACCGATTTCGTCCGCGAGCGCGCGGAAATCGCCTGGGGCCGCGGCAAGGCCAAAGTGGTTATCGAAGCTGCACTCGACCTCGGCCACGTGGTGGTCGGCAAACAGAAAGAAGAAATCTGCGAGCTGGAACTGGAACTGCGCGAAGGCGAGCCGGCCGCGCTGCTGGAACTGGCCGCCGAGCTGGCCGAAACCCTGGCTCTGATGCCGTGCGACATCAGCAAGGCCGAGCGTGGCTACCGCCTGTACGACGCCAACAGCTACTCGCTGAGCCTGCCGGCGCCGCAACTGACCCCGGAAACCCAACTCGACGACGCCTTCGCCGCACTGGCCTGGCACTTGCTCGGCAGCAGCCAGCGTCTGGCCGAACAATATCGCTTCAACGGCCACTGGCGCCTGCTGCAGGACTGGGTCGAGAACCTCGCGGAAATGCGCGCCCTGCTCAGCAGCCTCGGCCAGGCGGCACCGCGTCCGGCCACTCACGACTTGCGCGTGGCGCTGGATGCACTGCTCGAAGACTGGCGCCCGCTGGTTCAGGTCGGTATTGAAGACGAAGACGTGCGCAAGGCGGCGCCGGAGCAATTCCTCGAAGAGCTGGAAGACCCGCGCTGGGGCCTGTTCTCGCTGACTGTCTCGCGCTGGCTGCTGGCCCGCACCTGGACCGCCGAGCGCAACACCCGCGGCAACCGCCAGGGCGCCGCGCAACTGCACAGCTGGCTGCCGCGCATGCTGGGCGAAGAAGCCACGTCCCTGCAATTGCAGCGCTATCAGCAGCAGCCGGAAGATCTGGCCGAGCAACTGCCGCGCATCGAACGCATTCAGGTCTGGCTGCACCACGCGCGTAACGTGCTGGAGATCGCGGAAATGGATCGCCTGTACGGTGAGCTGAACAAACTGGCGCAACTGGCCAACGAGCCGACGATCACTGACGAACTGCTCGATGCGCGCAAGCAGCAGGCGATTGCGGTTTATCAGAATCGCGCGTGGAAAATGCTGCTGCGCATGTGATGACTGTGTGGTGAGGGGATTTATCCCCGATGGACTGCGCAGCAGTCCCTGCTTTCAACTAAGCGGGGGCCGCTTCGCGACCCATCGGGGATAAATCCCCTCGCCACAAAAGGATCAGCGCAAAACTGGCAGGCTGGTCGTGGATTTGATCTCCGATAGCGCCACAATCGAGTTCACTTCCTGAATCCCCGGCACCAGCGACAGCTTCTCGAAGAAGAACCGCTCATACGCCTCGATGTCCGCCGCGACAATCCGCAACAAAAAATCCACCGCGCCCATCAGCACATAACACTCCAGCACTTCCGGAAAACCGCGAATCGCCTCGGTGAATTCGGTGAAGTTCGACCGTCCGTGGGCGTTGAGTTTGATTTCGGCGAAGATCTGCGTGTTCAGGCCGATCTTCTTGCGATCAAGCAAGGTCACCTGCCCGCGAATGATCCCCTCCTCCTTCATCCGCTGAATCCGCCGCCAGCACGGCGATTGCGACAGCCCCACCTGCTCGGCGATCTGTGCGCTGGACAGCGAAGCGTCCTCTTGCAGCAGGGCGAGAATCCGCCGGTCGTAGCTGTCCAACTCGCTATGCATAACCAATCCTCAAAATGATCATTTACCGAATTGTTCTTGTCGAGCAATCCGCAAATTCGCTCATCTTAGACAAGAAATGCCCGGCATCGAATGTAAAAATTCCTCCACTGACTCTGGAGACCGGACATGCCTCACCTCGAAGCCGTGACTACCCCCGCGCCCCGCGCCGATGTGTGGAACGTCAACAACGCGCACTGCTGCGCGCGTTATCAGCTGCTCGCCGAAGCCGAGCCGGATCTGTTGGTGCGGGTGCTGAACCTGTTTGCGCTGCAATTTCTGACGCCGGTCCAGGTCAACGCCGAGCGTCTGGACGATCTGCTGTCGATCGATATCACCATTGACGGACTGAGCTGGCATCGCGCCCAGGTGATTGCGGAAAAACTTCGTAACTTGATCAGCGTCTGCTCGGTGAACCTGCAAGACGCCGACACGGCGTGGTCTGCGTCGGCCCAGGCAGCCGGCTGACAAATCCGGCAACGGCTTTGTCGGGTAGTGGCCCAACGGTCTGCGGGGCCAAGACTATCCTTTGCGCACAGTCGTTCAAAAGGAGCCCGCATGTCCGTTCAACTCGCCACTCAGGACCGCTGGCTGGATCTCAACGATGTGTTGCGTGAACTGGTTGCCCAAGGCTTTATCAGCCAGGATTCGGCGGAGCAGGCGCTCAACGCCCGGCGCCGCCACGCGACCCACGGCCAGCAACATCCGCTGGAGTTCATCGCCAGCCAGCAACTGGATGACCTCAGCCGTCCAGGCAAACATCTGGACCTGGAAAGCCTGACCCTGTGGCTGGCGCAGCAGGCCGGTCAGCCGTACATGCGCATCGACCCGTTGAAGATCAACGTTGCGGCGATCACCCCGCTGATGTCTTACGCCTTTGCCCAGCGCCACAAGATTCTTGCGGTAGCGGTCGACCGCGACGCCGTGGTCGTCGCCAGCGCCCAGCCCTACGTCACCGGCTGGGAGGCTGACCTGACACACGTGCTGAAGTTGCCGATCAAACGGGTGGTCGCCAACCCGGTAGACATCCAGCGTTTCAGCGTCGAGTTCTTCCGCCTCGCCAAATCGGTCAGCGGCGCCAGCAATGCCGACGCGCAGAGCGGCAACCTCGGCAACTTCGAACAACTGCTCAACCTCGGCGCCAGCGATCAGGAGCCGGACGCCAACGATGCGCACATCGTCAACATCGTCGACTGGCTGTTCCAGTACGCCTTCCAGCAGCGCGCCAGTGATATCCACATCGAACCGCGCCGCGAACAGGGCACCGTGCGTTTCCGCATCGACGGCGTGTTGCACAACGTCTATCAATTCCCGCCGCAGGTGACCATGGCGATCGTCAGCCGCCTGAAAAGCCTCGGGCGGATGAACGTCGCCGAGAAGCGCAAACCCCAGGACGGCCGGGTCAAGACCAAGACCCCGGACGGCGGCGAGGTAGAACTGCGGCTCTCAACACTGCCCACCGCGTTTGGCGAAAAAATGGTCATGCGGATTTTTGACCCGGAGGTGCTGCTCAAGGATTTCGATCAGTTGGGCTTTTCCGCCGACGACCTGCGCCGCTGGCAGGACATGACCCGCCAACCCAACGGCATCATTCTGGTCACCGGGCCGACCGGTTCGGGCAAGACCACCACGCTCTACACCACGCTGAAGAAACTGGCGACGCCGGAGATCAACCTCTGCACCATCGAAGACCCGATCGAAATGGTCGAGCCGGCGTTCAACCAGATGCAGGTGCAGCACAACATCGACCTGAGCTTCGCCGCCGGCGTGCGTGCGCTGATGCGGCAAGACCCGGACATCATCATGATCGGCGAGATCCGCGACCTGGAGACCGCGGAAATGGCGATTCAGGCCGCACTCACCGGCCATCTGGTGCTGTCGACCCTGCACACCAACGATGCCCCCAGCGCGATCAGCCGACTGCTGGAACTCGGCGTGCCGCACTATCTGATCAAAGCCACGGTGCTCGGGGTCATGGCCCAGCGTCTGGTGCGCACCCTGTGCCCGCACTGCAAGGCGCCGCTGACCCTGGAAGAGGAAGACTGGCAGACCCTGACCCGCCCATGGCAGGCGCCGCTGCCGGGCAATGCGCAACGGGCGATCGGTTGCCTGGAATGTCGCGACACCGGTTATCGCGGACGCGCCGGGGTCTACGAAATCATGCAGTTGAGCGATAGCCTCAAAGCGCTCATCACCCCGGACACCGACCTCACTGCCATCCGTCGCCAGGCCTTCAAGGAAGGCATGCGCAGCCTGCGCCTGTCGGGTGCGCAGAAGGTCGCGGCGGGGCTGACCACCCTTGAAGAAGTGCTGCGGGTGACCCCGCAGAGCGAGCAGAAATAGGCAACTACGGAACCGGATTGGCGAATCGTTATCCAACGCCGTAGTTAACCCCCAGGAGTCACTCAATCATGCGTCTCAAACTTGCTGTCGCCACCCTTGCCTTGCTGTCCCTTCCCGTTGGTTCAGCGATGGCTGACAGCTTTTGGCGTAACGTCATTTCGTCCGGCGCCACCACCGGTTCGACATATCTGACCTTCAAGGATCACAAGCTGATCGTTGCCGCACAGGACGATGCCGGCAGCTTCGTTGCCAGCGATGGCGGCATCCGTGGGCCGTACCTGGAAGCAGCCATGCAGAAAGTCCGTGCCGACAACCCGGGCCTGCAGGCCACGGACATGGAACTGGCGAATGCGATTCTGGCGAAGAATGCAGTGGCATCCGAGTAAGGTTGCCGCCAACAAAAATGCCGCTCGATCGAGCGGCATTTTTTTGCCCATAATTTCGAATTCACCACACCACCCTGTGGGAGCCGGCTTGCTCGCGAAGGCGTCGTGTCAGAAAAAATACATGTGCATGAACCACCGCCTTCGCGAGCAAGCCCGCTCCCACAATGGCTCTGCGTGTTGCCTGAAGATCAGCGGTAATCGTCCACCGGGACGCAGGCACAAAACAGATTGCGATCCCCATAAACGTTATCCACCCGATTCACCGCCGGCCAATACTTGTGCGCCTTGGTGTGCGCATCCGGGGTGATGCCCTGTTCGATGCTGTAAGGCCGCTCCCAGACTCCGGTGACATCCGCCAGTGTATGCGGTGCGCGTTTAAGCGGATTGTCTTCCGCCGACCAGTTGCCGTTCTGCACTTCGGTGATTTCCGCACGGATGCTCAGCATGGCGCCGATAAACCGATCCAGCTCGGCCTTCGATTCGCTCTCGGTAGGCTCGACCATCAAGGTGCCCGGCACCGGGAATGACATGGTCGGTGCGTGGAAGCCGTAGTCCATCAGACGCTTGGCGACATCTTCTTCGCTGATCCCGGTCTGCGCCTTCAGCGGCCGCAAATCCAGGATGCATTCATGGGCCACCCGCCCGTTGCGCCCGGTGTACAACACCGGAAATGCGCCGGATAAGTGCTGCGCCAGATAATTCGCGGCGAGGATCGCCACCTCGCTGGCATCCGCCAGTTGCGGTCCCATCATCGCAATGTACATCCAGCTGATCGGCAAAATGCTCGCACTGCCCCACGGCGCTGCGCTGACCGCGCCGTTCTGCGGCAGCGGGCCGTCAATCGGCACCACCGGGTGATTGGCAACGAACGGCGCCAGGTGCGCGCGAATGCCGATCGGCCCCATGCCCGGCCCGCCGCCGCCATGGGGGATGCAGAAAGTCTTGTGCAAGTTCATGTGCGACACGTCGGCACCAATGTCCGCCGGCCGCGCCAGCCCGACCTGTGCATTGAGATTGGCGCCGTCCATGTACACCTGCCCGCCGTGTTTGTGGATAACTTCGCAGATTTCGCTGATGCCCTCCTCGTACACGCCGTGAGTCGATGGATAGGTCGCCATCAGGCACGACAACTTGTCCCCCGCCTCGGCCGCCTTGGTCTTCAGGTCGTCCAGATCGACGTTGCCGGCTTCGTCGCACTCGACGATCACCACGCGCATCCCGGCCATCTGCGCCGAGGCCGGGTTGGTGCCGTGGGCCGAGGACGGGATCAGGCAAATATCCCGCGCGCCCTGCTGCCGGCTCTCGTGGTATTTGCGAATCGCCAGCAGCCCGGCGTACTCGCCCTGAGCGCCGGAGTTGGGCTGCATGCAGATCGCATCGAACCCGGTGATCGCGCACAACCAGCGCTCCAGTTCTTCGATCATCAAGGTGTAACCGAGCGCCTGTTCCCGAGGCGCGAACGGGTGCAGATTGGCGAACTGCGGCCAAGTGATCGGGATCATCTCGCTGGTGGCGTTGAGTTTCATGGTGCAAGAGCCCAGCGGGATCATCGACTGGTTGAGCGCCAGATCCTTGTTCTCCAGTTGCTTGAGGTAGCGCAGCATTTCGGTTTCGCTGTGATGCGCGTTGAACACCGGATGGCGCAGGTACGGTGTGTTGCGCTGCAGGGGGTCGGGAATGCCGGAAACCAGGACTTCTGCATCAATTTCGTCGACGTTAAACCCATGATCGGCACCCAGCAGCACATCAAACAGCCTGGCCACCGTGTTTTCATCGCTGGTCTCATCGAGGCTCAGCCCGACGCGACCGCGCCCGAGAATCCGCAGGTTGATCTGCGCGGCCTTGGCGCTGTCGATGATCGCGCTCTGCGCGCCTCCTACGTCGAGGGTCAGGGTGTCGAAAAACTGCCGGTTGACCCGCGCAATACCATGGCGCTCAAGGCCCGCCGCCAGAATGCAGGTCAAGCGGTGCACCCGCTGGGCGATCCGCTTCAAGCCTTGCGGCCCGTGGTACACCGCGTAGAAACTGGCGATGTTGGCCAACAGCACCTGCGCGGTGCAGATGTTCGAGTTGGCCTTCTCGCGGCGAATGTGTTGTTCGCGGGTTTGCAGGGCCATGCGCAACGCGACGTTGCCACGAGCGTCTTTCGACACGCCGATGATCCGCCCCGGAATCGCCCGTTTGTACTCCTCGCGGCTGGCAAAAAACGCTGCGTGCGGGCCACCGTAGCCCATCGGCACGCCAAAGCGCTGGGACGAACCGAACACCACGTCCGCGCCCAGTTCACCCGGCGGCGTCAGCAGCAACAGGCTCAACAAATCCGTAGCGACGCAGGCCAGCGCCTGCTGTGCGTGCAACTGATCGATGACCGGACGCAAGTCACGGATCTCGCCGTGGGTGTCGGGATACTGCAGCAGTGCGCCGAACACCTGATGCTGCTTCAAGTTATCCACCGCGTCGATGATCAGCTCGAAGCCGAAGCCTTCGGCACGGGTCTGCACCACGGAGATGGTTTGTGGATGACAGTTCTCGTCGACGAAAAACAGGTTGCTCCTCGATTTCGCCACGCGTTTGGCCAGCGCCATGGCCTCCGCAGCGGCGGTGGCTTCGTCGAGCAACGAGGCGTTGGCCAGTTCAAGTCCGGTGAGGTCGATGGTCAGTTGCTGGAAATTCAGCAGCGCTTCGAGACGGCCTTGGGCGATCTCCGGTTGATAAGGGGTATAGGCGGTGTACCAACCGGGATTTTCCAGCACGTTGCGCAGGATGACCGTCGGCGTCAACGTGCCGTGGTAACCCATGCCGATCAGGCTGGTCCACACCTGGTTCTGCTCGGCATAACCGCGCAGCTTGGCCAGCGCCGCCTGCTCATCAAGGGCCGGTGGCAAATCCAGCGCCCGGTTCAGGCGAATGCCCGGCGGCACCGTCTGCTCGATCAGTTCGATCCGGCTACCGAGACCGAGGCTGTCGAGCATCGCCTGCTGTTCGGCGGCGTCGGGGCCCAAATGGCGGCGCAGGAAGGCTTCGGGGTCGCGTAACTGGCTCAAGGATGGCAACTGGGACATGACGGGCTCTCTCTTGGCTGGCGCTCGGCGTCAATGCAACACGGTCAAACCAGCATAGCAGTGCCCTTGAAGATCAAAAGATCGCAGCCTTCGGCAGCTCCTACAGAGCAATGGTGTGCATTCTGTAGGAACTGCCGAAGGCTGCGATCTTTTGATTCAAAAAAGCCCCGACGAGTCGGGGCTTTGGGGTATTGATCAGAGCTTACTCGCCAATGACAGCCTTGTAGGCAGCGGCATCGAGCAGCTTGTCCAGCTCAGCCTTGTCAGTTGGCTTGAGCTTGAAGATCCACGCACCGTACGGGTCGGAGTTCAGCAGTTCAGGCGAACCACCCAGCTCGTCGTTGACGGCAATCACCTCACCGCCGATCGGGGCGTAGATGTCGGAAGCGGCTTTCACCGATTCAACGACGCCAGCCTGATCTTCAGCAGCGAACACCTTGCCCACTTCAGTCAGCTCGACGAACACCACATCGCCCAGCGCTTCCTGCGCGTGATCGCTGATGCCCACAGTAACGGTGCCGTCGGCTTCCAGACGCGCCCACTCATGACTTTCGGCAAAACGCAGTTCAGCGGGGATATTGCTCATGCTCGGTGTCCTCAAGAAAATTGTCAGCGGTCAGGCCCGCCGGAAAAGGTCAGATCAAGGTTTTACCATGGCGCACGAAGGTCGGTTTGACCACTCGTACCGGATACCACTTGCCACGGATTTCCACTTCGGCGCGGTCGGCGGTAGCCATCGGTACACGCGCCAGGGCAATCGATTTGCTTAGCGTAGGAGAGAAACTACCACTGGTGATCTCTCCTTCGCCAACATCGGCGATACGAACCACCTGATGAGCACGTAAAACACCCCGTTCCTCAAGCACCAGGCCCACCAGTTTGTGCGCAACGCCAGCGGCTTTTTCCGCTTCCAGCGCCGCCCGACCGATGAACTGGCGCGAGGCCGGTTCCCAGGCGATGCTCCAGGCCATATTGGACGCCAGCGGCGAGACATCCTGATGAATGTCCTGGCCATAGAGGTTCATCCCGGCTTCGACCCGCAGGGTGTCGCGGGCACCGAGGCCGATCGGCGAAATGCCGGCACCGACCAGATCGTAGAAGAACCCCGGGGCCTGATCGGCCGGCATGGCGATTTCCAGGCCGTCCTCACCGGTGTAACCAGTACGCGCAATAAACCAGTCGCCATCGACTTCGGCTTCAAACGGTTTGAGGTGATGGATCAGTGCCGCGCGGGACTGGGTTACCAGTTCGGCGATCTTGTGCCGGGCCTGCGGGCCTTGAATGGCGAGCATTGCCAGATCCTGACGCTCGTGCAATTGCACGTCGTAACCGGCGACCTGCGCCTGCATCCAGGCCAGATCCTGATCGCGGGTGGAGGCGTTGAACACCAGGCGATAACGGTCTTCGAGGCGATAGACGATCATGTCGTCGACGATGCCGCCACGCTCGTTGAGCATCGTGCTGTAGAGCGCGCGGCCGGGGCGGTGTAGGCGCTCGACGTCATTGGCCAGCAAATGCTGCAGCCAAGCCTTGGCCTGGGCACCGGTGACATCGATCACGGTCATGTGGGATACATCGAACACCCCGCAATCGCGGCGCACCTCGTGGTGTTCCTCGACCTGCGAGCCGTAATGCAGGGGCATGTCCCAACCGCCAAAATCGACCATCTTCGCGCCGAGGGCGAGATGCAGGTCATACAGAGGCGTACGCTGTCCCATGGGTTTCTCCTTCCGGGCGTGGCGAAGGTGCGGACAGCCGCTGTACGGGGTGAAAGCCGCGAAATAGAAGGCTTTCAGCCGATTTCAGCGAACGGGTCTGTCAGACGAACCGCACCGAATGCCGCGCATTGTAGCCGCATGATTCAGGACTCACTACTAAGTGTTTCGGTGCGCGGAGCGGCGGATCAGGCCGATGACCGGCAACAGACCGACCAATACCAGGGTCAGCGCCGGCAGCGACGCCCGTGCCCACTCGCCCTCGCTGGTCATTTCAAAGATCCGCACCGCCAGCGTGTCCCAGCCAAACGGGCGCATCAGCAGGGTCGCGGGCATTTCCTTGAGCACATCGACGAACACCAGCAATGCCGCGCTCAGCGTGCCGGGCAGCAACAGCGGCAGATACACTTTGAAAAACAGTCGCGGCCCACTGACACCGAGGCTACGTGCCGCTTCGGGCAAAGACGGCCGTATACGCGCCAGACTGTTTTCCAGCGGCCCGTAGGCCACCGCGATAAAGCGCACCAGATAGGCCATCAGCAACGCCGCCAGACTGCCCAGCAGCAGCGGCTTGCCGGCGCCGCCGAGCCAGCCCGACAGCGGAATCACCAGTTCGCGGTCGAGATAACTGAACGCCAGCATGATCGACACCGCCAGCACCGAACCCGGCAGCGCATAACCAAGATTGGCCAGACTGACACCGGAACGGATCGCCCGGGTCGGCGCCAGACGTCGGGCGAAGGCCAACAGCAACGCGACGCTGACGGTGATCAGCGCCGCCATGCCGCCCAGATACAGGGTGTGCAGGATCAGCCCGGCATAACGCTCATCGAGATCAAAGCGCCCGCGCTGCCAGAACCAGACGATCAACTGCAGCAGCGGAATCACGAACGCGCAGGCGAACACCAACGAGCACCAACCGGTCGCCGCGAACGCCTTGAACCCGCGCAGCTGATACAGCGCCTTGACCCGAGGGCGCTCGTTGCTCGCCCGGTTGGCGCCGCGCGCACGCCGCTCGCCATAGAGCACCAGCATCACGACCAGCAGCAACAGGCTCGCCAGTTGCGCCGCGCTCGGCAGGCTGAAGAAGCCGTACCAGGTCTTGTAGATGGCGGTGGTGAAGGTGTCGAAATTGAACACCGACACCGCGCCGAAATCTGCCAGCGTCTCCATCAGCGCCAATGCGACACCGGCGCCGATCGCCGGACGCGCCATCGGCAACGCCACCCGCCAGAACGCCTGCCATGGCGACTGCCCGAGTACCCGCGCCGCTTCCATCAGGCCTTTGCCCTGCGCGAGAAACGCGGTGCGCGCCAGCAGATAGACGTAGGGATAAAACACCAGCACCAGCACCACGATCACCCCGCCGGTGGAGCGCACGCGCGGCAGGCGCAGGCCGCTGCCGAACCACTCACGCAGCACGGTTTGTACCGGGCCGGCGAAATCCAGCAGACCAACGAAGACGAACGCCAGCACATAGGCCGGAATGGCGAATGGCAACATCAGCGCCCAGTCGAGCCAGCGCCGTCCGGGGAATTCGCAGAGGCTGGTGAGCCACGCCAGACTGACGCCGAGCAGCGTCACACCGACGCCAACGCCGATCACCAGCGTCAGAGTGTTGCCCAGCAGGCGCGGCATCTGGGTTTCCCACAGGTGCGACCAGATCTGCTGATCGATGGTCTGCCACGACAGCAGCAGAACACTCAGGGGCAACAGCACCAGCGCGGCAATGGCGAGGACGATGGGGTACCAGCGGCGTTGGGCGGGGTGGGCCAAGGGGGTTCTCTAATAAATCGTGGGTTGGCGCAAGAGTAATGCCAGCCCCAATTGTGGCGAGGGGATTTATCCCCGATCGGATGCGCAGCATTCGTAAAAGCTACGCCCGCGGTGTATCAGTACGCTTTGATTAAGGGCATTGGGGGTGCTTCGCACCCCATCGGGGATAAATCCCCTCGCCACAGGATATAACCAGGTTTTAGTTCCAGCCGGCCCGATCCATCATCCGGATCGCCTCGGCCTGACGCTTGCCCGCCACTTCCACCGGCAAGGTATCAGCGACGAACTGGCCCCACGCCGCCACTTCTTCCGAAGGCTTCACTGCCGGGTTGGCCGGGAACTCCTGGTTGACGTCGGCGAAGATCTTCTGCGCTTCAGGCGTGGTCATCCACTCGACCAGTGCCTTGGCCGCTTCCGGATGCGGCGCGTGTTTGGTCAGGCCGATGCCCGAGAGGTTCACGTGTACGCCGCGATCAGCCTGATTCGGCCAGAACAGTTTCACCGGCAGGTCCGGCTTCTGCTTGTGCAGGCGCCCGTAGTAGTAGGTGTTGACGATGCCGACGTCGCACTGCCCGGCGTTGATCGCCTCCAGCACCGCTACGTCGTCGGAGAACACATCGGTGGACAGGTTGTTGACCCAGCCCTTGAGGATCTTTTCGGTCTTCTCGGCGCCGTGCACTTCGATCATGGTCGCGGTCAGCGACTGGTTGTAGACCTTCTTCGCCGTGCGCAGGCACAGGCGTCCTTCCCAGTTCTTGTCGGCCAGCGCTTCGTAAGTGGTCAGTTCGCCCGGTTTCACCCGCTCGGTGGAATAGGCGATGGTCCGCGCGCGCAGGCTCAGGCCGGTCCAGGCGTGGCTGGAGGAGCGGTATTGCGCGGGAATGTTGCTGTCGATGGTCTTCGAGGTAAACGGCTGGAGGATGCCCATCTGCTCGGCCTGCCAGAGGTTGCCGGCATCGACGGTGAGCAGCAGGTCGGCGGTGGCGTTTTCGCCTTCGGCCTTGATCCGCTGCATCAGCGGCGCTTCCTTGTCGGTGATGAACTTGATCTTCACCCCGGTTTTCGCGGTGTAGGCGTCGAACACCGGTTTGATCAACTCATCGATACGCGAGGAGTAGACCACCACCTCGTCGGCGGCCTGGGCGGCGGTGCTGCCGATCAGGGTCAGGGCCATTGCGGTCAGGAGACGCTTGGGTGCCAACATGGGAGTGATCTCTCGGTCGGGAAATGTGGGCCAAATGATAAGGACTCACATTTACCAGCTCAATCGATCACTTGGGCAAGGAGTTACCAGATGTTGCACAAGCTGAAATTCATGGCGTCGGTTCTGGCCCCTTCGCGAGCAAGCCCGCTCCCACCCTGGAAATGCATTCCAATGTGGGAGCAGGCTTGCTCGCCGAAGAGGCCATCAGCCTCAATAAAGATCTCAGGGTTTGGCCAGTGCCGGCAGATCCCCGGTCAACCCCAGCGCCTCACGCACAAACAACGCCTTGGCCTCCGGCATCTGCTCCACCAGTTTCAATCCGACGTTGCGCAACCAGCGCACCGGCAACGGGTCAGCCTGGAACAGACGCTCGAAGCCCTCCATCGCCGCCATCAATGCCAGGTTGTGCGGCATGCGCCGACGCTCGTAACGGCTCAGCACCTTCACGTCCGCCAGCCGTTCGCCGCGTTCCGCCGCCTGCAACAGCACTTCAGCCAGCACCGCCGCATCGAGGAAACCGAGGTTCACCCCCTGCCCGGCCAACGGGTGAATGGTGTGCGCGGCATCGCCGATCAATGCCAGGCCTTCGGCTACATAGCGTTTGGCGTGGCGTTGACGCAACGGCACACACAGCCTTGGATCAGCGCTGATCACCTCGCCCAGGCAACCTTCGAACGCCCGCTCCAGCTCTCCGCAGAACGCCGCTTCATCCAGCGCCATCAGGCGTTCGGCTTCACTTGGCGTGGTCGACCAGACGATCGAGCACCAGTCCTGCTGCCCGTCACGCTCCAGCGGCAGAAACGCCAGCGGCCCGTGATCGGTGAAACGCTGCCACGCGGTCATCCGGTGCGGTTTGCTGCTGCGCACACTGGTAACGATGGCGTGGTGCAGATAATCCCACTCGCGGGTGGCGACGCCGGTCAGGCGGCGCACCGCCGAGTTGGCGCCGTCTGCGGCAATCACCAGCGGCGCACGCAACTGCCGACCATCGGCCAGGGTCAGCAGCCAGTCGTCGCCGGAGCGACGCATCTGCTCCAGTCGTGCGTTGGCCAGCATGCCCAGATCGCAATCGTGCAAGCGATCGAGCAAGGCATCCTGCACCACGCGGTTTTCGACGATATGTCCGAGCACTTCGGCATGCACACTGCTCGCCGAGAAATGAATCTGTCCGGTGCCGCTGCCGTCCCACACATGCATGTCGGTGTACGGGCTGCTGCGGCGTTTGGCGATGCCGTCCCAGACACCAAGGCGTTCGAGTATCCGCTGGCTGGCCGCCGACAAGGCGCTCACCCGCGGCTCGAACGGCGCGTCGGCGTCGAACGGTTTGACGCTCAGCGGGCTACCGTCGAGCAGCAACACTTCCAGGCCGCTGTCCTGCAACGCCAACGCAAGGGCGCTGCCGACCATTCCGGCTCCGACAATCAGCAGATCTGCGCGCATTTCCATGCTTTAAGCCTGTCTCGCTGGCGGCATGCGCCGCCCGTAAAGGGTTCTAGCGAGCACGCCAGTTAGCGGCGCGCTGCTGAAAGTGAAAGTGCCGACCCGCCGCTCAAGCATCCGGCCGCGTCCCCAGCCCCATGGCCTGACGGGCAAACCAGCGCTTGGCCGGTGGCAGCAGATCGAGGCCGAGCAGGCCGATGTTGCGTCCCAGCGAGACCAGCGGCTGGGTGCTGCCGAACAGTCGCGTGACCTGATCGGAGAAGCCCACGGTGAGCTCTTGATCCAGACGCTGCCGCTCGCGATACGCCTGCAAGGTGGCGAAGTCGCCCAGCGACTGGTCACTAGCGAGCAGTGCGGCGGCCAAGGCATCGGCGTCGCGCAGGGACAGGTTGAAACCCTGCCCGGCGATCGGGTGCAGGCTGTGCGCGGCATTGCCGAGCACGGCCAGATGCGAGCGCACCTGCTCCTCGGCCTCGACCAGTGACAACGGATACAAATGCCGCGCGCCGACCTGTTTCAAGGTGCCGAGGCGGTAGCCGAACACACCCTGCAATTCACTGAGGAAATCGCGCTCACTCAAGTCTGCCAGACGCTGCGCGTCCATGCCCAGGCGGGTCCAGACCAGTGCGCAACGGTTGTCCGGCAGCGGCAGCAAGGCCATCGGGCCTTCGTCGGTGAAACGCTCGAAGGCCATGCCGTTGTGCGCTTCACTCGGGGTGATGTTGGCGATCAGCGCGCTCTGGTTGTACGGACGCTTGCGCACGTTGATGCCCAGTTGCTCGCGCAAACCGGAACGGCCGCCATCGGCCAGCACCGCCAGATCGCACTCGACGGTGGTTTCATCGTTGAGGGTCAGGCGATAGCCGTCGGGCAGCGGCTCCATGCGCGTGACTTCCGCCGGGCAGCGCCAGCTGATCACGTCTTTATCCAGGTGCTGCCAAAGGCACTGGCCGAGCCAGGCGTTTTCCACCACATAACCGAGCGCCGGCACGCCCTCTTCCATCGCCGACAGACGGGCGGTGGAGAAGCGACCACGGTCGGAGACGTGAATCTGTTTGATCGGCTCGGCGCGGCGGGAAATCTCCTGCCACACGCCCAGCCGTTGATAGATCTGCCGCGAACCGAAGGACAGCGCCGACGAACGCGCGTCGTAGCTCGGCTGCCAGCTGTCGCCGGGGGCGAACGGTTCAATCAGGACAATTTTCCAGCCGCGGGCCTTGGCCCCGGCCTGCAAAGCCAACGCCAGACTGGCGCCGACCAGGCCGCCACCGATGATTGCCAGATTGACTCGACTCATGCCGCGTGTGTCCGTGCTTGCGCCATCAGCGCTTCGATCTCGGCGACGGTTTTCGGTACGCCGCTGGTCAATATTTCACAACCGGTCTTGGTCACTACCACGTCATCCTCGATGCGCACGCCAATGCCGCGCCATTTCTTTGCTACGTTCTGGTTGTCCGGGGCGATATAAATGCCCGGTTCCACGGTCAGCGCCATGCCGACCTCCAGCACCCGCCATTCACCGCCGACCTTGTACTCGCCAACGTCATGTACATCCATGCCCAGCCAATGGCCGGCACGGTGCATGTAAAACGCTTTATAGGCTTCGGTCGCGATCAGCTCATCGACCTCGCCTTGCAGCAATCCAAGTTTCACCAGCCCCGTGGTGATCACCCGAACCGTGGCTTCGTGCGCCTGATTCCAATGCTTGTTCGGAGCGATTTCAGCGAACGCGGCTTCCTGCGAGGCCAGCACCAGTTCGTAGATCGCTTTCTGCTCGGCGGAAAACTTGCCGTTGACCGGCCAGGTGCGGGTGATATCGCTGGCGTAGCAGTCGATCTCGCAACCGGCGTCGATCAACACCAGATCGCCGTCCTTGAGCAGCGCGTCATTCTGCTGGTAATGCAGGATGCAGCTATTGCGCCCGGCGGCGACGATCGAACCGTAGGCCGGCATCTTCGCCCCGCCCTTGCGGAACTCGTAATCGAGCTCGGCTTCCAGGCTGTACTCGTACAGCCCCGGCCGGCTGGCCTGCATCGCGCGGATATGCGCCTGAGCGGAAATCCGTGCGGCTTCGCGCATCACCTTCACTTCTGCCGCCGATTTATACAGGCGCATGTCGTGCAGCAGGTGATCCAGGGCAACGAATTCGTTCGGTGGCTGGGCGCCCAGGTGCGCCTTGGAGCGGATCACGTTGATCCAGTCCATCAGGTGCCGATCGAATTCCGGGTTGCTGCCCATCGCCGAATACACCCGATCGCGGCCTTCGATCAGGCCCGGGAGGATGTCGTCGATGTCGGTGATCGGGAACGCGTCGTCGGCGCCGTAATCACGGATCGCGCCTTCCTGCCCGGCGCGCAGGCCGTCCCATAACTCGCGCTCGGCATTGCGCTCACGGCAGAACAGCACGTACTCGCCATGCTCGCGGCCGGGCATCAGGACGATGACCGCCTGTGGCTCGGGAAAACCGCTGAGGTACTGGAAGTCGCTGTCCTGGCGGTAGACGTGCTCGACGTCGCGGTTGCGAATGGCCACCGCGGCGGCGGGCAGAATCGCGATGCTGTTGGGTTCCATCTGCGCCATCAGGGCCTTGCGGCGACGGCTGTATTCCGCTTTGGGGATATGGGTCATGGGCAGATGGCTTTCCCTGGCACGCGATTAATGCAGCGACGGCTTGGCGGCTGGCGGCACGTCGGCTTTCTTGGTTTCCGAGAACAGCAACAGCGGCGCGACGCGCAGGTATTCCATGACTTCCATGTAGTCGCTTTCGCCGTCTTCGGATTCTTCCAGAGCGTCTTGCACCTGGGAAATCGCGGCCAGATCCTGCAGCACTTCGGTGGCTTCAGTGCTGAGCATGCTGCTGTCGCGGCAGTTCAGACCGAAACCGCTGAGGAAGCCCTGGCACCATTGGCCCAGTGCGGCGGCGCGGTCGGCCAGCGGTGCATCATCGGTCGGCAACAGCAGAACGACGGTGACGTCGCTGCCGGTCAGCTCGCCCTTGACCATCTCCTGCAGGCCGATCAGGGCGTTGCGGACGTTGTCCTGGATGTCGCCTTCGAGCAGTTCGGCGGCGTCGATCAACCAGCCTTCGTTATCGAAGCCGGCACCGGCGCAGCTGCGGCCGAGCAGCAGGCCATGCAGTTCGGCAGGCGAGACGTTGTGGCCGCTGGTGGTCAGCAGGGTGGCAAAGGCTTGGTACGGGGAATTCGCAATGGTCATGGGCAGCTAGGCGCCAGACGGCGCTATGTCTAGAATGAAGGCCTTGTATCCTACATCGACAGACTCGCCAAGACTATTAAAGGCTGTCCGCCAGCTATCCCATCAGACAGACTCCGACCCAGTGGACACAATGGAAGACACCGACCTGCAAGCGCTGATGGCCAGACTCGAACTGCTGATTAGTCGAGTCGAGCAACTTAAGAGTCAAAACGCACTCTTACTAGCTCAGGAAAAGACCTGGCGCGAGGAACGCGCTCACCTCATTGAAAAAAACGAAATCGCCCGGCGTAAGGTCGAATCGATGATTTCGCGCCTCAAGGCCCTGGAGCAAGACTCATGAGTTCAAGCAATAGCGTTACCGTGCAGATCCTCGACAAAGAATATTCGATCATCTGCCCCCAGGAAGAACGCAGCAATCTGGTCAGCGCCGCCCGCTACCTGGACGGCAAGATGCGCGAGATCCGCAGCAGCGGCAAAGTCATCGGCGCCGACCGTATTGCGGTGATGGCCGCGCTGAACATCACCCACGACCTCTTGCACAAAGAAGAGCGCCCGGACATCCAGGCCAGCGGCTCGACCCGTGAACAGGTGCGCGACTTGCTCGATCGTGTCGATCTGGTGCTGGCGACCGATCCGGACGTCACCAAGGGCTGATTCGCCTGGCTGCTTGAGGTATACTCGCGGCACTCCCTGGGGTGCTTGCCAGTTGACGATGTCCCTGAGCCGATTTGCACTACCCTGGAGGTTGCACGTTGGGCTGGTGTGCATGTCCGCCAGACGGAAAGCCTTAAAGTCTACTGCATCCTCCACCTTGAACTTTCGGGTTCAAGGGCTAAGTTGACAGCGGTTCATCCGGGGAGCCTGATTCGAATCCGATGCCGGTTTTTGCCGGCATCGGATTTTTTATGCGTGCGTTTTCGCCCTCACCTGCCGAAGCCGAACCATGACCGAACCTGCGCTGCTGCCCCGCCCGCAACTCCGCCGCCTGCTGCGCAAGGCGCGTCGCTCACTGACTCCCGGTGAACAGCGCCAGGCCGCCAAAGGCCTGTTCCGCCAACTGGCGCAAGACCCGCACTTTCGCCGGGCCCGACATATCTCGCTGTATCTGCCCACCGACGGTGAAATCGACCCGCGCCTGCTGCTGCGCGAAGCTCAGCGCCGAGGCAAAGCCACGTATCTGCCGGTGCTCAGCGCCTGGCCACGAACCAAAATGGTGTTCCAGCGGATTCGCCCCGGCGACAAGCTCAAGCCCAATCGCTTCCGCATCCTCGAACCGCGGGCCAATCTGGCCCACCAGCGCAAGATCTGGACCCTGGATCTGGTGTTGTTGCCACTGGTTGGGTTTGACGACGTTGGCGGACGCCTGGGGATGGGCGGCGGTTTCTATGATCGCAGCCTGGCGTACCTGGCCCGGCGCAAGAACTGGCGCAAGCCGACGTTGCTGGGCCTGGCCCATGAATGTCAGAAGGTCGAACGCCTGGCGCAGGCCAGCTGGGATGTACCGTTGCAGGGCACGGTCACCGATAAGGCGTGGTATTTCGCAGGGTAGACGCCGCGCTGATCAGCGGCGTCGGGAAGGCAGTTTCAGCGCTTGAAGGCGGTCGACTGTTGAACCTGTTGCGCGACTTCAACCGGAGCATCGGTCTTGCTCGTCCACAAACTTTGCGCGTAACCGGTGGTTACGACGCCAAGGCCGAACAAAATAACCAAAGTCCATAGCAAATCCGGTTTGCGTTTCATCGATTGCCCCCCTCAAGGCACATCATCACGATGACAGCAGCGGTTTCCGTTCGTAGGCCGTGCAGCAGCGTCAAGCTTTAAAGGCCGGCATTTTGCGACAACGTGAACCCGGGCGCAAATGCTGACGTCAACCGACCGTCGGTTTGTCATAAAATTGCCCGACAACCTGCCCAATCACCGCTTGAGGAGCAAAAGACATGGCCTATTGGCTGATGAAATCCGAGCCTGACGAACTCTCGATCAAAGATCTGGAGGTACTCGGCAAAGCGCGCTGGGACGGGGTTCGCAACTATCAGGCGCGCAATTTCCTAAGGGCGATGGCGGTGGGCGATGAGTTCTTTTTCTACCACTCCAGCTGCCCGGAGCCGGGGATTGCCGGAATCGGCAGGATTATTCAGGCGGCGTACCCGGATCCCACCGCACTGGAACCCGAAAGCCATTACTTCGACCCGAAAGCCACACCCGAGAAAAACGCCTGGAGTGCGATTGATGTTGCACACGTCGAGACGTTTGCCCGGGTGCTGAAGCTCGATTACCTGAAACAGCAGACCGCGCTGGCCGAAATGCCGCTGGTGCAAAAGGGCAGTCGCCTGTCGGTGATGCCGGTGACGGCCGAACAGTGGGCCGCGGTGCTTGGTTTGCGCTGAGAACTCGCCAGTCACGGTTTTTACCGGCAAAAGGGGCTAGGCTTGGCGCTCATTTGACTGACATCAAGCGAATGGAACGCTTGAACAGTCAGACTGGAAGTCACAGCCGCAGGATGCCCCCATGTCGACGCACAGCCGTTCTTCACTTCTATACGCCGGTTCGCTCCTGGTATTACTCGCCGTCGCTGGCGGCCTCGGTTACTGGATCTCGATCAGCAGCCGGCTGGTCGAAGGACTGTCGATGGGCAACGGGCGGCTGGAAGCCACCGAAGTGCAGATCGCCAGCAAGACCCCCGGGCGCCTCGCCGAGGTGCTGGTCGATGAAGGCGACAAGGTCAGCAAAGGGCAACTGCTGGCACGCATGGACACCCGCACCCTCGAAGCCCAGCGCAATCAGGCCGAAGCCGAAGTGTTGCGCGCCCGGGAGAATCTCAACGCCGCTCAGGCCAATGTGCAATTGCGCCAGAGTGAACTGCTGCTGGCCCAGCAGGAGCTCGGCCGCTCGCAATCACTGTTCAAGCACGGTTACGTCAGCGCGCAGATCATCGATCAGCTGCAGTCACGTATCGGCACTGGCAACGCTGCCGTCGTCGCCGCCCGGGCTCAGGTGTCTGCTGTCAGTGCGGCGATTGGCGCGGCACAGGCTCAAGTCGCGCAGTTGACCAGTGAAATTGACGACAGCAGTCTGCGCGCGCCAATTGATGGCGTGATTCAGCTGCGCATGGCCGAACCCGGCGAAGTGCTGGGGGCCGGTGGTCGCGTGCTGTTGCTGATCGATCCCAACGACCAGTACATGAACCTCTATCTGTCAGCCGCGGTGGCCGGGCGCCTGGCGGTGGGCGATGACGCGCGAGTGTTGCTCGATGCCTTGCCCGATAAACCGCTGCCGGCAAAAATCAGCTTCGTCGCGGCCAAATCGCAGTTCACCCCCAAAGAGGTCGAGACCCGCGACGAGCGGCAAAAACTGGTGTTCCGCGTCAAGCTGCGCCTGCTCCAGCCCAGCGCCGTGCCGCAGGCCAAACCCGGCATGCCCGGGGCCGGCTACGTGCGGATCGCCCCCGTCGAATGGCCGGCCAATCTGCAATGAGCGGCCTTGCGGTTCAAGCGACCGGTATCGCCCACCGCTACGGCAAACAGCAAGCGCTGAGCGACATCGCTTTCAGCCTGCCCGCCGGCACCCGTTGCGGGCTGATCGGCCCTGATGGTGCGGGCAAGTCCAGCCTGCTGGGATTGATTGCTGGCGTGAAGACCCTGCAACAAGGGCAACTGGAGGTGCTCGGTGGTGCGATCGAGGATCGCCGGCATCGCGACACACTCTATGCGCGCATCGCCTTCATGCCGCAGGGGCTGGGCGGCAATCTATACCCGGAGCTGTCGATCCGCGAGAACATCCAGTTCTTTTCGACGCTGTTCGGCCTGTCCAAGGCTGAAAGCGAGCAGCGCATGCACAGCCTGTTGCTCGCCACGGATCTGCTGAAATTCGCCGAGCGCCCCGCCGGTAAATTGTCCGGCGGCATGAAGCAGAAACTCGGGCTGTGCTGCGCGCTGATCCATGAACCGGATCTGCTGATCCTCGATGAGCCGACCACCGGCGTCGACCCGCTCTCGCGTCAGCGCTTTTGGGAATTGGTCGACGACGTGCGACGCCAGCGCCCGCAACTGACGCTGCTGGTCGCCACGGCCTATATGGAAGAAGCCGAGCAGTTCGAGCATTGCCTGATGCTCGATGCCGGCAAGTTGATCGCCACCGGCCTGAGTCGTGAGCTGGCGACCGTCACCCCCAGCGGCAAACTCGATGACGCCTTCACCCACTTCCAGGGCGACAGCCAGCATGACGCTCAGCCGCTGGTGATTCCACCGCGCGCCGGCAACAGCGGTGACATCGCCATTGAAGCCCACGACCTGACGCTGCGCTTCGGCGATTTCACCGCCGTGGATCACGTCAGTTTTGCCATTGGCCGTGGCGAGATTTTCGGTTTTCTCGGCTCCAACGGCTGCGGCAAGACCACCACCATGAAAGTCCTGACCGGGCTGATGCCGGCCAGTGAAGGCAGTGCGACGCTGCTCGGCAACCCGGTGAACGCCAAGGATCTGGCCACGCGCAAGCGGGTCGGCTTCATGTCGCAGAGTTTTTCGCTGTATGGTGAACTCAGTGTGCGGCAGAACCTCGAACTGCACGCGCGGCTGTTCGACCTGCCCAAAACCGAGAGCGCGCAACGCATCGAGGCGTTGATTCAGCGCTTCAATCTGCTCGCGGTCGCCGACCAGCCGTCCGGGGCATTGCCATTGGGGCTGCGCCAGCGTCTGTCACTGGCGGTGGCGGTGCTGCACCGCCCGGAAGTGCTGATCCTCGATGAGCCGACTTCCGGCGTCGACCCGGCAGCTCGCGATGACTTCTGGCGGCTGTTGATCGAGTTGTCCCGCGAACAGGGCGTGACGATCTTCCTCTCCACGCATTTCATGAACGAAGCGCAGCGCTGCGACCGCATCTCGCTGATGCACGCGGGCAAGGTCCTCGCCTGCGACACCCCGGCGGCGCTGCAACGCCAGTTCGCCGGAGAGACGCTGGAAGCGGCCTTCGTCACTTGCCTGGAACAGGCTCAGGGCGCTCAGCCATCAGCGCCTGTGGCCGAACCGCAAATGGCGCCGCCGAGCGCAGGGACAACTCCCCTGCCCCGC
Source organism: Pseudomonas sp. Irchel s3a10 (assembly GCF_900187525.1). Taxonomy (NCBI): domain Bacteria; kingdom Pseudomonadati; phylum Pseudomonadota; class Gammaproteobacteria; order Pseudomonadales; family Pseudomonadaceae; genus Pseudomonas; species Pseudomonas sp. Irchel s3a10. The sequence continues at coordinate 359,362 of NZ_FYDR01000003.1, forward strand.
CACGGTTTCAGCCTCGGTCGCCTGTTGGCCGTGGCCAGTCGCGAAGGCAAGGAGCTATTGCGCGACAAAGTGCGCATGGCGTTCGCCTTGGCCGGGGCGATTTTCATGATGGTGATCTTCGGTTACGGCATCTCGCTGGACGTGGAAAACCTCGCGTTTGCCGTGTACGACCAGGATCAGACGCCGCAGAGCCGGGCTTATCTGGAGGCGTTTCGCGGTTCCCGGTACTTCGACGAACAGCCGGCCATTCACGACCCGCAGGAACTGCACCGGCGCCTGCAACGTTCGGAAATCAAACTGGCGCTGGAGATTCCCCCCGGATTCGGCCGCGATCTGTACGCCGGGCGCCAACCCGCTGTGGCGGCGTGGCTGGATGGCGGCATGCCGTTTCGCGCCGAAACCAGCCGTAACTATGTTGAAGCCGTGCACCTGGGCAATCTGCAACAGTTGGCCGAACAAAGTAGCCCGGCGCTGGCCCACCCGGCGGCGGCCAGCCTGGAAACCCGCTTTCGCTACAACCAGGACGTGGTCAGCGTCAACGCCATCGGCCCCGGGGTCATGGCGCTGATTCTGGCGTTCATTCCGGCGATGCTCACGGCGCTCGGCATCGTCCGCGAAAAGGAGCTGGGCTCGATCACCAACTTCTACGCCACGCCCCTGACCCGCCTCGAGTTTCTGCTGGGCAAACAGGCGCCGTATCTGCTGATCAGCCTGGTCAATCTCGCGTTGCTGGTGGCGATGAATCGCTGGCTGTTCGGCGTGCCGTTCAAGGGCAGCCTGCTGACGCTGGCGTTCGGCGGCCTGCTGTACGTGTTGGCGACCACCAGCATGGGCCTGCTGATCTCGGCGTTCACCCGTACACAAATCGCCGCGATCCTCGGCACCATGATCATCACCAGCCTGCCGACCATCCAGTTCTCCGGGTTGATCGTGCCGCGCTCTTCACTGGAAGGTGCGGCAGCGGTGATGGGCATGCTGTTTCCGGCGGGGCATTTCCTCGACATCGCGGTGGGCACGTTCACCAAAGCGCTGGATTTGCGTCAGCTGTGGCCGCAATGCCTGGCGCTGTTCGGGTTCTTTTTCGGGTTCACCGGGCTGAGCCTGATCATGCTGAAAAAGCAGGAGGCTTGATGCACAAGTTCGCGCACATCCTGCGCCTGGGACTCAAAGAGCTGACCAGCCTGCGCCATGACAGCGTGTTGCTGCTGTTCCTGTTCTACGCCTTCACTGTGGCCATTTACATGCCCGCCGCCGGTTCAGTGATCGGCGTGCACAACGCCAGCGTGGCCATCGTCGATGAAGATCACAGCGCCCTCTCCCGACAACTGGCCCAGGCCCTGCAGCCACCCGAGTTCCAGACGCCGGTGCTGCTGCCTTATGCGCAGCTGGATCAGGTGATGGACAGCGGTGAATACACCTTCGTCATCAACATTCCGGCGGGCTTTCAAACCGACCTGCTGGCGGCACGGCAACCGGCAATTCAGGTCAACGTCGATGCCACGGCCATGAGCCAGGCGTTCATGGGCGCCGGCTACATCAGCCGGATCTTCCAGCGCGAACTGCTCGACTATGCCGGTCAGGGCAATGCAGCCGCCAAGGCGCCCGTGCAACTGACCACCCGGGCCCTGTTCAACACCAATCTGGAGGGAGGCTGGTTTCTGGCGGTGATTCAGATCGTCAACAACATCACTATTCTGGCGATCATCCTCACCGGCACGGCGCTGCTGCGCGAACGCGAACACGGCACGCTCGACCATTTGCTGGTGCTGCCGCTGACGGCGCTGGAAATCATGCTGGCGAAAATCTGGAGCAACCTGCTGGTGGTGGTGCTGTGCACCTGGCTGTCGCTGGAGGTGGTGGTCAAAGGCCTGTTGGGTGTGCCGTTGGCCGGCTCGATGAGCCTGTTTTTGCTGGTGACTGCGGTTTATCTGTTTGCCAGTACCGCGCTGGGCATCTTTCTGGCGACGCTCGCGCGTTCAACCCCGCAATTCGGCCTGCTGGCGATTCCGGTGATCATCCCGATGTTGCTGCTGTCGGGCGGCAGCACGCCATTGGACAGCATGCCGCAGTGGCTGCAATGGGTGATGCAGGGCTCGCCGTCCACGCACTTTGTCAGCCTCAGCGCCGCGATTCTGTTTCGCGACGCCGGGCTGAGCGTGGTCTGGCCGGACTTGCTGGCGCTGACGGCTATCGGCCTGCTGTTCTTCGTTATCGCCCTGGCGCGCTTTCGCAAGAGCCTGGCGTCCTGAACAGCGGCCAGCGTGGTTACTGAATGATCAGGTTGTTGAACAACAGATCTTCAACCACCGGCTTGCCGGTCTCGTCATTCATCACTTGCTGGGTCTGCTTCAGGGCTTCCTGACGCAGCTTTTCCTTGCCTTCGATGCTGCCCATCGCCTCGGTCGTCTGCTGAGTGAACAGCGCCACCAGTTGATTGCGGATCAGCGGCTCGTTGGCCTTGACCAGTTTGGTCGCCTCTTCGCCCGTTACACGCAGCGCCACGTCGGCCTTGTAGACCTTCAGCTTCGGCGTGCCGTCCAGCCCGTAGTTGCCCACGAACGGCGGGCTCAGGGTGATGTAGTTGACCTTCGGCGCCTCGCCTTCTTTGGCTTCTTCGGCCAGCGCTGCCACAGGCAGAGACAGGGCCAGCAACAACATGATCCACGCTTTCACAATTCGCTCCTTATCCGGTTTGCGGCCTAGCATAACGACCCGCCGCGCAAGCACAAGCTTATGGCTGACTATCAGGGCCGGGCATGCTCGTTGACCCGTTGACTGACACACCTACACTTATCGGCCATCACTCCCAAAGGAATAGCCCTGATGAAAGCCGTGCTGTGCAAAGCCTTCGGCCCTGCCGAATCGCTGGTGCTGGAAGACGTCGCCAGTCCTGTCGCGAAGAAGAACGAAATCCTGCTGGAGGTGCACGCCGCCGGGGTCAACTTCCCGGACACGCTGATCATCGAGGGCAAGTATCAGTTCAAGCCGCCCTTCCCGTTTTCGCCGGGTGGCGAAGCGTCCGGCGTGGTCAGCGCCGTCGGTGAAAAGGTCAGCCATCTGAAAGTTGGCGACCGGGTCATGGCCCTGACCGGCTGGGGCAGCTTCGCCGAACAGGTCGCGGTGCCGGGCTACAACGTGCTGCCGATCCCGCCGTCGATGGATTTCAACACCGCCGCCGCGTTCAGCATGACCTACGGCACTTCGATGCACGCCCTCAAGCAACGGGCCAACCTGCAACCGGGCGAGACCCTGCTGGTGCTCGGCGCTTCCGGTGGCGTCGGTCTGGCGGCAGTGGAAATCGGTAAAGCCATGGGCGCCCGGGTCATCGCCGCCGCCAGCAGCGCGGAAAAACTCGCGGTGGCCAAGGCCGCCGGCGCCGATGAGCTGATCAACTACAGCGAAACCAGCCTCAAGGACGAAATCAAACGCCTCACCGACGGCCAGGGCGCCGACGTGATCTACGACCCGGTCGGTGGCGACCTATTTGACCAGGCCATCCGCGCCATCGCCTGGAACGGCCGCCTGCTGGTGGTCGGCTTTGCCAGCGGGCGCATCCCCGAACTGCCGGTCAACCTCGCACTGCTCAAGGGCGCAGCAGTACTCGGCGTGTTCTGGGGCTCCTTCGCCCAGCGTCAGCCGCAGGACAACGCGGCGAACTTCCAGCAACTGTTCGGCTGGTTCGCCGAGGGCAAGTTGAAACCGCTGGTGTCGCAGGTTTATCCGCTGAGCAATGCGGCGCAGGCGATCAACGATCTGGGGCAGCGCAAGGCGGTGGGCAAGGTGGTGGTGCAGGTGCGCTGAGTTTATTACGGCCGGTGACCTCTCGGAGCCGGCCTGATTCGCGCCAGGCAGCAACACAGCGTCGCTGGCTATCAAAGCAACTCACGAACCTCTCCCGGCAGAAAACTCATGTAGCTACGCATAGGGGCTTCCCGGCAGCCTCTGACGATCATCGGTACGCGCCGGTTCATCTTGGCGATGATTGCCAGACGTTGTTCATCGGCCAACTGACTCTTGAGAATCACGTTGGAAACGTAAGCACGGGTGTAATTAAACACTTCTGCGTCGACCCACGCGTGCTCAGGCATGTTCCTGAAACTGTCATTGATGACGCGACACTTTACTGACCTCAGCCACTGGTTGATGTCGATCGGCTGGTTCCTGGCCAATCGAAAGTGCATCGGCGCCACGACGGGCTGTTCCGCAGGCCGACCGTCTTCAACCGTCCAGGGCCTGAAGCGCCACTGTGTTATGGCGTCTTTGACCGCCTCAGCCAGATCGGGGTGATCACTTTGCACGATGTCGATAGCGCTGACCGAGCCATCGGCCTTGACGATAAAGCTGACCCTGACCTCGCCTCCGACCCCTGCCCTGGACAACCTCTTCGGGTAAATCGGCTGAGGATTGTTTTCAGGTATGAGTAATCCTTCTGCCGCCAGTGCCAGACTGAAGATCGTCAATAAAAGCCCCGCAAAAAACCACCGCATGATCGCGCCCCTTCCCTATTGAGATGCCTGTCCGGCAACAACAGAAAGGTTACGGAGCACTGCCATTTAACTGAATGGCGCAGCTTCGCTTTTGGATGCAGGACATTTCCTGATCCCGATGGGAAATCTGACGAAACCGTTGGGCAAATGGCAGCAGGTAAATTTTCTGACGGACGTTTAGCCGCCGTTCGGCCCTGCAAAATCGCCCGGCAACAGATGCTCCTGCACCTTCAAGCTGCGCGACGGAATCAGCCGGCCCTTGTCATCAAAGCGCAGGACGATCAGCCAGTCGAAGACATCGTCCGGCCATTTTTCCTGGCCCATCAGCGCTGTGGGGTCGCCGCCAAAGGCTTTCAGCAGTTTATTGATGTGGCCGTGGTGCCAGGCGATCAGTACCGTCTGCGCCTGATTGCTCTTGCGCAACAGTTTGACCAGTTGATGCAGGTCGCCATTGGCGTAGGGCTGCTCAATCGCAAGGTTCAGGCGCTGAGCCAGCGGGGTCAGGGTCAGGCGCGAGCGCGAGCTCTGCGGGGTATCGCCGGCAGCGATCAAACGCTGGGGCGTGAGTGTCTGGCCGTCGAGTTTCAGCGGATTGAAATAGTCGACGTAGGCGGCCGCTCGCTGTTCGCCTCGAGTATTAAGCGCCGATCCAGTATCCGGTTTTTCCGCATGCCGAATGATCAGCACCGTGGCGTTGCGCAGACCGGAATAGGCGGGATGATCGGTGACGATCAATGTCAGCAACACGACGGCAAGTCCCGCTGCCGCCAAAAATCTTGGCACCAACATGCGAACCTTCAGTGACATTTCTTATCTCGGCTGATCAATCGGTTGAACGGGCCGCGAGTCTAAGTCACCTCATGCTCATACGTAGTGAAAACGCCCTGTTCTTACAGCTGAGCGACAGGTTCGTAAAGGAACACGCGACTTCCAACATTTTCCGCTATTTGGTCGATGCGAAGCGGTGCTATTTTCGGTAACGAAACTGTAACATTCGCATCCGCAGTCAAAACAAGAAATCTGGAGCTCTTGAATGTTTGCTTTCTTTCGTCCTGCCGCACATCAGGCTCCATTGCCTGAAGAAAAAATAGACAGCACTTACCGACGCCTGCGCTGGCAGATCTTCGCCGGTATCTTCTTTGGCTACGCGGGTTACTACCTGCTGCGCAAAAACTTCTCGCTGGCCATGCCGTACCTGATCGACGAGGGCTACAGCCGTGGCGATCTGGGTCTGGCGATGTCGGCCATCGCCATTGCCTACGGTCTGTCAAAGTTCCTGATGGGCCTGGTGTCCGACCGTTCCAACCCGCGTTACTTCTTGCCGTTCGGCTTACTGGTGTCGGCCGGGGTGATGTTCATTTTCGGTTTTGCGCCGTGGGCGACGTCCAGCGTGACCATGATGTTCATCCTGCTGTTCATCAACGGCTGGGCTCAGGGCATGGGCTGGCCGCCGAGCGGACGCACCATGGTGCACTGGTGGTCGCAGAAGGAACGTGGCGGCGTGGTTTCGGTGTGGAACGTGGCGCATAACGTCGGCGGCGGCCTGATCGGCCCGCTGTTTCTGCTCGGCATGGGCCTGTTCAACGACTGGCACGCGGCGTTCTACGTACCGGCAGCGGTAGCGCTGGGCGTGGCGGTGTTTGCCTTCATCACCATGCGCGACACCCCGCAATCGGTTGGCCTGCCGCCGATCGAGAAGTACAAGAACGATTACCCGGAAGGCTACGACGCCAGCCACGAAGACGAATTCAGCGCCAAGGAAATCTTTGTCAAATACGTGCTGCGCAACAAAATGCTCTGGTACATCGCCATGGCCAACGTCTTCGTCTACCTGCTGCGCTACGGCGTACTGGACTGGGCGCCGACCTACCTGAAAGAAGCCAAGGGTTTCACCGTGGATAAAACCTCGTGGGCCTATTTCTTCTACGAGTGGGCGGGCATTCCGGGCACGTTGCTGTGCGGCTGGATGTCGGACAAGATCTTCCGTGGCAACCGTGGCCTGACCGGCATGGTGTTCATGGCGCTGGTGACCGTGGCGACCCTGGTTTACTGGCTGAACCCGGCTGGCAACCCGACCGTGGACATGATCGCGCTGTTCTCGATCGGCTTCCTGATCTACGGCCCGGTGATGCTGATCGGCCTGCAGGCGCTGGAACTGGCACCGAAGAAAGCCGCCGGCACGGCTGCAGGCTTCACCGGTCTGTTCGGTTACCTGGGTGGTTCGGTCGCGGCAAGTGCAGCGATGGGCTACACCGTTGACCACTTCGGCTGGGACGGCGGTTTTGTCCTGCTGGTGGGCGCTTGCCTGCTGTCGATGGCCTTCCTGGCTCCGACGCTATGGCACAAGCAAGTCGCCAGTCAGAGCCGCGAAGCGGTCGCTTGATCGCTTTGTGATTTACAGCGCTTGAGCCGCGCCTCCAGATTGCGGTCTGGCATGGCGTGGCTGCGCAGGGCGTGGGCGGTCTGCTCGACATAATCGCGAGTGGTGCCGTAACGCCCGCAAGCGCTTTCGAACACCTGACTCAGCACGTGATCCGGCAAGTTGCCGGCATAGCTGGGCAGGTGTCGCTCTAGAACAAATCCCAATGCCTGCACCTGACTGCCATCTTCGAGCCGGCAGTTGAGCCAGTGCGGGCGATAAGACGGGAACGGCATCTCGCGTTTCCACAGCGCATACAGCGCACTGTCGAGGTTGTCTTCCGGCAGCCGATAAGCGAAGCCGCTGCACGAACCGCCGCGATCCAGACCGAACACCAGCCCGGGCATTTCCGGCGTTCCGCGGTGTTCGTGCGACCACAGGTACAAGCCACGATGGTAGCCATGGACTCGCCCGCGCACCCGCTCCACCGCCGTACATTCCGGACGCCAGATCAGCGAACCGTAGGCGAACAGCCACACCGGGCCGCCCTTGTGGCGCGCCATGGTCGATTGCATGGAAGCGAGAAGTTGTTCGTGCGTCAGCTGCGGCCCAAGATCGAGCCGCGGAGGGTAATTCAAATTCAGAAAAGCGTTTTCAATGGCGCTCATGGCGAATAGCGTTCAGCTCCCCGCGGGTAAAGAATTACTTAATAGAACGCACCGCTGTAACAATAAGGCACATAGGTTTTAAGGCAATTTGAGTGCCATGGCACAATTCTTAATTGATTGCCTGTTGGATATATAACCTAGCGGTATTTATGCAATTACATAAATACCGATCGGCTATATGGCGAGTTATAAAGAATCAGGAACGGGGAGCGTAAGCGAATACGTCTGCGCGCATTTGATGGGCATCCATCCCCGCGTCAACCAGCGCATCCAGCGTGCCATAGACCATGGCCGGCGAACCGCTGGCGTAGACGTGCAGGGGCTTCAGATCGGCGAAGTCTTCGCACACGGCCTGGTGCAACATCCCGCAGCGGCCTTCCCAACCGCACTGATCGCTGACGACTTTGTGCAGGAACAGGTTGGGCAACTTCAACCATTCGTCCCAATGCTCGATGTCGTAGAAATCTTCCGGACGGCGTACGCCCCAGTACAGATGCACCGGGTGTTTGAAACCGTTGGCGCGGCAATGTTCGATCAGGCTGTGGATCTGGCCCATGCCGGTACCGGCGGCGATCAGTACCAGCGGCCCGTCAGGCAACTCGGCGAGGTGGGTGTCGCCGAATGGCAGCTCGACGCGCACCATCGCGTTGCGTTGCAACTGCTCGATCAGGCTCAGTGCACTGGCTTCGCGCGCCAGCACATGGATTTCCAGATCACGCCCGCCGTGCGGCGCCGAGGCCATGGAGAACGCCGACTTCTCGCCGTTCTCACGCTCGATCATCAGGTACTGCCCGGCGTGATAACGCGGGGGCTTGCCGGCCGGCGCACGCAGGCGTACGCGCCAGGTGTCGCCGCCGACATCCCGGCATTCGATGACCTGACACGACAGGCTGCGCACCGGCAGTTCTCCCAGCGCGAGCACGCCATCCCACAGCAGGACGCAGTCTTCCAGCGGCTCGGCTATGCAAGTGTAGAACTCGCCGTGGTCATGCACCTTGCCGGCCTGCTCGACCCGGCCTTCCACCAATAGCGCCGCACACACATGGCAATTGCCGTTGCGGCAGCTTTGCGGGCAGTCGTAGCCCAGGCGCCGCGCACCATCGAGAATCCGCTCGCCGGGCCGTATCTCAAGCACCGCTCCGGAGGGCTGCAGGGTTACACGCATCAATCTATTCCTAACTGATTCCAGATGGCATCGATCCGCTGGGTGACGGCGTCGTCCTTGACGATTACGCGGCCCCACTCGCGAGTGGTTTCGCCCGGCCATTTGTGGGTGGCATCCAGGCCCATTTTCGAGCCCAGGCCGGAGACCGGCGAGGCGAAGTCGAGGTAGTCGATCGGCGTGTTGTCGATCATCACCGTGTCGCGCTTGGGGTCCATGCGCGTGGTGATGGCCCAGATCACGTCGTTCCAGTCCCGGGCGTTGATATCGTCGTCAGTGACGATAACGAACTTGGTGTACATGAACTGTCGTAAAAACGACCAGACACCGAGCATCACGCGCTTGGCATGCCCCGGATACGACTTCTTCATCGTCACCACGGCCATGCGGTACGAGCAGCCTTCCGGCGGCAGGTAGAAATCGGTGATTTCCGGGAACTGCTTCTGCAGGATCGGCACGAACACTTCGTTCAGCGCCACGCCGAGGATCGCCGGCTCATCCGGCGGTCGGCCGGTGTAGGTGCTGTGGTAGATCGGCTTGATCCGGTGGGTGATGCGCTCGACGGTGAACACCGGGAAGCTGTCGACCTCGTTGTAGTAACCGGTGTGGTCGCCGTACGGGCCTTCGTCGGCCATTTCGCCCGGATGGATCACCCCTTCGAGGATGATTTCGGCAGTGGCCGGCACTTGCAGGTCGTTGCCACGGCATTTGACCAGCTCGGTGCGGTTACCGCGCAGCAGGCCGGCAAAGGCGTATTCGGAGAGGCTGTCCGGCACCGGCGTCACGGCGCCGAGGATGGTCGCAGGGTCGGCGCCCAGCGCCACGGAGACCGGGAACGGCTGGCCCGGGTGCTTCTCGCACCACTCGCGGAAGTCCAGCGCACCGCCACGATGGCTGAGCCAGCGCATGATCACCTTGTTGCGGCCGATCACTTGCTGACGGTAGATACCGAGGTTCTGGCGATCCTTGTTCGGGCCTTTGGTGACGGTCAGGCCCCAGGTGATCAGCGGGCCGACGTCGCCGGGCCAGCAGGTCTGCACCGGCAGCATCGCCAGGTCGACGTCGTCGCCTTCGATGACCACTTCCTGGCACACCGCGTCTTTGACGACTTTGGGCGCCATCGAGATGATCTTGCGGAAGATCGGCAGTTTCGACCACGCGTCCTTCAAGCCCTTCGGCGGCTCCGGCTCCTTAAGGAAGGCCAGCAGCTTGCCGATCTCGCGCAGTTCGCTGACCGACTCGGCGCCCATGCCCATGGCCACCCGCTCGGGGGTGCCGAACAGGTTGCCGAGCACCGGAATGTCGTAGCCGGTGGGTTTCTCGAACAGCAGCGCCGGGCCCTTGGCCCGCAGTGTGCGGTCGCACACCTCGGTCATCTCCAGCACCGGCGAGACGGGAATCTGGATGCGTTTCAACTCTCCGCGCTGCTCAAGCTGCTGCACGAAATCCCGAAGATCCTTGAATTTCATTGACGATGGCACCCTCAAAATAGGCGTACATCCTACCTGCTATGCCGGCCTGTGGCAGCCTGTCGCTGCTTACTTGGCTGCATTGGTCTGCGTTTTTCCACGGTTTTCCCGGGCTTGCAGGCCGATAAACAGCGGCTCGAGGATCGGCGCCACAAACCGCGCACCGACTTCGGACAGGTGGTTGTCATCGGTGTACAGCGAGTATCCGCCCAGTTCGGCGTGGCACAGGCCTTTGTCATCACACAGCCGCGGCGCCGGATCGACCACGCGCACCGCCGGATCCTCCTGCGCCAGTTGCGCGAACAACTGACTGATGAACACCTGACGTTTGTGGTGCGCTTCGACGTCCAGCCCGACGTCATCCACCGGGCGATCGAGCATCGCCAGCCGCGTCAGCCGATACGGCGGGCTGAACGCCTGCAACGGCGCCTCTTTCACCAGCCATACGCGATGCCCGGCCGCCCGCAATTGCGCCACGCGAGTGCGCAGGCCTTCAGCCAGACGTCGTTCGGCGTCGGCGCGGTCGTAGCGGCCGTCAGGCGTTCTCAATACATGGCCGAGATCGCCTTTGGCGTCGCCGTACAGATACAGGCTCCAGCGTGCGACCAGCACCACATCGCTGACCGATTGGGTTTTCAGCCCCTGCTCGACCCGCTTGTTGAAGCGCGCACAGACACCGTCATGCTCCAGCCCGTCGACCGGAATACAACCCGGAGAACTGGCCAGAATCACGCTGACACCGTGGGCCTTGGCACCGTCATCGAACACCGGGATCAGCGCCGTGGCGTGACTGTCGCCCCAGACCATCGCACGGGTCGGCAGATCCGTCATGCCGTAATGGCAGAACAGCTTGTCGTCCGGGGTCTTGTCATCCGCCAGACAGGCCATCAGCTCCGGCCGCCATTCGCGACCCTTGGCGTATTGCAGTGCCTGCTCGGACAGGCGCCATGGCAGGCCATCGGTCCAGCGCAGCGATTGCCCGGCCAGACCGAGCAGCAGAATCCCGCAGAAACCGGCCAACAGAATCTGCCGACGACCGGCGAGCAAGCGCCGCTCACGGAACGGCGTTTCGACGAACTTCCACGACAGATAACCCAGCACCAGGGTCAGCAGGATCAACCCGGCCGTGTCGAGCGCGCCCGGCTCATCAACACTGGCGTAGCTGGAAAATACAAACACCGGCCAATGCCACAGATACCAGGAATAGGAAATCAGACCGAGGCCGACCATCACCCGGCTGCTCAACAATTGACCAACCAGCGTTTCGCGATGACCGTTGGCCAGAATCAGCAGCACCACGCCCAGCACTGGCAACAACGCGGTGGCCCCCGGAAACGGCGTCGACTTGTCGTAGACGAACACCGCCAGCAGGATCAAACCCATGCCGAGCAGGCTCAAGGCCTGGGCAGCCATCGGTTTCAAGCGCCACGCGTGTTTCGGCGCGACCGCCAGCATCGCCCCGGCGAGCAATTCCCAGGCGCGCATCGGCAACAGGAAGAAAGCCTTTTCCGGATGATGCTGGATCGCCCACACACTCAGCCCGAACGACACCAGCAGCAAACCGAACAGCGCCAGTCGCCAGTGTTTCAGGCGACTCGAGAGCAACGTCAGCAGCAGTGGGAAGATGATGTAGAACTGCTCCTCCACCGCCAGCGACCAAGTGTGCAACAACGGTTTGAGGTCAGAGGCAACGTCGAAATAGCCGTCCTGGCGCATGAACAGGATGTTCGAGACGAACATCACCTGATAGCGCACCGAGCGCCCCAGCTCTTCATAGTCCTTGGGCGCCAGCAGGAACCAGCCCACCGCCAGCACCGCAATGATCATCGCAAACAGCGCCGGCAGAATCCGCCGCGCACGCCGCGCCCAGAACTCGACAAAGCTGAAACGCCCGGCCTGACGCTGGTTCCAGATGATCGAGGTGATGAGGTAGCCGGAAATCACGAAGAACACGTCCACGCCGACAAAACCGCCGGTAAACCCCGGGACGCCAAAGTGGAACAGCACCACGGCGATCACCGCGACTGCGCGCAGGCCGTCGATATCCCTTCGATAAGCGAGTGTGCTCATAAAATCTTTAATGCCAATCAGGTGGTGGTTTTTTATACAGCGCGAGCCCGAGTCGAAAGGCTCGCAAGCGCTGCGGGTTGTATTGCCCGATCACAGACCTTACCAGATCGGGAACCTCCCATAATCCGGACAAAATTCAGGCAAAAAAATGGCGCCCCGCACGGGACGCCATTTTTATCGGATCAACCGGCGATGTTACTTGCGCTTCATCGACAGGAAGAACTCGTCGTTGGTCTTGGTCGTTTTCAGCTTGTCGACCAGGAACTCGATGGCAGCCACTTCATCCATCGGGTGCAGCAGCTTGCGCAGGATCCACATGCGCTGCAGTTCGTCGTCGGCGGTCAGCAACTCTTCGCGGCGGGTGCCGGAGCGGTTGATGTTGATGGCCGGGAACACACGCTTCTCAGCGATCTTGCGATCCAGAGGCAGTTCCATGTTGCCGGTACCCTTGAACTCTTCGTAGATCACTTCGTCCATCTTCGAGCCGGTTTCAACCAGCGCGGTGGCGATAATGGTCAGCGAGCCGCCTTCTTCGATGTTTCGTGCAGCACCGAAGAAACGCTTCGGTTTCTCCAGGGCGTGAGCATCGACACCACCGGTCAGCACCTTGCCGGAGCTCGGAATCACGGTGTTGTAGGCACGGGCCAGACGGGTGATGGAGTCGAGCAGGATCACCACGTCCTTCTTGTGTTCGACCAGGCGCTTGGCCTTCTCGATCACCATCTCGGCAACCTGCACGTGACGGGTCGGCGGCTCGTCGAAGGTCGAGGCAACCACTTCGCCACGCACGGTGCGCTGCATTTCGGTCACTTCTTCCGGACGTTCGTCGATCAACAGCACGATCAGGTGAACTTCAGGGTTGTTACGCGCGATGTTCGCCGCGATGTTCTGCAGCATGATCGTTTTACCGGCTTTCGGCGGTGCAACGATCAGACCGCGCTGGCCTTTGCCGATCGGGGCGCACAGGTCGATCACACGACCGGTCAAGTCTTCGGTGGAACCGTTACCGGCTTCCATCTTCATGCGCACGGTCGGGAACAGCGGGGTCAGGTTCTCGAAGAGAATCTTGTTCTTCGCGTTCTCCGGACGATCGAAGTTGATCGTGTCGACCTTGAGCAGAGCGAAGTAACGCTCGCCTTCCTTCGGAGGGCGGATCTTGCCAACGATGGTGTCACCGGTGCGCAAGTTGAAACGACGGATCTGGCTCGGCGAGACGTAGATATCGTCCGGGCCGGCGAGGTAGGAAGCGTCAGCGGAGCGCAGGAAGCCGAAGCCGTCCTGGAGAATCTCCAGCACGCCATCACCGGAGATTTCCTCGCCGCTTTTCGCGTGCTTTTTCAGCAGGGAGAAAATCACGTCCTGCTTGCGCGAACGGGCCATATTTTCTATGCCCATCTGTTCGGCCAATTCGAGCAGTTCGGTAATCGGCTTTTGCTTGAGTTCAGTCAGATTCATATAGGAATGACGTAATCATTTATGGAGGGGGGAAATTAAGCTTTTGGCTTAATGAGGCCGCGCCGCGGAGAAGGCGACAGGATCGCGAACTTGTTCGAAAAGGAGTGCGTCGGCGACGGCTAGCAGGGGGCAGTGGAGAAACCAGTGCGGGGCCGAATGTACCACCTGAGTTTCGGAGCGTCTAGCCCTGAATACGCAAAAAGCCCCGCAAATTGCGAGGCTTTTTTTCGGCGATTTACTGCGACGCTTAGATGTTGGCGTCGAGGAAAGCAGCCAGTTGCGACTTCGACAGGGCGCCGACCTTGGTCGCTTCAACGTTGCCGTTCTTGAACAGCATCAGGGTCGGGATACCACGCACGCCGTGCTTGGCCGGGGTTTCCTGGTTTTCGTCGATGTTCAGTTTGGCGACGGTCAGCTTGCCTTTGTAAGTCTCGGCAATCTCGTCCAGAACCGGAGCGATCATTTTGCAAGGGCCGCACCATTCAGCCCAGTAGTCGACCAGTACAGCGCCTTCGGCCTTGAGTACGTCGGCTTCGAAGCTGGCGTCGCTAACGTGTTTGATCAGATCGCTGCTCATGGAATTCTCCAGGTTGTAAGCAAAAAAACGTGGCCCATCATAGCCGCCCTTCCCCTGTTCAGGAAGCCGCAGTTGATTGAGTCTTGCTATGGCACTCGATGAGTCTGGGTATAGCCCAAGTCACGCCGTGGCGGGGGCAATGAAGGAAATTCCGGTGCGCAGGGCGGCGTTGCGCACGTGTTCCTGCATGGCCTTCTGGGCCGCAGCGGATGCGCGGCGCGCGAGGGCACGAAGGATCTTGCGGTGTTCCTGCCAGGTTTCCATCGCCCGTTCGGCGCGGATGAACGGTAGCTTCTGGCTCTCCAGAAAGATCTCGGCGCTGGCGGTGAGGATGCTTAGCATCGCCTGATTGCCGCTGGCCAGCAGAATGCGCCGGTGGAATTCGAAGTCGAGTTTCGCCGCGGCCTCGAAGTCGCCGGCCTTCAATTGCTCACGCATCGCCGCGACGTTGTCCTCCAGCGCATCCAGATCGAACGTGCTCAAGGTCACCGCCGCCAGCCCGGCGGCAAAGCCCTCCAGCGCATAGCGCAACTGAAAGATGTCCAGCGGCGAGGCCTGCGCTGCAAATGGCCAGCCCTGCGCATTGTCACCCTGCGCAATTTCCACCGGTGCCTGTACGAACACGCCTTTGCCTGGCTGGATGCTGACCACACCCAGCGCACTGAGCGACGACAACGCCTCACGCAATGACGCCCGACTGACCCCCAGTTGCACCGCCAGATCCCGTTGCGACGGCAACGCATCACCCGCACCAAAACCCTGTTCGGTGATCAGTTTGCGTATGGCTTGCAGCGCCACTTCGGGTACGGCGCGGGAGATCGAGTTCATGGTTTTTCAGACGAGCCAGGCCAAGGTGCGGCTAGTTGTAAAGCTATTCGCCGGTTCCGGCAAGTCGTGCCCCAGCAGGGTTCGGCGCCCGCTGCCGGTGCGCTATCGGGGTGCGAAATACAACCTGACTGTTCAGACCAGTAAGACCGAACAAACCCGGAAAACCCGTGGCCTGCCGGGGATAAAACCGGGTATTGGCACGGCGCATGCTCTGTCCGATCGCAGAAATCACTTCCCGTCGATCCGGAGATTTGCCATGACCCTGCGTTACCGAGCCCTCCTCGCCGCTCTGTTTTCCAGCTTGATGCTGAGCCAGATCCCCGCCCACGCCGATGGCCTGGAAGACGTGGTCAAACGCGGCACACTGAAAGTCGCCGTGCCTCAGGACTTCCCGCCGTTCGGCTCGGTCGGCCCGGACATGAAACCCCGTGGCCTGGACATCGATACGGCAAAACTGCTGGCTGACCAGCTCAAGGTCAAACTTGAGCTGACGCCGGTCAACAGCACCAACCGCATCCCGTTCCTCACCACCGGCAAGGTCGATCTGGTGATCTCCAGTCTCGGCAAAAACCCGGATCGCGAGAAAGTCATCGACTTCTCCCACGCCTACGCGCCGTTCTACCTCGCGGTGTTCGGCCCGCCTGATGCCGTCATCAACACGCTCGACGACCTCAAGGGCAAAACCATCAGCGTCACCCGTGGTGCCATCGAAGACATCGAGCTGAGCAAAGTCGCCCCCGAAGGCGTGACCATCAAGCGCTTCGAGGACAACAACTCGACCATCGCCGCCTACCTCGCAGGGCAAGTCGATCTGATCGCCAGCGGCAACGTGGTGATGGTCGCGATCAGCGAGAAGAACCCGAAACGCGTGCCGGCGCTGAAAGTGAAGCTCAAGGATTCGCCGGTCTACGTCGGCGTGAACAAGAACGAGCCGGCGCTGCTGGGCAAGGTCAACGAGATCCTCGCCACCGCCAAGGCCGACGGCGCGCTGGAGAAAAACTCGCAGACCTGGCTCAAAGAGCCGCTGCCGGCCGATCTCTGATCGACTGCGCGGGAGACCTTCATGGCTTATCAATTCGATTTCATGCCGGTGGTGCAAAACACCGACCTGCTGCTGCGCGGCGCCCTGTTCACCATTGAACTGACGGCCATTGGCGCAGTGCTCGGAGTCGGCGTGGGCATCGTCGGCGCGCTGGTACGGGCGTGGAACATCCGCCCGTTCTCGGCACTCTTCGGCGTCTACGTCGAGTTGATCCGCAACACGCCGTTCCTGGTGCAGTTGTTCTTCATCTTCTTCGGCCTGCCGTCGCTCGGGGTGCAGATTTCCGAGTGGCAGGCGGCGGTGCTGGCGATGGTGATCAACCTCGGTGCGTATTCGACCGAGATCATCCGCGCCGGCATCCAGGCGATTCCGCGCGGGCAGCTGGAGGCCGCTGCCGCACTGGCGATGAGCCGTTTCGAAGCGTTCCGCCACGTGATTCTGTTGCCGGCGCTGGGCAAGGTCTGGCCGGCCCTGAGCAGCCAGATCATCATCGTCATGCTCGGCTCGGCGGTGTGTTCGCAGATCGCCACCGAGGAGCTGAGCTTCGCTGCCAACTTCATTCAGTCGCGCAACTTCCGCGCCTTTGAAACCTATGCGCTGACCACGCTGATCTATCTGTGCATGGCGCTGCTGATCCGCCAATTGCTGAACTGGATCGGCCGCCGGTATATCGCGAGGAGCAGCCGATGAGCGATTTCACCTTCTGGGACATCCTGCGCAACCTGCTCACCGGCCTGCAATGGACGCTGGCGTTGTCGCTGGTGGCGTTCATTGGCGGCGGGATCGTCGGGCTGCTGATTCTGATCATGCGCATCTCGAAAAACCCGTTGCCCAGCAATATTGCCCGCACCTGGATCGAGCTGTTCCAGGGCACACCGCTGCTGATGCAGCTGTTTCTGGTGTTCTTCGGCGTGGCGCTGGCCGGGATCGAGATCTCGCCGTGGATGGCGGCAGCCATTGCCCTGACATTATTCACCAGCGCCTATCTGGCGGAGATCTGGCGCGGTTGCGTCGAAGCGATCCCCAATGGCCAATGGGAAGCCTCGTCGAGTCTGGCGCTGAATCCGCTGGAGCAACTGCGCTACGTGATCCTGCCGCAGGCGCTGCGCATCGCCGTGGCGCCGACCGTGGGCTTCTCGGTGCAGGTGGTCAAGGGCACTGCGGTGACCTCGATCATCGGTTTCACCGAGCTGACCAAGACCGGCGGCATGCTCGCCAACGCCACTTTCGAACCGTTCATGGTCTACGGCCTCGTCGCCCTCGGCTATTTCCTGCTCTGCTACCCCTTGTCGCTCAGTGCGCGCTACCTGGAAAGGAGACTGCATGCCTCTGCTTAGAATTTCCGCCCTGCATAAATACTACGGCGACCATCATGTGCTCAAAGGCATCGACCTGAGCGTCGAGGAAGGCCAGGTAGTGGCGATTATCGGCCGCAGCGGCTCGGGCAAATCGACCCTGCTGCGCACGCTCAACGGTCTGGAGTCGATCAACGACGGGGTGATCGAAGTCGACGGCGAGTACCTCGACGCCGCCCGCGCCGACCTGCGCAGCCTGCGGCAGAAAGTCGGCATGGTGTTCCAGCAGTTCAACCTGTTCCCGCACCTGACCGTCGGCGAGAACGTGATGCTCGCGCCGCAAGTGGTGCAGAAAGTACCGAAGGCCAAAGCGGCCGAACTGGCGCGCAAGATGTTGGAGCGCGTCGGGCTGGGGGAGAAGTTCGATGCCTTCCCGGATCGTTTGTCCGGCGGACAGCAACAGCGGGTAGCGATTGCCCGCGCGCTGGCGATGTCGCCGAAAGTGTTGCTGTGCGATGAAATCACCTCGGCGCTGGATCCGGAACTGGTCAACGAAGTGCTCGCCGTGGTCAGGCAACTGGCCAAGGAAGGGATGACGCTGATCATGGTCACCCACGAAATGCGCTTTGCCCGGGAAGTCGGCGACAAACTGGTGTTCATGCACCATGGCAAGGTGCATGAGGTGGGGGATCCGAAGGTGTTGTTTGCCAATCCGCAGACCGCGGAGCTGGCGAACTTCATTGGCACGGTGGAAGCGACAGCCTGAAGGTTATTCAGGGACTTTAGCGGCCCCTTCGCGGGCAAGCCCGCTCCCACAGGGTTCTGCGGCGGAACATGATTGTGTGCTCGCCGCAAAACCTGTGGGAGCGGGCTTGCTCGCGAATGGCCGCGCCGCGGTCTCAAGCTTTTATGCGCAGGATCAACGGTTTGAACCATGCGCGTTGGCGTCAGCGTTTGATCGTGGCACGATGGCGGGGTTATCGACCGAGACCCCCTGACCATGCCGCAATCCAAAGCCAAGAATCTGTCCCTGATCGCCGCAATCGACCTGGGCTCCAACAGCTTCCACATGGTCGTGGCCAAGGCCCAGAACGGTGAAATCCGCATCCTGGAGCGCCTCGGAGAGAAAGTGCAGCTCGCCGCCGGCATCGACGATGAGCGCCATCTCAACGAAGAATCGATGCAGCGCGGCCTCGACTGCCTCAAGCGTTTTGCCCAACTGATCAACGGCATGCCGCTGGGCGCCGTGCGGATCGTCGGCACCAACGCCCTGCGCGAAGCGCGCAATCGCCTGGAATTCATCCACCGCGCCGAAGAAATCCTCGGTCACCCGGTGGAAGTCATCTCCGGCCGTGAAGAAGCGCGCCTGATTTATCTGGGCGTTTCGCACACCCTCGCCGACACCCCGGGCAAGCGTCTGGTGGCCGACATCGGCGGCGGCAGTACCGAATTCATCATCGGCCAGCGTTTTGAACCGCTGCTGCGCGAAAGCCTGCAAATGGGCTGCGTCAGCTTCACCCAGCGTTACTTCAAGGACGGCAAGATCACCCCGGCCCGTTACGCCCAGGCCTACACCGCGGCGCGGCTGGAGATCATGAGCATCGAGCACGCCCTGCACCGCCTGACCTGGGATGAAGCCATCGGCTCCTCGGGCACCATCCGCGCCATCGGTCTGGCGCTGAAGGCCGGCGGGCATGGCACCGGCGAAGTCAACGCCGAAGGTCTGGCCTGGCTCAAACGTCGCCTGTTCAAACTGGGTGACGTCGACAAGATCGACTTCGAAGGCATCAAGCCTGACCGTCGGGCGATTTTCCCGGCGGGCCTGGCGATTCTCGAAGCGATCTTCGACGCCCTCGAACTGCAACGCATGGATCACTGCGAAGGCGCGCTGCGTGAAGGCGTGCTCTACGACCTGCTCGGCCGCCATCATCACGAAGACGTGCGTGAACGCACCCTGACTTCGCTGATGGAGCGCTATCACGTCGATCTGGAGCAAGCGGCGCGGGTAGAACGCAAAGCCCTGCACGCCTTCGATCAGGTCGCCGCAGACTGGGAGCTGGATGACGGCATCTGGCGCGAATTGCTCGGTTGGGCAGCGAAGGTCCACGAAGTCGGCCTCGACATCGCGCACTACCACTATCACAAGCACGGCGCCTACCTGA
This sequence comes from Pseudomonas sp. Irchel s3a10, assembly GCF_900187525.1. Lineage (NCBI taxonomy): Bacteria > Pseudomonadati > Pseudomonadota > Gammaproteobacteria > Pseudomonadales > Pseudomonadaceae > Pseudomonas > Pseudomonas sp. Irchel s3a10. The sequence goes on from NZ_FYDR01000003.1 coordinate 378,936, forward strand.
TCGAGCACTCGGATCTGGCCGGTTTCTCCCGCGAGGACCAGCAAATGCTCGCCCTGCTGGTGCGCGGCCATCGTCGCAACATCCCCAAGGACAAGTTCGCCGAGTTCGGTGACGACGGCGACAAGCTGATCCGCCTGTGCGTACTGCTGCGCTTCGCGATCCTGTTCCACCACATCCGTGGTACCCAGGCGATGCCGCAAGTGACGCTGCATGCCAAAGGCAACACCCTCGACGTGGAATTCCCGGAGAACTGGCTGGACGAAAACCAGCTGACTCAGGCCGACTTTGGCCTCGAAGCCGACTGGCTGACGCGGGTGGGCATCGTGCTAACAGTCCACTGATAACCTTGTGGCGAGGGAGCTTGCTCCCGCTGGGGCGCGAAGCGGCCCTTCCTTTGAAAGCATAGGCCTGCTGCGCAGTCCAGCGGGAGCAAGCTCCCTCGCCACAGGTAGGTGAACGACAGGCACAAAAAAGGCGATCCGCAAGGATCGCCTTTTTTATTGGGCTGAAGGTCAGCTGCTCACCGGCAGAATCGGGCTGCCCAGGCGCTCCAGTAGCGTCGCCTGCGCACTGCGCGGGTTCTGGTTGCCGGTTGGTGTGTTGCGGATGTAACGGCCATCCGACTGCAGGCTCCAGCTGTGAGTGTTGTCGGTCAGATACAGCTCCAGCTCTTTCTTCACGCGGGTCAGCAGCTTCTTGCCCTCCACCGGGAAGCAAGTCTCGACGCGCTTGTCGAGGTTGCGCTCCATCCAGTCGGCGCTGGAGAGGAACATCTGCTCCTCGCCGCCGTTGAGGAAGTAGAACACTCGGGTGTGTTCAAGGAAGCGACCGATGATCGAGCGCACATGGATGTTGTGCGAAACCCCGGCGATGCCCGGACGCAGGCAGCACATGCCACGCACCACCAGATCGATGCGTACGCCGGACTGGCTGGCCTTGTACAGCGCGCGAATGATCTTCGGATCGGTCAGCGAGTTGAACTTGGCGATGATGTGCGCCGGTTTGCCTTCGACGGCGAACTGGGTTTCCCGGGCAATCATGTCGAGCATGCCCTTCTTCAGGGTGAACGGCGCATGCAACAGCTTCTTCATACGCAGGGTTTTACCCATGCCGATCAACTGGCTGAACAGTTTTCCGACGTCTTCGCACAAGGCGTCGTCGGAGGTCAGCAGGCTGTAGTCGGTGTACAGACGCGCATTGCCGGCGTGATAGTTACCGGTGCCGAGGTGCGCGTAACGCACGATCTCACCGGCCTCGCGACGCAGGATCAGCATCATCTTGGCGTGAGTCTTGAAACCGACCACGCCGTAAATCACCACCGCACCGGCCGCTTGCAGACGGCTGGCCAGTTGCAGGTTGGACTCTTCGTCGAAGCGGGCGCGCAGTTCGATGACCGCGGTCACTTCCTTGCCGTTACGCGCGGCGTCCACCAGCGCATCGACGATTTCCGAGTTGGCACCGGAGCGATACAGGGTCTGGCGCACGGCCAGAACATGCGGGTCTTTCGCCGCCTGACGCAGCAGGTCGACCACCGGGGTGAACGACTCGAACGGGTGCAGCAGCAGGATGTCCTGCTTGCTCACCACGCTGAAAATGTTTTCGCTGTTCTGCAGCAGTTTCGGGATCTGCGGGGTGAACGGCGTGTATTGCAGCTCCGGGTGGCTGTCCAGACCAGTGATGCTGAACAGACGGGTCAGGTTGACCGGGCCGTTGACCTGATACAGCTCGGTCTCGCTCAGGTTGAACTGCTTGAGCAGGTAGTCCGACAGGTGTTTCGGGCAAGTGTCGGCGACTTCCAGGCGCACTGCATCGCCGTAACGCCGAGAGAACAGCTCGCCACGCAGGGCGCGCGCAAGGTCTTCGACATCTTCGGAGTCGAGCGCCAGGTCGGCGTTTCGGGTCAGGCGGAACTGGTAGCAGCCCTTGACCTTCATGCCCTGGAACAGGTCATCGGCGTGGGCGTGGATCATCGACGACAGGAACACATAGTTGTCGCCCGGGCCGCCGACTTCTTCCGGGACCTTGATGATCCGTGGCAGCAGGCGCGGTGCCGGGATGATCGCCAGACCGGAATCGCGACCGAAGGCGTCGATACCTTCCAGTTCGACGATGAAGTTCAGGCTCTTGTTCACCAGCAACGGGAACGGGTGCGTCGGGTCGAGGCCGATCGGGGTGATGATCGGCGCGATCTCGTCGCGGAAATAACGGCGCACCCAGGTCTTGATCTTGGTCGTCCAGTGACGGCGACGGATGAAGCGCACCTGATGCTTTTCCAGCTCCGGCAGCAGGATGTCGTTGAGGATCGCGTACTGGCGGTCAACGTGACCGTGCACCAGCTCGCTGATCCGCGCCAGCGCCTGATGCGGTTGCAGACCGTCGGCACCGGCCTGTTCGCGGGCGAAGGTAATCTGCTTTTTCAGGCCGGCGACGCGGATTTCGAAGAATTCGTCGAGGTTGCTGGAGAAAATCAGCAGGAACTTCAACCGCTCCAGCAACGGATAGGACTCGTCCAGCGCCTGTTCCAGCACGCGGATATTGAACTGCAGTTGCGAGAGCTCGCGGTGGATGTACAGGCTGCTGTCATCCAGGCCCGGGATCGCAATCACTGGCGCCGCCGCAACGGCTTCGGTGACCGGCGCGGGTGGCGCAGGCTCGAGTTCCGGCGGGGTTTCGGTGATTTGCTCCACCACCGGTTGAGCTTCTTTTACTGCAACTTCAGTGAGTCCTTCGGTATTCATCGAATGTTCCTGGGAGGGCTATTTCTGCTCTCGTAACAATTGAGCGGCACGGACAGCAAAGTAAGTCAGGATGCCATCAGCGCCGGCACGTTTAAAGGCGGTCAGAGATTCAAGAATTACCGCCTCGCTCAACCAGCCATTCTGGATCGCCGCCATGTGCATGGCGTATTCGCCGCTAACCTGATAGACGAAGGTCGGCACTTTGAAGGCATCTTTTACCCGCAAAAGAATGTCCAGGTACGGCATGCCGGGTTTGACCATGACCATGTCCGCGCCTTCAGACAAGTCCGCGCCGACTTCGTGCAGCGCTTCGTCGCTGTTGGCCGGGTCCATCTGATACGAGGCCTTGTTGGCCTTGCCCAGATTCGCCGCCGAACCCACGGCATCGCGGAACGGCCCGTAATAGGCGCTGGCGTACTTGGCCGAGTAGGCCATGATCCGCACGTTGATGTGACCGGCAATCTCCAGTGCTTCGCGGATCGCCTGGATGCGGCCGTCCATCATGTCCGACGGCGCCACGACCTGCGCGCCGGCTTCGGCGTGGGACAAAGCCTGTTTGACCAGTGCGTCGACAGTGATGTCGTTCTGCACGTAGCCTTCTTCGTCGAGAATGCCGTCCTGCCCGTGGGTGGTGAACGGATCGAGGGCGACGTCAGTGATCACGCCCAATTCCGGGAAACGCTCACGCAACGCGCGAGTGGCGCGCTGGGCAATGCCTTCAGGGTTCCAGGCTTCGGCAGCATCGAGGGATTTCAGTTCGACAGGCGTGACCGGGAACAACGCCAGCGCCGGGATTCCCAGCTCGACCCATTTCGCCGCTTCTTCAAGCAGCAGGTCGATGGTCAGGCGCTCGACACCGGGCATCGAGGCCACGGCTTCGCGACGGTTTACACCATCGAGCACGAACACCGGCAAGATCAGGTCATCGACCGTCAGCACGTTTTCCCGCACCAGCCGACGCGAAAAATCATCGCGACGGTTGCGACGCAGGCGAGTGGCAGGGAACAGACGATTGGCAGGGGTAAAGCTCACGGCGGACTCCTGAGCCCGCGCAAACGGGCGAGCGTGACAGTTATAGACGGCCATTATGACCAACAGATTACAGTTGTGCGTACCCCGTGACATGTAGCCGCATTCCATTGTTAGCGTAGGAATTGTTCACGTCGAGACACATTTGGACACTTTCATGAATGTGTCCGAAGGGTTAGGCTGCGCGTTCATTTCGCCAGCACCCAGACAATGCTCCAACAATTTCTGCATGACTTTGGCTACTTTGCCTTGTTCCTCGGCACGTTCTTCGAAGGCGAAACCATCCTGGTGCTCGCAGGCTTCCTCGCGTTCCGTGGATACATGGACATCAACCTGGTGGTGGTCGTGGCGTTCTTCGGCAGCTATGCCGGCGATCAGCTGTGGTACTTCCTGGGGCGCAAGCACGGGCGCAAATTGCTCGCGCGCAAACCGCGCTGGCAGATGATGGGCGACCGCGCGCTGGAACATATCCGCAAACATCCGGACATCTGGGTCCTGAGTTTCCGCTTCGTTTATGGCCTGCGCACGGTGATGCCGGTGGCGATCGGCCTGTCGGGTTACCCGCCGGGACGTTACCTGCTGCTGAACGGCATCGGCGCGGCAATCTGGGCAACCGCGCTGGCGGCCGCCGCCTACCACTTCGGTGCGGTGCTCGAAGGCATGCTCGGCAGCATCAAGAAGTACGAGCTGTGGGTGCTCGGCGCGCTGCTGATTCTTGGCGTGGGTCTGTGGCTGCGCCGCCGCTTCAAGAATGCGCGACTGGCAAAACAGGTTTACGCCGATGAGCAAGCCGCAAAAGCGGCACTGCTGAATCAAGCCGAAGTGGCCAAACCTGCCGAACCGAAGACGCCAGCCGAATAACCCGCTGGCGCCTGGCGTACAGCCCTGCGCAAAGCCCGGGCTGGCCGCCTCTTTTAGTCACTTATCCCCTCTGCGCCAGCGGACTCCCGTTCGCCAGCGGCGTTCTCACGCCAAAAATCTCCCGCTCGTCACGCGGCAGGCAACCGCAAATAATGAACACCCCGCCGTTGTTGCGATCCATGTAGAAAGCGTTCCATGCAGGTGCAGCCACCACTTGGGCCTATGGCAACGCGCGATAAATTAGTGGACATTTAGCGCCATGAATCTGGAGAGAAACCCATGAGCAAAAAAGTTGCAGTGATCCTGTCCGGCAGTGGCGTGTACGACGGCGCCGAGATCCACGAGAGCGTCATCACCCTGCTGCGTCTGGATCAACGCGGCGCGCAAGTGCAGTGCTTCGCCCCGAACGTCGCGCAATTGCATGTGATCAATCACCTGACCGGTGAAGAAATGCCCGAGACGCGCAACGTACTGGTGGAGTCGGCGCGCATTGCCCGCGGCAACATCAAAGACATCCGCGAGGCCGACGTCGAAGACTTCGACGCGCTGATCGTGCCCGGCGGTTTCGGTGCCGCGAAAAACCTCTCGAACTTCGCCGTTGAAGGCGCCGGCTGCACGGTGCAGCCTGAAGTGCTGGCCTTGGCGGAAGCGTTTGCCGAAGCGGGCAAACCGGTAGGCCTGATGTGCATCTCGCCGGCGCTGGCGGCGAAGATCTACGGCCCGGGCGTGACCTGCACCATTGGCAACGATGCCGACACCGCTACCGCGATGAACAAGATGGGCGCCACCCACGAAGACTGCGCGGTGACCGACATCATCGAAGACAAGGCACGCAAACTGGTAACGACCCCGGCTTACATGCTGGCGCAGAACATCAGTGAAGCGGCTTCGGGGATCAACAAACTGGTGGATCGCGTTCTCGAACTGACTCACGAGAACGATGTTTGATCTCTGACCGCATGCGGAGCGAGATGTGGGAGCGGGCTTGCTCGCGAAAGCGGTGTGTCATTCAAATCAATGTTGTCTGATTCGACGCCTTCGCGAGCAAGCCCGCTCCCACAGGGGAATGGTGATTATTTCAGGGTTTGCGGGTCAGGCGCGTCAGGATCCGGTCCAGCGCATTGGCAAACGCCTGCTTCTCCCGCTCGCCGAACGGCGCCGGGCCGCCGCTGATCTGGCCCTGTTCACGCAGGTCGGTGAACAGGTTGCGCACCGCCAGACGCTCGCCGATGTTTTGCGCATCGAACTCCTTGCCGCGAGGATCCAGCGCTGCCACCCCCTTCTTCACCAGACGATCGGCCAGCGGAATATCGCTGCAGATCACCAGCTCACCGGGCACCGCGTGCTCGACCAGATAATCGTCCGCCGCATCCGGGCCGCTGGGCACCACAATCAGTTTGACGATGGCCAGCCCTGGCTTGGTCTGCGGCTGCCCGGCCACCAGCACCACTTCGAACCGGCGCTTGAGGGCAAACTTCACCACCAGTTCCTTGGCGGCCCGGGGGCAGGCGTCGGCATCGATCCATACACGCATCTTGATAACCTCTTGAAAGCAAAAGATCGCAGCCTGCGGCAGCTCCTACAGGGATACACCGAACCCCTGTAGGAGCTGCCGCAGGCTGCGATCTTTCAAACGATAACCCGATCAGGCAGCAGAAACCCGCTTCTTCTCGGCCATCCGACTCCGCCCGTACAGCACAACAATCGCCAGAATCGCCACCGCCTGCGCCGTCAGCGAATAGGCATCGGCATGGATCCCCAGCCAGTCGAAGTCAAAGAACGCCACCGGCCGCGTGCCGAAGATCCCGGCTTCCTGCAACGCTTTCACGCCATGCCCGGCGAACACCACCGACAACGCACAGAGCAGACCGGCGTTGATGCTGAAGAACAGCGTCAGCGGCAGTTTCGCCGAGCCGCGCAGGATCACCCAGGCCAGACCGATCAGCAGCACCAGCGCCGTCGCACCGCCGGCCAGCACTGCGTCATGCCCGGCGGGGCCAGCCTGCAGCCACAGGGTTTCATAGAACAGGATCACCTCGAACAGCTCGCGGTACACCGAGAAGAACGCGAGGATCGCGAAGCCGAAACGCCCGCCGCCGCCCACCAGACTCTGCTTGATGTAATCCTGCCAGGCCGCCGCGTGGCGCCGGTCGTGCATCCAAACGCCGAGCCACAGCACCATGACGCTGGCGAACAGCGCCGTCGCACCCTCAAGCAGTTCACGCTGCGAGCCGCTGACGTCGATCACATACGCCGCCAGCGCCCAGGTGCCGAGACCGGCGAGCAACGCCAGGCCCCAACCGATGTTGACGCTGCGCACCGCCGACTGCTGGCCGGTGTTGCGCAGAAACGCGAGGATCGCCGCCAGCACCAGAATCGCTTCGAGGCCTTCGCGCAGCAGAATCAGCAGGCCGGAGATAAAGCTCAGCGACCAGCTCAGGCCATCGCTGCCGAGCAATTCGGCAGACGCTTTCAACTTGCCCTTGGCCGCGTCCAGACGCTGTTCGGCTTGCGCCACCGGCAAGCCGTCCTGCAACGACTGACGGTAGGCCATCAGCGATTTTTCGGTGTCCTTGCGCACGTTGGCGTCGACGTTATCCAGCGAGCTTTCGACCAGTTCGAAACCTTCCAGATACGCCGCCACCGACAGGTCGTAAGCCTGATCGTGATCACCGGCACGGTACGCCGCCAGGCTCTTGTCCAGCGTGGTGGCGGTGTAATCGAGCAACTGTGCAGGGCCGCGTTTGACCTGCGGCGGTTGCGCGCGCTGGGCACGGAAGCTTGCGGCGACCTGCGGGCCTTCGGCGGCCTGCACTTCCGCCGGCGTCTGGCGCGCCAGATCAGCGATGTTGAAGGTCTTGTCGGCCTTGGCTGCGGCCGGGTCGGCACTGAAACCGGCGATGTAGGTCGCCAGATCCCAACGCTGACGGTCGTCCAGTTGATCGGCGAAGGCCGGCATGTCGGTGCCTTCGACGCCTTGGCCGAGGGTGCTGTAGATCGCGTACAGACTCAGATGGTCGATGCGTGCGGCATCGCGCAGGTTGGCCGGTGGCGGCGTCATGCCGAGGCCCGCCGGGCCGTCACCGGCGCCGGTTTCACCGTGACATACCGAGCAGTTCTGCGCGTACAGCGGCGCGCCCCGGGTCGGATCGGGAGTGATGATCGGCGCCTGGCTGACTTCATACGCCACCGCCAGTTTCGCCCCCAGTTGCCGGGCCTGACGCGCGACGTCGGCGCCGTCCTGTTTCGCGGTGATGGCCGCGTGCAAAGCTTCGACTCCCTGCTCCAGCGCAGCCTTCTCTGGTTTGGCCGGCAGACCGCCGATCAGCCCTTGCAGCACCTGGGTGAATTCCAGTTGCTCGCGATATTCGCCGTCGTCGACGACCTTGCCCGCCGCGACTGTTGGCGGATAGTCGGCGCTGATGTAATCGAGCAGGTGCAGCGCCTGCGGGGCGCCTTCCACGGTGTCGGCCAGCAGGTTGAAACTGCTCAGGGCGAACAGAGGGAACACCAGCCAGGCCAGGAATCGGGACGCGGCAGTCATGAATGACTCTCAAATGGAAATGCGAAGTTACACATTGTTCACTTCGAACGCCTTTCACTCAAGCTTTGTCGACGTAGAACCGGTTTAGCGCAGGGGCGCCGATGCCTGGCAGTAGTGTTCGAGCATGAATTCGACAAAGACCCGGACGTTGAGCGCCACATGCCGGGCATGCGGATACAGCGCGTAATAGTGGCGCTGGCCGAGGCTGCAATTGGGCAGGATCTGTACCAGTCGGCCACTGAGCAGATCGTCCTGCACCGTGGCCCGAGTGAACGCGGCGATGCCGACTCCGGTCAGCGCGGCGGCGTGCAGCGAACTGATCGAATCGGCCTTGAACCGCCCTTGAGCCCGCACCGACGTGGTCGCCCCGCGTGCATCGGTCAGTACCCAGTCGCTGCCACCGGCAAACGCCAGCAACTGATGCTCGGCGAGTTCACGCACCTGTCGCACCAGACCATTGCGCGCCACATACACAGGCGAAGCCACCAGCAACATATCCGAGACAGTCAACAACCGCGCCACCATGGATGAATCGGCCAACGGCCCGCAGATGCGTAGGGCCACATCGAAACCCTCGGCGATCAGATCGACAAAACGGTCATCGCAGGACAGATCCACCTCAATCTCGGGATAGCGCTGCTGAAATGCCGGCAGCCAGCTCGCCAGTTCCAGCGTACCAATCACCATTGGCGCGCTGATGCGCAGCACACCGCTGGGGCTTTCATGGGCCTGTCCCACCGCCAGCGCGGCTTGATCGAGGCGTTCGAGGATGTCCACGCACGCCGCGTAATACTGCTGCCCCGCCGTGGTCAGGTTGAAACCCCGGGTGTTGCGGTTGATCAGCCGCGTGCCCAGCTCGCTTTCCAGTTGCTGCAACTGGCGGGAGATCGTTGAGTGAGTGGTGTCGAGGCGCTCGGCGGCGGCGCTGAACCCGCGACATTCGACGATGCAGCGAAACGCGCGCATGGCTTGCAGTTGATTCATTAAAGCCCCGGATCTGTTGAGCGCTGAGCGCGCAAGCCTAGCGCAATCCTTGTCCACCCGGCAGCAGCAAAGCGCCCCTATAATGCGTCACCTCCGTGCTTTTGCCGTTCAAGGAAGAACCCGTTTCCATGCGCCATTGTCTGCCGTTCTGCCTGCTGCTTAGCCTCATCATGCAACTGAGCGGGTGCGCCGCTTACCGCAATTACGATCAGGAAATGCAGCAGACCATCGATCAGATGGCGCAAGGCAATCTCAACGAAGCGCTCTATCTGATGGAGCTGCACAATCCTTGGGAAAACAAGGATCTGCTGTATTTCATGGAGCGCGGCGCGATCCTCAGCGCCGGCACCAACCTGCCAAAAAGCCAGGAAGCCTGGCGCAGTGCCGACCGGATGATTTTTCAGCGCGAAGAAGCCGTGCCCTCCGCGGGCATGAAGTTGCTGACCCGATTCGGCAATGAAATGGGCACCATGCTGGTCAACGACAAGCTGCAGCGTTACGAGGGCTACGACTACGAAAAAGTCATGCTGACCACCGAAATGGCCCTCAATCAACTGGCGGAAAACGATTTCGACGGGGCCCGCGCCGATATCAAGAAAACCCACGAGCGCGAAACCCTGATCGCCCGCCAGCGGGAGCGGCAATACGAAGACGCGCAAGAACAGGCCAGGCATCAGGGCATCACCCTGCATTACAAGGATCTGGAAGGCTATCCGGTGGCCATCCTTGATGCCCCGCAAGTGCTTGAGCTGAAGAATGGCTATCAGAGTGCGTTCAGCCATTATCTGGCCGGCTTCACTTATGAAGCGCTGGGCGAACGCGCGCTCGCAGCGCCGGGGTATCGACAGGCGATCGAGTTGCGCCCGGGCTTGCCGCTGCTCGAAAACGCTTTGCGCAACCTGGACAAACCCGGCCCGGCAGCCGATGAAAGCGAGGTCCTGATCGTGGTCCAGGCCGGTTTCGCCCCGGCACGCAGTTCGGTACAAGTACCGATCCCGGTGCGGCTGAACGAAAACCTGACGATTGTTGCCCCGATCTCGTTTCCGGTGATGGTGCCCGACACCCTCACCCCTGCCGTGACCCAGGTCGTCGTCGACGGTAAAAAGCACCCATTGACCATGATCAACAGCGTCTCTGACATGGCCATCCGCACCTTGCGCGATGACATGCCGGCGATCATCTCTCGCGCCATGTTCCGCGCCAACATGGCCGCCATTAGCCAAGCGCAAAAGAACGAACGCGATCCGTCCAAGGCGTCGTTGGTGGTGACCGATCCTGATCCTTTTGAAGAGGCTGACACCCGAACCTGGCGCACGCTGCCGGACAAAACCCTGGTCGCCCGTCTGCGCCTGAAAAAAGGCCTGCACCAGGTGCGCTTTCCGTATTTTCGTGCAGAAGACGGGTTCACGGTACGCGTCGACCGCAGCCATCAAGTGTTCAACCTGAGGGTATTCATGGGCCAGAACTATTATGTGGGATCGGCACTTGTCCTGCCCGAAACGCCATGAACGAAGGGTTTCCGATAAAGCAGAGAGTAATGGCACCAAACTAACAAGTGCGATTAAAAAGCTATTACATGGCCAGCATCGCCCGCTTATAATGCCGCGCCCGCGCTATCGCGATGCGGCATAAAAGCTCCTCTGGTTATGAGGAATTGGCAGGAGGCCAGCGCCACTGTCGATGGGTCACACCAGCCCGACCAGCATCGGCGGCTGATGCAGTTACTAGCTCAGGGAAGAAGTACCCCATGGCATTGCGCACTCCCACCTTGATCGCGCTCAGCGCTGTCACTTTGCTGTCCGGCTGTTCGGCGTTTCGCAACTACGACTCGGAACTGGCCCAGACCAACCAGCAACTGGCCACCGGCAACGTCGACGCCGCGCTGACCCTGCTGGAAAAGAACAACACCGGCCCCGACAAAGACCTGCTCTATTACTTCGAGAAAGGTGAGTTGCTGCGCGCCAAAGGCGACCTGTCCGGCAGCCAGAACGCCTGGACCAGCGCCGATCAGGTGGTTGGCCAGTGGGAAGATTCGGTCAAGCTCGACACCGGTAAATACCTGGCTCAGTTCGGCAGCTTCCTGGTCAACGACAAGGTGCGTCGCTACGAAGGCTACGACTACGAAAAAGTCATGCTGACCACGCAGATGGCCCTCAACCTGCTGGCGGTGAATGACTTCGACGGCGCCCGCACCGCGATCAAGAAAACTCACGAACGTGAAGCGGTGATCGCCGACCTGCGCGACAAGGAATACCTCAAGAGTGAGGAAGAAGCCGAGAAAGAAGGCATCAAGACTCAGTACAAGGATCTGCAAGGCTACCCGGTCGCCAGCCTCGACGCGCCGGAAGTGGTCAGCCTGAAAAACAGCTACCAGAGTGCGTTCAGCCATTACCTGGCCGGTTTCGTCTACGAAGCCCTGGGCGAGAAAGACCTGGCTGCACCGGGCTACCGCAAGGCGGCCGAACTGCGCCCGAATACCCCGCTGCTGGAACAGGCGCTGGTCAACCTCGACAAGCCGAGCAAGTCCGACGACAGCGATATTCTGATCGTGGTGCAAAGCGGTCTGGCACCCTCGCGTGACTCGATCCGCGTGCCGCTGCCATTGCCGATCTCCAACAACGTGGTGATCACTCCGCTGTCGTTCCCGATCATCAAGCCTGACACCTCCACCGCGCCGTTCGCGCAGATTGGCGTCGATGGCCAGCAAGTCAACCTGACCGCCCTCAACAGCACTACTGCCATGTCCCGCCGCGCTCTGCGCGATGACATGCCGGGGCTCATCCTGCGCACCACCGTACGCGCGATCACCAAAGGCGTGGCGCAGAAGCAGATCAACGAAACCAATCCGCTGGCCGGTCTGGCCGTGGGTATTTCTTCAGCTGTGCTGGAAGGTGCCGATACCCGTACGTGGCGCACCCTGCCGGACAACACCCAAGTGGTGCGTCTGCGCTTGAAGAAAGGCGAGCACCAAGTCAGTCTGCCGAGCGCCGTCGGCGGTTCGCTGGTCAAGGTCACCGTCGATCAGCGTTATCAGGTGATCAGCCTGCGCGCCGTAGGCAATCAGGTGTTCGCTGGCGGTCTCGCCGCCCACGTGATCCCGAGCGCTGCTGCGACCAACGTCGCCAGCCTCAAACAACCTTAAGAACGGAGTCTTTGCATGCGCTTCAAACTCATCGCCATCGCCGCCCTCGCCGTGCTGGCCAGCGGCTGCGCCACCCCGCCACCTCCTGAGCCGGGCAGCGCCGCGAGCAAGGTCGTGGCCATGGGCCCGCAAAAGCACATCGTCGTCGGCGCCATGCGCGTCGCTCGCGAAAACGGCTTCATGACGGTCAACGTGCAGTTGAGCAACACCCTCAACAGCAACAAGATTTTCTACTACCGCTTCGCCTGGCTGGGCCCGGAAGGTTTCCCGGTCGCGGAAGAAGAAGTCTGGAAAAGCCAGATGATGTACGGCGCGCAGACCAGCTTCATCCAGGGCATCGCCCCGACCCCGAAAGCCGTGGATTTCCGTCTGGAAATCAAGACGCCTTAAGCCCGCCACCCTATTCCTGTTTTAGAGAGCAATCCCATGTTTGCACGCTTTTCCCTGATCGCTGTCCTCGCCCTGCTGGCTTCCGGTTGCGCCAACACCTCGCCGACCCTGGGCAGCAAGAACATCAGCTACGGCGACACCAAAGCGGTTGAAACCGTGACTAACGAATTCGGCTCGACCGACCTGCAAATGATCGCCGAATCGATGACCCGCTCGCTGGCCCAGTCCGGCATTCTGCAGGGCCGCCCGGTGGTGCAGGTCTACGACGTGAAGAACAAGACCAGCGAGTACATCGATACCCGCGAAATCACCACCAGCATCAAGACTCAGTTGATGAAGTCCGGCACCGCCCGCTTCGCCAGCGACAACACCGCGATGCAGAGCCAGGTCGACCAGCTCAAACTGCAGAACCAGAGCGGCCTGTACAAGAAGAGCACCGTGGCCAAGACTGGCAACATGATCGCCGCCAAATACCGTCTGGAAGGTTCGATCAGCTCGATCGTCAAGCGCAGCAGCGACTACAAGGACGTCTTCTACAAATTCAGCCTGCAACTGATCGACGTCGAAAGCGGTCTGGCCGAGTGGATGGACGAAAAAGAGATCCGCAAAACCACGGAGCGTTAAGCAATGCGCGCATGGATTGGCATGATGGCCCTGGCTTGCGCGTTCAGCGTGCAAGCGGCCCCGAAAGTCGCGGTAACGGATCTGGCGTATCAGGAGCGCGTGGAGCAGTACATCCACATCGTTTCGGCGCAGAACAATTACCGCGAGGGTTACTACAGCTCCAGTGGTTCCTCGAGCTACAACGAGCTGGAAGCGACCACCAGCTACATCGAACAGGGTGAACTGCGTAAATTCACCGGCGACATCAAGGGCGAGATCCTGCGTACCGGGATGTTCCAGCTGGTGCAGGGCACGCCGTACACCGCGTCGTCCAAGGGTGACGTCTACGACGTGATCAAGCGCATCAAGGCCGGTAGCTTCAAGGGTGCCGACTACGTGCTGTTCGGCACCGTGTCGGACATCGACTTCACCCAGGACATGAACGAGCTGGCGCACACCGACAGCTATTCGGCGGTGCTGGGCCTGACGCTGGTGGCGGATTTCAGCCTGATCAACACCAAGACCTACGAGATCACCTCGGCCTTCACGGCGATGGGCGAAGCGCAGGACACCAAACTGGTGAATGGCCGCGACATCAAGATCTCGCTGAATCGCCCGCGGGTGGTGCGTGAAGTGTCCAAGGCTTTGGGTGAGGACGTTGCCGGGCAGCTGAGCCAGCAGCTCGGTGGCGGCGGGTACGAGCAGCCGCGCGAGCCGCAGCAGCGCAACAACCTGCCGCGCGATACGGAGCCGGTGATCTTGCGCTGACTCTTGGCTGAACGCGTTCTGTGGCGAGGGAGCTTGCTCCCGCTGGGCTGCGAAGCAGACCCAAAAGCTTGTGAGCGCTGCGCACTCAAGCGGGAGCAAGCTCCCTCGCCACAATTGAGCGTCACTCCAAAGTCTTGGCGGATAAAAAAAGGCGACCTCATCAGGTCGCCTTTTTTGTGCCGGCAGGTTTTACACCGCCGCTTTACGCAACGTCGCCATAAATGCCGCCGCACCGATGAACAGCCCGGCAAACGTGCGGTTCATGCGTTTCTGCTGCTGCGGTGTACGCAACAGGCGCAGCACCTTCGACGCCAGTCCGGTGTAACCGGCCATGACAATCAGATCCACGCAGATCATGGTCGCACCGATCACCACATACTGAATCAGCAACGGTGCGTGGGGATTGATGAACTGCGGCAGCACCGCCAGCATGAACACCAGTGCCTTGGGGTTGCTGATGTTGACCAGGAAGCCGCGAAACACCAGCGCCAGCGGTTTGCCGATCGGTCGTACCGCCGCGTCATCGCTCATGTCCATGGGCAGCGCGCGCCATTGCTTGATCGCCAGATAGACCAGATACGCCACACCAAACCATTTGATCGCATGGAACGCGGTGGCCGAGGCGGTCAGGATCGCGCCGACACCGGCGCCGACAATCGCGATCTGCACCGCCAGGCCGATCTGCAGGCCGAGGGCGTTCCAGTAACCGCGCCAGAAACCGTATTGCAGGCCGCTGGACATCGACGCAATGGCGCCAGCACCCGGGGACAGACTGATCACCCAGCAGGCGGCAAAGAATGCCAGCCATGTTTGAAGCTCCATCGCACACCTCGACTCTGAATCGTGACAGACGTCAAAGCTAATGCGCTTTGGCGCGGATGACTACCGATTTTTGCTGGAGGGTTCGGGCGCGGCTGAGGGCCTCTTCGCGAGCAAGCCCGCTCCCACATTGGATTTGTGTCGATCACAGATCCAATGTGGGAGCGGGCTTGCTCGCGAAGGCGTCAGATCAGACGCCCGAGGACTACTTCTCGAAACCGCTGGAAGGAAACACTTCACTCCCCCGCCAGCGCCGCACCGAACGCTGGAAGAACAGGCTGTTCGGCACTTGCACCATGGCGCTGCCCGTCCCCAGTTCCTCGGCTTCGATCAACGTGGTGTAGAGCAGATTGATCGCCACCACCCGGCCTTTGACGCCGGGCTTGTCGGTGGTATCCACCAGCTCGACCACATCGCCCAGGCGGAACGGGCCGACGGTGAAGATCAGAATCGCGCAGAGCAGGTTCGACAGCACACTCCACATCGCGAAGAACGCCACCGCCGCCACCGCGACGAAACCCGACAGTGCCGTCCACAGCACCGTGGCCGATACGCCAAGGCGCTCCAGCACAAAAATCACCGCGCTACCCATGATCAGCCAGCGCAGGACACCTCGCAGCGGCATCAGCAACTGCGGCGGAAAAGGATAACGCTCACCCAGACGCGTGAGGAATCGGGCGACGACGCGCTGGGCGAAGTAACCGGCCAACAGGATCAACAGAATCTGCGCACCGAGCCAGAGCGGCTCGACCCACACCGCCGGCAATGGCAGCTTGAAAGCCTCCATCAAGACAACGCCTCCAGCTCCGCCTGCATGCTTTCCAGCGTCTCGAGCGCTTCCATCCAGGCTTCTTCCAGCTCGGCTTCGCGCACTTTCAATTTGGCCTGCTCGGCCAGCAGATCACGCAACTCGTTCTTGCGCGCCGGCTCGTAGATGTCGCTGTCACCGAGGCTGGCGTCGACCTTGGCGAGTTTTTCGTGGAGTTTGCCCAACTCGGCTTCGAGCTTGTCGGCTTCACGCTTGTGCGGCGCCAGCTGCTGACGCAACGCGGCGGCGGCCTGGCGCTGGGCCTTCTTGTCGGTCTTGTCCGGGTTGACCGGGGTGTTGCTGACCGGGGCGTTACGCTGACGGTATTCCACCAGCCAGCGCGCGTAATCTTCGAGGTCGCCATCGAACTCTTCGACCTTGCCGTCAGCGACCAGGTAGAAGTTGTCGGTGGTGCTCTTGAGCAAGTGCCGATCGTGAGACACCACCAATACCGCGCCGCTGAATTCCTGCAGCGCCATGGTCAGCGCCAGGCGCATTTCCAGGTCGAGGTGGTTGGTCGGTTCGTCGAGCAGCAACAGGTTCGGCCGTTCCCAAGCGATCAATGCCAGCGCCAGACGCGCTTTCTCGCCACCGGAGAAATTCAGCACCGGCTCGTCGATGCGTGCACCACGGAAATCGAAACCGCCGAGGAAGTCGCGCAGGGTCTGCTCGCGTTCGGTCGGCGCCAGACGCTGCAAGTGCAGCAACGGGCTGGCCTTGGCATCCAGCGAATCGAGCTGATGCTGGGCAAAGTAGCCGACCACGGTGTTCTCGCCACGTGTCAGACGCCCGGCCAGCGGTTCAAGCTCGCCGGCGAGATTCTTGATCAGGGTCGATTTACCGGCGCCGTTCGGCCCGAGCAGACCGATCCGCGCACCCGGGGTCAGTTGCAGCTTGACCTTCTCCAGGATGGTTTTGTCACCGTAACCCAGACGCGCATCGGACAGGTCGATCAGCGGGCTGGAGATCTTGGTCGATTCGCGGAACACGAAGTCGAATGGCGAATCGACATGCGCCGCCGACAGCTCTTCCATACGCTCAAGGGCCTTGATCCGGCTCTGCGCCTGACGGGCCTTGGTGGCCTGGGCCTTGAAGCGGGCGATGTAGCTTTCCATGTGCGCACGTTGCGCCTGCTGCTTCTCGTAGGCCTGCTGCTGCTGGGCCAGACGTTCGGCACGGGCACGTTCGAACGCGGTATAGCCGCCCCGGTAGAGGGTCAGTTTGCGTTGATCGACGTGGGCCACGTGGTCAACCACTTCATCGAGGAAGTCGCGGTCGTGGGAAATCAGCAGCAAGGTGCCCGGGTAACTTTTCAGCCACTCTTCGAGCCAGATGATCGCGTCGAGATCCAGGTGGTTGGTCGGTTCGTCGAGCAACAACAGGTCCGACGGACACATCAAGGCCTGCGCCAGGTTCAGACGCATCCTCCAGCCACCGGAGAAATCTCCTACCTGACGATCCATCTGCTCGTTGGTGAACCCGAGGCCTGCCAACAGTTTGCGGGCGCGAGCGTCGGCGGTATAGCCGTCGGCGCTGTCGAGTTCGGCGTGCAGACGGGCCAGAGCCGTGCCATCGTGGGCCGCTTCGGCCGCCGCGAGGTCACGTTGCACCTCGCGCAGACGCAGGTCGCCATCGAGCACATAGTCGACCGCCAGGCGCTCGAGGGTGTCGACCTCCTGGCGCATGTGCGCGATTCGCCAGTCGGCCGGCAGCAGGCAATCGCCCGAGTCCGGGTGCAACTCGCCGCGCAGCAAGGCGAACAGGCTGGATTTGCCGGCGCCGTTGGCACCGATGAGGCCGGCTTTGTGGCCGGCGTGCAGGGTCAGCTCGGCGTCTTCTAGCAGACGTTGCGGACCACGCTGTAAAGTCAGGTTCTGAAGTCGGATCATAATGGCGGCGGAGTCTACCAGCTTCGCTCACAACTGGCGCGAGTAGCACGATGTCCTCTGACCTGTGGAGCTTTTCCCTTGCCACCTACGCCCGACCGGGCGTGGAACCTGCCTGCCTGCAACTGCAAACGGCGGGGGCCAATGTCTGCCTGCTGCTGTGCGGTCTGTGGTTGGAACAACGTGGCGTGGCCTTCGACGAACAACGCCTGAAGCAGTTGAAAACGCTGGTGGGGCCTTGGGATGCGGAGGTGGTGCAGCCACTGCGTGCGTTACGCACTCAATGGAAAACCCTGGCCGAAGACGATCCGGTACTCAAGGATCTGCGAGAACAAATGAAAGCATTGGAGCTGGAAGCCGAACGGCACCTGCTGTGGCAACTGGAACAGGTTGCGCAGGACTGGCCGCGCGATGACGCCTCAGCGTCGGGGCAATGGCTGGAGAGTCTGGCGGGATCGACCAACAGCCCGAACCGCGACGCGCTGCAAGTGCTGCGCGTCGCGGCAACCGGCACTTAGGAAGCGCTGGTCGGGTTGCTGCTGACGCTCGACGCAGCGGCTGGCGTTGGCGCCGTCGTAGTGGTCGAGGTGGAAGCGGCTGGAGCAGGTGCGGCGGCCGGCGCTGGAGCGGCCGGCTTGGCAGCCGGTGCAGTCGCAGGTTTAGCGGCAGCGGGTTTGGCAGCGGCCGGTTTTTTCGCGGCTGGTTTAGCAGCTGGCTTGGCGGCTACTGGTTTGGCAGCAGGCTTGGCCGCAGCAGCTGCAGGTTTTGCTGCTGCAGGTTTGCTAGCTGGTTTGGCAGCGGTTTTAGCGGCAGGCTTGGCCGCTGGCTTGGCCGCTGGCTTGGCAGCAACCTTGGCAGCAGGTTTTGCCGCGACCGGTTTGGCCGCAGTCTTGACTGCCGGTTTCGCTGCAGCGGTTTTCGCAGCAGGTTTGGCAACCGGTTTTACCGCTACCTTGGCAGCAGGTTTTGCTGCGGCGGTTTTTGCCGGAGCGACTTTGCGCGCAGCAGGTTTGGCCGCTGGCTTGGCAGCCGGTTTTGTCGCTGCAGGTTTGGCAGCGGCAGTACGTGCGGCCGGTTTCGCAGCGCTCGCCGCAGCCGGTTTTTTCACTGCGGTTTTTGCAGCAGGTTTGGCGGCTGTTTTAGCCGGTGCCTTGGCTGCTGGTTTTGCCGCTGGTTTGGCTGCTGCGGTTTTCGCCGGGGCTTTTGCCGCAGCTGGTTTGGCTGCCGTTTTTTTCGCTGGAGCTGCGGCAGGTTTGGCAGCGCGGGAGGACAGCGCCTTGCCAGCAGCCTCTTGCACACGGCCAACACCCTGGGCCAGTTTCAGGCTTTCCTGGGCATCGCGCTTGAGTTGCAGAATGTAGCCGCGAGTGTCGGACTGACGATCCTTCAGCGCATCGAGCAGGTCTTCAAGTTCTTTGACGGCAGCCTTGGCCTTGTTCTGTGCCTTGGCTTTACCGGCAGCAGCGGCGTCCTGCAATTTGGTGCGGGACTTGTGCAGTTTTTCTTGCGCCTTGCCGCGTTGCTTTTCCAGTTTGGCGAGCAGTTTTTCAGCATCAGCCAAGGCTTGGGAGCAAGCGTTTTCCAAATGCTCGAGCAGGCTGCCCGAGAGTTGTTGGAGTAAGTGCAACGGAGTGTTTACAGGCTTCTTGGTGGCCGACATGGTTTACCTCCTGGCTGACGTGAGTGCGGCTCATACTAGACCTCTGCAGTTACCGCCGCTAGGTCATCTTGACAGTAACGAAACCGTTGCGTTGCAACGAAGCGAAAATGTTCTGCGCAAAGACAAAAGCAGTTCACCGTTGCAGACGTTCGCGCTGGCATAATCGCCCGCATCTCAGGACGGAGAGTGCCCATGTCGCGCTACCTTTTTTTATCCCTCTGGATGATTTTTTCCGCCGCTCACGCCGAGGAAAAAACCACCGCGAACGACGCTCACGATCTGGCTTACAGCCTCGGCGCAAGCTTGGGTGAGCGCCTGCGTCAGGAGGTTCCGCAGTTGCAGATCCAGGCACTGGTGGAAGGTTTGCAGCAGGCCTATCAAGGCAAGCCGCTGGCGCTGAGTGAAGCGCGCATCGAACAGATTCTGGCCGACCATGAATCGCAAAATGCCGAACACGCCGCGATGCCTTCGAGCGACGCCGCGATGGAAAACGAGCAGCGTTTTCTGACGGCTGAAAAAGCCAAACCGGGTGTGAAGCAACTGGCTGACGGCATCCTGCTCACCGAGCTGACACCAGGCACCGGCACCAAGGCAGGCCCTGATGGAAAAGTGCAGGTGCTGTATATCGGTCGCTTGCCTGACGGCACCGTGTTCGACCAGAACACTCAGCCGCAATGGTTCAGCCTCGACAGCGTGATTGCCGGCTGGCGTACCGCACTGCAGAACATGCCGGTTGGCGCGAAGTGGCGGCTGGTGATTCCATCGGATCAAGCCTATGGCGCCGACGGGGCTGGAGATCTGATCGCGCCGTTTACCCCGCTGGTGTTTGAGGTCGAGTTGCGCGGCGCAACGAGCTGATCGCAGCCGATTCGCAGGCACAAAAAAACGCGGAGCGCTTTCGGCGCACCGCGTTTTTTTATACCTGCGAGAAACCTGTCAGGCCTGAACCGGATCTTCCTGCTTGTGTGCCGTGTGCAGCACTTCAATCAGGCAGTCTTCCAGTTCGAAGCGTTCGTGCAGCAGGCCACCCAGCTCCTTGAACTTCTCGGCGACGCATTTGCCTTCATCGCAAAGGTCGTTGAACGCGAGGAGTTTTTCGGTGATGACGTCGATGCGCGGGTAGAGCGTTTCGGCCAGTTCCAGACCGCGCGTGTCACCGAACGCCTTGGCTTCGCCGGTCAGTTGTTCGTAGATCTCGAAGTGCCCGGCCGAAACGTAATCGACCAGCACGCCGCAGAACTCCAGCAAGGGTTTACGGTTCTCGGACAGAGCCTGTGGTTTGTCGCCCAACTTGTCGTAGGCACCGATCAGTTCTTCACGCTCTTGCAACCAGCGGTCGATCAGCAGATGAACTCCACCCCAGCGTTCCTGAGCATTCTGACAACTTTCGAGCATGGCGATCTCTCTTCCCTTGTGGGTCATGCTGCTCTACACCCGCGCCCCTCTTCTGGCTGTTATCGCTTGGAGGCCGACCGGGCAGAGCGTCATCGAGCAACATAAATCCAATGACACGTGCGGGCCAGATTATGCCCGCACGCCTATGGCTTCAAGGTACGCAGGAGATAAAGTTCATACAAGTGTTTAATCCCTGACCAGCGTGCGGTGCGACGCTTCGCCGCTGAGCGGTCGCTGCAGAGCGCTCCAGACCAGCCGCAGCAATTGATAGACCGCCAGGATCGACATCGCCACAAAGAACAGCAGGCTCCATTCCGGGATGCTCAAATCGAACAGCGTCCAGGAAATTTCTGCACAATCTACACCGCCTCTAAGCATCCGCAACGTTGCACACAACCACGGCAGGTTGCTGAACAACGCTTCGGCATCAGGCGCGCAACGCGTCATCTGCATCAACGGGTCACTCTGCAACAACACCTGTCGCCAGGCCGCCGTAGTCCCGCCCAGGCTCAGGCCAAGCGCGGCGACCCAGTACAGCGACAGGCCGACACGCCGTGGGCCGTGGACCGCCGCCAACCCGCAACAGAACGTCAGCAACGCCATGAAAAACCTTTGCGCCAGGCACAGGCTGCAGGGCGTCAGCCCGACCGCATATTCGAGATAATAGGAAGCTCCCAGGGCCATGGCCCCTGCAGTGAAAGCCGTGAAAAACAAGGAGCGTGAACAGGCCAACGACATGGCTTTTCCGTAACAGTGGAGACAGGCAGTTACGGTAGAGGAAAGCTTGTCAGCCTTTCAAGGCGGGGCCTTGGCGACAGTTCACCAGAAGTGTAGGGAAAACCCGACAGGTGCGAGAGGAATAGGTGTAGTCCGTTGTAGGACTTTGCCCAAGACGCCCGCCACAGGTAATTTTTCGCTCACTTAACGTTAACGAGGGAGCATGCTCCCTCGCGTTATCAGGCGTGAACCGGCACCGGCAACGGCGCGGCAAGCAGACGCTCATCCAGCAATCCGAGACCCTCCTGGAACAGCTGGTTACTGCGCTCGGTGTCACCCAGTTGCGCGAGCAGACGCGCCAGCTCGGCGCAGGCTTCAGGGTTACGCTGCACTCGCAGACTGCTTTCCAGGTAATCCCGCGCCTTGCCCCACAAGCTGGCTTGCAGACAGAGACGACCAAGGGTCAGCAACAAGCTCGGGTCAGCAGGATGTTCCTTGAGCCAACCTTCGGCGGTCTGCAACTGGCGCGCCGGATCGCTGCCGCGCACCAGGCCATAAAGACGCGCGAGATGGCTGTCGTACTTGCGCTTGAGGGCACTGCGCAGGATTTCTTCAGCTTCGACCTGAGCACCCAACTGACGCAGTTGCTCGGCGTATGCCAGCACCAGCGCCGGCTCCTGACGCTGCGCAGAAGTCAGCTGCTCCCAGGCACGGGTGAGTGACTGCAGACCGACCTTGCCATCCTCGTCGCGGTGCGCTGCCAGAGACAGGTTGTTGCCCCAGGCACGCCGCTCCAGTTCAGCCAGTTCGGCCGCAGGCAAAGCTTTGTCCTTGCGTAGCTCCGGCAACAGGCGAATCACCGCCGACCAATCGCCGCGCTGCTGATGCAGACGCTGCAACTGACGCAGGGTCTGCACGTTATGCGGATGCCGTTCGTGCATCGCCTGCAGGGTCACCAGAGCGCCGTCGGTGTCACCACGATCGGTCTGCAACTGCGCATGACTCAAGGCAATCGCCAACTCGGCTTGCGGCTGGCGCTCCAGCGCACGCTCAAGCAGGTGATCACACTCTTCGTACTTGCCTTGTTCGTTGGCCGCGCGTGCCGCGCCGAGGTAATACAACAGCGGCTGGCGCTCGGCTTCGGCGGCGCGATACAGGTGGCGTTGCGCGCTGGCCCAGCGACCTTCGGCCAGATCCAGCTGACCGTGTTCGATCGCCACTTGCACCCGACGGCTGCGGTTGCGCCGCGACCACGGGTTGACCACGCCACTAGAGGCCATGACCAGCTCGACCAAGGCCTTGATACCCCAGATCAGCAGCCACAACACCGCAATTACCGCCAGCGTCGCCCACAGACTCGATTCATAGCGAAAGCTCTTGTAGGCAATCAGCACGTAACCCGAGTGCTGGGCAATTGCCAGGCCCAGCGCCGCCGTCGCCGCGATCACCAGAAACACGATCACATACAGGCGTTTCATGGCGTGGCCTCCTGCGCGGTGTCGGCGGCAGGTTTGGCGAACGGTTTGACCGACTCCTCAGCGTTGACGTTACGGCGCTCCAGATAAGCCTGCACCGCACTCAGCGTGCCGGTCAGGTCCGGCGTCTTGACCGTGACCGGTTGCTTGCTTAACTCGACAACCTGTTCGAGCATGATTTTGCTCTGCGGATTGTCCGGGTTGAAATTGCCCGTGAGCACATCCCGCGCTTCGGTCAGTGCCTGGGTGTAGACCGGTGCCTGGCCATTGAGCGCCGCCCATTGCGCTTGCTCCAGCGCGAAACTCAGGGCCAGGCGCACCTGGCTCAGACTTTGCCCGGCCAGCAGTGGCTTCACGTTCTTGTCGGCATTGAAATCGATGCGGATGTAGCGCGACACCTGGTCCCACCACTGTGCCCAGCGACTGGCACCATCGCCATCAGCGGTCAGGCCCAGCAGCGATTCGCCGCGATCCTTGTACTCCGGCGCCAGCTCCGTCAGTTCGATGACCTGATCACGCAAGGCACCAATGCGCAGGAACAAACCGGTGCGATCCGGCTGCTCGGTGCTGCGCAGGGCGACGAGGGTTTTCGCCACTTGCTCACGGGCGGCGAACGAGCCGGGATCGTTCTGCTCACGCAGAATTTCGTCGGCACCCTGCACCAGCGCCTGGGCGCTGCTGATGTCCTGCAAGGCCGACAGACGCAGGCTGGCCAGACGCAGCAGATGCTCGGCCTCGGCCAGACGCCAGTCCTTGCGGCTGGCGCCGAGAACGGTTTCCAGACGTTGATTGAGGCGCTGCTGATCACCTTGCAGTTGCGTCACCAGACGCTGACGTTCGGCGAGTTCGTCGGCACCGGGCAACTGCGCGAGGCGCTCGGTCAGGCGCTGTTCGTTGAGCTTGAGGCTCTGTGCCTGATCGTTCAGTGCCTGCACCTGGCCTGACTGTTGTGCGGTGTTGGTCTGCAGGTGACGCACCTGCCAGACACCCCAGCCACCGATCGCCACGCCGGCAGCGCCGAGCAACAGGGCGACAATGGCCAGTCCGTTGCCTCGGCGCGGCTCTTTGGCCGGCGGTGGAGTTTCAACCTGGGCATCTATCACAGGCTGGACATCATCTTTAGGCAAGGCTGTTTCGCTCACGTATCCATCCTTTGCATTAGAGAACGGGCACGGGATGCTCCCGTAACGCCGTCAGCAAAGCCGCGGCACTCGCGCCGCGGCAATCCACAACTGTTCGGGCCCCGGCGGCACGTGCCAGCTCGGCAACCCTTGGGCTTGGCACAAACAACGGCAACTGCGCAATTGACGGCCAGGCATCGCCGGCCATCTGGCGCAAGTGCTCGAAACCCTGTCCACTGCTGACCACCAGCCCGTTCAAGCGTTCCGCTGCAATGCGCCGCGGCAGCTCTTGCGGCGGGTAGGCCGGCAGGTCACGCCGATACAACTCCAGATACTCGACACTAGCACCAAGCGCGCGCAGGCGCTCGGCGAGCAGCTCGCGCCCACCCTCGCCACGCAGGATCAGCACCTGCGCGCCGGGCCCTGTGACCGCCTCGCGCAGACGCGGCAATTGCAGCAGGGCTTCACTGTCATCGCCGTCGGCGGGAAAGTGTACGTCGAGACCGTGATCGCGAAGAATCTGCGCGGTCGCCGCACCGACGCTGAACCACGGCATCGACAGCGACTGAAGCCCATGAGCGACCAGCAGATCAAGCGCAATCCGCGCCGCCGGTTTGCTGACCACGATGACCGCGCTGCAACCCGAAAGCTGCTTCAGCGCCTGACGTATTTTCTCAGAAACCGGCAGCGGCACGATGTCCAGAAGCGGCAGGCAACTGCTGGAAATCCCCTGCCCGGCCAACACCTCGGCCAGCGCCGCGCAGTCATCCGCAGGGCGCGTCAGCAGCAGGCGCCAGCCAGTCACTCGTGACCTGCCTCGCCATACACCGCTTTGAGAATGTCGTCGGCACCCTGACCGAGCAAGGCTTCAGCGACCTGCACGCCCAACGCTTCGGCATTGGCACGCGGCGCACGCGCTTCGGCGCTGAGCAGTTTGCCACCGCTCGGCTCGCCCACCAGACCACGCAACCACAACTGCTCACCCTCAAGCACGGCGTAGCAGGCGATCGGCACCTGGCAGCCGCCATTCAGATGTTTGTTGAGGGCACGTTCAGCGGTCACGCGCGAAGCGGTGTCGGCGTGGTGCAACGGCGCGAGCAAGGCGTGGATTTGCGTGTCGGCACTGCGGCATTCGATGCCGACAGCGCCCTGGCCACCGGCCGGCAGACTGTCGTCGACACTGATGGCCGAGGTGATACGGTCTTCGAATCCGAGACGGATCAGGCCGGCCGCCGCGAGGATGATCGCGTCATATTCGCCAGCATCGAGCTTGGCCAGACGGGTATTGACGTTACCGCGCAGGAAGCGGATTTCCAGATCAGGACGACGGGTCAACAGTTGCGCCTGACGCCGCAGGCTGGAGGTGCCGACGATGGCGCCGGCAGGCAGCGCATCGAGGCTGGCATAAGTATTGGAAACGAAAGCATCGCGCGGGTCTTCGCGTTCGCAGATACAGAACAGGCCAAGACCTTCGGGGAAGTCCATCGGCACGTCTTTCATCGAATGCACGGCAATGTCGGCTTCGTTTTCCAGCAGCGCGGTTTCCAGTTCCTTGACGAACAGACCCTTGCCGCCGATTTTCGACAGCGGCGAGTCGAGCAGCTTGTCGCCGCGACTGACCATGGGCACCAACGTCACCAGCAGACCCGGATGGGCCGCTTCCAGACGGGCTTTGACGTATTCGGCCTGCCAGAGGGCCAGCGCACTTTTACGGGTGGCGATGCGGATTTCGCGAGAGGACATGGATCAATCCGTACTGAATAGATACGGCGGATAATAACAGCTCAGCCAAATCCACTTTGACTTGAATCAGAAACGGCGCGGCCTCCCTGGCCTGCAATGCCCGGTAGAAGAAAGTGAAACCGTGCGCGAAGGCCGATTCAGAGGCCCTGCATCATCTTGCGCACACCGGCCACATGCCGACGGCTGACGATCAGCGCATCACCATTGAGGCCTTTGAGGAACAGCTGAAAATGCCCCAGCGGTGTGCGCTGCAGACGCTCGATGCGGTCGCGGGCGACCAGCGCGTTGCGGTGGATGCGCACGAAACGCTCGCCGAATTCGTCTTCGAGGGCTTTCAGCGGCTCGTCCAGCAGCACTTCGCCGCTTTCATGGCGCAAGGTCACGTATTTGTGATCGGCAATGAAATAGACCACCTGATCCAGCGGGATCAGCTCGATGCCTTTGCGGGTGCGGGCGCTGATGTGACTGCGCGGGCCATTACCGCTTTCGGCGGCGGGACGGGTCAGGGCCGAGAGTTGGGCCCGGTTGGGACGTTCAGCCCGTTTCAGGGCGTCATGCAGATGTTCGGTTCGCACGGGTTTCACCACATAGCCCACGGCGCTGGCCTGCAGGGCTTCCACGGCAAATTCATCGGGGCCGGTGCAAAACACCACGGCCGGTGGCGTTTCGCGCTCGCACAGACGGGCAGCGACCTGCAGGCCATCGAGGCCTGGCATGCGGATATCGAGCAGCACGATATCCGGCTTGTGGCTGTCGATCAGCGCCAACGCCTCTTCGCCATTCGTGGCGCTGGGCTCCAGGACTGTATAACCCTCGAGCTCGCTTACCATTCGGCTTAGGCGCTCGCGAGCCAGTGGTTCGTCATCAACGATCAGGACATTCATATTGCGCTGGATTCCTGCGTGAGTCTCGCACAAGGATAGCGTAGACAGGTGAAGTGACGTCCGTCACCGCGATCCACGCTAAGACTAGCCCGAGCGCCAAAAAGTGCCGTACGTCGGCCAGCAATATTTGCCAGTGTCCGGGTCGTACTGCTCAAAGCCCGCTGTTTCCTGCGTTTTTCACGGGGTATGCCAAAGGACAAATCCACCCACCCCCTCTTCTTATAGTCGGCGTCCGGACCTTTGTGCGATCCGCAGTCGCGCCGACCCTTATGTCCAACTGTAGACGCTTGCCGGCCCGATATTGCTCAATCGAAAAATATCCTTGCGCAAATCCGCTGCAGACGGCGCCGACTATGAATGAGCACATGAGAAAAAAACGTATCGACCGGTGTCAGCGACAGGATTGGCAACCCTGTTATTATCCGCGCCAGCGTTTCACGCCTTCTTTCTTCAAGCCGATACGAGCGAATTCATGAGCACTGACAAGACCAATCAGTCCTGGGGCGGCCGCTTCAGTGAACCCGTCGACGCCTTCGTCGCCCGCTTCACCGCCTCCGTCACCTTCGACCAGCGCCTGTATCGCCACGACATCATGGGCTCGATCGCCCACGCCACCATGCTGGCCAAGGTCGGCGTGCTGACCGATGCCGAGCGCGACAGCATCATCGACGGCCTGAAGACCATTCAGGGCGAAATCGAGGCCGGCCAGTTCGACTGGCGCGTCGACCTCGAAGACGTGCACATGAACATCGAAGCACGCCTGACCGACCGCATCGGTATCACCGGCAAGAAACTGCACACCGGGCGCAGCCGCAACGACCAGGTCGCCACCGACATCCGTCTGTGGCTGCGTGACGAAATCGACCTGATCCTGGCCGAGATCACCCGCCTGCAAAAAGGCCTGCTGGAGCAAGCCGAGCGCGAAGCCGCGAGCATCATGCCCGGCTTCACTCACCTGCAGACCGCACAACCGGTGACCTTCGGGCATCACATGCTGGCGTGGTTCGAAATGCTCAGCCGCGACTACGAGCGTCTGGTCGACTGCCGCAAACGCACCAACCGCATGCCTCTGGGCAGCGCCGCGCTGGCCGGCACCACCTACCCGATCGATCGCGAATACACCGCGCAACTGCTGGGCTTCGACGCCGTGGGCGGCAACTCGCTGGACAACGTTTCCGATCGCGATTTCGCCATCGAATTCTGCTCGGCCGCAAGCATCGCGATGATGCACCTGTCGCGCTTCTCCGAAGAGCTGGTGCTGTGGACCAGCGCGCAGTTCCAGTTCATCGATCTGCCGGATCGGTTCTGCACCGGCAGCTCGATCATGCCGCAAAAGAAAAACCCGGACGTGCCGGAGCTGGTACGCGGCAAGACCGGCCGCGTGTTCGGCGCACTGATGGGCCTGCTGACCCTGATGAAAGGTCAGCCTCTGGCCTATAACAAAGACAACCAGGAAGACAAGGAACCGCTATTCGACGCCGCCGACACCCTGCGCGATTCGCTGCGGGCGTTTGCCGACATGATCCCGGCGATCAAACCGAAACACGCGATCATGCGTGAAGCGGCCCTGCGTGGTTTCTCCACCGCGACCGATCTGGCGGACTACCTGGTGCGCCGTGGCCTGCCGTTCCGTGACTGCCACGAAATCGTCGGTCACGCGGTGAAATATGGCGTAGACACTGGCAAGGATCTGGCCGAGATGAGCCTGGAGGAACTGCGTCAGTTCAGCGACCAGATCGAGCAGGACGTGTTCGCCGTGCTGACCCTGGAAGGCTCGGTGAATGCCCGTGACCATATCGGCGGGACTGCGCCGGCGCAGGTCAAGGCAGCCGTGGTTCGCGGTCAGGCCCTCATCGCCAGCCGCTAAAGCTCAAAAGCTTCGCGAGCAAGCCCGCTCCCACATTTGGATTGATGTTGAACACAACATTGTGTGACCAACAGAAATTTCCTGTGGGAGCGGGCTTGCTCGCGAATGCGGCCTTCAGAACGCCAAAAAATTCACTTCTTGGCAGCGATCATCGCCAAAAACGCCGGCATCGCTAACTCTTTGTCCGCCGCAATCTTCTGCACATGCGGATTCTGCTCAAGTCGCTCCAGCAGCGCCTTGGCCTTCGGCATCTCTGCCAGCAAATCGATCCCGAACAACTTCTGCCCGACCGCACAGGCCAGCGGCACGCTGTAGAGGAAGTACAAATCCGCGATGCTCAAGCTGTCGCCCGCCACGTACGGGGCGAATTTGCCGTGTCGACCCAGCGCCGCGAACCCCAACAGCAGCTCGGCTTTGGTTTTCTCCTTGATCGCCTCCGGCACCGGTGAGCCGAAGAACGCCTCGCCATAGCAGGCACGGCCCGGCAGTTCGATGTACAGCTCGATTTCCTTGGCAATCGCCAACACCTGCGCGCGCTCGAACGGATCGCTCGGCAGCAGCGGCGTGCCCTTCTGAGTCTGTTCGAGGTATTCGAGGATGATCGCGGTTTCGTTGATGAAACCGGCGTCTACGCCGAGCACCGGGACCTTGCCGCGCGGGCTGATGGCCAGAGATTCCGGTGTCTGCGCCGGATAGAACGTGACCTCTTCGAACGGCAGGCCTTTTTCCAGCAGCGCCAGTTTGACCATGTTGTAGTAGTTGCTGACTGAGAATCCGTAGAGCTTGAACATCACATAGCCTCCAGGCCGTGCGGGGTGGGCAGTCACTGTTTATAGATCGCCCGCCACGATCCTGCCAGCAGCATCACCCCGCTGAATGCGGGTAAACTGGCGCCTTTCCTTGAGGAGCCTGCCATGAGCGAGCCGACAAATATCGACAACGACGAAGAAGAGTTCACCGAGGCGACGTTGATCGAAGCCATCGAGAACCAGATCGAAAGCGACAACCCGCCAGCGGCCAAAGCGACGTTCAACAAGTTGACCCTGGTGGGCACTCCGCGCGAAGAGATACTCAATCTGATGGCGCATGTGCTGGCTTACGAGATTGACGCGATGCTCGATGAAGACCGCCCGTTCGATACCGAGTGGTATGAAACCGCACTGCGTGCACTGCCCGAGTTACCACCCGAAAAGCAGTAAACCCCAACCCTGTAGGAGTGAGCCTGCTCGCGATTGCGTTCTTTCAGCAAAAAATCAGCTGACTGACACGACGCAATCGCGAGCAGGCTCACTCCTACAATGTTTGTAACGTATCCATCCAGCCTCCTCTTCCACCCGGGCTACACTGGAATCCGCCTCAAGACAAAATCCCTGATCTGAGCACTGGACATGCCGCAAAAGCGGGTTCACCTTAGGGACGCTGTCGTCCAATTCCTAGAAAGTCTGGAGTCCTTATGTCGCTTACCCCTGAGTTGGTTGCCGAACTGGAAGTCCTCGCACTCTTTCCCCTGGACAGTTCCCAGGAAGGTTTGAAAATTCATCAGACCGCTGCCCCTAAACACATTGCCGCTGCCAAACGCCTCTTCGAAAAAGAACTCACCGACCAGCCAGATGGCGGGTATCTGA
This sequence comes from Pseudomonas sp. Irchel s3a10, assembly GCF_900187525.1. NCBI lineage: Bacteria > Pseudomonadati > Pseudomonadota > Gammaproteobacteria > Pseudomonadales > Pseudomonadaceae > Pseudomonas > Pseudomonas sp. Irchel s3a10. The sequence goes on from NZ_FYDR01000003.1 coordinate 408,995, forward strand.
CCAGCCTCGGTCGCGATGCTGCACAAAATGTGCAGACCGTGCTGACCATTCTGAAAGAGCAAGAAACCGCCTGATTTTTCCCGTCCTTGCCCACGGGAACTCCTGCCACGGGATTTCCGCGGGCCCGCCTGATCGCCCCCCGCTAAAAATCTGACGTCAAAAAACAAATTCAGCTTAAAAGTCCCGCTGCGCAAAGGCTAAACTGCCTCCCATTCCGAGACCCTCTTCGTCCGAGCCTGCGAGCCGGTTTGAGCTGACATGACGCGCACCCATGAAATCCGCCCCGATCTGGACGAAGGCATCGACCGCAAGGTGCTCAGCCAGTTGCGCGCGCGCTTTCTCAAACTCAATGAAGGTCGCCTCGGGCGTGCCCTTGAAGGGTTGTCGACACGCCAGCAAAGCGTACTGACCCTGCTGCCGCTGTTCTTCCACGTCAATCACCCGCTGTTGCCGGGTTATGTTTCCGGCAGCACGCCAGCCGGGCTGTCCAACTATGAACCGGACGCCACCGCCCTCGCCGAAGCACAGCGCCTGACTCGCTCGTTTTCCTACAAGCCGCGCCACGGCAGCAACCCGCCACGACCGATTCACGGTTTGTTCCTGATGGGCAGCCTCGGCACCCTGGCCCAGGCCGATCAGAGCGACATGGATGTGTGGGTCTGCCATGCGCCGGACCTGAGCGACAACGAACTCGCCGAGCTGCGCAAAAAATGCCAGCTCCTCGAAACCTGGGCCGCGACCCAAGGCGCCGAGGCGCATTTCTTTCTGATCGACCCGGTGCGCTTCGTCAAAGGCGAACGCGACACCCAGCTCAGCTCCGAAAACTGCGGCAGCACGCAGCACTATCTGCTGCTGGACGAGTTTTATCGCACGGCAATCTGGCTGGCCGGGCGCACGCCGATCTGGTGGCTGGTGCCGGTCTACGAAGAAAGCGCTTACGACCTGTATACCCACACTCTGCTGTCAAAGCGCTTCATTCGCGCCGACGAAACTCTCGACCTTGGCCACTTGGCAACGATTCCGCCGGGCGAGTTCATCGGCGCCGGCCTGTGGCAGTTGTTCAAGGGCATCGAGTCGCCCTACAAGTCGGTGCTCAAGCTGTTGCTGACCGAGGTCTACGCCAGCGAACACCCGAACGTGCAGTGTCTGAGCCTGCGCTACAAGCGGGCCGTGTTCGCCAATCAGCTGGATCTGGATGAGCTGGATCCGTACATGGTGGTGTACCGACGCATCGAGGAATACCTCAGCGCCCGCAACGAACCGGAGCGTCTGGAGCTGGTGCGACGCGCGCTGTACCTCAAGGTCAACCGCAAGCTCACCGGCAACAGCCGCACCCAGAGCTGGCAGCGCTCGCTGCTGGAACGCCTGGCGCACGAATGGCATTGGGATCAGCGGCAACTGGCCTTGCTCGACAGCCGCAGCCAGTGGAAAGTCCGCCAGGTCAGCGCCGAACGCCGCGCCCTGGTCAATGAGCTGAATTACAGCTACCGCTTCCTGACCCAATTCGCCCGCACCGAACAGACCGTCAGCCTGATCAACAAGCGCGACCTGAACGTACTCGGTCGTCGCCTGTACGCCGCGTTCGAGCGCAAGGCCGACAAGGTCGAATTCATCAATCCCGGCATCGCCCCGGATCTGGCCGAAGACACCCTGACGCTGGTGCAATCGCCGAATAAAAAAGAGCCTGGGCAAACCCAGTGGGGTCTGTACAACGGCAGCCTGAACGCCCTGGAATGGGAGCACTTCGCGCCGATCAAGCGCAGCCGCGAGTTGCTCGAATTGCTGACTTGGTGCCACCGCAACGGTGTGATCGACAGCAGCACCCGACTGGCGCTGCACCCCGGCACCAGCGACATGAGCGAGTTCGAGTTGTTCAACCTGCTCGGCAGCCTGCAGCAGTGCATCGCCCTGCCCCTGCCGACCGTCGCCGAAGAACCACTGCTGCGCGCTGCGGTGCCGAGCGAAGTGCTGATGCTGGTCAACGTCGGTGTCGATCCGCTCAAGCACCACCGCGACCTGAACATCCTGATGACCACCGAGCGTACTGACTCGCTGAGTTACGCCGGGGTGCGCGAAAACCTCGTACTGACCCTCGATCAGGTCACGCTCAACAGCTGGAACGAAGTGCTGGTCAACCGCTTCGATGGCCCCCACGCACTGCTCGATTGCCTGCGCGACTATCTCAACAACCTGCCGCGCGGCCCGCAGCAGCCGTCATTGAAAGTGCGCTGCTTCTGCCACAACCGCGCGCAGTTCATTGCCCGCCGCGTCGAAGAAATCATCGACACCGCGCAGACCCTGCTGCTCAGCGAGCTCAATCACCGCTACCTGATTCAGGTGCAACAGCACTATCACGTGCTGGAACTGGTGCCGGGCCAAGTCAACCATGTCGCCCTCGCCACCCTGCCGGCGCTGCTCGATTATCTGGGCGAAGAACAGCCGCGCTACAGCCCGCTGCACCTGGACCCGATGGCGCTGGAGGATCACGACCTCGCGCTGATCCTGCCGATGGGTCAGCCGGAATCGATTCAGGTGTTCTACCGGATCAGCGAACAACAGGCCGAACTGTACGTGCTGGATGAGTTCAACGCGTTGTGGCAACAGCATTTGCCGTACCACGATGAACAGAGCCTGCTGGTGCCGCTGCAGCGCTTCCTGCAATCGATCCAGTATCGGCGTGATGCGCTGTTGCCGATGGATGGCAGCCCGGCGGTCGGCCTCGAAACCTTGTATTACCAGCTATTGCCTTCCGGCCCCGGGCGCGCGCGCCGGGTCGAAGCACGACCGGCGCCGCAGACACCGGTCAACAAACCGTTCTACGACGTGCAGGCGATCGTCGGCAAAGCCGCACCGGGCGAGGTGCAAGTCACCTTGTATTGCAATCAACGGGAATTCAGCGAGCTGGAACATGGCGACCAACTGTTTCGCGTGGTCGCCCGGGAGATCGTCGAACAGCGCCGCGAGACCGAGCGCTATCGCTGCTACATCACCGACCTGGACCTCTCGGGCCTGCTCGGTGATGGTCAGAGTTCAAGCAATTTGTATCTGCGCTACAAGGCCGACCTGGAGCGCGCCCTGAACGAGGCGCTCGAACAGGTCTGAGGCGGGGTCACTCGCGGAATTCACCGCCGTTGGCCGGCTGTGATTCGACTTCCAGCAAGGTCAGTTTCAGGGTCTTGCCACCCGGAGCCGGCCAGTCAATGTGCTGACCAACCTTCAGGCCCAGCAACGCGCTGCCGACCGGCGCGAGGATCGAGATCTTGCCTTCGTCGGCATTGGCATCCTTGGGATAGACCAGCGTCAGGTGATAGTCCTTGCCACTGCCTTCTTCGCGGCAGTGCACGCGGGAATTCATCGTCACGACATCAGCGGGCACTTCATCGTGGCCGACCAGTGTATCGGCGCGGTCCAGTTCGGTTTGCAGCGCGATCACGCCCGGCGCAGCCTGGTCTTTCTCATTCAGGTTGTCGATCAAGCGCTCCAGACGTTGTACGTCCAGACGGGTAAGGGTGATGGAAGGTGCGGTCATGATCCGGGCAGACTCCTTTCTTCTGCACACAAAAAAAGCAAAACCCCGCCAAAAAAGACGGGGTTTTCACCAGGCCTCGATGGGTTGAGGCGTGTTCGGACACTATCACAGCTCAAAAAATATACAAGTCACCGCCCGGCAACCCCCACTCAGCCCTGAGGGAAACTTTGTGGTGAGGGGATTTATCTCCGATAGACTGCGCAGCAGTCTCAAAGCCTGGGGCCGCTGCGCAACCCATCGGGGATAAATCCCCTCGCTACAGGGCCGAGTCAGGCCTGAGTTCGGCGTTGTCGGGCTTGGCTGACGATCACCCGCCGCCGCTCATCATCGGCCGAACGCCATTCGCGAATATCCTCGACATGGCGGAAGCAGCCGAGGCAAACCTTCTGCTCATCCAGCCGGCACACCCCGCTGCACGGCGACGGCACCGCCGGACTGACGTTGCTGTAGAGCGGCTTCGGAGGCCGGACGGGAGCGGTATCAGTCACGAAATCACAGACCTTCGAAGTCGAATTCGACGCCGGCCTGCTGCTTGACGATGCGTTCGAGCATTTCGCCCAGTTGCTCTTCGCTCTTGTCGCACATCCAGCGTTCGCTCTCTTCGTCGTAGTCGAAGTGGAAACCACCGGACACCGCCGCCAGCCACAGCTGGCGCAGGGGTTCCTGACGACTGAAGATCAGTTGCGAGCCGTTTTCGAACTTGACGGTCAAGACACCTGCCGAGCTTTCCAGGTCGATATCCAGGTCACTTTCATCAAAGATGTCTTCCAGTTTTTCCTGGGTTTCATCGACCAGATCATGGAAACGCGCTTCGGACAAACTCATTGTGGCAACCTCAAAAAATGTTCTGATCAGGCTCAAGCGCCGCAAGATACGGACGCTGCCGGCCGATTGCAAAGATTAACGACCAAGCACCTGCCCCACTCCCGACACCAAACCCTGTAGGAGTGAGCCTGCTCGCGAATGGTTGGCACATTCAACATTATTGCTGGCGGATACATCACAATCGCGAGCAGGCTCACTCCTACAAGAGATTGCGGCAATCCGGGCCGCCTTGAACAAGCCCCGCCGGACGGGGCCCCCCTCGCATAGGCAAGCTGCCGGGTGGCCGGTATACTCCGGCGCAATTAACGCATTTTCAAGGATTTCGCCATGAAGCGCCTGATCTCTTCCCTTGCTGCGCTCGTCGCGGTTGCCTGCCTCGTTTCGGCCTGTGGTCAAAAAGGCCCGCTGTACCTGCCGGATGACGATCAGGACCCGGCCGAGCAAGCCCAGTCTTCGCAGAAGCAGCCGTCCAAAGCACACAAGCACGACGTTTACCAATAAGGGATCGCCATGGACGCTTTTAACTACCGTGGCGGGGAGCTGTTCGCGGAAGGTGTGGCGCTGTCCGCCATCGCCGACCGCTTCGGCACGCCCACCTATGTCTACTCGCGTGCGCACATCGAAGCTCAATATCTGGCGTACGCCGACGCGCTGGCCGGCATGCCGCACCTGGTCTGCTACGCAGTCAAGGCCAACTCCAACCTTGGCGTGCTGAATGTCCTGGCCCGTCTCGGCGCCGGTTTCGACATCGTTTCCCGTGGCGAGCTGGAGCGTGTACTCGCCGCTGGCGGCAGCGCCGACAAGATCGTGTTCTCCGGTGTCGGCAAGACCCGTGACGACATGCGTCGCGCGCTGGAAGTCGGCGTGCACTGCTTCAACGTCGAATCCACCGACGAGCTCGAGCGCCTGCAAGTCGTGGCTGCCGAGCTGGGTGTTCGCGCCCCGGTCTCGCTGCGCGTGAACCCGGACGTCGACGCCGGCACCCACCCGTACATTTCCACCGGTCTCAAAGAGAACAAGTTCGGAATCGCCATTGCCGACGCCGAAGACGTGTACATGCGTGCCGCGCACCTGCCGAACCTGGAAGTGATCGGTGTCGATTGCCACATCGGCTCGCAACTGACCACTTTGCCGCCGTTCCTCGATGCCCTCGACCGTCTGCTGGATCTGGTCGACCGCCTCGGCGATTGCGGCATCCACCTGCGCCACATCGATCTCGGTGGTGGCCTGGGCGTGCGGTATCGCAATGAAGAGCCGCCACTGGCCGGCGACTACATCAAGGCTGTGCGCGAGCGTCTGAACGGCCGTGACCTGGCGCTGGTGTTCGAACCGGGCCGCTTCATCGTCGCCAACGCCGGCGTGTTGCTGACCCAGGTCGAGTACCTCAAGCACACCGAACACAAGGATTTCGCCATCGTCGACGCGGCGATGAACGACCTGATCCGCCCGGCGCTGTATCAGGCCTGGATGGACATCACTGCGGTCAAACCGCGTGACTCCGCTGCGCGCAAATACGACATCGTCGGCCCGATCTGCGAAACCGGCGATTTCCTCGCCAAGGATCGTGAGCTGGCGCTGGAAGAAGGCGACCTGCTGGCCGTGCATTCGGCCGGTGCCTACGGCTTCGTGATGAGTTCCAACTACAACACCCGTGGCCGTGCCGCTGAAGTGTTGGTAGACGGTGATCAGGTTTTTGAAGTGCGCCGCCGCGAAACCGTGGCCGAGCTGTTTGCCGGCGAAAGCCTGCTGCCGGAGTAACCCATGCTGCTGCGTTTTACCAAAATGCACGGCCTGGGCAATGACTTCATGGTTCTCGACCTGGTCAGCCAGCACGCGCATATTCAGCCCAAGCACGCCAAGCAATGGGGCGACCGGCACACCGGTATCGGTTTCGACCAATTGCTGATCGTCGAAGCGCCGAGCAACCCGGACGTGGATTTCCGTTACCGGATCTTCAACTCCGATGGCTCGGAAGTGGAACAGTGCGGCAACGGTGCACGCTGCTTCGCGCGCTTCGTGCTCGACAAACGTCTGACGGCCAAGCGGCAGATTCGCGTCGAGACCAAGGGCGGCATCATCGAGCTGGACGTGCGTAACGACGGCCAGATCGGGGTGAACATGGGCGCGCCGCGCCTGGTGCCGGCGGACATTCCGTTCGACGCGCCAGCGCAGGCTTCCAGCTATCAACTGGAGGTCGACGGCACTACGGTCGAACTGGCCGCCGTGTCGATGGGCAACCCGCACGCCGTATTGCGCGTGCAGGACATCAACAGTGCACCGGTGCATGAACTGGGGCCGAAAATCGAACACCACCCGCGCTTCCCGGCGCGGGTCAATGTCGGTTTCATTCAGGTCATCGATCGCAACCGCGCGCAGTTGCGCGTCTGGGAACGCGGCGCCGGGGAGACTCAGGCCTGCGGTACCGGCGCTTGTGCCGCTGCAGTTGCGGCCATCAGCCAGGGGTGGATGGATTCGCCGCTGTTGATCGACCTGCCCGGCGGGCGTCTGTCCATTGAATGGGCAGGCCCTGGCCATCCGGTGCTGATGACCGGCCCGGCAGTGCGTGTATACGAAGGACAAGTGCGTCTTTGAGTGAGCAGAAGCCATGACCGATAAGCCTCAGGTACCCGCCCGACAGTCCGACGAATCAGCGTCCGAGAACCTGGAGGCGGCAGCGGTTGCCGCATACCTGGAGGCTCATCCGGACTTCTTCGTCGAGCACGAAGAACTGCTGCCTGCCATGCGCATTCCCCACCAGCGCGGTGACACCGTTTCGCTGGTCGAACGGCAGATGAGCATCCTGCGCGACCGCAACATCGAGATGCGCCATCGCCTCTCGCAGTTGATGGACGTCGCCCGCGACAACGATCGCCTTTTCGACAAGACCCGCCGCCTGATCCTGTCCCTGATGGACGCCGCCAGCCTGGAAGACGTGGTGATCAGCGTCGAAGACAGCCTGCGCCAGGATTTTCAGGTGCCTTTTGTCAGCCTGATCCTGCTCGGCGACAACCCGGCACCGGTGGGTCGCTGGGTCACTCACGCCGACGCGCAAACCGCGATCGGCGGTCTGCTCACCGAAGGCAAGAGCGTCAGCGGCACTCTGCGGGAACATGAGCTGGACTTCCTGTTCGGCGAAGAACAGCGCAAGCAGATCGGCTCGACGGCGGTGGTTGCGGTCAGTCATCAAGGCATCCACGGCATTCTGGCAATCGCCAGCCGTGATCCGCAGCACTACAAGAGCTCGGTCGGCACGCTGTTCCTCAGCTACATCGCCGAAGTCATGGGCCGCGTGCTGCCACGGGTCAACAGCTCCCTGCGCTCGGTACGCTGAGCATGGAACGACAACTGGACGCTTACTGCGAACACCTGCGCAGTGAGCGACAGGTGTCGCCGCACACACTGTCGGCCTACCGCCGCGACCTCGATAAAGTCCTCGGCTGGTGCCTCAAGCAGAACATCGGCAGTTGGGCGGCGCTGGATATTCAGCGCCTGCGCAGCCTGATCGCCCGCCTGCATGCTCAGGGCCAGTCCTCACGCAGTCTCGCCCGATTGCTTTCGGCGGTGCGCGGGCTCTATCACTATCTGAATCGCGAAGGCCTGTGCGACCACGACCCTGCGACCGGTCTGGCGCCACCGAAAGGCGAACGGCGCCTGCCGAAAACCCTCGACACCGACCGTGCGTTGCAACTGCTGGAAGGTGCGGTCGAGGACGATTTTCTCGCCCGCCGTGATCAGGCGATTCTCGAACTGTTCTACTCCTCGGGCCTGCGTTTGTCCGAGCTGACCGGGCTCAATCTCGATCAGCTGGATCTGGCGGACGGCATGGTTCAGGTGCTCGGCAAGGGCAGCAAGACCCGCCTGCTGCCGGTCGGCAAAAAGGCGCGCGAAGCACTGGAGCAATGGCTGCCGCTGCGGGCCATGACCAACCCGGCCGACGACGCCGTGTTCGTCAGCCAGCAAGGTCGGCGCCTCGGCCCACGGGCGATTCAGGTGCGAGTGAAACTGGCCGGCGAACGCGAACTGGGGCAGAACCTGCACCCGCACATGCTGCGGCACTCCTTCGCCAGCCACTTGCTGGAATCCTCGCAGGACCTGCGCGCGGTGCAGGAACTGCTCGGCCACTCGGACATCAAGACCACGCAGATCTACACCCACCTGGACTTCCAGCACCTGGCGGCGGTCTACGACAGCGCCCACCCACGGGCCAAACGCAGCAAAGGCGACGATTCATGAACATCCAGTTGATCACCTTCGACCTCGACGACACCCTGTGGGACACCGCCCCGGTGATCGTCAGTGCCGAAGCGGTATTGCGCGAATGGCTGAGCGAACACGCACCGAACCTGGGCGCAGTGCCGGTGGAGCATTTGTGGGGGATTCGTGAGCGGGTACTGGCCAGCGAACCGGGCCTCAAGCACCGCATCAGTGCGTTGCGCAGGCGCGTGCTGTTCCACGCGCTGGAAGAAGCCGGGTACGCCCACGGCGAAGCTGCGGATCTGGCCGACAAAAGCTTTGAAGTATTCCTGCATGCGCGGCATCAGATCGAGGTGTTCCCGGAGGTCGAACCGACCCTGGAAATCCTTGCCAACCATTACGCCCTCGGCGTGGTCACCAACGGCAACGCCGACGTGCGTCGGCTGGGCCTGGCGGACTACTTCAAGTTTGCGCTGTGCGCCGAAGATATCGGCATCGCCAAACCGGATGCGCGACTGTTCCACGAAGCGTTGCAACGCGGTGGTGTGAGTGCGGAAGCGGCCGTGCACATTGGCGATCATCCCGGCGATGACATTGCCGGGGCGCAACAAGCGGGCATGCGCGCGGTCTGGTTCAACCCGGCGGGCAAGGTCTGGGAAGCGGAGCGACTGCCGGATGCTGAAATCCGTAGCCTGACCGACTTGCCAGCGGTGCTCGCAAGCTGGAATGCCCTCGCCACCTGACGTAACCCCCTGTGGGAGCGGGCTTGCTCGCGAAGAGGCCGTGTCAGTCGACATACAATTTGAATGACACACCGCCTTCGCGAGCAAGCCCGCTCCCACAGGGGATTGTGTGTATTCATGATCTTCTTATTCCAGACATGAAAAAGCCCGCAGCGACGGCGGGCTTCTTCAGCAAGCAAGCGGCACGCCTCAGATAGGGCGGCTGCCATACTTGTTGTCCGGCTTCTTGGGCGGATCGGCGACCACGTTGGCCTCCACTTCCTGCACCTTGCCGCCGCGCGCAAGGAATTCTTCCATAGCCTTGGCCAGGGCGTCGCGCTCCTTGTTCTTGGCTTCGATGCTCGGCAACTCGTCTACCGACACCGCAGCCTTGGCTTTGCCTTTGGCAGCCGGGGCCGGCGTATCGTCACCGCCATCGTCTTCAGCAACGTCGTCCGCTGCTGTTTCCAGGCCTTCCTCGGCCTCGTCTTCGTCGCCTACTTCGAGGTCGTCGTTTTCCAGATCATCGTCGCTCATGTTCTACCTCATGACTTGCGAAAAGCAGATTAGTTATAGACCAGCTTTGGCGACTGTCGAAAGCCGCCGGAAAAAAATCGGTAACCATTGGTGACCAACGGTTTACGCCCCTTCACCGTGCAAGGTGGCGAGGACTTTACGGGCACCGCCATGATCACGGTGCTCGCCCAGATAAACACCTTGCCAGGTGCCCAGTACCAGTCGCCCTGCCGAAACCGGCAGACTGATCTGGCAGCCAAGTACGCTGGCCTTGAAGTGCGCCGGGAGGTCGTCCAGGCCTTCGTCGTTATGCTCATAGCCGTCTGTTCCTTGTGGGATCAGACGATTGAAAAATCGTTCGAAGTCGCGACGAACCGCCGGATCGGCGTTCTCGTTGATGGTCAACGACGCCGAGGTATGCTGCAGCCACAAATGCAACAGACCGACCCGGCACGCCTTGAGTTCAGGCAGGCCGGCGAGTAACTCGTCCGTTACCAGATGAAAGCCCCGGGGCCGTGCCCGCAGGGTTATCAGAGTCTGTTGCCACATACAGTTCTCCGCACGTTCGGGGCGCATTCTAGCGCGCTCTGGGAAAAAACAAAGGCCCTAATATTCCTGCAATGATGTAAGCGATTGGCCGCAGAAAAATGCCCGTCGTAAACACGACCAAAGCCGTACGAAAAATCCTTTCAGCCTTCCTTTCAATGACAAATTCCAGGCAAAAAAATGCCCGGCGAACCGGGCAAGTTTTTAATGCGCGTACTTACAGGTTGTAGCCGCGTTCGTTGTGTTGTGCCAGATCGAGGCCCACCGACTCTTCTTCCTCGGTTACACGCAGACCCATGACGGCGTCCAGAACCTTGAGGATGATGAAGGTGACGATCGCGGTGTAGATCACCGTGAAGCCAACGCCTTTGACCTGAATCCAGACCTGCGCGCCGATATCGGTAACGGTGCCGAAACCACCCAAAGCAGGTGCAGCGAACACACCGGTGAGGATTGCGCCGAGGATACCGCCGATACCGTGTACGCCAAATGCGTCGAGGGAATCGTCATAACCGAGTTTGCGTTTCAGGGTGGTGGCGCAGAAGAAGCACACCACGCCCGCCGCCAGACCGATCACCAGTGCGCCCATCGGGCCCACGGTACCGGCAGCCGGAGTGATCGCCACCAGACCGGCAACCACACCCGAGGCAATGCCCAGTGCACTTGGCTTGCCGTGGGTGATCCACTCGGCAAACATCCAGCCCAGTGCAGCCGCAGCGGTAGCAATCTGAGTGACCAGCATCGCCATACCGGCGGTGCCATTGGCCGCAGCAGCGGAACCGGCGTTGAATCCGAACCAGCCGACCCACAGCATCGCCGCGCCCATCAGGGTGTAACCAAGATTGTGCGGAGCCATCGGGGTGGTCGGGAAGCCTTTGCGCTTGCCCAATACCAGGCAGGCAATCAGACCGGCCACACCGGCGTTGATGTGCACCACGGTGCCGCCCGCGAAGTCGAGTACGCCCCAGTCCCACATCAGGCCGCCGTTGCCGGACCAGACCATGTGCGCGATCGGTGCATAGACGAGGGTGAACCAGATGCCCATGAAGATCAGCATCGCGGAGAACTTCATCCGCTCGGCGAATGCACCGACGATCAGCGCCGGGGTGATGATCGCGAAGGTCATCTGGAAGGTGATGAACACCGCCTCAGGGAACAGCGCCGCAGGGCCGGTCAGGCTCGAAGGCGTGACACCGGCGAGGAATGCCTTGCCCATGCCGCCGAAGAACGAGTTGAAGTTGACGACGCCCTGCTCCATGCCGGTGGTATCGAACGCAATGCTGTAGCCATAAATGACCCACAGGATGCTGATCAGACCGGTAATGGCGAAGCACTGCATCATCACGGAAAGAATGTTTTTCGAGCGAACCATGCCGCCGTAAAACAGCGCCAGGCCCGGGATGGTCATGAACAGCACGAGGGCTGTCGAGGTGAGCATCCAGGCGGTGTCGCCGGAATTGAGGACCGGGGCCGCCACTTCGTCTGCCGCCATTGCAAGGCCGGGCATTACGATGGACAACAGGGCTCCTAGCCCTGCGAATTTACGCAGAGTCATATTGTTTTCTCCTGGGGCGTTGGGGTTTGTGGCGGCTTAAATCGCGTCGGTATCGGTTTCGCCGGTACGGATGCGGATCGCCTGTTCCAGATTGACCACGAAGATCTTGCCGTCACCGATCTTGCCGGTGTTGGCCGCCTTGGTGATCGCCTCGATCACCCGATCCAGATCCTTGTCGTCGATGGCCACGTCGATTTTCACCTTGGGCAGAAAATCGACCACATATTCCGCGCCGCGATACAGCTCGGTGTGACCCTTCTGCCGGCCGAAGCCTTTGACTTCAGTAACGGTAATGCCCTGCACGCCGATTTCGGACAGCGACTCGCGCACGTCGTCCAACTTGAACGGCTTGATGATGGCAGTGACTAGCTTCATGAAACTCTCTCCCGAATTGGTGGACTTGCCCCAGGAAAACAAACCCGACTCAAGTCTAAGCGCAGTGCCTGGCTTTGTAACGCATCGTCGGCCTTACCTGCCCGACTGACGCCAGCTAACCGCTGCCGACGAAACTCCCCGTCCCGCCTGCCGCACTGCATTCGTCACAGCGACTGCATCAGTGCATGGGTCACTACCGACTAAGCAGAAAGCTTGCCATCTCGCCAAATTCCACTGATTTCAATCCCTTGGCCGCTGCCACAGGCGTTTGCCCGAAAAACGCCCGACGGTTACGCACAACAACGGTGCGCTGCCGTCCGTCCGCCTGCGCGAAAAGCGTGCATCCCTCCCTGCGAGATTGACTATAGACACTGCGTGATACACTGCCGGCCATTGTTTACAGGACACTTCCCATGCTCGCGCCCAAAGACTTCCTCGACGCCCTGAGCGGCACCGCCTCCCGCCTGTTCAGCGGCGACACCCCGCTGCCGAAAGCCGAAATCGAAAGCCAGTTCAAGATGCTGCTGCAGAGTGCGTTCAGCAAACTCGATCTGGTGAGCCGTGAAGAGTTTGATAGTCAGATGGTCGTGCTGGCCCGCACCCGCGCTCGCCTCGAAAGCCTTGAGGCGAAAGTCGCAGAGCTGGAAGCCAAGCTGACGCCGCCGGCCGAGTAACACCGCCCCCCCTGTAGGAGCTGCCGAAGGCTGCGATCTTTTGATCTTCAGCCCTTCAATCATCTCGGCAACGTCCTACAACCTGAATGACCGCCGTCCGATTGCGCCGAAAAGCCCAGGTTTCTAAGCTCACCCGATGCTGAATGTTCAGCACCGGGTTTGGCGACCTGGAAAGCTTAAGGCGCACGACTACCATCTGATGGCGGCTAGATGTACCGCCTCATCGAGTTATGGCGGTTGTGCGTGGGAGATCTTCGGGTCTGCCGGGTTCCTTTTGCTCCGGTTCGCCAACCCGCGTACAACTGCCTCCCGATCGTTTGGCGACGATCGAGGGCAGCCCTAAAGCAAGAGGAGCTGTTCGATGAATCAAGATGACACTTACCTAACGCCTCACATCTTCACCCGCCACAAACTCCCCCTCCACGCCCTCCTCATCCAGAACCAACCCTGGTTCTGCGCCCGAGACCTGAGCCGCCTGCTGCACATCTACCTAAACGAACGCATGCTGCGAAAACTCGACCCCGACCAACACCAGACCCGCAAAACCCTGATCCACAACCAAATCGAAAACACCCTGCTGATCAGCGAATCCGGCGTCTACGCCCTCCTCGTCTACCACTACTGCCCCGAATACCGAGCCCTGCGCGAATGGCTTACTCACCAAGTCATCCCGACCCTGCGCGACACCCAACACCCCACCACAAGCGAACGCCCACACCTGAGCCTGCTCAGTTGGCCGGATATGTCGTTGAGCTTGTTGCACTGGAATAACCAGCCGTGGATTCGGTTACAAGATGTGCCGAAGATGATGGTGGAGCGGGAAATGCCGAAGCGCGAGGCGGGGCCATGGTGGAAAAGGGCTTCGCGGGTGCTGCAATCGCTATAAACCCGCATGCCGGAGCTGGGCCCTGCGCAAATCGTAAGTCGATTGGAGATTCATCCAGAACTCTGGCGTAGTGTTGAGATGAGTGGCAAGACTGATTGCCAGATCGGCGCAGATCCTTAGCTGGCATTTCACAAGCTTTTCGATCTCACTTTCGGGCCAGTTCGTGGGCATGGCCAGATCCATGGCGGTCATGCCCAACGGCTCCATGAATTCCTTATTCAGAACCTCGCCCGGATGAATCGGGCGCATACCAGTGCGGTTCATTTCTCGACTCCAGAGGCTGCATTGAGTGGCCAAACTGGAGCATCCGATTCAGGAAAACAAGACCATCAAAACCGTTTTGCCGGCGTCCTACAACTAATAGGGCATAACCCTACGAGAATCAGCGTCTGCGCCTGATTCCGTGAGTTCTTGGCTGTGATTAGGCTGGTGGCTTTCGCCTGCGCTGGTCGATCCTATTCGTCGAGTTCCAGGCGATACACATTGATCGCCAGACACTCTGGTTCTGGATCCCTCTTGTCTGATTTGCTCAAGCTCAAAGAAAACACGCTGGTTCAGCATCCAGATGGTGGTTACATCTTTGGCACGATCCCCGATATGCCAAAATTCGGCTTGCCAGGCGGGAAGATTTATCTGCGGGTAGGTATTCACCGTCGAGCGAATAGTGGTTTTGGCGTAGTGCACATTTGGGAAGCCCATAGTGCCGATTTGCTCAAGCATGGTTGCCAGACTGCCGATGGGGTAGCAGCGATTGTTGCGAAAATGATCGTCCCGGGAGCACAAATCTATTGTGAGTTCAAAGAACAGCGATGTGGAAACAGGGTCGCGGTACTGAGGACATCTATGGGAACACTGATTCTCGAACCACGACACGAGCGCGCCGCAGGATTTGGTTATTTCGTGGTGACTTGGTATCCGCAAAAACGCGCACATGGCACGTTAGTGGGGCAGATACCACGAGTACCATCAAATCAGAAATAAAAAAAGGCGTCCGATGGACGCCTTTTAAGTATTTTTTGAGGAGTAGTCGCAGCGATTCTTTAGCTCCTGGCTTTACGGCCTTGGGTTCAGAATCCGACAGGCTAGCCCGTCGTCACTACTTCAGAGAAACCAGCTTTCTCTGCTGCCAAAAATGCGGGGGAGCTTTTGCTGGTGCCCAGTCCCGACGAATGCGCAGTTGCAGTCCTCGAACGGGATGATCCGTCAATGCCGGTCGAGAGTCAACGGTCCAATTCAGGCAAGCAATGACAGCCCATCGGGTCTTGATACGTCTTGTAAACCTCTATTTCAGCACTGAAACCCGGCTCAACTATCCTTCAAAAACCCGCAGGAAGCGGCTCCCCGATTCAGCTCAAGGAATGACCATGTCCCTCTCCATCGTCCACAGTCGCGCCCAGATTGGCGTGGATGCTCCCGCCGTTACCGTCGAAGTTCATCTGGCCAACGGTCTGCCGTCGCTGACCATGGTTGGCCTGCCCGAGGCGGCGGTGAAGGAGAGCAAGGATCGGGTGCGCAGCGCGATCATCAATTCCGGGCTGCAGTTTCCGGCGCGGCGGATCACCCTGAATCTGGCGCCAGCGGATCTGCCCAAGGATGGCGGGCGCTTTGATCTGGCGATTGCCCTGGGGATTCTGTCGGCGAGTGTGCAGGTGCCGTGTCTGACGCTGGATGAGGTGGAATGCCTTGGTGAATTGGCGTTGTCCGGCGCTGTGCGGCCGGTACGCGGGGTGTTGCCGGCGGCACTGGCGGCGCGCAAGGCCGGGCGGGCATTGGTGGTGCCGCGGGCGAATGCCGAGGAGGCGTGTCTGGCTTCAGGGTTGAAGGTGTTTGCGGTGGATCACCTGCTGGAAGCAGTGGCGCATTTCAATGGGCATACGCCGGTCGAGCCTTATGTCTCGGACGGGCTGATCCATGCGGCGAAACCTTATCCCGACCTCAACGAAGTACAAGGGCAGATGGCCGCGAAACGGGCGCTGCTGATTGCGGCGGCAGGCGCGCACAACCTGTTGTTCAGTGGGCCACCGGGAACCGGCAAGACCTTGTTGGCAAGTCGCTTGCCCGGGCTGCTGCCGCCGCTGTCCGAATGCGAGGCGCTGGAAGTGGCGGCGATTCAATCGGTCGCCAGCGGCGTGCCACTGACCCATTGGCCACAACGGCCCTTTCGCCAGCCGCACCACTCGGCCTCCGGGCCGGCACTGGTCGGTGGCAGCTCGAAACCGCAACCCGGCGAGATCACCCTCGCCCACCACGGCGTACTGTTTCTCGATGAGCTGCCAGAGTTTGATCGCAAGGTGCTGGAGGTGCTGCGCGAACCGCTGGAATCCGGGCATATCGTGATTGCCCGAGCCAAGGATCGCGTACGCTTTCCCGCGCGTTTCCAGTTGGTGGCGGCAATGAATCCTTGTCCCTGTGGATATCTTGGCGAGCCGAGCGGCAAGTGCTCGTGTACACCGGACATGGTGCAGCGCTACCGCAACAAGCTATCGGGGCCGTTGCTGGATCGGATCGATCTGCACCTGACGGTGGCGCGGGAAGCGACGGCGTTGAATCCGGCAGTGAAGCCAGGCGAGGACAGCGCCAGTGCGGCAGCCGTGGTGGCCGAGGCACGCGAACGACAGCAAAAGCGTCAGCGTTGTGCCAATGCGTTTCTCGATCTGCCAGGCCTGAAGCGGCACTGCAAGTTATCCACAGCCGATGAGAAATGGCTGGAATCAGCCTGTGAGCGGCTGACCTTGTCGCTGCGCTCAGCCCATCGTTTGCTCAAAGTCGCCAGAACCCTGGCAGACCTTGAGCAAGTCGATGCAATCAAGCGCGAACATCTGGCCGAGGCGTTGCAATACCGGCCAGCGACGCCTTAATGCTCGGTCAGATCAACCAGCGGCGTCTGCCGCACTTCGGTTTCACGCCCGGCCTGAATCTCGGTCACGCGCTTCAAGGCGTTATCCACAGCGCCTTTGTTTGCGAGCAGGCTGTAGCTGATCTGAAACTGTTGGCTGGCCTTTGGCGCAATGGTCGGCACCAGATTCAGCGGACGCTGATAGCGGCGGTTGTAAGAAAAACTGGTGCCCGGCTCAAGCCCAGTGACATAGCCCTGCCCTTGGGTGTCAGTGTTTTTCCACAGGGAAAACACCGGCAACTGCTGAGTGTTGAAGCCAACGGAGACACCGAGGCTGCCGGCCTTGTTGTGCAAAACGGTCAGGGTTTCGCCTTTGGCGTCGGCATAGGGCACGACGTTGTAGACGGTTTCGTCGTAGTCCTTGGTCGGTGCGCGGTAGGTCTGCCAGTCGGGCAAGTCGCCCTTGGCCTTGTCGTTGAATGGCGAGACCTGTTTTACCGGCGCAGCAAAACGGGCGCCCTGCTCGAGGAACGGCGTACTGAAGTTGCTGTGATACAGCGCCTGGTATTCCTTCGGATAATCGCCGTTGTTGGTCAGCGTATCGTTGAGGGCAAAGCGCACGCTGCCCGGCTCGGTGACCAGCTCAGTGACGACCGAGAAGTCGACTTTCTTGAAGGCCTGCTCCTTCAGTTCACCGCGCAGACTGATGGCGTACGGCGGCTTCTCATCAATGTGCAGGGTAACGCTGCTGGCCGGAATGTTGGCGGCGCGTCCGTGCAAGGTCAGCAACTCACCATTGTCCATGCCGGGATGGCCGACCCATTCGTAACCGCAACGGGTCACCAGCTCGTTGAAGCCTTCCAGCCAGCCCAGCCCGCCGCGGCCGTTAAGTTCGATGAAGGCCGGGTTGACCACTTCCTTGACCGGCGAATCCCAGCCCATGCGCACATTTCCTACAGACGCCTGCAGGACATTCATGCCACGGGTCGGCACCACCGAGAGTTTCATCGTGCCGTTATCGATATCGACGATGCTGACACCTTCCTGTCGTCCGCCGTGCAAGGTTCGCAGGCTCACGGAGAACGGCTTGTCGGTTTTCACCCCGAGCTGCTCACTGGTGATGCTCCAGTTTTGCGCGGGTTTGTTGGTATCGAGGAGTACGTAATCCCAGGCCATGGCGTGGGAAGCAGCAGAGAGTGCGCCGAGTGCAACGGCGAGTTTGAGCGGGGTCATGGCAGCAGCCTTTATTGGAGTTGTGCCATTTTTATAGCGCTGCGGAAACGTTTCAGCAAGTGCAATGGAGCTTGCGATCGTGTGATTTACCAAGAATTGGCGGGGATCCATTCGCGAGCAAGCTCGCTCCCACAGGGATCTCGGGTGTTCACAGAATCTGTGATTCACGCCGGAAACTGTGGGAGCGAGCTTGCTCGCGAAGGCTATATCAAGGCTGTATCAACGGAAGCGATCAACCTCAGAACGCAAGTCCGCCGCCAATTTCTCAAGCTCCTTGGCGGTCACGGCCAAGTTAGAAACAACCTCACGCTGCTCACTGTTGGCCAGCGCAATGCTCTGCAGGTTACTGCTGAGCAAAGTCGCCGTGCTGCTCTGCTCCTGGGTCGCGGTGGTGATCGCCGCGAACTGCTGCCCTGCCGAACGGCTCTGCTCATCGATCCGCGCCAGCGCCGAGGCGACATTGGCGTTACGCGACAGGCCTTCCTGCATCAGCACATTGCCCTGCTCCATGGTGCTGATCGCGTTGCCGGTTTCCTGCTGGATGCTGTGGATCATCCCGGAAATTTCATCGGTGGCCTGACGGGTGCGCGAAGCCAGGTTGCGTACCTCATCGGCGACCACGGCAAAACCACGGCCCTGTTCACCGGCGCGGGCCGCTTCGATGGCCGCGTTGAGCGCCAGCAGGTTGGTCTGTTCGGCGATCGAGGTGATCACGCTGACAATGCCGCCGATTTCCTGGGAACGCTGACCGAGGGTGTTGATCACGGTCGCGGTGGTGTTCAGTGCACCTGCGATCTGCTCCAGCGAGGACGAAGCTTCTTCCATCGAGCTACGACCGATTTGCGTCTGCTGGGCATTTTCCTGCGCCAGACGCTGAGTCGCGCCCATGTTGTCGGCGATGTTCAGCGAAGTGGCGCTGAACTCTTCCACCGCGCCAGCCATGCTGGTGATTTCGCCAGACTGCTGTTCCATGCCTTCGTACGCACCGCCGGACAAACCAGAAAGCGCCTGGGCGCGGCTGTTGACCTCTTCCGAGGCGCGGCGGATGTGCTCGACCATGGTCGACAGGGCCTGGCTCATCTGGTTGAACGCGCGGGACAGCTGGCCGATCTCGTCGTTGCTCGAGACGTTCAGGCGCACGCTCAGATCACCCGCGCCCAGCGCTTCGGCCTGGCGCACCAGATCACTCAGCGGCGCCAGTTTGCTGCGCAGCAACCACACCACCGAACCCACCGCCAACAGCATCGCCAGCAGGCTGCCGATGGCCAGTTGCGTGCCGACGCTCCAGGTCACCGCGCGAATCTCGGCTTTCGGCATGCTCGCCACTACCGCCCACGGCCCACCGTCGAACGGTACCGAAACACTGTAGAAATCTTCGTTCTTGTCGCCCCAGAACTGACCTTTGCCAGGGGTCTTGGCCAGAGCGCCAATCACCGTGACCGCCTGATCCAGTGCCTGGACACCCGCCGGCGCCACCAGCCATTTGTTCTGCTCATCCAGCAGCGCCAGCGAACCGGTCTGGCCGATGCGGAAGCGCTTGAGGTTGTCGAACTGGGCGTTCTGCGCGTCGGTGTAGTCAAAACCAACGAACAACACCGCAATCACCTTGCCGCTGCTGTCGCGCACCGGGGTGTATTGGGTCATGTAGGAGCGATCAAACAGCAACGCGCGGCCGACGTAGCCTTGCCCGGCCATCAACTTCGCATAAGCCGGGTGCGCATGATCGAGCAAAGTGCCGATGGCGCGCGTGCCGTCCTGTTTGGTCAGCGAGGTGCTGACCCGCACGAAGTCTTCGCCGCTGCGTACGAACAGCGTGGCAACCCCAGCGGTCATTTGCTTGAACTCGTCGACTTCCTTGAAGTTGTTGTTCAGCACTTCGCTGCCCAGGTGCAGGCCAGGAGTCTGGGTACCGGCCACCGCCACCGGTGCATCCGGGTGAATGCTCAGACCGGCGCTGAAGCGCTTCTCGAACAGCCCGCTCAGGCGCTGGGTGCTTTCACGCAGCGTGCCGTGGAAGGTGCTCAACTGGTCGGCCAGCAGCCGCGCTTCACTGGCGAGGTGTTCTTCACGGGTGGCGAGGTTGGCGGTATCCAGCGAACGCAGAGCAAAGACAGTACTGCCGCTGATGACAATCGCCAGTATCACGGCGAGCGCGAGGCCCAGCTGCGAGGCGATCCGAGCGCGAGGTTGAGACATGGACAGCTCCTGGCCGAACTTGCCGATCCTCCTTGATCGCAGCTCGGATAATTTTCTAATGGGGGTGAATCGTGGATACCTGCACGACGGTTCCACATGCACGTATTCGGCGGTAAAGCCGAATACTTGAGCGAACAGCAGGGTTATGGCACAAGGCCGGCATTGTGGCGGCTCTAACGTTTCAGCTCAAGCGTGTTACATCCGGCAGCGCCATGGCCCGCACCTCACCTTGCAGGAAGTCGCTGAGACGGCGCAAACGTTCACCTCCAGGACGGGTTTTCGGCCAAACCAGGTAGTAATTCAGGCCGCTGGCGACGGCGGTCGGCCACGGCAGGCTCAGTCTTCCTTGCGCCACATCCTCGGCGACCATCAGCAAATCGCCCATCGATACCCCGTAACCACGCGCTGCGGCAATCATGCCCAGTTCCAGGGTATCGAACACCTGTCCGCCCTTGAGCGAAACCTGATCGGACAGCCCCATGTGTTCCAGCCAACTGCGCCAGTCGCGCCGGTCCGGGGTCGGGTGCAGCAACTCGGTGGAGGCCAACCGCGTCACATCCCAGGGCTGATCGTTCAGCAGGTTCGGCGCGCCGACAGGAATCAATTCCTCGGGAAACAGCAGGCTGGCTTCCCAGTCCGGCGGAAAGTGCCCATCGCTCAGCAGCACCGCGCAGTCGAAGGGCTCGTTGTTGAAGTCCACCGAATCCACGTCCATCCAGGCACTGGTCAGTTGCACTTCGTTGCCGGGCTGTAGGTGACGAAAACGGCTGAGCCGCGCCAGCAGCCAGCGCATGGTCAGGGTCGACGGCGCTTTCATGCGCAAAATGTCGTCTTCGGCGCGCAAGGTGTTGCAGGCGCGTTCAAGGGCAGCAAAACCGTCGCGAATCCCCGGCAACAGCAGCCGCGCCGACTCGGTGAGTTGCAGGTTGCGTCCGCTGCGGTGAAACAGCTTGCAGGCAAAGTGTTCCTCCAGTGTCTTGATGTGCCGGCTGACTGCACTCTGGGTGATCGACAATTCCTCGGCCGCCCGGGTGAACGAGCTGTGCCGCGCCGCCGCTTCGAATGCGCGCAGGGCATACAAGGGAGGAAGACGACGGGACATACACAAGCTCCTTTGGCGGCATCCGGCCACCCCGGCGAGGTTACTCATGATGAGTTTTAATCATGCCACCCATCCTTTTTATCCTTTTGTGCAAACCCTGCCAAGCGCCGAGAATCGACGGTCTCTTGTTCCCTCTGATTGATGGGTGGTGATGACCATGCAGCATCCTGTGCGTACCGAACTCTGGGCCATCCTGCGGCTGGCGGGGCCGTTGATCGCCTCACAGTTGGCGCACATGTTGATGGTGCTGACCGACACCCTGATGATGGCGCGCCTCAGCCCCGAAGCCCTGGCCGGCGGCGGACTGGGCGCGGCGAGTTATTCGTTCGTGTCGATTTTCTGCATCGGCGTGATCGCCGCGGTCGGCACGCTGGTGGCGATCCGTCAGGGCGCCGGCGACATCATCGGCGCGGCACGCCTGACCCAGGCCGGGTTGTGGCTGGCGTGGCTGATGGCGCTGGGCGCCGGGTTGCTGCTGTGGAATCTGAAGCCGGTCTTGCTGCTGTTCGGCCAGACCGAAACCAACGTCAACGCCGCTGGACAATTTTTGATCGCTCTGCCCTTCGCCCTGCCCGGCTATCTGAGCTTCATGGCCCTGCGCGGTTTCACCAGTGCGATCGGCCGGGCGACCCCGGTGATGGTCATCAGCCTCGGCGGCACCGTGGCCAACTTCCTGCTCAATTACGCATTGATTACCGGGATGTTCGGCCTGCCGAAACTGGGGCTGACCGGCATCGGCCTGGTCACGGCAATCGTTGCCAACTGCATGGCGCTGGCGCTGGCCTGGCACATCCGCCGGCATCCGGCCTACGACGCTTACCCGCTGCGCGCCGGCCTGTCGCGGCCAAATCGTCAGTACCTGAAAGAACTGTGGCGGCTCGGCCTGCCAATTGGCGGCACCTACGCGGTGGAAGTCGGTTTGTTCGCCTTCGCGGCGCTGTGCATGGGCACCATGGGCAGTACGCAACTGGGCGCACACCAGATTGCCCTGCAAATCGTTTCGGTGGCGTTCATGGTGCCGGCGGGAATGTCCTACGCGATCACCATGCGCGTCGGCCAGCATTACGGCGCCGGGCAACTGAGCGATGCGCGGATGTCCGGGCGAGTCGGTATCGTCTTTGGTGCGGTGGTGATGCTGGGTTTCGCCATGGTGTTCTGGCTGTTGCCGAACCAGTTGGTCGGGTTGTTCCTCGATCACAACGATCCGGCCTTTGCCGAAGTGATTCGTCTGGCCGTGAGTCTGTTGGCGGTGGCGGCGTGGTTCGAGCTGTTTGACGGTACGCAGACCATCGCCATGGGCTGCATCCGTGGACTCAAGGACGCAAAAACCACCTTTTTGGTCGGCCTCGCTTGTTATTGGCTGATTGGCGCACCGGCGGCGTGGTGGATGGCGTTCCATTTGAACTGGGGACCGACTGGAGTCTGGTGGGGTTTGGCGTTGGGGCTGGCCTGTGCGGCAGTGAGCCTGACGCTGGCGTTTGAGTGGAAGATGAAGCGGATGATTCAGCGCGAACCTCTGTCATCAAAACAGTACACAGTCGCTCAGGCAGACTGAGATTCAGTTGTGGGAGCGGGCATGCTCGCGAAAGCGGTGGGTCAGGCAGCCTATGCTTTGATTGACACGACGCCTTCGCGAGCAAGCCCGCTCCCACAGAGATTCATGCCTAACCCGGAGATTGCGTTCAACTGACGATTTCGAGGGCTGGCTGCTGGCTGGAGCCGAAGGTCAGGTATTCAACCAGTTCTGCCAACGGCAACGGCCGGCTGATCAGATAACCCTGCACCTGATCACAGCCAAACCCGCGCAATAACTCCAGTTGCTCCGGGGTTTCCACACCCTCGGCCACCACTTCCAGATGCAGGTTATGCGCGAGGTTGATCATCGCGTGCACCAGTTTGCGGTTCTCTTCGCGCTGCTCCATGCCGCCGACGAAGCTCTTGTCGATCTTCAACAAGGTGATCGGCAGGCTGTTCAGATGCACGAACGACGAGAACCCGGTGCCAAAGTCATCCAGCGAGAAACGCACGCCGAGACGGCCAAGGGCGTCCATGGTCTGTTTGACCAGATCGCTGCGGCGCATGACGGCCGTTTCGGTCAGCTCGAATTCCAGCCATTGCGCCTCGACGCCACGTTCAGCAATCAGTCGGCTGAGCGTCGGTAACAACTGGCTGTCCTGAAACTGGCGGAACGACAGGTTGATCGCCATGTGCAGCGCCGGCAGCCCGTGTTCGCGCAGCGCCTGCATGTCGCGCAGGGCCCGGGAAATCACCCAGTAACCCAGCGGCACGATCAAACCGCTCTGCTCGGCCAATGGCACGAATTCGCTTGGCGGCAGCAAACCGCGTTCGCCATGGCGCCAGCGCACCAGGGCTTCGAGACCGACGATCTGCCCGTCTGCAAGATTCAGCCGTGGCTGATAGTGCAGCTCCAGCTCATCACGGCGCAAAGCCCGGCGCAGCTCACTTTCGAGGTCGGCCATGCTCCGGGCGTTGCGGTTGATGCGTTCATTAAAGATATGGAACGTGCAGCCCTGAGTGCTCTTGGCCTGCTGCATGGCGATGTGCGCGTGCCACATCAGCGGGTCGGCGCCACCCTGCGCACGGGCATGGGCGATACCGAGGCTGGAGCCGATCAACAGGCTTTCGCCATCGACCCAATACGGTTCAGCGAGGGCTTCGGTAATGCGTTCAGCCATCCACTCGGCGCGTTGCGGCGCGCGGCGGGTGTCGATCAGCAAGGCAAATTCGTCGCTGCCCAGCCGCGCCAGTTGATCACCGGCCTCCAGCTGACTCTTCAGCCGCGCGACGACTTGCAGGATCAAGCGGTCGCCGGCCTGATGGCCGAGGGCGTCGTTGGCGTGACGGAAGTTGTCGAGATCGAGATGCCCGAGGGCCAGACCACGGCCGTCGTTTTCCGCCAGGCGCGCCGCGAGCAGAGTCTGGAAACCCTGGCGGTTGGCGATGCCGGTCAGCGGATCCTGTTCGGCCAGGCGTTGCAGGGTGTTTTCGAGGATGCCGCGTTCACGCACATGGCGCAGACAACGGCGGAGCATGCCGGCGTCGAGGGCGTCGAACACCAGCCAGTCGCTGACGCCAACGGGGGCGGTGGCCGGCTCGTGATCCAGCAGCAACACCGTCGGCAGGCTGCACCGGCCGGGGGCTGGCTGCAATGCGGGAAGGGTCAACAGCACCGCGTGGCGATTGTCTTCGAACAGACTGCTGACCGAATCCCAGCTCGGCGCACTGATCAGCACCGCCGCGCTCCCCATCGGAGCCAGACACTCGCGCAATAACGCTGTCCACGCTGGCTCTTCGGCCAGTAGCAGCAAACGCAAGGGTTCGACAGGCGTAGACAAGCTAGCTCCCTAGACTCTGCAATGATGTGGGCGGGGCATTATGCCGTTGCGATGTTCAATGACCAAATGACAACGGTTATCAAAACGTTATTTTGTGTCACGAATGAGAACATTAGCCGCAAAATCACCGTGCATCCTCCGCGAAAGTAACAAAACCGGCAAATTTGAATCGCGTGGTACGTCACAAGTCGGACAGAGCAGCACAAATCGCTGAGCCTGTTAAAATGCCGGCCCATTTCGTCAACGACTCCCGAATTTTCGTATGTCCCGACTCAATCCCCGGCAGCAAGAAGCCGTGAACTACGTCGGCGGCCCTCTATTGGTGCTCGCCGGCGCTGGCTCCGGCAAGACCAGCGTGATCACGCGCAAAATCGCGCACCTGATCCAGAACTGTGGCATCCGCGCCCAGTACATCGTCGCCATGACCTTTACCAACAAGGCTGCGCGCGAGATGAAGGAGCGGGTCGGCACCCTGCTGCGTGCTGGCGAAGGTCGCGGCCTGACGGTCTGCACCTTCCACAACCTGGGCCTGAACATCATCCGCAAGGAGCATGCGCGGCTGGGCTACAAACCCGGTTTCTCGATCTTCGACGAGACCGATGTAAAAGCCCTGATGACCGACATCATGCAGAAGGAATACGCAGGCGACGACGGCGTCGACGAGATCAAGAACATGATCGGCGCCTGGAAAAACGACCTGATCCTGCCGCCGCAAGCGCTGGAGAACGCGCGCAATCCGAAAGAACAGACCGCTGCCATCGTCTACACCCACTACCAGCGCACGCTCAAGGCGTTCAACGCGGTGGACTTCGACGACCTGATCCTGCTGCCGGTAAAGCTCTTCGAAGAGCACGCCGACATTCTCGAAAAGTGGCAGAACAAGGTGCGCTACCTGCTGGTCGACGAGTACCAGGACACCAACGCCAGCCAGTACCTGCTGGTGAAGATGCTGATCGGCAAGCGTAACCAGTTCACCGTGGTGGGCGACGACGACCAGTCGATCTATGCCTGGCGTGGCGCGCGGCCGGAAAACCTGATGCTGCTCAAGGATGACTACCCGTCGCTGAAAGTGGTGATGCTCGAGCAGAACTACCGGTCAACCAGCCGCATCCTGCGCTGCGCCAACGTGCTGATCTCGAACAACCCGCACGAATTCGAAAAACAGCTGTGGAGTGAGATGGGCCACGGCGACGAGATCCGCGTGATCCGCTGCCGCAACGAGGACGCCGAAGCCGAGCGCGTGGCCATGGAAATCCTCAGCCTGCACTTGCGTACCGACCGCCCGTACAGCGATTTCGCGATCCTCTATCGCGGCAACTACCAGGCCAAGCTGATCGAACTGAAGTTGCAGCACCACCAGGTGCCGTACCGCCTGAGCGGCGGCAACAGCTTCTTTGGCCGTCAGGAAGTGAAGGATCTGATGGCCTACTTCCGCCTGATCGTGAACCCGGACGACGACAACGCCTTCCTGCGCGTGATCAACGTGCCGCGCCGGGAAATCGGCTCGACCACCCTGGAAAAACTCGGCAACTACGCCACCGAACGCAAGATCTCGATGTACGCCGCCACCGACGAAATCGGTCTGGGCGAGCATCTGGACAGCCGCTTCACCGATCGTCTGTCGCGCTTCAAGCGCTTCATGGACAAGGTCCGTGAGCAGTGCGCCGGCGAAGATCCGATCTCGGCGCTGCGCAGCATGGTCATGGACATCGACTACGAGAACTGGCTGCGCACCAACAGTTCCAGCGACAAGGCTGCGGACTACCGGATGAGCAACGTCTGGTTCCTGATCGAGGCCTTGAAGAACACCCTGGAAAAAGACGAAGACGGCGAGATGACCGTCGAGGACGCCATCGGCAAACTGGTCCTGCGCGACATGCTCGAGCGTCAGCAGGAAGAAGAGGACGGCGCCGAAGGCGTGCAGATGATGACCCTGCATGCGTCCAAGGGTCTGGAATTCCCTTACGTGTTCATCATGGGCATGGAAGAGGAAATCCTCCCGCACCGCTCCAGCATCGAAGCCGACACCATCGAAGAGGAACGCCGTCTGGCCTACGTGGGCATCACCCGCGCGCGTCAGACCCTGGCGTTCACCTTCGCCGCCAAGCGTAAACAGTACGGCGAGATCATCGATTGCGCGCCCAGCCGCTTCCTTGATGAGCTGCCGCCGGACGACCTGGCGTGGGAAGGCAACGACGACACACCGACCGAAGTCAAAGCCGTGCGCGGCAATAGCGCATTGGCTGATATACGCGCGATGTTAAAGCGCTAGAATTGACCACTTTTTTAAAGCTTAGGGCGCACAAGCGCTGAACGAGGACAGCTTCATGGAAGCATTGCAGCAGAAAATCCGCGAACAAGGCATCGTGCTTTCCGACCAGGTCCTGAAAGTCGACGCCTTCCTGAACCACCAGATCGACCCGGCCCTGATGAAGCTGATCGGCGACGAATTCGCCACGCTGTTCAAGGACTCAGGCATTACCAAGATCGTCACCATCGAAGCCTCGGGCATTGCCCCGGCGATCATGACCGGTCTGAACCTCGGCGTGCCGGTGATCTTCGCCCGCAAGCAGCAGTCCCTGACCCTGACCGAAAACCTGCTGTCGGCAACCGTTTACTCGTTCACCAAGAAGACCGAAAGCACCGTGGCCATCTCGCCGCGTCACCTGACCAGCAGCGACCGAGTGCTGATCATCGACGACTTCCTGGCCAACGGTAAGGCTTCGCAGGCGCTGATCTCGATCATCAAACAGGCTGGCGCCACCGTCGCCGGTCTGGGCATCGTGATCGAGAAGTCGTTTCAGGGCGGCCGTGCCGAGCTGGATTCGCAGGGCTATCGCGTTGAATCGCTGGCCCGCGTGAAATCGCTGAAGGATGGCGTCGTTACCTTCATCGAATAAAGCCACACCGCATTACCCCCTGTGGGAGCGGGCTTGCTCGCGAAGGCGTCGTGTCAGTCGAGCTATTCTTTGACTGACACACCGCCTTCGCGAGCAAGCCCGCTCCCACAGTGGTTTTTGGGGTGAGCCGTTACTGCGCGGTGGCTTTGAGGCCGGTGAGCAGCAGGCGCTGGAACAGGTCTTCTTTCAAGCCTTCCGGGTTGGTCAGTTGCATACGTTCAAGGTGTTCGGGGAACGTCGAAGCCTCTGGCGCATCCAGCGCTGCCTTGCCCAGCTCCAGTATCTCGCTCAGCTTGAACTTGCTCTTCAGCCAGTTCAGCGCCCGCAGCAGATCGCGCTCGATCGCGGTGAAATCACAACCCAGCGGATACTCCGGGAACAGATTCGGATGCTTTGCGGCGATCGCCTGCAAGCGTTGCGGGGTGTTGTCGGCAAATCGCGGATCGAGGCGGAAGTCCTTCGGCAGCTTGCCGACCTTCTGCGCCTGTTCGATCAGCCCCGGCTGAAAGCGTGAATCGCTGATGTTCAGCAACGACTCGATCACCGCCGCGTCGGTTTTGCCGCGCAGATCGGCAATGCCGTATTCGGTGACCACGATGTCGCGCAGGTGCCTTGGAATCGTGCAGTGGCCGTATTCCCAGACGATGTTCGAACTGACCTCGCCGCCGGACTCGCGCCAGCTGCGCAGGATCAGAATCGAGCGCGCATCGTGCAGCGCGTGGCCTTGGGCGACGAAGTTGTACTGCCCGCCGACACCGCTGAGCACGCGCCCGTCTTCCAGTTGATCGGCCACACCCGCGCCCAACAGCGTCATGGTGAACACGGTGTTGATGAAGCGTGCATCGAGGCGCTGCAAGCGCTTGAGCTCTTCCTGCCCGTACAGCTCGTTGATGTAGCTGATGCGGGTCATGTTGAATTCGAGGCGCTTGCTCTGCGGCAACTCACGCAGGCGCTCGTAGAAACTGCGCGGACCGAGGAAGAAGCCGCCGTGCACCGAGATGCCATCGGTTTGCGCCGACTCATCGAGAGTGCCCGCGTGGGCCTGCTCCTGAGTGTGCACGTCGGGGTAGACCTTGCGCCGGATGATCCCGGCATCGGCCAGCACCAGCAGACCGTTGACGAACATTTCACTGCAGCCATACAGGCCTTTGGCGAACGGCGCAGTGCCGCCCTCGCGCTCGATCAGTTGCGCCCACTGACTGAGGTTGATGTCATCGAGTAAAGCTTTGTATCCGGCGTTATCCGCCTGACGTGCGAGCAGTGCGGCGGTCAGGGCATCGCCCATCGAGCCAATGCCGATCTGCAGGGTGCCACCGTCGCGCACCAGCGTGCTGGCGTGCAAACCGATGAAATGATCCTGAAAGCCCACCGGCATGTTCGGCGTGGAAAACAGCGTGCTGCTGTCCTTCGCGTCGATCAGCAGGTCGAAGGTGTCGATATCGACTTCGGCATCGCCGGGCATGTACGGCAGATCGGTGTGCACCTGACCGACCAGCAGAATGGTCTCCCCGGCTTCGCAGCGCCTGGCGATCATCGGCAACAGGTCGAGAGTGATGTCCGGGTTGCAACTCAGGCTCAGGCGATCAGGATGTTCGCTGCTGCTGGCAAGCAATTGCGCCACCAGATTCAGGCCGGCGGCGTTGATATCGCGGGCGGCATGGCTGTAGTTGCTGCTGACGTAATCCTGCTGGGCCGGCGCGCTGTTGAGCAGGCTGCCGGGCTGCATGAAGAACTGCTGGATGCGGATGTTGGCGGGCAGGCTGTCATGCTGCAGGTCGGCGAGGAAATCGAATTCGGGGTAATCACCGAAGACGCGCTCGACGAAGGGTTCAATGAAGCGCTTCTGCAGACCGTCGCCCAGCGTCGGCCGCCCAAGGCACAGCGCGGTGTACATCGTCAGTTGCCGATCGGGAAGATCCTTGATCCGCCGGTACAGCGCGTTGACGAAGTGATTGGGCTTGCCCAGCCCCAGCGGCATGCCCATGTGGATATGCGCCGGCAGGCGTGCGAGCACGTCGTCCACCGCCTGTTCGATCGAACACAACTGCACCATCTGAAGCCTCCCGCCCGTTCCGTGAATAGAGGTAGACCGAGCTTGCCTCGACTTTGCTGCAAAGGACAGCCCAAGGCTTGAATCGCAGGCACAAAAAAACCGTCCGAAGACGGTTTTTTTCGTCAGAAGCGTCTTATTTCAGGCCGGACATCTTCTCGATTGCGCCCTTCAGCTCAGGATCGGAGCAGTCGGCGCAGGTGCCTTTTGGCGGCATGGCGTTGATGCCGGAGATGGCTTTTGCGAGCAGGCCGTCAACGCCACCTTCCTTCTTGGAGCGCTCGCCCCAGGCAGCCGCGTCACCGATTTTTGGTGCGCCCAGCAGACCCGTGCCGTGGCAAGCATTGCAATGTTTTGCAATCACTTCATCCGGCGTCTTCGCCCCACCACCGCCGCCAGCGGAGGCCGCGACTTCCATTCCTTTGCATTCCTGCCCCTGAACGCACACCTGGCCGACCGGCTCGAGGCGTTTGGCAATGTCGTCATTCGTCGCAGCTTGAGCGCTGACAGCCCAGAGGGCCAGTACGGTTGCTGGTGCGGCCAGCATTTTCATAATTAGGTTCACGCGTTCACCCTCAATGGTGGCTATTCACGCCTGCGGCCACGGTTCGCAGGCGGGCGCAAGTATAGCGGGTAGCCCGCCACACTGAAACAACCCCATAGTCGAAGGGGTTATACCGCGCTGTGGAAAAACTCTGTGGATGCCTTCGCCGTCATGGCTTGGCGCCTCTATGTTTAAAAATTCGCCGGCGTGGCTGCGCTGATTAGTCGCGCAGGCGCGTCGAACGGATTACGGAAACGATGCGGCTTGGTACTTTCAAAATAGTAGCTGTCGCCGGCTTCGAGAATAAAAGTTTCCAGCCCCACCACCAGTTCCAGACGACCTTCCACCAGAATCCCGGTTTCCTCGCCTTCATGGGTGAGCATTTCTTCGCCGGTATCGGCGCCCGGCGGGTAGATTTCATTGAGGAACGCGATGGCCCGGCTCGGGTGCGCGCGGCCGACCAGTTTCATGGTCACGGCGCCGTCGGAGATGTCGATCAGCTCGTTGGCCTTGTAGACGATCTGGGTCGGGACTTCCTGCAGGATTTCTTCGGAAAAGAACTCGACCATGGACATTGGAATCCCGCCCAGAACCTTTCTCAGCGAACTGATCGAAGGGCTGACGCTGTTCTTTTCGATCATCGAAATGGTGCTGTTGGTGACGCCCGCACGTTTGGCGAGTTCACGCTGGGAAAGCCCTTTGAGCTTGCGGATCGATTGCAGTCGTTCACCGACGTCCAAGGCGGGAGCCTCCTGATGTTGTAAGAATATTGAGCGTTATCATGGCGACAGCGTTCAGTATTTACAACACTTGGCCCCCGCGCTGGCCTCAACCCTCGGAATAGAGCCTTGGCACGCGACGCAGGTTGCAGAAGATCTGATACGGAATGGTGTCCGCCCACTGCGCCACTTCGCTGGCGAGGATGTTTTTGCCCCACAGCTCGACGGTCGAACCGAGGTTCGCTTCCGGCACATCGGTGAGGTCGATGCAGAGCATGTCCATCGACACGCGGCCAAGCAGGCGACTGCGTTTGCCGGCGACCAGCACCGGCGTGCCGGTCGGGGCATGACGCGGGTAGCCATCGGCATAGCCCATGGCAACCACGCCGATGCGCATCGGCTTGTCGGTGATGAATTTAGCGCCATAGCCAATCGGCTCGCCGGCGGGCAGTTCGCGCACGCAGATGACTTTCGATTCGAGGGTCATCACCGGTTGCAGGCGCTCGGCCAAGGCGTTGGCTTCTTCGAACGGCGTGGCGCCGAAGAGCATGATGCCCGGGCGTACCCAGTCGCTGTGAATCTGCGGCCAACCAAGTACAGCCGGCGAGTTGCGCAGGCTGACTTCGGCGGCGAGGCCCTGACGCGCCGCTTCGAACACCGCGACCTGATTGGCGCTGCTCTGCTCGTGCAGCTCATCGGCACGGGCGAAGTGGCTCATCAGCACGATCTTCGCCACTTTGCCGCTGGCCAGCAGGCGCTGATAGGCCGCCGCGTAGTCCTTCGGATGCAGGCCCACACGGTGCATGCCCGAGTCGAGTTTGAGCCATACGGTGATCGGTTTGCTCAGTGCCGCCTGCTCGATGGCTTCGAGCTGCCACAGTGAATGCACCACGGTCCAGAAATCATGCTCGACGATCAGCGCCAGTTCATCGGCTTCGAAGATCCCTTCGAGCAACAGCACCGGGGCCTTGATGCCGGCCGCGCGCAGCTCCAGCGCTTCTTCGATGCAGGCAACGGCAAACCCGTCGGCTTCAGCTTCCAGCGCCTGGGCGCAACGCACCGCGCCGTGACCGTAGGCATCGGCCTTGATCACCGCCAGCGCCTTGGCGCCGGTGACTTCGCGGGCAATTCGGTAGTTGTGGCGCAGGGCTTCTAGGTCGATCAGGGCACGGGCAGGACGCATGGCGGCAGACTTCTAGGCGGTCATGGGAAGAAAAACCGGCGCCGACTGACGACGTGAACCGCCAACAGCGCCGGGAGAGGGATCTTTGAAACGGTTACGGCAACGCGGCGACGATGGAAATCTCGACCAGGATGCTCGGCTTGGCCATCTTCGCTTCAACGGTGGCGCGGGCCGGTGCGGCGCCCTTGGGCAGCCACAGGTCCCACACTGAATTCATTCCGGCAAAGTGCGCCTCGATGTCATTCAGGTAGATCGTCGCCGACAGCAGATGCTGCTTGTCAGTCCCGGCCAGATCGAGCAGGCGCTCGATATTGGCGAGCACCTCGCGGGTCTGCTGCTCAACCCCGGCGTTGAAGTCGTCGCCGACCTGCCCGGCCAGATACACGGTGCCGTTGTGGGTGACGATCTGACTCATGCGCTCATTGGTGAGCTGGCGCTGGATTGCCATGTTTTGCGGACTCCTGAGGCTTGTTGCCGTAACGGGAAATATCGAGACCTTCAGCGCTGATCTGCGGCTTTTTCTTCGCCATCAGATCGGCCAGTAAACGACCGGAACCGCACGCCATGGTCCAACCCAGGGTGCCGTGACCGGTGTTGAGGAACAGGTTCTTGAACGGCGTGGCGCCAACGATCGGCGTGCCGTCCGGGGTAGTCGGACGCAGACCGGTCCAGAAGCTCGCCTCGGCCAGATTGCCGCCCTGAGGATAAAGGTCGTTGACGATCATCTCCAGGGTTTCGCGCCGACGCGGGTTCAGCGACAGGTCAAAACCGGCGATTTCCGCCATGCCGCCGACGCGGATGCGGTTGTCGAAACGGGTGATCGCGACCTTGTAGGTCTCGTCGAGAATGGTCGAGGTCGGAGCCATGGCCGGGTTGGTGATCGGCACGGTCAGCGAGTAACCCTTGAGCGGATACACCGGAGCCTTGATGCCCAGCGGCTTGAGCAGTTGCGGCGAGTAGCTGCCGAGGGCCAGCACGTAGCGGTCGGCGGTTTCCAGCTTGCCGTCGATCCATACACCGTTGATGCGGTCACCGGCGTAGTCGAGGCGCTGGATGTCCTGGCCGAAGCGGAATTCCACACCGAGTTTCACGGCCATTTCCGCCAGACGCGTAGTGAACATCTGGCAGTCGCCCGTCTGGTCGTTCGGCAGACGCAGAGCACCGGCGAGGATGTCGGTGACATTGGCCAGGGCCGGCTCGACGCGGGCAATGCCGGCGCGGTCGAGGACTTCAAACGGCACGCCGGATTCTTTCAGCACGGCGATGTCTTTGGCGGCACCATCAAGCTGTGCCTGAGTGCGGAACAGTTGCGTGGTACCGAGGCTGCGGCCTTCGTAGGCGATGCCGGTTTCGGCGCGAAGTTCGTCGAGGCAGTCGCGGCTGTACTCGGACAGACGCACCATGCGCTCCTTGTTCACCGCGTAACGGCTGGCGGTGCAGTTGCGCAGCATCTGCGCCATCCACAGGTACTGGTCGATGTCGGCGGTGGCCTTGATCGCCAGCGGCGCGTGGCGCTGCAGCAACCACTTGATGGCCTTGAGCGGCACACCCGGCGCGGCCCACGGCGAGGCATAACCCGGCGACACCTGGCCGGCGTTGGCGAAACTGGTCTCCATGGCCACGGCTGGCTGCCGGTCGACCACCACCACTTCAAACCCGGCACGAGCCAGATAGTAAGCACTGGCGGTACCGATGACGCCGCTACCCAAGACCATTACGCGCATTTTTGTATCCCTCATCGCGGCGGGGCCGCGTACGTCTGTTGTTAGAGCAATGATGCGCGCAGTGTAAAAAAGAATGGCCAGTGCATTTCACTATATAAGCGCCTATATTTGGCGACAATTCTCGGCAAAAACCCTTTTCACGGAGGCGCATCCCCTATGCGTACCAACACTCAGACCAAACGTGAGCTGGACAAGATCGACCGCAACATCTTGCGGATCCTGCAGGCGGACGGGCGCATATCGTTTACCGAACTCGGGGAGAAGGTCGGCCTGTCCACCACGCCATGTACGGAACGGGTGCGGCGGCTGGAGCGCGAAGGGATCATCATGGGCTACAACGCCCGGCTCAACCCGCAGCATCTGAAGGGTAGCCTGCTGGTGTTCGTCGAGATCAGCCTTGACTACAAATCCGGCGACACCTTCGAAGAGTTCCGCCGCGCAGTGCTGAAACTGCCGCACGTGCTGGAATGCCACCTGGTGTCAGGGGATTTCGACTATCTGGTGAAGGCGCGGATCTCCGAGATGGCCTCGTACCGCAAGCTGCTGGGCGACATCCTGTTGAAGCTGCCGCATGTGCGTGAGTCGAAGAGCTATATCGTGATGGAAGAGGTGAAGGAGAGTCTGAGCCTGCCGATTCCAGACTGAGATTTGGAAGATCAAAAGATCGCAGCCTTCGGCAGCTCCTACAGGAGAACGCATTTCCATGTAGGAGCTGCCGAAGGCTGCGATCTTTTCAGACCAGCACCTGCCGATTCGAAGCCATGTATTCGAAGATCTGCTTTTCAACCCGCGGATGAATCAACTCCACCGGCCCCCGCCCGTTCGGGCATGGCAGGGTTTTGGTGGTACCGAACAACCGGCAGATCAGCGGCCGCTCTTCATACACCGTGCAGCCATTCGGCCCCAGGTGCACACAGTTCAGCTCTTCCATCGCCGCATCCTGCTCAGCGCGGGTCTTGCGCGGCAGACGTGACATTTCTTCCGGCGAGGTGGTCACCGGCCCGCAGCAATCGTGGCAACCGGGCACACAGTCGAACGTAGGAATCTGCTGACGCAGGTCGCGAATGGTCTGGCGGTTGCAACTCATCGAAACGGTAACCCACATGAAATAGGCGGTGATTGTGCCGCAAAAGCCGTGATCCAGACAGCAACGGCCGACCAGTGTTGCCGGTCTTCGGCCGTGCGGCTTATGCTCCGTCAAATTTTCTCGACACCCAGCCGTTGGATGATGCCCATGAATGCCCGCGCCCGAACCTTCGCGAGCCAACCCCACGTTGCCTCTTATTACGCCGCCAGCAGTCTGCCGCAGCCCGACTATCCGGTGCTGCAGGGCGAGCTGAGCGCAGACGTGTGTGTGGTCGGCGGCGGCTTTTCCGGGTTGAACACCGCGCTGGAACTGGCCGAGCACGGCCTCAGCGTGGTGCTGCTGGAAGCGCACCGGATCGGTTGGGGCGCCAGCGGCCGTAACGGCGGACAGTTGATTCGCGGGGTCGGTCATGGCCTCGACCAGTTCAGCAACGTCATCGGCACTGATGGCGTGAGGCAGATGAAACTGATGGGCCTGGAAGCGGTGGAAATCGTCCGCCAGCGCGTCGAACGGTTCCAGATCCCGTGCGATCTGACCTGGGGCTACTGCGACCTCGCCAACAAACCGGCGGATCTCGAAGGCTTTGCCGAAGACGCCGAAGAGCTGCTCAGCCTTGGCTATCGCTACGAAACCCGTCTGCTGCAAGCCGATGAAATGCACACCGTGGTTGGCTCCAAACGCTACGTCGGCGGCTTGATCGACATGGGTTCCGGGCATCTGCATCCGCTGAATCTGGCGCTGGGCGAAGCCGCTGCTGCGCAACAAATGGGCGTCAAACTGTTTGAACAGTCGGGCGTCACGCGCATCGACTACGGCCCGGAAGTTCGCGTCCACACAGCTCAAGGCTCGGTGCGGGCGAAGACTCTGGTGCTGGGCTGCAACGCTTACCTCAACGACCTCAATCCGCAACTCAGCGGCAAAGTGCTCCCGGCCGGCAGCTACATCATCGCGACCGAACCGCTTTCCGCAGAACTGGCGCACAGCCTGCTGCCGCAAAACATGGCGGTCTGCGACCAGCGCGTGGCGCTGGACTACTATCGGCTCTCGGCGGATCGGCGCCTGCTGTTCGGCGGTGCCTGCCATTATTCCGGGCGCGACCCGAAGGACATCGGCGCCTACATGCAGCCGAAGATGCTCGAAGTGTTTCCGCAACTGGCAGGCGTGAAGATCGACTATCAATGGGGCGGGATGATCGGCATCGGCGCCAACCGTTTGCCACAGATCGGCCGACTCAAGGATCAGCCGAATGTGTATTACGCCCAGGCCTATTCCGGGCACGGGGTGAATGCCACGCACTTGGCCGGCAAGTTGCTCGCCGAGGCGATCAGCGGGCAGCACAGCGGTGGCTTTGATCTGTTCGCCAAGGTGCCGCACATCACCTTCCCCGGCGGCAAGCATTTGCGTTCGCCGCTACTGGCGCTGGGGATGTTGTGGCATCGGCTTAAAGAGTTGGTCTGAGGTTTTTTTGAGGCCCTGAATACGCCTTCGCGAGCAAGCCCGCTCCCACAAGTGACCGCGCTCCACCTTGAGAACACGGTCGAATGTGGGAGCGGGCTTGCTCGCGAAGGGGCCGAAACAGGCGCTAAACCGTTCAGATCCGCCAGAACGGCTTCAACCCCTCCTCCTGCGCCTGCTCCCGGGTCAGCCCAATATCTTTGAGCTGCTCCGGCGTCAGGTTGAGCAACGCCTTGCGCGTGTGCAGACGATGCCAGAACAGGCCCCAGCGACTCAGGCCGGACGGCGCGTTGCGCATGGCGCTATTCCATGCACTGTCCTCCTGCCCTGTCGCCAGTTCCTGACTGTGTAACGTCAGCCGCACATCACTCAAGCCGTTCATTTTTGTCGCTCCTGTTTACTTGGGTAGCCAGAGATTCCATGATGCGCGGGTCGGCAAAAGCATTACAGATTCAACACATCTGTATTAATTCCATACAGATTTGCCGTTTCTGCGTCTGAATCACCGATTTTTGCTGCATCTGTACTGGTTTAACGAATCACCTGCATCGAGGCAGTGCCATGACCCTGTATGTGAACCTCGCCGAGCTGCTCGGCACCCGCATCGAACAAGGCTTCTACCGTCCTGGCGATCGCCTGCCTTCGGTGCGCGCCTTGAGCGTAGAACACGGGGTCAGCCTGAGCACGGTGCAGCAGGCCTATCGCATGCTCGAAGACAGCGGTCTGGCCACGCCGAAACCCAAGTCGGGCTACTTCGTGCCGGTGGGCCGCGAGCTGCCGGAGCTGCCCGCAGTCGGGCGCCCGGCGCAGCGGCCGGTGGAGATTTCGCAGTGGGATCAGGTGCTGGAGCTGATTCGCGCGGTGCCGCGCAAGGACGTGGTGCAACTGGGTCGCGGCATGCCCGACGTGACCACGCCAACGATGAAACCGCTGCTGCGCGGACTGGCGCGGATCAGCCGCCGCCAGGACATGCCCGGTCTGTATTACGACAACATCCACGGCACCCTCGAACTGCGCGAACAGATCGCCCGGTTGATGCTCGATTCCGGCTGTCAGTTGAGCGCCAGCGACCTGGTGATCACCACCGGTTGCCACGAAGCGCTGTCCACCAGCATCCACGCCATTTGCGAGCCGGGCGATATCGTCGCGGTGGATTCGCCAAGCTTTCACGGCGCCATGCAAACCCTCAAAGGGCTGGGCATGAAAGCTCTGGAGATCCCCACCGATCCGCTGACCGGCATCAGCCTCGAAGCGCTGGAACTGGCGCTGGAGCAGTGGCCGATCAAGGTCATCCAGATCACCCCCAACTGCAACAACCCGCTCGGCTACATCATGCCGGAGTCGCGCAAACGCGCGTTGCTGACGCTGGCGCAGCGTTTCGACGTGGCGATCATCGAGGACGACGTGTATGGCGAACTGGCCTACACCTACCCGCGTCCACGCACGATCAAGTCCTTCGACGAGGACGGTCGCGTGCTGCTGTGCAGTTCGTTTTCCAAGACCCTGGCCCCGGGCCTGCGCATCGGCTGGGTCGCGCCGGGCCGTTATCTGGAACGGGTGCTGCACATGAAATACATCAGCACCGGTTCCACTGCGCCGCAGCCGCAGATCGCCATTGCCGAATTCCTCAAAGGTGGGCACTTCGAACCGCATTTGCGGCGGATGCGCACGCAATATCAGCGCAATCGCGACGCAATGATTGACTGGGTCACGCGTTATTTTCCGGCCGGCACCCGCGCCAGCCGCCCACAAGGCAGCTTCATGCTGTGGGTCGAATTGCCGGAAGGGTTCGATACGCTGAAACTCAATCGCGCGCTGCATGACCAAGGCGTACAGATTGCCGTCGGCAGCATCTTTTCCGCCTCGGGCAAGTACCGCAATTGTCTGCGGATGAACTACGCGGCGAAACCGACACCGCAGATCGAAGAAGCGGTGCGCAAGGTCGGCGCGGCGGCGATCAAACTGCTGACTGAAACCTGATCATTCGAGCTGAAAGGTGCCGAGCCCCTCAAATCGCTGAAGGTCGGCGACACGGCTTGAGGCATCGCTGACGCGGGCTTCGATTTCCAGCTCCACCTCCAGATGGCGCCCGGCGGCGAGGCTGCCAGAGCGCCAGGCGGTGATGTGATCGCCAGGCTGCAACAGGCCCGCCTCGCCTTCGTCGCGCTGCCATTGTACCGGCGCGCCATCCAGACGCGCTGCCACAATTCGTATCTGCAACCGTCCCGGTGCCCAGCGGTAATGCAGCGCATCGCTGCTCGGCGCAGCAAAGGACCACCTGATCGCGCGCGCAGCCGGACATTCAATCCGTAGCTGAACAGTGCGCACACCAAAACTGCCGTCATTGCCCGATGGCCGGGCGAGGAGCTGCGCCCGCGTCGAAACGCCGTAGTCCACAGCGCTCGGCGTAAGCGTCATCTGGCAGGCCGCGTCGGCCTTGACCGAGGTCGATGCCAACGATGCCAGCGTGATCAGGACAATCCATCGATGCATGCGCAATAACTCGGTCATGTGAGGTTCAAAGGCTGACAGAGCGCGTCGACGGGCTCGATCAGTGCGTGCTCGTCCGGCGATTCAGCCAGATTGAATTGCAGGTCGCAGTGCGCGCTATCCGACAGCTGCACCCGCAGCGGCTGCCCGGGCTTGATATCCGGCAGAAAGATCGCCCCGGCCTCAAGCACCGTGGTCACGTATTCGCCTTGCCCGTTCCGTACGGCGAGGCCACTGGGCAGCCATTGCCGGTCAAGCGTCCTGGCCTTCAACAGCACACGCCGCACGCGGGCGATGGAAAAATCCATATGCTGAACCGAGCCACGCCCGGCCTCGACCTCCTGATAACCGTCGAGCACCTCGACGTTGCGCGGCAAACTCAACGGATCGACTTCCAGCCGGGCTGTGGAATAGGCCGGCAAACTCGCCGCCACCGCCCGGCCCAATCCATCCGTCCACACCGGGCCTTGCGGCGTATACAGCTTCAGACCCGCACGGTCGCCAGCCTTGAGCACGGCAAAGGTCTCGCGCAGTGGATACGGCGACAGCGTCACACCATCGCGATGCAACGCCATGCCGCCGCGCAGCCCCAGGTCAAATTCGCTCGCCCCGGCTCGCTGGTTCAGGCCCAGATCCAGACTGGTGTAATGCGCCAGTGCGTTGACCCGTAAACCCAGCGATGGCGCCGCGGCTTCACGCTGTTCAGCACTGGCGCTATAGGCCAGGGTTTCACTGAGCACTTCGCTCATCGACACGCCATTGCGCATCCCGGATCGCGGATCGCTGCGCAGGTAGCTGCGAGCCCTGCGCTGATCGCCCAATGGCATCCCGGCCGTCAGATAGACCGAGGTGCCCCGGTGCCTCGCGTCGGCATCGCCGATCCCCCGCTCCAGACTCAACGACAGGCTGATCCGAGAGGGTAGCGTCTGCGACCAAGACAATCCCAGGCGCATGTTGGGTGGCTCGTCCACGCTGGTGTAGCGCGACCAGGTCATGCCGAAAGCCCCCCAGCGCTCGA
Organism: Pseudomonas sp. Irchel s3a10; assembly: GCF_900187525.1. Lineage (NCBI taxonomy): Bacteria > Pseudomonadati > Pseudomonadota > Gammaproteobacteria > Pseudomonadales > Pseudomonadaceae > Pseudomonas > Pseudomonas sp. Irchel s3a10. Next base: position 448,710 of record NZ_FYDR01000003.1, read on the forward strand.
CAGTACCGTTGAGCGAAAATGTCCAGTGATCGCGCCCGGGGGCTTCGGCCCGTCCCTGCTGCTGGCTCCAGCCGGTGTCCGACAGGGTGCGAAAGCCCTGGCCACGGCGCACCGCAACCACACTGGTGGACAGATTCGGCGACAACACGGCACTGACGGTCATTTGCACCTCATGACCTGCAATGCCTGTGTCTCGATCGCTGGACAGCACCTGGCGCACACCGGTGGTCAGATTGCCCGGCCATTGACGCTGCAGCCCCCAGCCTGCCGACAGATAGTCCGCCCCACCGAGGAGCCCGCCGCTCATGCGCAGCGCGCGCGACAGACTCCACTCCCGGCCAAGGGTGGCAAACGACGGCGCCTGACGATCATCCGAGCCCTGGCGGCGCACCGTGCCAAGCGCCAGATTGAAGCCGTCGGCGCGATCGAATTGTGGATCCTGCAGGCTGGCTGCCGGGACGCGAAAACGCCGCACTTGCCCTTCCTGCTCGTGCACGCTGACCTCGAGGTCGAGCTGATTGCTCAACAACGGCAGCGCGCGCAACGTGAAGGGGCCGCCGGGAACCAGCGTGGTGTAGATCAGCACGCCGTTCTGCCGGACTTCGATTCGCGATGGCGACCAGGCAATGCCCTCGACCTCGCCGCGTGCGCCCTCCTGTGCTGCGCGCATTTGCGCGAACGCACCTTCCGGCAGAACCTGCACACCATTGAACGATTCGCCGGCAAACAATGGCGACTGCAGGTTCAATTGGCCGATCTGCACGTTGGCTTCGTAGGCTTCCAGGGTGCGCGTGCCGTAGGCATACAGATGCTCGAAACGCGCGCTGTCGGGCAATTGCGTATAGGACTGGCGACTGCGCAAAATCCAGTTGCCGGCATTCAGGCCGAACTCCGAACCCAGTCTGCGAAAATCGCTGCGTTGCCCCTCGTGCTGGCTGCCCATGACCAAAACATCGTAGTTGAACACGCCGCCCACTCCGCCATTGGCGAAGCTGCGTGGCTGGAATTCCGGCAACGTCAACAGATCCGTCGGCAGCAGCAGGTCGATCTGTTCCTTGCCGGGATGCAATGCAACGGTGGCCGCTGGCAGACCTTCACCCAGCGTCAGGCACTGCTGCGGTTCCGCGCGGGTCAAAGTCGCTTGCGAGCGCACGCCAGCAGCCTTGAGCAAGGCCGGTTGCAGGCACGGCTCACCCTCTTCATTAAATTTCACGAACACCCGCCCCCGTGGCTGTCCATTGACCTCAAGCGCGACCAGCCATGTGCCTTGGGGGAAGCGCGGCGCCTGGCGAAAATACGCAGCCAGTGCGGGGTCGAGTCCACGCTCGCGAAGCATCTGCGCATCGAACTCCACCCCTTCACTGGCCATCGTCATGCCGATCGCATTCGCCATCAGCAGTGCCAGTCCCCGCCGGGCCCAACAGGACATCATCGCGTTACCGGGGCATCGAAATGGCCGACCGCAAAGCCATACGTGGTCGCCGGAAAGATCCGTACCTCCATTGCCCGCACTGTCACGCTCATCGGCAGCCCGACAGACAGGCGCTCTCCCGGCAGGATCCAGGTACGCGGCAGATCCACCGCCTCTGTGCCCGGCAGCGGAACAATCGCTTTAGCCAGGCGCACCACGTAAGGACTGGGATTACTGACCAGCAAGCCTTCAGCCGTGGCTGACCAGCTCAGGCGTTTCCATGGCTCGCGCTCCACCGGCAGGCCGGCGGGGCGCAGGATCACCGGCAGGTTTTGCCGAACCCCCAGATTGACCCGGGCGCCGTCGACACCTGCGACAGGATTGATCCCCTCAAAAATCACCCGTTTCAGATGTTCGGTCTGCAACGGTTCGGCGCTCTGCAACATGAACCGTACCTGCTGCACCGCCCCGGCTTCGACACGGGCAATCGGCGGACTGAACAGCAACAGCAGTTGATCATGCGGCTCGATATTTTCGACCGTGGTGTGCAGCAGGGCCGGACGCGTTTCGGTGTTTCGCACATTCATCGTCGCTTCACCGATACCCTCATCCACCACCAGCACAGGGGTTTGCGGCACCATTCCGGCAGCGTGGGCCCCGGGCATCAAAATCAAGGCGAGCAGGCACAGTGGCAACGCCCGCAAGCCTGGGCGGCACATGGAAATCGGCATCGGTATTGCTCCGCAGGGGGCAGCGCACCCGTCGAAGGGCGCGCTGAATGAACCTGAAAGAACCCGGTAATGACCGGGCTCTGACGATCAGAGGTAGTACATGTCGAAGGTCACCGAGCCATCGAGCGGAATCTCGCTGGTGATCGGCAGCGCGTTGCTCGGGCCGATGATCGGCAACAGGCTCATCGGAAACCCGTGGTGACGCGCCGCGACCGGGCCAGCTGCCACGCCGGAACCCCATGAGTAGAGCGCCGGCGCATTACTCACCAGCGGCGAAGCAGGCAGTTGCCAGGCCGGTGCTGCCAGAGTGCGTGTCATCAGAGTCTGCGGGGCACCGTCGGCTTCCGGAAGACCGTGACGCAGCGCAAATCCGCCGATACGGATGCCGTTGATTTCACCTAGGCCGTAGAACAAAGCCGGATCGCTGTTACCGGCGCCATCGTTGATGCCCGGCAATTTGGTGGCTGTGCGATTGTCTCTGACCGACACCTCGACCGATGCCTCTGCATCGCAATTGATGTGCAGCGAAATATCGTGGGTCGGCAGCACCGTCTGCGTGGTCTTGTTCAGGGTGGCTGCGGATATCTTGCGCAAATCTACCGTGCCACCACCGGCAAATGCAGGGATGCACGAGGTCGGAATAATGGTTCCGATCACGCTCAGATCCACGCTCTCGGCGACCACCAGGGTGGGTAATACTGCAGCCGCGACGGCTGCCATCCATGTTGTTTTTTTCATCAGTCCCTACTTCATCGGTTATTGATCAATGGCAGTTGTTCAGCGCATTGCCTTCACAAGACGCTGAACACCGGGGCGATGATTTCGTTTTTTGCAGGATCCGTATGTAGGAATCGGCGCCGACCAGGAGCTGAAAAAACAACAAAACAAATAGTCCAAAACCACAGGCGAACTCATTCCTACTTTTGAACGACTAATTGTTTACACAGTGTGGCGAGGAGCCGCCGTGAGCGGTCTTTGAAATCCTCTGCGTGCCATACTCCGTCACCCCCTGCCTCCAGCCGAGAAACCAACGTGCGACCCGGAAAAAAATTGCTCGCTGTCTGTGTGTTGTGCTCGTTGGCCAGTGGTTGCGCCACCCTCGATGCGCCGCGCGAACCCAGCCAGGCGTTGCCGGCCGCGGGCTCCGCATTCGGTCGCTCGATTCAGACCCAGGCCGCGCCCTATCAGGGCCGCTCCGGCTTCCGCTTGCTGTCCAACAGCACCGAGGCGTTCACCGCCCGCGCTGAGCTGATTCGCAACGCACAAACCAGCCTCGACTTGCAGTACTACATCGTCCATGACGGCGTCAGCACGCGGATGCTGGTGGAGGAACTGCTCAAGGCCGCAGACCGGGGCGTGCGCGTGCGCGTCCTGCTCGACGACACCACCAGTGATGGCCTCGACACGATCATCGCCACACTGGCGGCGCATCCACAGATCCAGATCCGCCTGTTCAATCCGCTGCACCTGGGCCGCAGCACTGGCGTGACCCGCGCCGCCGGACGCCTGTTCAACCTGTCGCTGCAACACCGGCGCATGCACAACAAGTTGTGGCTGGCGGACAACAGCGTGGCCATCGTCGGCGGGCGCAATCTGGGCGACGAGTATTTCGATGCCGAGCCGAATCTGAATTTCACCGACATCGACATGCTCAGCGTCGGCCCGGTGGCCGAGCAACTCGGGCACAGTTTCGACCAGTACTGGAACAGCGCGCTGAGCAAGCCGATCGACGAATTCCTCTCCAGCAAACCAAGCGCCAAAGACCTGCAGAACACCCGCACGCGCCTGGAAGAGTCGCTGGATGAAACCCGCAAACAGAATCACGCGCTGTATCAACAGTTGATGACGTTCAAGACCGCGCCACGCATGGACATCTGGCGCAAGGAACTGATCTGGGCCTGGAACCAGGCGCTGTGGGATGCGCCGAGCAAAGTGCTGGCCAAGGACGAACCGGACCCGCAACTGTTGCTGACCTCGCAACTGGCGCCGGAACTGCGCGGCGTCAGCAAAGAGCTGATCATGATCTCGGCGTACTTCGTGCCCGGCCAGCCGGGGCTGGTGTACCTGACCGGGCGTGCCGACGCCGGGGTCTCGGTGAGCCTGCTGACCAACTCGCTGGAAGCTACCGATGTGCCGGCGGTGCACGGCGGTTACGCACCGTATCGCAAGGCGCTGCTGGAGCACGGGGTGAAACTGTATGAACTGCGCCGTCAGCCTGGGGATAACTATGGCAGCGGCCCGCATCTTTTCTACAGCAAGTCTTTCCGTGGTTCGGATTCCAGCCTGCATAGCAAGGCAATGATTTTCGATCGGCAGAAAGCATTTATCGGCTCGTTCAACTTCGATCCGCGCTCAGTGCTGTGGAACACCGAAGTCGGGGTTCTGGTGGACAGCCCGGAACTGGCCGAACACGTGCGCGAACTGGCGCTGCAAGGCATGGCGCCGGCCCTGAGTTATGAAGCGAAACTGCAGGATGGCGAGATCGTCTGGGTAACCGAGGATAATGGTCAGATGCACACCCTGACCAAGGAACCGGGGAGCTGGTGGCGGCGCTTCAATGCGTGGTTCAGCACCACTGTCGGCCTGGAGCGGATGCTTTAAAAAGCAAAAGATCGCAGCCTGCGACAGCTCCTACACTGGAATGCGGTTTCCCTGTAGGAGCTGCCGCAGGCTGCGATCTTTTGACCTTAAGCCGTCTGCACCGTCCCGAATGCCCCCTGACGCATCAGCAGAATCACCAATCCAAACGCCCCCGCCGCCATCAACAACGGCAACGCATGCCCGCTGATCCACTGACTGCCCGCCCCCGCCAGCAAAGGCCCGATCAGACAACCGACACCCCACAGCTGCGCAATGTGCGCATTGGCCCGCACCAGCGCGTCGTCGCGATAACGCTCGCCGATCAGGATCAGCGACAAGGTGAACAGGCCACCGGCACTGGCGCCGAACAACACCCACAACGGCCAGATCAGCAGCGTATCGATCAACAGCGGAATCGCCAGGCTCGACAGCATCAGGATCACCGCGCATCCGGTGAACAACGTGCGCCGCGACAGGTAATCCGCCAGCGCGCCGATCGGCAGTTGCAACAGTGCGTCGCCGACCACCACGGTGCTGACCATCGCCAACGCAATCTCGGCGGTGAAGCCCTGTTGCAGGCAATACACTGGCAACAGCGTGAGGATCATCGCTTCGAACGCGGCGAACAGTGACACCGCCCAGGCAATCGCCGGCAACTCGCGGGCAAACCCCCACAGGTCGCCGAAGGTCACGCTGCTGGCTTCACTGCTCGGCGCACCGCTGCGGCCCATCAACAGCAAAGGCGAAACCGTCAGCAACCCGACGCCGACCCAGAATCCATAATCATGCTCAGTACCCAGCGCCCCCAACAGCAGCGGACCAGACAGTTGGCTCAGCGCATAGCTGCTGCCATACAGAGCGACCAGACGACCGCGCCAGTGTTCGACGACCAGTTGATTGATCCAGCTTTCGCCAAGGATGAACACGATGGTCAGGATCACCCCGATCATCAGGCGCAGCACCAGCCAGACCGGATAACTCGGCAGCAGCGCCAGCAAGCCGATCGACAATGCGCCGGCCCACAGGCACAGGCGCATCAGGTTCGCGGTGCCGAGACGTGCCGCCAGATGACTGGAAATCTTCGCGCCCAGCAATACGCCAAGCGCCGGCATCGCCGCCATCACGCCGATGGCGAAGGACCCATAGCCCCAACTCTCCAGACGCAACGACACCAGCGGCATGCTGACCCCCAAGGCCAGACCGACACTCAAGACAGACGCCAACACGGCGAAATACGTCGCCCAACGCATGGTCCACGCTCCTGTGGATATTTTTATGTTCACGACAAAACCAAATGTGGGAGCAAACCCTGTGGTGAGGGGATTCATCCCCGACAGGTCGCGCAGCGACCTCAAAACCTGCACCATCAAATGCACTGGTTTTGCGACTGCTTCGCAGCCGATCGGGGATAAATCCCCTCACCACAGAGACTTGCTCCCACAGGGGATCTCTGTATGTTCGCAAGCCTGAACGAGTCAGGCTTGCGCTAAAGGCTTACAGCTTGATCCACGTCGCCTTCAGCTCGGTGTACTTGTCGAACGCGTGCAGCGACTTGTCGCGACCGTTGCCCGACTGCTTGAAGCCACCGAACGGCGCGGTCATGTCGCCGCCATCGTACTGGTTGACCCACACGCTGCCGGCGCGCAACGCTTTGGCCGTCAGATGCGCCTTGGAAATGTCTTGCGTCCAGACTGCAGCGGCCAGGCCGTACGGCGTGTCGTTGGCGATCTGGATCGCTTCTTCGGCGGTATCGAAGGCGATGACCGATAGCACAGGGCCGAAGATCTCTTCCTGAGCGATCTTCATCGCATTGCTCACGCCGTCGAAAATCGTCGGTTCGACGTAAGTGCCACCGGTTTCCTGAAGGATGCGCTTGCCGCCGGCCACCAGTTTGGCGCCGTCGCTGTGACCGGATTCGATGTACGACAGCACGGTGTTCATCTGCTGGGTATCGACCAGCGCGCCGACGTTGGTCGCCGGGTCCAGCGGATTGCCCGGCTTCCAGGCTTTCAGCGCCTCGATCACCATCGGCAGGAATTTGTCCTTGATCGAACGCTCGACCAGCAGACGCGAACCGGCGGTGCAGACTTCGCCCTGGTTGAAGGCGATGGCGCTGGCGGCGGATTCGGCAGCGGCTTGCAGATCCGGCGCATCGGCGAAGACGATGTTCGGGCTCTTGCCGCCGGCTTCCAGCCACACGCGCTTCATGTTCGATTCGCCGGAGTAGATCATCAGTTGCTTGGCGATCTTGGTCGAACCGGTGAACACCAGGGTGTCGACATCATTGTGCAGCGCCAGCGCCTTGCCGACGGTGTGGCCGTAGCCCGGCAGCACGTTGAGCACGCCTTTCGGAATGCCGGCTTCCACTGCCAGCGCAGCGATGCGGATGGCGGTCAGCGGAGATTTTTCCGACGGCTTGAGGATCACCGAGTTACCGGTCGACAGCGCCGGGCCGAGCTTCCAGCAAGCCATCATCAGCGGGAAGTTCCACGGCACGATGGCACCGACGACACCCACTGGCTCGCGGGTCACCAGACCCAGTTGATCGTGCGGCGTGGCCGCCACTTCGTCGTAGATCTTGTCGATCGCTTCACCGCTCCAGCTCAGCGCTTGCGCCGCGCCCGGGACGTCAATGTACAGCGAGTCGCTGATCGGCTTGCCCATGTCGAGGGTTTCGAGCAATGCCAGTTCTTCAGCGTGCTGCTTGAGCAGGCTGGCGAAACGAATCATGGTGGCTTTGCGTTTGGTCGGCGCCAGGCGCGACCAGACGCCCGAATTGAAGGTGGCGCGGGCGTTTTCCACGGCGCGCTGGGCGTCGGCGGCGTCACAGCTGGCGATCTTGCCCAGCAGACGGCCATCGACCGGGCTGATGCACTCGAAAGTCTCGCCGGAGACGGCGTCGGTGTATTCACCGTTGAGGTAGGCGCGGCCTTCGATCTTCAGGTCGCGAGCACGTTGTTCCCAATCGGCACGAGTCAGGGTGGTCATTCGAGTGTCCTCCTCTTGTTGAATAGAGCGCCGCGTCTTCGCGGACGTCTTCAGGAATGCTGCCCGGCCAGCCTGCTTTTCGGCCCAAGGCACCCGCCACCCTAAACCAGCGGCCGGGGTTGTTTCAATATATTTGACATAAGCGCGCCATACGCCCTTGCGGTGTTCATTTTAATAAACATAGACTTTGGCCCATTCAAGCCACCGCGCCGTCATCACGGGAGAAAACAACAATGAACATCCAGAACGTCGTCGATATCAGCCTGACCAGCAGCGAAGCCGAACGCTATCGCCCGGACCCGGCCAAAGTGCTCAAGGGCGACCCAGAGCAAGCGGTGTTCAACCAGTACGACAGCCCTTGTGGGCAAATGGGTGTTGGCGTGTGGGAAGGCGCGGTTGGGCAGTGGACGGTGAACTACACCGAGCACGAATATTGCGAAATCCTGCAGGGGGTTTCGGTGCTGCGTGACAGCGATGGCAATGCCAAGACCTTGCGTGTTGGCGACCGCTTTGTGATTCCGGCCGGTTTCCGTGGTACTTGGGAGGTGCTGGAGGCTTGCCGCAAGATCTATGTGATCTTTGAAAAGAAGGCCTGAGTCTTTTCGCTGGCTGATCCGGCCTCTTCGCGAGCAAGCCCGCTCCCACATTTGATCTCTGTGAACACAATATTTGCGTCATCGCGCAATTACTGTGGGAGCTGGCTTGCCAGCGATTAGACCCGGCCGGATACCGCAGAAATCCGAGACAACAAAAAAGGCCCGTATCGTGAGATACGGGCCTTTTTTGTAAGTCGGGAAAAATCAATTACTTGATTTTGCCTTCCTTGTAGATCACGTGCTTGCGAACAACCGGATCATATTTCTTGATCTCGATTTTGTCCGGGGTAGTACGCTTGTTCTTGTCGGTAGTGTAGAAGTGACCAGTACCGGCGCTCGAGATCAAACGAATCAATTCACGCATGATTAGCTCCCTTAAATCTTGCCATCGCGGCGAAGTTCGGCGAGCACGACACTGATGCCACGCTTGTCGATGATGCGCATGCCTTTGGCAGATACGCGCAGACGCACAAAACGTTTCTCTTCTTCAACCCAGAAGCGGTGATGCTGCAGGTTCGGCAGGAAACGACGACGGGTTTTGTTGTTTGCGTGGGAAATGTTATTCCCGGTTACCGGACCCTTACCGGTAACTTGACATACTCTCGACATGCCTCAGCCCTCTAAAACCACATGCCCAACCCGGCATGGGTTGGCCGCTTAATCTCTCAGTCATTTGGCGCCAGGCGCCGCGTTTCTTTAGAGGTCTTACCGGCTACACCTACAGTGAAGGAACCGGGCCCCTAGAAAAGAGCGCTGCTTTATACCAGAAAGACCGGGGTGCAACAACAATGGATGTGCAATCAAGCGGTAAAAAGGCGCTTTTTCCGGCTGCGGACGCTTTGGATAAAGGCTGAGGCGAGTTTCGACCACTCGTCGCAGAAAACCGCTCTAACAGAGGTTTTCGACTTTTCCTCGTGCACCGTGGTCCGAAAAACGCCACTGCCCCGGCCCGAAAAATGCAAAAAGGGGATAGTCATTTGCAATCCAGCCCTCTAGGGTAACCCTTTTCCAGACTGCACCTGCAGATGGCCTTCGATCTGTAAAGGAAGCCGACCATGCGCCTCGCTGCCCTACCCCTGTTACTCGCCCCGCTTCTGCTGAGTCCCCTGGCCCAGGCTGCCGCCCTGAGCGTGTGCACCGAGGCCAGCCCCGAGGGGTTCGACGTGGTGCAATACAACTCGTTGACCACCACCAACGCTTCGGCCGATGTGCTGATGAACCGTCTGGTCGACTTCGATACCGCCAGCGGCAAAGTCGTGCCGAGCCTGGCCGACAGCTGGGAAATCAGCACCGACGGCCTGACTTATGTGTTCAAGCTGCACCCGCAGGTGAAGTTTCACAGCACTGACTATTTCAAGCCGACTCGTACCCTGAGCGCCGAAGACGTCAAATTCAGCTTCGACCGCATGCTCGATCCGGCCAACCCATGGCACAAAGTGGCGCAAAGCGGCTTCCCGCACGCCCAGTCCATGCAGTTGCCGGCACTGATCAAGAAAATCGACGCGCTTGACCCGTTGACCGTGCGCTTTACTCTCGATCACCCGGATTCGACGTTCCTCGCGACCCTGAGCATGGGCTTCGCCTCCATCTATTCCGCCGAATATGCCGACAAGCTGCTCAAGGCCGACGCCACCGACAAGCTCAACAGCCAGCCGATCGGCACCGGTCCGTTCATCTTCACGCGCTTCCAGAAAGACGCCTCTGTGCGCTACAAGGCCAACCCGGACTACTTCGGCGGCAAGCCTGCGGTCGACCCGCTGATCTTCGCCATCACCCCGGACGCCAACGTGCGCCTGCAAAAGCTGCGGCGCAACGAGTGCCAGATCGCCCTTTCGCCGAAACCGCTGGACGTGAAGGCCGCGCAGGAAGAGCCGACGCTGAAAGTGGAAAAGACTGACGCGTTCATGACCGCTTTCGTCGGCATCAACAGCCAGCATCCACCGCTCGACAAACCGGAAGTGCGCCAGGCGATCAACCTCGCTTTCGACAAAGCCAACTACGTCAAAGCCGTGTTCGAAGACACCGCCGAACCCGCCAACGGCCCTTACCCGCCGAACACCTGGAGCTACGCGAAGAACCTGCCGGGCTATCCGCACGATGTGGCCAAGGCCAAGGCACTGCTGGCCAAGGCCGGACTCAAGGACGGCTTCCAGACCACCATCTGGACGCGTCCATCCGGCAGCCTGCTCAACCCGAACCCGAGTCTGGGCGCGCAATTGCTGCAGTCGGATCTGGCGGAAATCGGCATTCAGGCGGAAATTCGCGTGATCGAGTGGGGCGAACTGATACGCCGCGCCAAGGCTGGCGAGCATGACCTGCTGTTCATGGGCTGGGCCGGCGACAACGGCGACCCGGACAACTTCCTCACGCCGCAGTTTTCCTGCGCGGCGGTGAAGTCCGGCACCAACTTCGCCCGCTACTGCAATGCCGACCTGGACAAGCTGATCAGCGCCGGCAAGACCACCAGCGAGCAAGGCGTGCGCACCAAGCTGTACGAACAGGCGCAGGCGCAGATTCAGCAGCAGGCACTCTGGTTGCCGCTGGCACACCCGACCGCTTATGCGCTGACGCGCAAGGATGTGCAGGGTTACGCAGTGAGCCCGTTCGGCCGCCAGGACTACTCCAAGGTCAACCTGAAATAACCTTCCACAACACAGCCCCCCTGTGGGAGCGGGCTCGCTCGCGAAGGCGTCGAATCAGCCAACATTTTTAGTGACTGACCCACCGCATTCGCGAGCAAGCCCGCTCACACAGGGGTTGCCGTTTGTTGTAGAAAGCTACATCCAGCCACATTCCGCCATCGACAGCGGCTCGCCGTCGCCAATGATGAAGTGATCCAGCACCCGTACATCAATCAGGTCCAGAGCCTTCTGCAAGCGCTTGGTCAGTTGGCGGTCCGCCTGGCTCGGATCGCTGTTCCCCGACGGGTGGTTATGGCAGAGAATCACCGCCGCCGCGTTGTTGGCTAATGAGCGTTTCACCACTTCCCGGGGATGCACGCTGGTATTGTCGATCGAGCCGCGAAACAGCGCCTCGAACGTCAAAACCTGATGCTTGGAATCAAGAAACAGGCAGCCGAACACCTCGTGGGGCTCATGGCGCAGCATGGATTTCAGATAGTCCCGAACTGCCTGCGGATTTTCCAGCGCCGGCTTTTTACGCATGCACTCGGCCAGATGTCTCCGCCCCATTTCCAGCACCGCCTGCAACTGCGCGAATTTCGCAGGCCCCAATCCCAACTGCCCGCTGAACGCCGCGAGATCGGCCTCCAGTAATGCGCGCAGACTGCCGAATTGCGTCAACAGGTGTCGCGCCAGATCCACCGCGCTCTTTCCCGTGACCCCGGTACGAAGAAAAATCGCCAGCAACTCGGCATCTGAAAGACTTCCCGAGCCCTGTTCAAGCAGCTTCTCCCGCGGCCGTTCCGCCGCCGGCCAATCGCGAATACTCATACACCTTCCTTGTCTGTGGGCACCGCTGTTCCATAGCGGTCGCTGTGATATCGTAGCCCATCTTTTTTGCGGGCGAATTCACCCTGGGGAGGGGGTTTCGCCACGTATGTCACCCACGAAATGTAAAGGCAGACCTATGCAGCGGCTGTATCGGAAACGCATCGTTCTGGGCGTCGGCGGCGGCATTGCGGCCTACAAGAGCGCCGATCTGGTTCGTCGCCTGATCGACCAGGGCGCCGAAGTGCGCGTGGTCATGACCCATGGCGGCGCCGAGTTCATCACCCCGCTGACCATGCAAGCGCTGTCCGGGCACCCGGTTCACCTGGATCTGCTCGACCCGGCCGCCGAAGCGGCGATGGGCCACATCGAACTGGCCAAATGGGCCGATCTGGTGCTGATCGCCCCGGCCACCGCTGACCTGATCGCCCGTCTGGCCCAAGGCATCGCCAACGATCTGCTGACCACCCTGGTGCTGGCCACCGACGCCGTGGTGGCCGTCGCGCCAGCAATGAATCAGGCGATGTGGCGCGATCCGGCAACCCAAGCCAACCTGCAACTCCTTGAAAGTCGCGGCCTGAAGACTTTCGGCCCGGCCTCTGGCAGCCAGGCCTGCGGCGACGTCGGCATGGGCCGGATGATGGAAGCCACCGATCTGGCGCAGTGCGCGGCGGATTGCTTCCAGCGACAGGCGCTGACCGGCAAGCATGTGGTGATCACCGCCGGCCCGACCCAGGAAAACATCGACCCGGTGCGCTACATCACCAACCACAGCTCCGGGAAAATGGGCTTCGCTCTGGCCGAAGCTGCGGTGGAAGCCGGCGCCCGCGTGACCCTGATCAGCGGCCCGGTGCACCTGCCGACGCCGGATCGCGTCACGCGCATCGACGTGGTCAGTGCCCGCGACATGCTCGCAGCGTGCGAATCGGCCATTCCATGTGACGTGTTCATCTCGTCGGCGGCGGTGGCGGACTACCGTCCGGAAGTCGTTGCCCCGCAAAAACTCAAGAAAGACCCTACAAGCGGCGACGGCTTCGTCCTGCAAATGGTGCGCAACCCGGACATCCTGGCCACCATCGCGACCCGTCCCGACCGTCCGTTCAGTGTCGGCTTTGCCGCCGAGACCGAACACCTGCTCGACTACGCTGCACGCAAGCTGAAAGACAAGAATCTCGATCTGATCGTCGCCAACGACGTCGCCAACCCGAGCATCGGTTTCAACAGCGAAGAAAACGCCTGCAGCGTGATCGATCGTGGGCTTCACGCCACCGTTTTCGCCCAGACCAGCAAGAGCAAGATCGCTCGCCAACTGGTCACTTTTATCGCCGAACGTCTGAACCAGGTTTAATTTACATGCACGCTTTGCAAGCCAAGATCCTCGACCCCCGCATCGGTACTGAATTTCCGCTGCCGCAATACGCCACCCCGGGCTCCGCCGGCCTCGACCTGCGCGCCATGCTGGAGCAGGACATCGTGATCAAGCCGGGTGAAACCGTGCTGATCCCTACCGGTCTGTCGGTGTACATCGGCGACCCGAACCTCGCCGCACTGATCCTGCCGCGCTCGGGCATGGGCCATAAGCACGGCATCGTGCTGGGCAACCTCGTCGGCCTGATCGACTCGGATTATCAGGGCCCGTTGATGGTGTCGTGCTGGAACCGTGGCCAGAACGACTTCACCATGACCGTCGGCGAGCGTCTGGCGCAATTGGTGCTGGTTCCGGTGGTGCAGGCACATTTCGAAATGGTTGAAGAGTTCGTCGAAACCGAGCGCGGCGCGGGCGGATTTGGCCATACCGGCACCAAATAACCGGATATACATCATTGTGGCGAGGGAGCTTGCTCCCGCTGGGCTGCGCAGCAGACCCAAAATCTTGTGGGCGCTGCGCACCCAAGCGGGAGCAAGCTCCCTCGCCACAAAAAATGCGCTACATCGGCAGCAGGCTTTAACACCGTAAATCAAGGTTTTGCCGGCCACAAGCCACGCCAGCCGAGGCGTCATGGCCCTTTCACACCACGAACTCTCTGTGGAAAACGCCGTCATACCCTTCAGTTTGAGCCTGCCGCCGAGTGAATCGTCGGTGTGTCCCGCCACTTTCGAGATGGAGCATTTGTGCAGATGAGCACCCCCGCCAAGATCGCCCCGAAGCTTCCCGACAGCATCTTCCGCGCCTATGACATTCGCGGCACCGTGCCGGAATTCCTCAATGCCGAAACCGCCTACTGGATCGGCCGCGCCATCGGCTCGCAGAGCCTCGCCCAAGGCGAGCCGAACGTTTCCGTCGGTCGCGACGGTCGCCTGTCCGGCCCGGAGCTGGTTGCAGAACTGATCCGCGGTATTGCCGAGAGCGGCTGCCACGTCAGTGACGTCGGCCTGGTCCCGACGCCTGCGCTGTATTACGCGGCCAACGTGCTGGCCGGCAAGTCGGGGGTGATGCTCACCGGCAGCCATAACCCGTCGAATTACAACGGTTTCAAGATCGTGATCGCCGGCGACACCCTGGCCAACGAGCAGATCCAGGTGCTGCACGAGCGCATCAAGACCAATGACCTGACCAGCGGTCAGGGCAGCGTGACCCAGGTCGAAATCCTTGACCGCTACACCACCGAAATCGTCAAGGACGTCAAACTGGCCCGACGCCTGAAAGTCGTGGTCGACTGCGGCAACGGCGCGGCTGGCGTGATCGCCCCGCAACTGATCGAAGCGCTGAACTGCGAGGTCATCCCGCTGTTCTGCGAAGTCGACGGCAACTTCCCCAACCATCACCCGGATCCGGGCAAGCCCGAAAACCTCGTCGACCTGATCGCCAAGGTCAAGGAAACCAACGCCGATCTTGGCCTGGCCTTCGATGGCGACGGCGACCGCGTCGGCGTGGTGACCAACACTGGCAGCATCGTCTACCCGGATCGTCTGCTGATGCTGTTCGCCCGCGATGTGGTGGCGCGCAACCCCGACGCGGAGATCATTTTCGACGTCAAATGCACCCGTCGTCTGGTGCCGCTGATCAAGGAATACGGTGGTCGGCCGCTAATGTGGAAGACTGGTCACTCGTTGATCAAAAAGAAAATGAAACAATCCGGTGCTCTATTGGCCGGCGAAATGAGCGGGCACATCTTCTTCAAGGAGCGCTGGTTCGGTTTCGACGACGGCATCTACAGCGCCGCTCGGCTGCTGGAGATCCTCAGCAAGGAAAAATCCACCGCGGAAGAGCTGTTTGCGACCTTCCCGAACGATATTTCTACGCCGGAAATCAATATCCATGTGACCGAAGAGAGCAAATTCAGCATCATTGATGCACTGCACGACGCACAGTGGGGTCCAGGCGCTGACCTGACCACTATCGACGGCGTGCGAGTCGATTACGCCAAAGGCTGGGGCCTGGTGCGCGCGTCCAACACCACACCGGTGCTGGTGCTGCGTTTCGAGGCCGATGACGAGGCAGAACTTGCGCGTATCAAGGCTGTGTTCCACGCCCAACTGAAACGCGTTGCACCTGATCTCCAACTACCGTTCTGATTCACCCGGAGCCCTGAATGACCCTCGAACGCGAAGCCGCCGCCCACACCGCCCAGGTCCTGTCCGAAGCGTTGCCTTACATCCGACGTTATGTCGGCAAGACCCTGGTGATCAAATACGGCGGCAACGCGATGGAAAGCGAGGAGCTGAAAACCGGCTTCGCCCGCGACATCGTCTTGATGAAAGCCGTGGGCATCAACCCGGTGGTGGTTCACGGCGGCGGCCCGCAGATCGGTGATCTGCTCAAGCGCCTGTCGATCGAAAGCCACTTCGTCGATGGCATGCGCGTCACCGACGCCGCGACCATGGATGTGGTGGAAATGGTTCTCGGCGGCCAGGTCAACAAAAGCATCGTCAACCTGATCAACCGTCACGGCGGCAGCGCCATCGGCCTGACCGGCAAAGACGCCGGGCTGATTCGTGCGAAGAAACTGACCGTCACCCGCCAGACCCCGGAGATGACTCAGCCGGAAATCATCGATATCGGTCAGGTCGGTGAAGTGGTAGGGATCAACACCGAACTGCTGAATCTGCTGGTCAAAGGCAACTTCATTCCGGTGATCGCGCCAATCGGCGTGGGTGAAAACGGCGAGTCGTACAACATCAACGCCGACCTGGTGGCCGGTAAAGTCGCCGAAGCGCTGAAAGCCGAGAAGCTGATGCTGCTGACCAACATCGCCGGCCTGATGGACAAGTCTGGCACCGTGTTGACCGGCCTGAGCACTCAGCAGGTCGACGACCTGATCGCCGATGGCACCATCTACGGCGGCATGCTGCCGAAGATCCGCTGTGCGCTGGAAGCGGTTCAGGGCGGTGTCGGCAGCTCGCTGATCATCGATGGCCGCGTACCGAACGCGATCCTGCTGGAAATCTTCACCGACACCGGTGTGGGCACGCTGATCAGCAATCGCAAGCGTCACTGATCGCTGAAACGCAAAAGATCGCAGCCTGCGGCAGCTCCTACAAAAGCAAATTTCGTGCGTACGAAATTTCTGTAGGAACTGGCGAAGTCTGCGATCTTTTTTATGCCTGCAAGAAACGTCTGACTCCATTCAGCGAAACGTCCGACATCTCCTCAGAATAAATCGCCCTAGGATCTTCCCTGAACCCACAGGAGATCTTCCCCATGCAAAAAGACCACGTACCGTACGGCAGCGATGTTTCCGCAGGCACCTACGAATGTGCAGATTGCGGACGCGAGTATTCCAACCAGTCGAAAACCTCACTGCCGCCCTGCCCTGACTACCAACCCGGCACTCATGTGCTCAATGGCTGGAACATCCTGACGGGCCAGGGCGACGCTGCTGCCGATCCGTATCCGGGTCAGTCTTCCAAATAACCAGGGGAGACGAGCCATGCAAATATCTTTCAATATCGACGCCGACGCTTTCGAGCAGGAACAAAAGGAACCGGTCAAAAAAACCCTGCGTATCGGCGACGCGGAAATTGCCAACGCCCTTCAGCGCATCGCCAAGGCCAGTCTGACCGAATATCTGAAAATGCTGGTTGAGGGCGGCATGCCCAGCCGCGCCGATGAAGCCAAACAAGATCGCCTGCTTTATCTGATTCAGAGTTACTTTGGACAGACCTTGCCGACCGAGTCACAGATCTCGACGATCTTCCAGCTGACCCAAAGCCAGAGCAAAACCCTGCTGAAAAACACTGTGTCGCGCTTTCGCAATCAGCTCGACGATATCTTGCAACACAGCATGCGGGCAGTCGTGGCGTCTGCAGAGTATGCGCAAACCGTGTATCTGGTGGTCATCAGCTCGGACGTGATTCGTGACGAGCTGAACATGCTGATCACCCAGAATGAGCCGACCTTCAAGCCCATCACCAAACGCAAAGGCAGCGCCGGGCAGTTCGAGATCAGTGAGGACTCTCACGATTTGCTGTGCGCAACGCTGGGCCTCAATGCCGTTCAGTGACATCGTCGCGGTCAGCGGCTTGCTGCTGACCTTGACCACCTTCATGTTCAATCTGGCTTGGCCGACGCTCCATGAGGCGTTGGCGCTGGATGAATACCAAACAGGTCCGCAGATCAAAAAACGCAGCCGCGAGAAGATCAAGAATGCTGTTTATTGGCGTGCGCTGCCGCTGACCGGCGCCTTTGCAGCGCTGTTTTACGTCAACCTGCCAGCCGCCGTGGGCATTATCGGCAGCAGCACACTGGATCTATGGGATTTTGAGGTTGATCGCACGCTATACGTGATGGTGGTTGTGGCGTTGCTGGCATTCGCGCTGATCAACGCGGGATTGACCCTGAAACTGCTGAAGAAATGGCGAAACTTACGTTAACCGTAAACAAAAAGACCCCGTTCATCCTGAATGAACGGGGTCTTCTTATCACCGAACATCCCCTGTGGGAGCGGGCTTGCTCGCGAATGCGTCGTATCAGTCGACATCAATGCTGAATGAACAACTGCATTCGCGAGCAAGCCCGCTCCCACAAAAGCTGACCGCAGTCAGACGCCGAACTGCGCCCGGTACGCTTCCACGGCAGGCAAGTGCTGCTTGAGCTGCGGATCATCGGCGAGGAATTCCAGCACCTGATTCAGCGAAACGATGCTGATCACCGGAATACCGAAGTCACGCTCGACTTCCTGGATCGCTGACAATTCGCCGTTGCCACGCTCCTGACGGTTCAGGGCGATCAGCACGCCAGCGGCCTTGGCACCGTCCTGGGAAGCGATGATCTGCATCACTTCGCGGATCGCGGTGCCGGCGGTGATCACGTCGTCGATGATCAGCACGTCGCCGGTCAGCGGTGCGCCGACCAGGCTGCCGCCTTCGCCGTGAGCCTTGGCTTCCTTGCGGTTGAAGCACCAAGGCAGGTCGCGGTCGTGATGCTCGGCCAGCGCGACAGCGGTGGTCGCTGCCAGCGGGATGCCTTTATAGGCCGGGCCAAACAGCACGTCGAACGGAATGACGCTTTCGGCAATGGCTGCCGCGTAGAAACGCCCCAGCTGCGCCAAGGCCGAACCGGAGTTGAACAGGCCGGCATTGAAGAAGTAAGGACTGGTGCGCCCGGACTTCAGGGTGAACTCACCGAAGCGCAAAACGCCGCGATCGATGGCAAAACGAATGAAATCGCGCTGATACGCTTGCATGAAAAAAACCCCAAATACCACGGATTTAGCTAATTAGCTTGACGCCGTGTATCATACACGCACGCGATTTTTGGGGCCATTTATGCGGATCATCAGTGTGAACGTCAATGGTATTCAGGCTGCAGTCGAGCGTGGTTTGCTCAGTTGGCTGCAAGCACAGAATGCCGACGTCATCTGCCTGCAGGACACCCGTGCCTCCGCCTTTGAACTGGATGACCCAGCCTTCCAACTGGACGGCTACTTCCTTTATGCCTGCGATGCTGAAGTCCCTGCCCAAGGTGGCGTGGCTTTGTATTCGCGGTTGCAACCGAAGGCTGTCATCAGCGGTCTCGGTTTCGAGACGGCCGACCGCTACGGGCGCTACCTGCAAGCAGATTTCGACAAAGTCAGTATTGCCACCTTGCTGCTTCCTTCGGGGATGAACGGCGATGAGGACTTGAACCAGAAGTTCAAGCTCATGGACGACTTCGGCAAGTACCTGGACAAACAGCGGCGTAAACGTCGCGAGTACATTTATTGTGGCTCGCTGTACGTGGCGCAGCAGAAGCTCGACATCAAGAACTGGCGCGACAGCCAGCAATCCCCGGGCTTCCTGGCGCCAGAACGCGCCTGGATGGACGAGATTGTCGGCAACATGGGCTACGTCGATGCCCTGCGCGAAGTCAGCCGCGAAGGCGACCAGTACAGCTGGTGGCCGGACAACGAGCAGGCCGAGATGCTCAATCTGGGCTGGCGCTTCGACTACCAGCTGCTGACCCCGGGCCTGCGGCGCTTTGTGCGCAGCGCACGCCTGCCGCGTCAGCCACGGTTCTCGCAGCACGCGCCGCTGATCGTCGACTACGACTGGACGCTGACCATTTAAGCGTCGACTCGTCGTTAAAAAATGCCCGTATCGCGAGATACGGGCATTTTTTATGCCGCAGTCTGAACCTCAGACAGCGACGAAAAACGGCAAGGCCAGGTAAAGCTTGATGACGATGACGTTAATGATGTCGATGAAGAATGCACCAACCATCGGCACCACCAGAAACGCAATCTGCGAAGGCCCGAAACGCTGGGTAACCGCCTGCATGTTGGCGATCGCCGTTGGTGTCGCACCCAACCCAAAGCCGCAATGGCCTGCCGCCAGAACCGCTGCGTCGTAGTTACTGCCCATCACTCTGAATGTCACGAAAATCGCAAACAGCGCCATGACCAACGTTTGCGCAGCCAGGATGATGAATATCGGCAGTGCCAACGCTGCCAGATCCCAGAGTTTGAGAGACATCAAGGCAATTGCCAGGAACAGCGACAGGCTGACATTACCCAGCACCGACACTTCGCGCTCGAATACCTGGTACAGGCCCAGCGCCGATAGCCCATTACGTAGCACCACCCCCACGAACAAAACGCAGACAAACGTCGGCAACTCGAGTGCGGTTCCGTGCAGAAAGCCATTCAGAAGATTGCCAGCCAATAAACTGACCGCAATCAAAGCCAGTGTCTCGATAAACGAAAAGGGCGTAATCGAACGCTCTTTGTTCGGCTGCTCGAAACCCTTTGGCATCCGTAGCGCTTGTTGAGGCTGGCAATCGGGCACCGCAACGCGCTTGATGAGCAGGCGAGCCACCGGCCCACCAATCAAACCACCCAGGACCAGGCCGAAGGTCGCCGACGCAATTGCAAGCTCGGAGGCCGAGGCGAGGCCGTACGTTTCACTGAATACCGTGCCCCACGCCGCACCCGTACCGTGACCGCCCGCAAGCGTGATCGAACCCGTCAGGAGCCCCATCAACGGATCAAGACCCAGTGTTTTGGCAAGGCCAATGCCCAATGCGTTCTGAACCACCAGAAGCCCGGTAACCGCCAGTAGAAATATGCCGACTACGCGACCACCTTTCTTCAGGCTGGCAAAGTCTGCACTCAAACCGATTGTGGCAAAGAATGCCAACATCAAAGGCGTTTGCAATGAAGTATCAAATCTGATTTCTATATCAAAAGTTCGCAAAATCAATAAACCCAGCGCAACCACCAGTCCACCGGCGACGGGTTCAGGGATATTGTAATTACGCAGAAAACCGACTCGTGCAATAAGTCCGCGCCCCAGTAAAAGCACCAGAGAGGCGGCCACGAGCGTTCCATAAAAATCGAGCTGAATCATTGGGATTATTCTTGGCTATGTATTCATCAGGCGCACTTTTTCCGCGCACGCCTATTGAATCGGCTGATTGTCTCAACACTGATTGATTTGGAATTCAAAGACCTTCGATGGCTTGAATATATCGAGATATTTCTGAAGCGACGTTACGCGGAGTAACCTTAACAATCGCCAAGTCCTGTTGCCAAGGATTGAGATCGCGCTAAAGCATTGCAGTTGTGACTAAAAGTGTAGGAGTTAAATATATGAAAAATTTCGACTACCGCTTGTCGCAGATAGAACTATTCCTACACGAAAGGGTAATTATTCAAGTTGCAAAAACGCAAATGCCCTAACAAGTCAGGGCATTTATATTAAAACGTTGCGCGTCATGGAGGCCTTGCATTGATCGCTATTTGATCAATCGCCAGGTGAACGGATAACGGTAGGGAAAGCCTTCGTTCGCCTTCACCCCGGCAATGATCGTCAACACCAGCGCCCCGATGGCCAGCAGGCCCAGCAAGAAGAAGCCAATGATCAACACCATCAGCAGCAGACAGATCGCGGCAGCAATCGCCACAGTGATCTGAAAATTCAGCGCCTCTTTGCCCTGAGCGTCGATGAACGGATCGGTCTCACGCTTCATCTGCCACAGGATCAGCGGTCCGATCAGATTGCCGAACGGAATCCAGATCCCCAGCAAGGCGGACAAGTGACAAAACATCGCCCATTGGCGAACCTCCTGGCTCGGCTTGGGCAGCAACTCTTGCTCATCACTCATCGTGTCCTCCTTGCGGGTTACGAAGCTGCTCAGTCGGCCAGTGCAGCCTTTTGCAGTTCGAAGATTTCGTTCATGCCTTTCTTGGCCAGTTCAAGCATGGCGTTCAGATCTTCAGGCTGGAACGGCGCGCCTTCGGCGGTGCCCTGGACCTCAATGAAGCCACCGGTGCTGGTCATCACCACATTGAGGTCGGTCTCGGCGGCGGAATCTTCAAGATAGTCCAGATCCAGCACCGGCTCGCCCTGATACATACCGACCGACACTGCGCCGATCATTTGCTTGAGCGGGTCGCCGCCTTTCAGGCCGCCGCGTTTCTTGATCACTTTCAGCGCATCGACCAGTGCCACCATGGCGCCGGTGATGGACGCGGTGCGGGTGCCGCCGTCAGCCTGGATCACGTCGCAGTCGACGTACAGGGTCACGTCGCCCAGCTTGGACATGTCCAGCGCAGCGCGCAGCGAACGGCCAATCAGGCGCTGGATTTCCAAGGTACGACCGCCCTGCTTGCCACGGCTCGCTTCACGCTGATTACGCTCGCCAGTGGCGCGCGGCAGCATGCCGTATTCGGCAGTCAACCAGCCCTGGCCCTGGCCTTTGAGGAAACGCGGCACGCCGTTTTCGACGCTGACGGTGCAGATGACCTTGGTATCACCGAATTCGACCAGTACGGATCCCTCGGCGTGTTTGGTGTAGTTGCGGGTAATGCGGATCGAGCGAAGCTGATCGGCAGCGCGACCACTTGGACGTTTCATAGGGAATACCTGTACTGGGGACGGAAAACTGCCGAGCATTATAGAGCGCTGCACCGCGCCTGGGCACGGGTTAAAAATTCCGGCCGTCGACCCAGAGCCCTGAAACGTGCATAACCGACGGCCTGCAGCCCTTTGTCACACCGTGTGTTTGGGCGCATCCGCCGCACTGCGCTACAATCCTGCGCCTTTGCTGCCAGTCGGCTTAAATTCATTGATATCGAGCCTGCGGAACATCACTTCTGCGCCGATCTGCATTGCGAGGTCACCGCCATGGTGCACAGCATGACCGCCTTCGCCCGCGTCGAAAAAGCCGGCGTCCAGGGCACCCTGAGCTGGGAGCTGCGCTCGGTCAACAGCCGTTATCTGGAACCGCATCTGCGCCTGCCGGAGTCGTTCCGCGACCTTGAAGGTGCCGTGCGTGAAGCCCTGCGCCAAGGCCTGTCGCGGGGCAAACTGGAATGCACCCTGCGTTTCACTGAAGAAAGCACCGGCAAGCCGTTGCAGGTCGACCGCGAGCGCGCCGCGCAACTGGTCGCCGCCGCCGAAACCGTTGCCGGCCTGATCAAGAACCCGGCAGCACTGAACCCGCTGGAAGTGCTGGCCTGGCCCGGCGTGCTGGTGGCCGACGCCACTGATCCACAAGCGCTGAACGCCGATGCGCTGGCGCTGTTCAATCAAGGTCTCAAGGAACTCAAGGCCGGCCGCGAGCGCGAAGGCGCGGAGCTGGCACGCCTGATCAACGAGCGCCTGACCGCCATTGAAGAGGACGTCGTGACCTTGCGTGAACTGGTGCCGCAGATGCTCGCGACCCAGCGTCAGAAAGTCCTCGACCGCTTCACCGACATGAAGGCCGAACTGGATCCGCAGCGCCTGGAACAGGAAATGGTCATGCTCGCGCAAAAGAGCGATGTGGCCGAAGAGCTGGATCGCCTGAGCACCCACATCATCGAAGTTCGCCGGGTACTCAAGTCCGGCGGTGCCGCCGGTCGGCGCCTGGACTTCCTGATGCAGGAACTCAACCGCGAAGCCAACACACTGGGCTCCAAGGCCTTCGACCCGCGCAGCACCCAGGCCGCCGTCAACCTCAAGGTGTTGATCGAGCAGATGCGCGAACAAGTGCAGAATATTGAGTAAGGCAACAGACATGACCCACAGCACCGGCACCCTGTACATCATTTCCGCGCCATCGGGCGCAGGCAAGAGCAGCCTGGTCAAGGCTTTGACCGATGCCAATCCGGAGATCCGCGTCTCGATCTCCCACACCACCCGCGCCATGCGTCCGGGTGAAGTGGACGGCGTGAACTATCACTTCGTGACCCGCGAAGAGTTCGTGAAGATGGGCGAGCACGGCGATTTCCTCGAACGCGCCGAAGTCTTCGGCAACTTCTATGGCACCTCGCAAAGCCGCTTGCAGCAGACGCTGGACGAAGGTCACGACCTGATTCTGGAAATCGACTGGCAAGGCGCCGAGCAAGTGCGCAAGCTGATGCCGCAGGCACGCTCGATCTTCATCCTGCCGCCGTCGTTGCAGGCCTTGCACCAGCGCCTGACCAACCGCGGCCAGGATAGCGACGAGATCATTGACGGGCGGATGCGTGAAGCCGTCAGCGAGATGAGCCACTATGTCGAGTACGACTATCTGATCATCAACGACGATTTCGCCCATGCACTGGACGATCTGAAGGCGATTTTCCGCGCCAATCAGCTGCAACAGAAACGCCAGCAGGTACGTTTCGGCAAATTACTGGCCGAACTGCTCGGTTAATCAGCACTTCCCAAAACCGCTGCAAGCGCTTTACATTGGTGCTTGCAGCGCGTTGAAGGGTCTGGTCAAAAAATCAGCGCTTCCCTAATCGCTGGTGATTTTTTAAACTGCTCAGTCCGCTCGCCCAACCGGGCAGCGCGCATATTGCATTCGCTCCGAGGAATACCATGGCCCGCGTAACCGTTGAAGACTGCCTAGAACACGTGGAAAACCGCTTTGAGCTGGTCATGCTCTCTACCAAGCGTGCCCGTCAACTGGCCACCGGCGGCAAAGAGCCACTGGTCCAGTGGGAAAACGACAAGCCGACCGTTGTCGCCCTGCGTGAAATCGCAGAAGGCCTGATGAGCTACGAGTTCATCGCCGAGCAGGAAATCGTCCAGGATGAGCCGCTGTTCGCAGCGTTCGAGGACGAGTCCAACGAGGCCGTCTAAGCCTATGCCTGGTCGACGTAGCACGGCGCGGGAACACAGCCTACGGCAGGAGTCATCATGCCGAGCATAGACGCCCTCGCCGATCGCTTATCGACCTACCTCGGCAACGACCAGGTCAACCTGGTCCGCCGAGCGTATTTCTACGCCGAACAAGCCCATGACGGTCAGCGCCGTCGCAGCGGCGAGGCGTACGTCACGCATCCTCTTGCGGTGGCGAATATTCTTGCCGACATGCACATGGACCATCAGAGCCTGATGGCCGCGATGCTGCATGACGTGATCGAAGACACCGGTATCGCCAAAGAAGCGCTGCAAGCGCAGTTTGGTGAAACCGTGGCCGAACTGGTCGACGGGGTCAGCAAACTGACCCAGATGAACTTCGAGACCAAGGCCGAAGCCCAGGCCGAAAACTTCCAGAAAATGGCCATGGCCATGGCGCGCGACATTCGCGTGATCCTGGTCAAACTCGCCGACCGCCTGCACAACATGCGCACGCTGGAAGTGCTGTCCGGGGAAAAACGTCGCCGGATCGCCAAGGAAACCCTCGAAATCTACGCGCCGATCGCCAATCGGCTGGGCATGCACGCCATTCGTATCGAGTTCGAAGACCTCGGCTTCAAAGCCATGCACCCGATGCGTTCCGCGCGGATCTACCAGGCGGTCAAGCGCGCCCGGGGCAACCGCAAGGAAATCGTCAACAAGATCGAAGAGTCCCTCGGCCATTGCCTCGCGATCGACGGCATCCAGGGCGAAGTCAGCGGTCGCCAGAAACACCTCTACGGCATCTACAAGAAAATGCGCGGCAAGCGTCGGGCCTTCAACGAGATCATGGACGTCTATGCGTTCCGGATCATCGTCGACAAGGTCGATACCTGCTACCGCGTGCTGGGTGCTGTGCACAATTTGTACAAACCGTTGCCGGGGCGCTTCAAGGATTATATCGCGATCCCCAAGGCCAACGGCTATCAGTCGCTGCACACCACGCTGTTCGGCATGCACGGCGTACCGATCGAGATCCAGATCCGCACCCGCGAAATGGAAGAGATGGCCAACAACGGCATTGCCGCACACTGGCTGTACAAATCCAGCGGTGACGAGCAGCCCAAAGGCACCCATGCCCGCGCCCGCCAGTGGGTCAAAGGCGTGCTGGAAATGCAGCAACGTGCCGGCAACTCGCTGGAATTCATCGAGAGCGTGAAGATCGACCTGTTCCCGGACGAGGTCTACGTGTTCACGCCCAAAGGCCGGATCATGGAGCTGCCCAAAGGCTCCACGGCGGTCGACTTTGCCTACGCGGTGCACACCGACGTCGGCAACAGCTGCATCGCCTGCCGGATCAACCGCCGACTCGCACCGCTGTCCGAACCGCTGCAAAGCGGCTCCACGGTCGAGATCGTCAGCGCCCCTGGCGCGCGGCCGAACCCGGCGTGGCTCAACTTCGTGGTCACCGGCAAGGCACGTACGCACATCCGCCATGCGCTGAAACTGCAGCGCCGCTCCGAGTCCATCAGCCTCGGCGAACGCTTGCTGAACAAAGTGCTCAACGGTTTCGACAGCTCGCTGGAGAAGATCCCGGCCGAGCGCGTCAAGGCGATGCTCAGCGAGTACCGCCTCGAACTGATCGAAGACTTGCTCGAAGACATTGGCCTGGGCAACCGCATGGCCTATGTCGTGGCGCGCCGTCTGCTCGGCGAAGGCGAACAGCTGCCAAGTCCGGAAGGCCCGCTGGCGATTCGCGGTACCGAAGGCCTGGTGCTCAGTTACGCCAAGTGCTGCACGCCGATCCCGGGCGACCCGATTGTCGGGCACCTGTCGGCGGGCAAAGGCATGGTCGTGCACCTGGACAACTGCCGCAACATCAGCGAAATCCGGCACAACCCGGAAAAATGCATCCAGCTCTCGTGGGCCAAGGATGTCACCGGCGAATTCAACGTCGAGCTGCGAGTCGAGCTGGAACACCAGCGCGGCCTGATCGCCCTGCTGGCCAGCAGCGTCAACGCCGCCGACGGCAATATCGAGAAAATCAGCATGGACGAGCGCGATGGTCGCATCAGCGTCGTCCAGCTGGTGGTCAGCGTCCACGACCGTGTGCACCTGGCCCGCGTGATCAAGAAACTGCGCGCCCTGACCGGGGTCATCCGCATCACCCGCATGCGTGCCTAATCCACACCTAACAAGGAGTCATACATGACCAAGACTGTTATCACCAGCGACAAGGCCCCAGCCGCCATCGGTACCTACTCCCAGGCGATCAAGGCCGGCAACACTGTCTACATGTCGGGCCAGATTCCTCTGGATCCAAAGACCATGGAACTGGTTGAAGGCTTCGAAGCCCAGACCGTCCAGGTGTTCGAGAACCTCAAAGCCGTGGCTGAAGCCGCTGGCGGTTCGTTCAAGGACATCGTCAAGCTGAACATCTTCCTCACCGACCTGAGCCACTTCGCCAAGGTCAACGAGATCATGGGCAAGTACTTCGACCAGCCGTACCCAGCGCGCGCCGCCATCGGCGTTGCTGCCCTGCCGAAGGGTTCGCAAGTCGAAATGGATGCCATCCTGGTCATCGAGTAATGCACACGGCGCAGCCTTCAAACGCTGCGCCGACTGCTCTGCGGTAAAGAAAAGGTTTTGAAAGGATTCCACCATGCGCAAAGCGCTTGCTCTCTCGCTGCTCGCCATTTTCCTCGGCGGCTGTGCCAGCGACCCCGCCGACCGTGACATCAGCGGCACCTGGATCAACCAGGTGGCGATCGACGCTGCTGCCAAGGGCGGCCCCCTGCGCGAAGCGCTTCAGGCCTATGGCCCGAACCTGGAGTGGGACGTCAACACCAAGGCCGGTCAGGCCCGCTACACCAATGGTTTCGAGAACGTCGAAGGACGGCTGCAGGGCGAACAGTCCGGCGCCTGGAAAGTCGACTTCTATGGCAGCTCCGGCAGTGAGCTGAAACGCGACGGTGGCCGGATGAAACAAGCCGCCACCGAGAACGAGCCGGATCAGTTGTTCGACCGCGCACAAATCCCCGTGCCGGAAGGCGCACCGATTGGCGCCAGTTTCGAACGCGCACTGTATTCGGCCTATCTGGGCGGCAGCTGGAAGATTGCCAGCGGTGACGGCGAAGGCAACACCGTGCAGTTCCAGGCCGACGGCCAGGTCTCCGGCTTGCCCGGCGCCGACCGCTATGCCCTGTGCCTGGCAGGTGACTGCGCCTCGATGAACAGCGACCACGACAGCATGTGGCTGCAACTCAACGGCCAGGGCAACAACTGGATCTTTGCCCGCAAAGGCAAGGCGCTGGAGATCTTCCAGGCGGTGAACAGCGCACTGGCGGATGAAATGCCGCAGTTCACCCCGGGTGAGCGCAAGTGGTTGCTTGAGAAGCAGTAACCGCGCCTGAGAGCAACACATAACCCTGTAGGAGTGAGCCTGCTCGCGATGACGGTTTAACAGCCAACATAAGTGTTGAATGTTATGGCCACATCGCGAGCAGGCTCACTCCTACAGTTGTTTTTGGGTGTCTGGAAGTCAGCATTTACCTTCAAGAATCGCCGCATAGCCTTCGCGGTAACTCGGATACGTCGGCGTCCACCCCAACGCCTTCGCCCGGGCATTGCTGCAGCGCTTGCTGCCGGTGCGGCGTACGCTGGCGTCTTCCGCCCAATCGGTGACACCCAGATACTCGCGCAGCCAGGCGACCACTTCGGCAAGAGGTGCCGGTGCATCGTCCACACCGATATAAACATCCTGCAACGTCTCGCCCCGATCAGCCGCCTGTAGCAGAAACGCCATCAGCCCCGCCGCGTCATCAGCATGAATGCGATTGCCGTACAGCGGCGGCTCGACCGCCACCCGATAACCGCGACGCACCTGGGTCAACAGCCATTCACGACCTGGGCCGTAAATACCGGTCAGGCGCACGATGCTCGCCGGGATACCGCTTTTCAGCGCCACTTGCTCAGCCTCAAGCATCACTCGCCCGGAATAGCCGCTGGCGACGGTCGCTGAATGCTCGTCGACCCACTCCCCTTCCTGCTGGCCGTACACGCTGCTGCTGGAAACGAACAGAAGCCGATCAGGCGTCTGCCCGTAGTCGTCCAGCCAGCTAAGCACGTTCTGCAAACCCTGCACGTAAGCCGCACGATAACCGGCTTCATCGTGATCGGTCGCCGCCGCGCAATACACCAGGTAATCCACCGCTCCGACCGGCCAAGTCTCCGGGCAATCTTCCTTGAACAGGTCACCGGCCACGCCGATGACGCCGTCCGGCAAACGCGAAACATCACGGCGCAGACCATGCACCTCCCAGCCGGCAGCCAGCAATTGCTTAGCCAGACGACTGCCGACATCACCACAACCGGCAATCAAAACAGAAGGTGCGGACATCAAAAAACTCCCAAACGAAAGGAACAGACTAGCCCTCACAAAGGACGAACGGCTAGCAATCGAGGAAAAAAAGATACTCTATTACTTCTGTTAACAAGAATTACTTGCAATAATGCACCCCACTTTTGTTCTCGGCCTCACGAGGCCTGGAAGAGCATCAACCGTTTTCTACTTCAGGTCCGGCCAGCATGACACGTAATCAAAACCCCGCTTCGCCAACCAAACGACCTCGCGCCTTCAGCGCGGTGGCGGCCCTGCTGCTCAGCCTGATGCTGGCGCCGACCGCCGCCTTCGCCGATGCCCAGGCGCCAGCCGCCCCGGCTGCCACCGAACAACACGCACCTGCCGCCGCCGCGCCAGCCACCACCGATCCGGTGCAGGCGGTCGACGCCACCCCGGCCGACGCGCCTGAAGTGCTCGAGCCCGACAACAGCCTGGGCATGGCCCACGACCTGTCGCCATGGGGCATGTACCAGAACGCCGATATCATCGTGAAAATCGTGATGATCGGTCTGGCCATCGCTTCCATCATCACCTGGACCATCTGGATCGCCAAAGGCTTCGAGCTGATGGGCGCCAAGCGTCGTCTGCGTGGCGAAATCGCTGCGCTGAAAAAAGCCGCGACCCTCAAGGAAGCCAGCGCCACTGCGGCGAAGGAAGGCACCCTCGCCAACCTGCTGGTGCACGACGCGCTCGAAGAGATGCGCCTGTCGGTCAACAGCCGCGAGAAAGAAGGCATCAAGGAGCGCGTCAGCTTCCGTCTTGAGCGTCTGGTCGCTGCCTGTGGCCGCAACATGAGCAGCGGCACCGGCGTCCTCGCCACTATCGGCTCCACCGCTCCGTTCGTCGGCCTGTTCGGTACCGTTTGGGGCATCATGAACAGCTTCATCGGCATCGCCAAGACTCAGACCACCAACCTCGCCGTCGTGGCGCCGGGCATCGCCGAAGCGCTGCTGGCCACCGCCCTGGGCCTGGTTGCTGCGATTCCTGCGGTGGTGATCTACAACGTGTTCGCCCGCTCCATCGCCGGCTACAAGGCGCAGGTGTCCGACGCTTCGGCGCAGGTCCTGTTGCTGGTCAGCCGTGACCTCGATCACCAGCCTGAGCGCAGCAGCTCGCAACCACACATGGTGAAAGTGGGGTAATCGGCCATGGGCCTGCATTTGAAAGAAGGCGCAGACGACGATCTGGCCGAGAACCACGAAATCAACGTCACGCCGTTCATCGACGTGATGCTGGTGCTGCTGATCATCTTCATGGTGGCTGCGCCGCTGGCCACTGTGGACATCAAAGTCGACTTGCCGGCCTCGACCGCCAAACCGGCGCCGCGGCCAGAGAAACCGGTGTTCCTCAGCGTCAAGGCTGACCAGCGCCTGTACATCGGCGACGATGAAGTGAAAGCCGAAACCCTTGGCGCCGTGCTCGACGCCAAGACCCAGGGCAAGAAAGACACCACCATCTTCTTCCAGGCCGACAAGGGCGTGGACTACGGCGACCTGATGAGCGTGATGGATAAATTGCGCTCGGCCGGTTATCTGAAGGTCGGTCTGGTCGGACTTGAGACGGCAGCCAAGAAATGATCACGACGCGCCATAAGCTGACGCGTTACAGCGGTAGCCTGGCCGTGGTGCTGGGCGTTCACGCGCTGGCCATCGCGCTGGCGTTGAACTGGACCGCCCGCCCGCCCATCGAACTGCCGCCGCAGGCAATGATGGTCGAGCTGGCACCGGTTCCGACCCCGCCACCGCCTGCTCCGCCGAAAGTCGTCACACCGCCGCAGCCACCGGCTCCGGTCGAAGAGTTGCCGATTCCGAAACTGGCTGAAGCACCCAAGGCCGAGATTGCCGTACCGAAGCCCAAACCCAAGCCAAAGCCGAAACCGCAGCCGCCCAAACCGGTGGAGAAAAAACCGGAGCCGGTGAAGGAAAAACCTTCCGAGGAAAAACCGGCGGAGACACAGCCGACCCAAGCACCGACGGAGAAATCCGCCCAGCCGGCACCGGGACCGTCGCCCGCACAAATGGCCGCCAAGGCCAGCTGGCAAAACACCCTGCTCGCGCACTTGGGCAAGTACAAGAAGTACCCGGCCAGTGCGCAGGCTCGCGGCAAGGAAGGCTTGAACCGTCTGCGTTTCGTCGTCGACGCTGAAGGCAATGTGTTGTCGTTCGAACTGGTGGGCCGCTCAGGCAACGCCGATCTGGACCGGGCCACCCTGGAAATGATCCGCCGCGCACAACCGCTGCCCAAGCCACCGGCCGACATGCTGAACAACGGCTCAATCGAAATTGTCGCGCCGTTTGTGTACTCGCTGGATAAACGCCGCTGATCCAATGTGGGAGCGGGCTTGCTCGCGAAAGCGTCGTGTCAGTCGACATCCATGGATCTGACACACCGCATTCGCGAGCAAGCCCGCTCCCACAGGGTCGACAGTGGGAACGAAAAGGCACCGAAAGGTGCCTTTTGCCTATCTGGCAACGGCAAACTCACATTGCCCGGTGTCGCATTCCTCACTCAGTCTGATAACGTGCGTCTATCGATTGCAGCCGTTATGCTTGGCCCGCAACTTCATGGACGCTTGCTATGACCCTCACAGAATTACGCTACATCGTTACCCTCGCCCAAGAGCAGCACTTCGGCCACGCCGCCGAGCGTTGCCACGTCAGCCAGCCGACCCTGTCGGTGGGCGTGAAAAAACTTGAAGACGAACTCGGTGTGCTGATTTTCGAGCGCAGCAAAAGCGCCGTGCGCCTGACTCCGGTCGGCGAAGGCATCGTCGCTCAGGCGCAGAAAGTCCTCGAGCAGGCGCAAGGCATCCGTGAACTGGCCCAGGCCGGCAAGAACCAGCTGACCGCCCCGCTGAAAGTCGGCGCGATCTACACCGTCGGCCCGTACCTGTTCCCGCACCTGATTCCGCAACTGCACCGGGTCGCCCCGCAGATGCCGTTGTACATCGAAGAAAACTTCACCCACGTGCTGCGCGACAAACTGCGCAACGGCGAGCTCGACGCGATCATCATCGCCCTGCCGTTCAACGAAGCCGACGTGCTGACCCTGCCGCTGTACGACGAGCCGTTCTACGTCCTGATGCCGGCCCAGCACCCGTGGACGCAAAAAGAATCCATCGACGCCGCCCTGCTCAACGACAAGAGCCTGCTGCTGCTCGGCGAAGGCCACTGCTTCCGCGATCAGGTGCTCGAAGCCTGCCCGACCCTGACCAAGGGCAACGACGGCGCCAAGCACACCACGGTGGAATCCAGCTCGCTGGAGACCATCCGCCACATGGTCGCGTCCGGTCTGGGCATCTCGATCCTGCCGCTGTCGGCGGTGGACAGCCATCACTACGCCCCGGGCGTGATCGAAGTGCGC
Organism: Pseudomonas sp. Irchel s3a10; assembly: GCF_900187525.1. Taxonomy (NCBI): domain Bacteria; kingdom Pseudomonadati; phylum Pseudomonadota; class Gammaproteobacteria; order Pseudomonadales; family Pseudomonadaceae; genus Pseudomonas; species Pseudomonas sp. Irchel s3a10. Next base: position 480,680 of record NZ_FYDR01000003.1, read on the forward strand.
CCGCTGTCGGCGCCGGTGCCGTTCCGTACCGTGGCGATTGCCTGGCGCGCGAGCTTCCCACGGCCGAAAGCCATCGAGATCCTCGCCGACTCCGTTCGCCTGTGCTCGGTGGCCAAGCCCGCCGCACCGGTCACGGCCGGTTAAGCCAGGGTCATGACCGAGCTGTCGCAAGTGTCGGTGACGGCACTCAAGGGTGTCGGCGAAGCCATGGCCGAGAAGCTGGCCAAGGTCGGCCTAGAAAACCTCCAGGACGTGCTGTTTCACCTGCCGCTGCGTTATCAGGATCGCACCCGCGTGGTGCCGATCGGCCACTTGCGCCCGGGCCAGGACGCGGTGGTCGAAGGCACCGTCAGCGGTGCCGACGTGGTCATGGGCCGGCGCCGCAGCCTCGTCGTGCGCATGCAGGACGGCACCGGCGGCCTGAGCCTGCGCTTCTACCATTTCAGCAATGCGCAGAAAGAAGGCCTCAAGCGCGGCACACGGATTCGCTGCTACGGCGAAGTGCGCCCCGGCGCCTCGGGGCTGGAAATCTACCACCCGGAATACCGCGCCATCACCGGTGACGAACCGCCGCCGGTGGATGAAACCCTGACCCCGGTTTACCCGCTCACCGAAGGCCTGACCCAACAGCGCCTGCGCCAATTGTGCATGCAGACACTGACCCTGCTCAAGCCGAACACCCTGCCCGACTGGTTGCCGATCGAACTGGCCCGCAACTACCAATTGGCGCCGCTGGCCGATGCGATACGCTACCTGCACAACCCGCCCGCCGACGCCGATGTCGATGAGCTGGCCCTCGGTCATCACTGGGCCCAGCATCGCCTGGCCTTCGAAGAACTGCTGACCCATCAACTGTCGCAACAGCGTCTGCGCGAGAGCATGCGTTCACTGCGGGCGCCAGCCATGCCGAAAGCGGAAAAACTGCCGCCCAAATACCTGGCCAATCTAGGCTTCGCCCCCACCGGCGCCCAGCAGCGGGTCGGCAACGAAATCGCCTACGACCTCAGTCAGCACGAACCGATGCTGCGGCTGATTCAGGGTGACGTTGGCGCGGGTAAAACCGTGGTCGCCGCCCTCGCCGCGTTGCAAGCGCTGGAGGCCGGATACCAAGTCGCGCTGATGGCGCCGACCGAAATCCTCGCTGAACAACACTTCATCACCTTCAAGCGCTGGCTCGAACCGCTGGGCATCGACGTCGCGTGGCTGGCCGGCAAGCTCAAGGGCAAGAATCGCGTCGCCGCGCTGGAACAGATCGCCAGCGGCACGCCGATGGTGGTCGGCACTCACGCGCTGTTCCAGGACGAAGTGCAGTTCAAGAACCTCGCGCTGGTGATCATCGACGAACAACACCGCTTCGGCGTGCAGCAACGTCTGGCGCTGCGGCAGAAAGGCGTAGGCGGGCGCATGTGTCCGCATCAACTGATCATGACCGCCACGCCGATTCCCCGGACGCTGGCGATGAGCGCCTACGCCGACCTCGACACCTCGATCCTCGACGAACTGCCGCCCGGTCGCACCCCGGTCAACACCGTGCTGGTCACCGACACCCGCCGCGTCGAAGTCATCGAACGGGTGCGCAGCGCCTGCGCCGAAGGGCGTCAGGCCTATTGGGTGTGCACGCTGATCGAAGAGTCCGAAGAGCTGACCTGTCAGGCCGCCGAAACCACTTTTGAAGACCTGACCGCCGCCCTCGGCGAGCTGAAAGTCGGACTGATTCACGGGCGCATGAAGCCCGCCGAAAAAGCAGCGGTGATGGCCGAGTTCAAGGCCGGCAACCTGCAACTGCTGGTCGCCACCACGGTGATCGAAGTCGGCGTCGACGTGCCCAACGCCAGCCTGATGATCATCGAAAACCCCGAACGCCTCGGCCTCGCGCAACTGCATCAGTTGCGCGGTCGCGTCGGCCGGGGCAGCGCCGTCAGCCATTGCGTGCTGCTCTACCATCCGCCGCTGTCGCAGATCGGCCGCCAGCGCCTGGGCATCATGCGCGAGACCAACGACGGTTTCGTCATCGCCGAAAAAGACCTTGAACTGCGCGGCCCCGGCGAAATGCTCGGCACCCGCCAGACCGGCCTGCTGCAATTCAAGGTCGCCGACCTGATGCGCGACGCCGATCTGCTGCCCGCCGTGCGCGATGCTGCGCAAGCGCTGCTGGAACGCTGGCCGACTCACGTCAGCCCATTGCTCGACCGCTGGCTGCGTCACGGGCAGCAATACGGCCAAGTGTGAGCACCGTCGCAGTTTGTGCAGGATCGTTCCTACAGAGCTGGTTATACTCCTGCCATTGTTTCAAAAACGGATACACACCATGACTGACGCAGCTCTCGCCCCCGAACTCCCGCACGCGCCGTCTGTAATTCGGCTGCTGCTCGGCAAGCTGGGGATCGCCTACGAAGAAGTGCTCGACCACCACGGCCTCAACGCTTCGCGCAAGGTACAAGCCGTGTTGCTGGACGATGCTGTGGGCGCGCTGATGGTGCTGTTTCCGCAGAGCCAGTTGCTGGACCTCAATCGCCTCGCCGAACTGACTGGCCGGCGCCTGACCGCCGTGTCTACCGAGCGCCTGGAAAAGATGCTCGGCAAACACAGCCTGAGCCTGCTGCCAGGCCTGCCGGCGCTGACCAGTTCGCCGTGCCTCTACGAAGAAAGCCTGCTGCGTGAGCCGAAACTGCTGATCAACTCCGGCGAGCCGGGCCTGCTGCTGGAAATCACCAGCGAAGCCTTCAAGAGCATGCTGACCAAGGCCAGTGCCGCCAATTTCGGCGAAGCCCTGAGCAGCATCCGCCCGAACCTCGACCGCCCGGACGATGACCGCGAGGAAATCACCCAGGCCGTGCAGGCATTCACCGCGAGACGCATCCAGCAGCGTCTGGAAGCGACCATCGAAATTCCGCCGCTGGCCGAAACCGCACAAAAAATCATCAAGCTGCGCGTCGACCCCAACGCCACCATCGACGACATCACCGGCGTGGTCGAAACCGACCCGGCGCTGGCGGCACAAGTGGTGAGCTGGGCGGCGTCGCCGTATTACGCTTCGCCGGGCAAGATCCGTTCGGTAGAAGATGCGATCGTTCGCGTGCTCGGTTTCGATCTGGTGATCAACCTCGCCCTGGGCCTGGCCCTCGGCAAGACCCTGAGCCTGCCGAAAGACCATCCGCAACACACCACGCCGTACTGGCAGCAGTCGATCTACACCGCCGCCGTCATCGAAGGCCTGACCCGCGCCATGCCGCGCGCCCAGCGCCCGGAAGCCGGCCTGACCTATCTGGCCGGTCTGCTGCACAATTTCGGCTACCTGCTGCTGGCCCACGTGTTCCCGCCGCACTTCTCGCTGATCTGCCGCCACCTGGAGGTCAACCCGCACCTGTGCCACAGCTACATCGAGCAACACCTGCTGGGCATCAGCCGCGAACAGATCGGCTCGTGGCTGATGCGCTACTGGGACATGCCCGATGAACTGGCCACCGCCCTGCGCTTCCAGCACGACCCAAGCTACGACGGCGCCTATGCCGAATACCCGAACCTCGTCTGCCTGGCCGTACGCCTGCTGCGCAGCCGCGGCATCGGCTCCGGCCCGGATGAAGACATTCCCGACGCCCTGCTCGAACGCGTCGGCCTGACCCGCGACAAAGCCAATGACGTGGTCAGCAAAGTGCTTGAGGCTGAAGTCCTGCTGCGCGAACTGGCCTCGCAGTTCAGCCAGGCTTAAAACAAAACAGGCCCGCTCCCCCAAGGTTTACACAACCCCTGTGGGAGCGAGCCTGCTCGCGAAGAATCCACCCCAATCAACCTGACTCAACACAACCTTTGTGGCGAGGGAGCTTGTCGAATCGTCGCACCGTCCCGCTCGACTGCGCAGCAGTCGCAAATCCAGCCAACAAGGCATGCCTGACACAACAACGCCTCAGGGTTCAGGGCCGCTCCGCAGCCCAGCGGGAGCAAGCTCCCTCGCCACAACAGCCCTTCCAATCAGGCCTTGGGCTTGGCCTTCCTCGGCTTCAAATACTTCATCAACCCCTGAAACCACATCACCAGCGCCGGGTTGCCCTTGAGCTGAATCGACTTGTCCTGAATCCCCTGCATGAACGCCAGCTGCTTGTTCTTCGCCTGCATCGTGGCAAAGGCATAACCCGCATCCTTGAACGCAATCGCAAACGCCGGCTCCGCCACCACGCCAGACTTGCTGGTGATGCGCTGATTCTTCACCACGAAATGCCGCGCCACTTTCCCGTCCAGCGTCTGCAGCTGAAACACCAGATCCTTGTCACCTAACTGCTGCTGGAACGCAGGATTGGTCCGGCTGGCCTTACCCATCAATAAACCCATCATCCACAGAAGAAAACGAAATTTCATGCGCACAGCCTCAAAAGGAAAATGAACGGCCGGGGCAGTGTAAGGGATTCAGACGATAACGCCACTATCTACCTCTAATGGAAGATGATGCAGCCCATTTCCTGCACGATGACCGCCAAGTCACACTTCTGCACCCACCGTCCTACACCTGTTGAAACACATCCCTGTAGGAGCTGCCGAAGGCTGCGATCTTTTGATCTTCCAGCCTGCAAACCTATGGGAAATTTCCTGCAAAGCGTGGTGTTGTGCGTGAACTAGGCAGGATGAGGGTTCATCGATAGCCTCAATAGGTCACCACGAATTGGTGATACGGACGTGCAAGTCCGGCGGGAGTCCACATTGGTTATGGCAATTCGCCGAGCGTTTTCCTATGCTCGCGGATCGTTATGGCTGCTGTGTATGGGAGGCCTTCGGGTCTGCCGGGTGACTCCACCGGTCTTGCACACCTATGCACAGCTGCCACCACTTTCGAAGTGCGAGCGAAACGGTGTCGGCTCCTGAAACTGGAGTAAGACCGAATGATCAAACCAACACCCAATCCCCCCGAAACCCCAGACATATCGCCCTACGAATCGCTGGAATCCAAGAAATTCCACGAGGCCGCCGAACGCGCCCTCGACCACCATTTCAAACCGCGCACCGAATCCCAACCCAAACGCGAAACCGGCCTCTTCAGCCTCACCCCCGGCACCGACGCCGAAGCCCTCATGGCCAACGCCTCCGAAGACCTCCTGTCCATCAGCGCCATCGCCTGCGACCTCGCCGACGACCTCCACGGCTCCCGCCGCTCGGTTGCACTGGCCCTGAGCAGAATGGCGGATGGGGTGCGATTGATGGTGGAAGGGACGCTCGACCACATTGAAGTGCGGAACCTGGCGGCCAAGTCGTAGCGGGATCTGCGGATGAAAAAAGGGGACTTTAAGTCCTCTTTCTCAAGTACGTGAGTCACCACTGACAGCCTGTTTCAGGCAAAGCATTCATGTTGCTATCGTGTTCGAATATGTACTTCTTTCCGGACTTACGGTTTGTGTAAACGATTCCGTAAACGAAGGGATCCTGGCTCGCCATTACATAATCACCAGTCACAAGGCCTCCAGACACCTCCACCCACTTCGTCGTGATTTCGGGGGGCCGATTAGGGTTCGGAAACTCTTCTTCCGAGCCTCCATAGACGAGAGTAAGCGCCTCTTTCGACTTACTGTACCTAACGCTCGCAACTTGCCATTTGGCGCTCGAGTCGTGATACGTCCGCAATTCAAAATTGCTGCTCTTACCCTCTTGTGAACGGAAGCAATAGATCTCCGTTTTGACCTCGCTGTGAGCCACAAGAGAAAAGAGGAACGACAACGCAACAGATAACATCCGGATTGATTTCAAACCGATCATTCCTTCAACGGTTCAGAGGTAACTGAAAGCGCATCCGCACGCTGCAATTCGCGAAATCCTCACGGAACAAACGCTCGCTCATTTCGCAGTGCCCATCCGCATATTGCTTCCAAAGCGGATCATCGAACTCATCCCCTCCCAGTCGCTCAATGGCGGCCGCTAAATTTCTCTCACGATCCTTCCCCACAATCGCAGATGCCGCTCTGTAAAAGCCATCTAGCGGTAAGCCCGTCTGCAGAGCAACCAACTCCCCCAACCTAGCATTGGTTGTTTGCACGAGACACGCGAGCCTTTCGATGGGTGCCTCTGCACCGGGCAAAGCCGACTGATAGATATCCTCGCAAAACGACTCTTTGAAACGCACCCATTTCTTCTGCACATCGGTCAGCTGATTCTTGTCAGCAGGCGCCAGACTGACCAAAACTTTCTTATATTGCTCATTCAACACTGCATCGACTTTCTCGAAAGTCTGCTGACCACAAATGATCAAATCGGGATTGGAAAAACTGTCGGGATTACAGACTTCCTGGGCATGCGCAGGAATCAGCAAAGCAGCAAAAGAAACACCCGCGACCAGCCTACAGAGCGCCTTGAGTTTGATCATGACCCGGATACTCCGCCACTGCGCTCAGCTACCCGAGCAGGAATTTTCAAAGCCTTTCCCGCGTCCGACATACGCGACGCATATTGCTTGTACGCCGATACCGCTCACTCTTTATCGTTCATAGCCCAATAGCTATCTGCGAGATTCAGGTAAGCCACCGTCCGCGCTGGGTTGTGTGCAATCACCGCATTCAACAGCTCAATGGACTCAGCGTAGTAACCCGCCTCGCCCAGCAAAAACCCGAGGTCGTTGGACCAACCTGGACGCTGCGGGTAGTAGTACTTTGCGACGATATAGCTATCCGGGGGACAAGTGTCATGCGAGCCACCGCCCATCAACGCGTAGCTCATCGTATCCTTGAGGGAAAATTCATCACCCTTTCGATAGGCTGCCAGCGCCATATCTAGCAGATCAGCCGAATCGACGGTCATCAATTTCTTAACACCCTCAATACGACCAACACGAGCAACCTGCAACTTCTGCAGCGCTTCACGCCCATCGAAAGAAGCGAGAGTGATGGGGCCCAATGTCTGCACCGGCAACTCCACTACACTGACGAGCGATCGATCACATGAGTCGTTATTCGCCACTTCTAGCAGAGCTTTCAGCTCAAACTGCTTCGCGCTTCTATTGAATGCGAACAACAGGTTGAAGTTATAAACCGCGTTGTCTTCCTCGCTGGTTACCAGCGCTATGTAATCCCCAGCCTCAACGAACGGCTGCTTGACCACAGCTTCCTCCGCCTGCGGATCAATGACAGTCATGACTCCAGGGCGACCTTTGAGTACATGGACGCTGAAGACACCCTGAAGCGCAGACGAGTACTGACTCTTGATCAGAGGCAGCGCCTTCGACGTATCGAGCAAGATGTTCTCATCACGTGCCTGTACCGGCGCAATCAACAACCGGTTGGAGACCTCGTCCGCATCGCCCGCCAGCACAAAGACGTTTTGCCGAGATTCATCGCCTAATAAGTTTGCCGGGATTTCCTTGAGAACTTGGGGCGCAGCAAGCGCGGGAGAACCCGGTACAGCGACACAACAAGTTAGAGCGCAGAGAACGCTCTGCAATACGCGTTTCACTTTCTTCAATCCTTGATTCAATCAAATGATGTCCAAATACGCACAATAGATCTTGCCCGTTTAAGCACCGGGCTCAAACGAACCGCATTTCAGTTCTTTGATTTGCTCATTCTGAATCGGGATCACACAGGCAAGGCGCTTCTCTCCAAGTCCACGAAGCTCCGTCAAACTGAGCGTCACGTGCAACCCATCCTCGGCAAACACATGATCCTCAAACCCGGCATCGGCATAGTCCGTCCAAAATGCCTTGCCTTCGAGACTGCAGAACCGCTTGGAGGACAGCACTCTCCATCCGCCATTGGGCGCCAATATCTGGACTGTCAGGCATGGGCTGCCAAAGGTGCTGACATAGCGCGCGACGACATCCCCAAATCGATGGGCGTCGGTTCTGGACACTTTGTTGAGATCGACCACATTACCCGGCTCATCAGCGACGATTGTGTCCAGGTAAGCAGCACGTTCCAGACTCAGTCTGGCCATGCAGTTGTTGATCGTCGTGACATGCGCTGCCACCCCAGGCTCGATTTCCGTGGCTTCAAGCGGGCATGTGGTGTCGCGTAGCTTGATCCAGGCGCGCTGAGATTCTCTGGCCATGGCGACCAGCGCCTTACCCTGCTCAGGGTCGCGCCGCTGTTGAGCCTCAAACCGTCCCAGCAGTTTCTTGTAGCTGGCATTGAGTTGCGTGTCGGCTTCCTTGCGGGCTGCCTCCACACACCGATCGACCTGGGCGCTAACGGTGATTTCTTTGCAGTCGTCCTCGGCCATCGCAAAAGAGGCAAACAGGCATCCAAAGGACAACGCGATAAAACGCACAAACATGTTCAGTGTGTCCTGAGCGCATTCCTTGGGGTGGAGAGTTTAAAGAAAGGACAACATAAAAAATCCAAAAAACTTTCTAAGGCATGTTTTTAAGTCGTACTTATTGTTCAAGTGAGATAGCCATTTTCAGAGTAGATCCATTCAGATAAACGATCGCTTCGCGCCCGTTAACATCGATAGGCGTAGGATTCTGAATCATTCCTTCATCACTGGCCTTCGCAATTTTCGTCAGCGTCTTATCCACAACATTGGCACGCCAAACAGTTTTATCGCCATTCTTGAAATAAAACGTCGGCCTTGATTTGCTCCAGATTGGATTATAAATATTCCAACTAGCATCCAGCCCACCAACCGGAGCTATCGTTTCATACCCTGGGGTATGCGAATAGTACGCTTGCAATTTTCCATACTCTCCACCCCAGCCGAATGTCAAACCACTTACAGCATTTTCATTAGTATTTGGCCACTGCTGAAACAATAAACTACTTTCAACCGGCGGCAGCTTGGAGCCGAGTTTATAAACCATCCCCCGCAACTGATTTTTCGAAAGCTGCTGTCGATAGTAAAACGACCCGTCCAGAATTCCCGCAAACCTTTTGCCTTCGTCATTCGACCCCAGATTCAGAGCACCATCAAAACCGATATCTTTCGCAATCGTGTGCAGTATTTGCCTGTCATTGCGATCAACGTACTCATAAAGATTGCCCCTGTACGCAATCATCGCTGGATCAAAATGCCCTTCAAATACGATGACATGCAACATGCCTGAGATTGTTTCGGCGGAGATTAAAAATCGTTCGACAACCCCCTTTTCATTGGGAAGCCATGCTAAATCAACGACCTTCCATGAGCGCTCAGACTGCGTATATGGCTTATCGCCCAACATCAACTTAATATCTTTCTGGGTCGGCCTAGGCGCAATAGAAATCGGCGACAGAAACTGTATCTGCTGAGTATAAGCATCCTCTAGACACTCAACTGACTCACAAGAATTACGTTCCGACTCCAGCCAATCGCTTTCGATTATTTGAAAAGCCCGTCGAATCTTTAACGGCTTGAAAAATTCATTCAACTTTTCATCCATTATGGACAAAGAGGGAGAATTACAAATTTTCTTTTCTACGTCCGTTGAAGCCTTGCCGCAATCGAAACTCGCGGAATGCGCAACCGTACTAAAAAGCAAAAAGGCTAACGATAAAATCCCAGAAACTGGAAATATGTTTCTCATTGATTCAGCCATTAATGAAGTCTCAACGGGTGATATAAATTTCAAATGTTAAACCTTTCGGCGCGCGACAATTAGGCTCTTCCCATCGCATTTCGTCGGGCGACGCTAGCATTGACCATAAAGAATCAAGGCGTGGAATATAGCCAGCCAAGGGGTCGGATTAAGCCAAACAAAATCCGCTCCCTATTATTGCCAAGACTATCTTTAATTATTTAGAGCCAATAATTTTATCAATATAGGTCTTTATCAACCCTGCATTAACGTAAGGAAAATGTTGTTCCTCACCTTCTTGATAACCTTCCATCCCACTCAAGTTCTTATCAAACCTGACAAGCTTATTCACAACCAATTCATTACCCGCACTTTTTTCATACCCATAAACTTGATAAAGGGTTCCGTACGTTCCAATTCCTCTACTCGTGATTTCCCAAGAAACCAAAACAAGTACATTTTTCTTACCTTTTACTGGATAAAAGAAAATCGACTCGATTTTTGGATCCGAGCCTGCCACATCATATTTATCGACAAGGCTTCTATTTTTTTTATTATCGGCACCAACAACATCCAAAACCAAAGAAACCGGAAATTCTGCGTTCCCTGTCTGCAAGAAGGAGAGTTCCCCTCCCTTTACAACATTAGTTTTAAACGGGCCCTGTAGAACGCGCCCCTGAAGGTAATCTACATCTTGCGCACTGCTGAAGTTTGCCATAAGAAGAACGAAAGCAAACATAAAAAAACGGAGCATAGCAATGACCTCTTAGTTGATATTCATTAGTGCAGCAAGGGCTTGGTATCTATTGTTTCTGTCCGTATATCCGTTTTGCCCGCCATTCACCATTTGTGTGACGTCGACCACACTCCCCGTCTTGGCGACTTCGCACAATTTTGTGCCTCCTTGCCCAGTTTTGGTAAACCAAAAAACGAAGGCAGACTCAACTCCGTACTCGGTTGAGGAAATCAGGAGATCTGGATTGGCCACGAAATCCTGAATATCCGACGGATTTCGCTGATTATGCACATTAGTAAACCGTTGATACTCGGACTTTCCGGTTACCTGCAGCATTCCACGGCCACGATATCGATAACCGTCTCGACTAGCCTCATTGCCATTACCCATTCGATCCGCGTAGACGTAACTGGCAAGATTTTCAGCATTCATCGCGTAATGACTTGTTTCTGACCAAAGCTTGCTTCTCAACACACCAAAATCGCAGCTATCCGTTTGCTCATTATAGCCATTCACATTGTTTTGCCGTCGGCACCCATAGGTCTTCTTCATTTGCCGGGCACTATAATTCAAGCCCTCTTCAATAATCCTGAATTGACTTTCATGGCCGACTTGGGAAAGGAAATGCGCAATAGCTTTAGGTTGCTCAAGCTTATACGCCGCGGCATATTTATTGAGATACGGCAAAATACTCGAATGATGTGATTCAGCCCCTGCTGGGTTAGCGGCCCTAAGCATTTCCAAGGTAATCAGATCACGTGTAGCAGTGAAACTTCCAATAAGTGCAATCGGGTGAATATGCCGAACATTTGTATCATTGGTAATTCCATGCTGCCCGATAAGCTTGTCCCACCAACTCAACGTCTTAATTCTTGCTTTTTCTTCAATCCATTCATTGTGTGGCTCTGTTTCAGTGTGACCCATTAACTCATCCAGAGAATCCCATTTTTCTTGTTTGAATTGCCACTCGTTTTCATAGCGTGTAACCATCTGAGAAATCGGCTGAGCGAACCATGGTTTACTCAAAGCCTCTTTTATTTCCGAAGGCGTGAGTTTTTTATCGCCGTTTCTGTCTAGAATTTTGTAAAGATTTTGCTTTGTAGAACCTTCTTCGGCATTACCGATATTAGGCTGATAGTTAGCTTGCTCCTCCTCACTAAGACTTTCCTGCGCATGAAGAAACGCGGCCAAATGATCCACATTACTCCCAGCTTCATCTATAAAACTAAAACCCTCCCACTCAAATGGTGAATGGCGTGACAACGCAGTATCCGGCTCTGCAAACCAACCGCTGATTTCATTCCCTTCGGCATCCCCCAGCAACCCATCCAGACGCCACCAAAGCGTATAGGTAGTGGTTCCACCCATCACAACAGGAACTTTTATCTTTTTTTCCGCGGGTAGCGCTTCCAATACTCCGACTGGGATAAAGAAGTCATAGCCAACCTTTTTGTGGGGATCGGTCACTTTCGGAGGATTTGTTGCGCTCATTCCTTGCGTGTGAGTAACCAACACACTGTCTTTTGGAATCTTTACGAGCGTTTTTCCAGCGGCAGGCATTCCCGCAGCTTTCTCTTTACTCAGTTCAGTAAATGCCTTTACGTCCTCGCAGCTGAACACCTCAACGTGCAACAGATTCTTGGGCGCCGAATCCGAATGGTTTTGATATTTGCCTACGTGACCGATCAGACTCCCCGCCGTAATCGGGAATGGAGTCGCCAAAACATGTACCGAGTCCTTCTCGGCTGGCTCACTTTTGGCTTCAAGGTTCCCCTCCCAGACATACCCGAGCACTTCAGCAGGCGCCAGCGGAGGAATAGCACTCCCGCTGACAATCTCCAACAGTTTCTGGTACTTACCACGCGTCCCATCGTTCCCGATTCTGACTTGCGTGCCGTGGGGCAAAATGGCTTTTTCAGCGCCAGATCGGCTTGCAGAAGCGCGAACAACCAAACCTTTCTGAGGTGGGTTCATCGGGTCTTTTGCAGCGGCGCCAATGACGTAAGTGTTGGGTGTCGGGCCCGCCGTCATTTCTCTCTTGAAAACCCAGCCTGCTCCGGGTTGAAGATTGGTATTAGCCGGCGTGACGCTGACCACCTTGAGCCAACCGTTTTGCTCTTCCCCCGTCTCGACGATCGTACCGCGACTCAAAACCGTTAGCACGGTTGCGTACCCAGGCTTGCCACGCGGTTCCTGACGAACTCGCAAACCGAGAATTTCGTCGTCAGCCGTTGCTTTGACTTGCAACGTACCACCTCCCCAAAAGGGCGGTCGCGACAATGCCGGAGTTTCCTCATACTTCTTCCACTGCAGCAAATGCATGTAAAGACTGAAAAAAATCAGGCTTGGACCAGGTGCTGGCGGAGAAGCAGGCGATCCAGCAGGAGCTGGGGTTGCAGGTTGCACCGGCACTTCCAAACGATGCTTAACTAATACAAAACCAGTCGAAAACTCAGCCTCAGCCGTACCGTAGGCCGATTTCGGATAAGTACTATCAATACGGTAAGCGACTACTTCACCATCCGCGATGCACTTGACTTCTGCCAGGTCGGGCACTAAACCCGAGGCTTCATCGAAATGAATACCACCATGCCAAAGACCATTGGCACCCAACGGGTAGAAACCATCTTTGGCCTTGGCTAAGGCCATGTAGAACTGCTGCGGATCCGTCGTCCCTGCCGCTCCAACTTTTAACGGATACGACCATTTTTCTACTTTCTTGCTGGTTGTCTCTGTCATTACCAATTACCTGAATTCTGATCCCTGGTGGCTTGGATTGCCGTCGATGTCTTAGCCGGAAAAATTGAGCATTCGCTTCGGCTTGCGTTTGATTTTCTCCTCAGACGCATTCCCCAACGCCTGATCCATCAAACTCCCCGCCTTATCCTTATCCGCCGCCCCCGGCAGCACCGGCGGTTTAATCCCGATGCCAGTCCCACTCCCCGGCGAGCCACCCGCATTAATCTTCACCACCGGCCCAACCACAGTCACGCCACCACCATCGAGCTTGATGAAACTACCGCCGCCGAGAATCGTCAGCTCAGTCCCCGCCTCAATAACAATCTTGTCCCCAGCCTTAAGGTGAATCTCTTTCCCCACGCTGGTCAGCTGCGCCGTGCCCAGCTTCACATGCTGGTTCTGCCCAACTGTCAGGTGATCATCCAGCTTCGCTTCAACCTTGCGGTCGGAAATCGTGGTGCGGTGTTCTTCAGCCTTGAGCTCGGTGTAAGTGTTCTTCACCACGGTGTCGTGACGTTCGTTGCCGACGCGAATCTTCTGGTCGTGCTCGATGTTTTCGTCCCAGTCGCGCTGGGCATGAATGTAGATCTGCTCCGCCCCCTTCTTGTCTTCAATGCGCAGTTCGTTATAACCGCCACCACCCGGGGAGCTGAGGGTTTTGAAGACGCTTCGGGTTTTGTTGGCCGGCAGTGCGTAAGGCACCGGGTTTTCCTTGTGGTACAGGCAACCGGTGACGAGGGGTTGGTCGGGGTCGCCTTCGAGGAAGGTGACGAGGACTTCCATGCCGATGCGCGGAATGCTGATCGCACCGTAGCGGTCGCCGGCCCAGGAGCTGGAGACGCGCAGCCAGCAGCTGGTTTTGTCGTCGGCCAGGCCTTCGCGGTCCCAGTGGAACTGGACTTTGATGCGGCCGTACTGGTCGCAGTGGATTTCTTCGCCTTTGGGGCCGGTGACCATGGCGGTCTGGCTGCCGAGCACGCGCGGTTTCGGGTGTTCGAGGGCCGGGCGGTAGAACACGTCCCACGGGGTGGCGAGGAAGGTGTTGCGGTAGCCCTGGTGGAAGTCGTCCTTGTTGTCGGTGGTGTCGCTGGTCACGCCTTCTTCGAGGACTTGCGGCTGTTTGCCTTCGTGGAAGATTTCGGTGAGCAGCCACAGGTCGTTCCACTCGCTGCGCGGGTGGTCGGACATGGCCATGAAGTGACCGCTGACCAGTTTGGTCTGGTCGCCGCGACCTTCGGCCTGGCGGTAGTCGGCGCGATGGCGTTCGAGGGCGCGCTGGCTGAGGAACTTGCCGCGCGCGCGGTCGATGAAGCGGCCCGGGTAGTCGTAGTCTTCGAGATCCGGTTCAGTGCTCTCGCCATCCGGCTTGTAAGCCGCTTCCATCTGCAGGCGCGGTTTTTCGAAGTCGTAATCGCGGCGCGTGGTGCGGCTGGTGCGGGTTTCCAGGCGCAGTTTGAAGCCTTTGATCACCGGTTCTTCAGCGACCATGCCACTGCCCTGTATGTAGGCGGTCGGCTGGCCGAGGTCGGGGAACACGGTCTGGTCGTCGCCGAACACCAGCAGGTGGGCCTTGTCGCTGTGCTGGAAGTGGTAGTGAATACCCTCTTCTTCGCATAGACGCTGGACGAAGTGCAGGTCGGTTTCGTCGTACTGCACGCAGTAGTCGCGATCCGGGCACGGCTGGCTCAGCTGGAAGCTGTAGGCGTTGCCCTTGATCCCGTGTTCGTCGAGGATCAGCGCGATGATTTTCGGCGCCGACATCTGCTGGTAGATGCGCTGATTGGTGCGGTGATGCAGGTATTGCAGTTGCGGCACCAGCGAGACCTTGTAGCGGGTCAGGCGCTTGCCGGCATCGCCTTGGGCGACGCGGTAGATCTGCCCGTGAATGCCTGAGCCCTGTGGATCGAATGCGAGGAACGCCTGCTTGTGCAGGAGTTTTTCCAGGTCCAGATCGGGGTTTTCGCTGACCAGTTCGAGGTCGAAGCGATACGGCTGGCTGATGCCTTCGGTGCCGGTGAACGACAGCACTTGCAGGTCGCCCACGTAGTCTTCGACCTTGAGGCTGAAGTGGGTTTCGTTAGCTGGGTTGAACATAAAGCGCTCCCTGTTCGAATGTCGTCCGTTACGCCCGAAGTCGCAACCGTTGCAGCCAGGACGAAGTGGCGCCCAAGGCGTCACGCAATTGGTCGGCAGTGATGGTGCGTTCTGCCGCGTTGAAGCTCAGCGCGGTTCGCAGCGCTGGCCAGCCGTGTTTCGGTAAGTTCGCCGGGGCTCGCAGCTCGCGCTCCAGGTGCTCGTCGCGGGCCTGGGTCGAGGGCAAGCGGCGGAACGGGTGTTTGCCGCTCGCCAGTTCATAGATCACGCAGGCCACGCCGTACACGTCCGCGCTGGCCGACAACGGTTGGCCCTCAAGCAGTTCGGGGGCGGCGTAGCCCGGGGTCCAGGCGTTGAAACGCTCGCGGCTCAGGTGCGGCAGGCCGGGCAACACGCCCTCGTCTGCCTGACCGAGACCGAAGTCGAACAGGCGCAGGCCGTCTTCGCTGAGCATGACATTGCTCGGTTTCATGTCACCGTGCAGCACGCCGCGACGGTGGGCGTAGGCCAGCGTATCGAGCAGCGGCAACGCGATGTCGCGCGTTTCTTTCCACGGCAGGCCCAGAGGCCGCTCGCAGAGCAATTTGTCCAGGGTCAGGCCACGCATGTATTCCATGGTGATGAAGGCCCGCTGGCAGTCGGTGTCGACTTCAAAGGTGTGTGCACGCACGACGTTGTCGTGGCGCAGGCGTCGGGTCAGGGCAAACTCGCTGTAAAGCAAGGCAGTGGCGTCCGGCGATTCGGCAAATTCTTCGCTGAGAATTTTCAGCGCAATGTAAGGATCGGGATCGCCGAACTGCTCGTGCAGCAGATCTCGCGCCCGGTAAACGGCGCCCATGCCGCCCGCCCCGAGCAGACGCTCGAGGTGGTAGCGGCCGGCGAGTACGTCCGGCAATGCACCGATGCTGGCCTTGGTCGGCGCCAGCAACGGCTCGGCGTTGTTTGCCTTGGCGAAGGCGAAGTAGGTCAGGTTGCTGGCCTGCTCTTCGCTCATCAGCAAGTCATCGACTGAGGATTCGATTTCAGTCATTGGCGGATCACCACGGCAGTCAGGTTGTCCCGGGCGGCGCCACGCAGGGCGCCGTCGAACAGACGCTCCAGCGCCACGTGCGGCGCGCTGAGGCTGAGGGCGTTGCCGAGGGCATCGCTGCTCAGTCCTTGGTACAAGCCATCGCTGCACAGCAAAAACGCATCGCCCGGATAGACCTCGAGTTCGAGGACATCCAGGGTCAGCTGTTCGGCGGCGCCGACGGCTCGGGTCAAGGCCTGAGCTGCCGGGTGTGCTGCCGCCTGTTCGACGCTCATCTGTTGCTCGTCGATCAGTTGCTGCTGCAGCGAATGATCCTTGGACAGCTGATACAGCCGCTGCCCGCGCCACATATAACAACGGCTGTCACCGGCCCAGATGCAGGCCGCGCGATTGCCCTCCACCAGCAGCGCCACGACGGTGCTGCCCATGATGCTGTCGTGGCGCCCGGCGGTGACCGTCAACTCCTGCCCCAAACGCCGGTTCAGCCAGTGCAGGCACTGGCGGATGGCTTTGAGGCGTTCGTCGAAGTCCTCGTGTTGCGGCAGTTCAGCCAGGCTGGCGACGATCAACTGGCTGGCGATGTCGCCACCCTGATGACCGCCCATGCCGTCCGCGACCACCCACAGCCCCTGCTGTGGCGAGTCGAGGAAGGCATCTTCGTTGCGCGCCCGCACCTTGCCCGGGTCGGTACGCGCCGCGCTGCGCCAGGGACTGGCCACCAGCATCAGAGCTGCACCGGCATACGGAAGGTGCGCAGCACGCCCATGTCGAACGGGTTCGGCGTGCGCTGGCTGGTCAGCAGGTAGTTGGCGCGCAGGCCACCCACGTCAGCTTTCAGCACCAGCACGTCGCGTCCGGTCAGGTACTCGGTCTGCATCAGGTCAAACAGACGGAACAGCGACCATGGGCCGGAGTTCTTCTCGATGCCGATCGGACGCCCCGCCATCTTGTCCATCACCAGGCTGGTGCGACCGTCTTCAGCATCGGTCGGCCACTTGAACGTCATTGGCAGGATCGGACCGTGGCGGTATTCCATGGTCTTGTCGCCGAACTTGAACTCGGAACGGCTGACGGCCGGATCGAGGGTGTACGGCTCCAGTTTGAACTGCACGGTCGGCTCGGCCGGGTTGATCGAGAAGAAGCTCTGACGAATCGTCAGGGCTGCTGCCATCTGGTCGAGATACATCTTCGATACCGGCAGGCTGTGACCGTCGACGCTGCGCATCCGGTAGTTGCCCGGATCACCGCTGACGAACGGACGCATGTAGCTGTCGAAGAAGCGGTCGACGGTACCTTGAGCCCGGAAGAACTCGCGGAAGTCGCTGATCGCCACGTCGCTGGTGCTGCTGGCGCTGAACGGATAACGCTTGCTGATGGTCTTGCCATACACGCTGTACAGCTCGTTCTGATAACGGCCGTTCAGGTATTGGTAAGCATCGTTGAGCACCAGGCGCCATGAGTCTTCAGCCAACACGTTGAACCACACGCTCAGCGGACGCGGCAGGCGACCCGAGGCCGCACGCAGGTTGGTCAGCGCATCACGCTGGCCGCTCATGCGGGTTTTCGCCATTTCGAACGCGGCTTGTTCCGGCGTGCTGGAACGGGCCAGACCGGACAGTTGCAGTTGCAGGTCGTTGAGCGCGCTGATGGCCGGGGTCAGGTCAGCGGCCGGGCCGTTGTTGTCATCCAGCAAACGGTGCAGCGGCTCGAAGCGGCGTTGCAGCGACTTCTTCGCGGTGTCCGGCAGGCTCTTCGCCACGGCCATCGCCGAAGCCTTGTCCGCCACGGCAGACGCCAGTTTGCCGACCTTGCCCAGTTTGCCCTTCTGCCCTGCCAGTGCATCGGCGGCATCACCGGCTTCGTCCACCGGATCGGCAGCAGCCGGGAAGCGCGTGTTCTCGCGCACTTCAGTGAGCAACGCCAGCACCGGCGAGTTGGCCGACGTCAGGCCCGCCAGTTGCTCGGCGCCTTCACCGGCGTCGCTGATCGGCGGCAAGGCCACCTGGCCAACGGCCTCGCTCCAGTAGTTGGCGTAGTCGCGGAAGTACAGTTGCTCCAGCTCGACCATCAGGCGACGCAAGTCCATGTCGCTGATGCCCGCACCTTCGCCCAGCACCCAGTTGTCACGCAGGATGTCGGTGACCAGCGCCGAACCCTGCACCGAGAAATACTGCTGATAACCCTGCTGGGTGTAGAACCCCGGGATCACGTATTCGGTGCCGATGAACAGCGAGCCTTGCGGGCCGAGGTGTTGGCTGAAACGGTATTCCGGCAGGTTGCGCGCCTGCTCGCGGAGCATGCGGTAGACCACGGTGGCCAGCGATTCGGCACGCAGCACCTGACGTGCCTGAGTCACCAGTTGATCGTTCAGCGGGTAGATGAACGGCTGCTTCAGCAGGCGCTCAAGGTGAGTGTTCAGACCGTTCTGCACTGCGGTGTTGCCGGTGTAGCGCTGCGACCAGTCAGTGGCGACCCAGTCCTTGAGCCACGCCGCGTCACGACGGTCTTTCATGTTCAGCATCAGGTACGCACGCAGGCTGTTGAGCAGCTTGTCGCGGTCCTTCATGTTGGCGCGAATCTGCCCTTCGAGCATCGTCGCGACCCGTGGCAGCAATTGCGCTTCGAGCTCATGCTCGTAGGCTTGCTTGACCACCGGGTTGACGTCTTCGCCCTGATACAGACCGCCACGCTCGTGGTACGAGACGTCGCCCTTCTTCGGGAACACCTGAGTCGCGGCGTAGCTTGTATCGAGGGTTTTCAGCACGCCCATCGCATCATCGCGCGGGGTCAGCGCCGAACGCTGCTGAGTCCAGTTCTGCGCCAGTGTGCGCAGGTTTTCCAGACGCTCATAGTTGGCCGAGAAACCACCGGCCCAGAGCATGCCGAACAGCGCCAGTGCCGCCAGTGCACCGACGTACAGCGCACGCTGGCCCCAATGGATGCGGCTGCGCTCGCGTTTGTCGAGGCCGGCCAGATCCGACTCGGGGAAGATCACCCGACTGAACAGATGATGAATGAAGCGCGAACGGCCACTGCGCAGGGTCGGCAGCACACCGGCATTCATGCCGAGGTTGGCGCCGATGCCGGCGGTAGTTGCGTCCATTTCCTGCGTCAGGTGCGGAGCACTGGTCAGGTAGAAACCACGCAGCAGCGACGCGCGCTGGTAGCGGTTGCCAGTGAACGCCATGTCGACGAACAGGCACAGACGCTCGCCGATCTGCCCCAGTTGATGCGGGAAGTCGAGGATGCGGCCACGGCGCTGGGTATCGCGCTCGGAGTGCATGCGCATGATCACCTGATTGTTCAGGCGCCGCAGCAGCTCTTCGAACTCGCCGCGCAGTACCGCGACGTCGGTGCCGACCTGATCCTTGCGGAAACTGGTACCCAGCACCTGATCGCTTTCTTCGCGAGTCAGTTGATCGAAGAACTCGTCGAACCCGAGCAGCTTGTCCGCCTTGCTCAGTACCAGATACACCGGCACGTCGACATGCAGTTTCTGATAGACGTCTTGCAGACGACCGCGCACCTGGCGCGCCAGGGTATCGATGTCCTGCTCGCTGCCACCGATCAGGGATTCCACCGGAATGGTCACCAGCACACCGTTCAACGGACGCCCGCGACGACGCTTGCGCAGCAACTCGAGCAAGGTGGTCCAGGCACTGCCGTCAACTTCGGCGTCCGGCTGGGTGGTGTAGCGCCCGGCGGTGTCGATCAGCACACCGTGATCGGCGAAGTACCAGTCGCAATGCCGGGTGCCGAGGGTGTCACGGGTCAGCTTGCGGTCGATCTTGTTGATCGGGAATTCCAGCCCGGAGAAGTCCAGCAGACTGGTCTTGCCGGAAGCCTGCGGACCGATCAGCAGGTACCACGGCAAGTCGTTGCGCCAGCGTTCGCTGCGGCCGCGATACAGGCTCGAAGTCTTCAGGGTTTTCAGCGCGTCCTTGAAGCGCGCCTTCAACTCTTTCTGCTCTTCTTCGATCAGTTCGTCGCGACGGATGCGATCCTGACCGTCCTCGGTTTCTTCGATGGCTTTCTTGCGGATGCCCGCGCGCCAGCTGACGAAGACCATGGTCAGGCCCCAGATCAGGAACAGCACGCTGATGGTCAGCAGACGCGAGGTCGCGCTTTCCCAGAACTTGTAGTCATCCACCGCCAACAACGGGCCGACGAACCACACCAGCAATGCCACGAACAGCACCAGCAGCAGGGTCCAGACCCAGGTCTGGCGCAGGAAAGCGCCGACTTTCTTGAAAAACTTTTTCATCACACGTCCCTGTTACGGCTGCGACTGCGGTTGCACCGCGGCCGGATCAAGCGGCTGATAAGGTTGCAGAACGGTGTCGCGCTGTTCGCCCAGGACCCAGGCGAAGCCCGAATACATCACCACCAGGCAGACCAACGTGAACAGCACCACCATCCACGCCGGCACGATGCGCACCAGGTTGCGGCGCTGATCGTTGAGGCCTTCCCAGTGCGGCGACAACTCGCGCGGCACGTCGCCACGCAACTGACGGATCTGCCGGTACAGGGCGTCGCGGATGCCTTCAAGCTCAAGCATGCCACGCGCCTGCACACGGTACTTGCCCTCGAAACCGAGGGACAGGCACAGGTACATCAGCTCAAGCATCGGCAGGTGCTTGACCGGGTTCTTCGACAACCGATCAAGCAGTTGGAAGAACTTCTCGCCACCGAAGGTCTCGTTGTGGAAGCTGCTGAGCAGGCTCATCTGCGACCACTCGCTTTCGTTGCCCCACGGCGTGGTCACCACAGCTTCGTCGACCACGGTGCAGAGCACGTAACGGGCGGCCATCACCTGGCTGCTTTCGGCGCCGTTGTGCAACGCGCGCACTTCAAACAGCTTGAGCCCGGCGGTCAGGCGCTCGTTGAGCGCGTACAAATCTTCGCGGGTTTCGCTGTGCTTGAGGCGCACCACTTCCGAGAGCAGTTCGGACGACGCCGCCACCAGCGAATTCAGGCTGATGTTGAACGCCTCCGCCGGGCGCAGGCGCGCGGCGTAGATCATCCGTTCTTCCAGTTGCTCGAAGCGCGGCGGCGCGGCGAAGTCGGTCAGCGGACTGGCTGCCGGTCCGTGGCCCTGACGATCGAGCAGGACGGTTTTGTCGTCCTGGTTGTAATCCGTTTCCTTGATCATGGCGGTCAGTTCCTGATGGCCCAGAATTTCAGTTCAAGCTCGGCGAATTCGCCGGACACGTGGAACGCGAAGCCGCCGGAGCGCTCGAGTTGCGCCAGGTCTTCGGAACTGAGTTCGAGGATGAAGTAGGTTTTGTTCGAGTGGAACGCGATCTGCCGCGGGGCCACCGGCAACGGTTTGACCTTGATCCCCGGCAAGTGCAGGTTGACCAGTTGGCGAATGCGCTCCACCGGGCCGACCTTGAGGTGCGCCGGCAAGCGGTGGCGCAGTTCTTCGGAGTCGCAGTTGGCACTTGCCGCCAGCACGAACGACGCCGAGCCGAGCAGTTTGTGGTCGTGCAACGGCGACACGATGATGCCGTACTGACGCGCTTGCAGGATCAGCTCGATGGCGTGCTGTTCGAGCACCATCGACAGCACCTGACGAATCGCTTCCATCAGTTTGCGGAAGCTCGCGCCCTGATCGGCGTGGGAATAGCGGCTGTCCAGACGCGGGCGTTTGCTGTCGCTGGAGAAGGTCGCCAGATCGCCGAGCATGGTCAGCAGCGTGCGGTACAACTCTTCCGGGTGCACCTGCTCCAGACCGAGGTAGTGGCGCAGCAGCAGTTCGGTACGGTTGATCAGTTGCAGCATCATGAAGTCGCCGACTTCCGCACCGCCGACCTTGCCGTTGGAGCGAATCCGCTCGGCAATCGTGTCGCCACGGTGGTTGAGCATGCTGATGACTTCTTTGAGGCACGACAGCAGATAGCTGGACGCATGGGCCTGGATGTAGGTCGGCACGAAATCCGGGTCGAGGCTGATCACGCCGTCCGGCGTGGTGTCGAGCACGTCGCAGATCTTCAGCTTCACGTAGGCCTGATCGCTCTGCTGCTCGCCGAGCAACAGTTTGAAATCCGGGCGACCACAGCTGACCTGGCTGGCGGAATCGTCACCGGCGTTGGAGTCGGCCACTTCGGCGTCGTACGCGGTGTACCGCGCGAGCACGTCGGACTGCTCCGGACGACGCGCCTCGATGTGGTTACCGGTGACCAACGGCAGCGCCAGATAAATCGGCGTGTTGCCGGTGTTCGGCGGCACGTCCAGCGCCAGCGGCTCGGTGTTGCCGCCGAGTTCGAACAGGCTGCCGTCCGGCAGGATCCCCGAGGCGGCACTGATCACCAGTTTGCCCATGTTGAGGAACTGCAAGTCGATCTCCAGATTGAGGAAACCCCAGGTGTAGCCACCCAGCAACTGGGTGCGGGTTTTCATCTGGTGATCGTAGTAGCGATCGTTGTGCTGGAAGTGCTGCGGCCGCAGCAACATGCCTTCCTGCCAAATGACTTTATGGGTATTCATGTTCAGTCATCCGCCTTGGCGAGCGCTTCATGGGTGTTGCGGATCCCGGCCTGATCAAGAGTCAGATCGGCTTCGGTCAGCTCCAGCGGGGTGACCTGAACGGTGTAGCGCCACTTGGTTTCCGGCAGATCACGGTACGCAGCGAGAACGCCGACGTAGCGGCTGCCCTCCTCCACGCTGAGTTTCATTTCCACGGTTTCACCCGGGCGCAGTTCGAGTTCTTCGCTGGCCACCAGATCCGGATTGAGGGATTCCTTGGCGCGCTCGTAGAGGCTGAAGAAATCAGCGTTCTCGAAGGTCACCGGGTGCTTGAGTTCGAACAGGCGCACCACGATCGGCGAAGGACGGCCGTTGAGGTCCGGGTTGAGCTGATCACTGCCGGTCAGCTTCAGGTTGATCTTGGTCACTTTCGAGTACGGCGACAGCGACGAGCAACCGGCGAGCAGCACCAGCACGGTGAGCGCAGTCAGCGTCTTGAAAAAAGCGGTCGAGCGGCGAGACATGCGCATCATCCTTGGTGGTCGGTGTGGAGGGTGGAGATCAGGCGGATCTGTTCTTCGTAGGCCTGGGCAAAGTCGCGGGCCAGCAGACGCTCGCTCCAGTCATCGTCCTGACGCAGGGCCTGGTGGTAGCGGCCGAACGCTCTCCAGCGCCCGCCCGAGGTGGCGATCAACGGCTTGTTGTCGCGCTCGAAACGCAGGGTCAGTTGTTCCGGCGAGAAGTGCTCCAGCGTGCCGCGTACGGCGGCGCGGCTGGCGGTGAGCAAGGCCACCTGGTGCGCCTGCAGATCGCGGAACGCGCGGGAGATCGCCTGCTCGGCCGGGAGATGACCGGGCTTGTGCGGCTGCAACAGAATCTCCAGCGCTTCGCTCGGATCAACGGCGAATTTCAGCGGGTTCTTGTTGGTGCCTTGCACGGTGGTCTGTGCCAGACGCAGTTCGTTTTTCAACTCCGAACGGGTGCGCAGGCTCTGCTGCAATCCGCCGATGCTCTGCCGCAGCAGACGCGCGGCGTTGAGTGCCAAGGCTTCGCGGGCGTCGTGATCGAGGCCTTTGAGATCCACGCCCAGCGCTGCGCCGAAATGCTCCCAGAAACCCTCGCTCTGACGCTCGACGACCTTCGGGGCCGGAGCAGGCTCGGGTTCAACCGGGGCGATCAGCTCCGGCACCATCAGGCTTTCCATGTCGATGCGCGCATAGTCGGCACGCTGACGGGAATCCTCGGGCTTGGCGGTCGGGGCCAACAGTTCGTCGATTTCCGAATAAACGCGCTCTTGCTGTTCGATCGCGTTCAACGGATCGAGGTCGAGGAAGGCGTCGTCCGGAATGATGCTGCCGGCGGCACGCGGACGGCCGACTTCACCGTCGAAGGTCGCCGGGTCACGCACCAGCCGCGCACGAATCTCGAAGTCACCGAGCACGTAGGTGCTGCCGTGCTCGATACGCACCGGTTCGCCCTTGTGCAGGCGTGCGCCGCTGTCGCCGTCCTGGACCCCGTTGCTGCTGGTGTCGGTGAGGAAAAACGTGCCTTCGCGGTAGCTGACAATCGCGTGGTGATTGGACAGATGCCGCTTGCGGTCAGGAATGATCCAGTCGCAGTCCTCGCCCCGCCCGATTACGCCGCCGGCCTGTTTGAAGGTCTTCTGGCACAACTCGGTGGGCACGAACTGCTTGGTGTTCAGCATTTCGAAAACCAGTTCCATGTTTGATGCTCCTTGCGGTCACTTGCCGCGATTGACCGCTTGCGGGTCACCCAACGGGCGATAGTCGTTGTCGTTGAATTTGTAATTGCCGCTACAGCCGCCAAGGCCGCATAGAACGACGAGGGTCAGCAGGACAGCGTTCCAGTGACGAACAGACATCAGAGGGTCTCCAGGGGTAGACAAAGCACAAAGCGCCGACCCTTGCGGGCGGCGCTGAAATTAATTCTTTGGGTAGTCTCGAAGGCTCTACATCGGGGCCTTCGAGCCATCACAAGGGATATACCGATCCTCTGTGGCGAGGGGACTTGTCCCCGATGGGCTGCGAAGCGGCCCCAAAACCTGATTACCGGTTCTTTCAAGAGAACCGCGTTTGCTGGATTACGGCTGCTGCGCAGCCGATCGGGGATAAATCCCCTCGCCACAGAGAAGTCCTTCAAGACAGGAGTTGTGCAAACGGCAAGAGCCAGGTTCAGATCAACCATCGAAATCACCCAGGTTGATATTCAGGCGCCCGAGGCGGTACAGCAGCGTGCGGCGCGGCAGGCCCAGTTCGCGGGCGGCGAGGGTCTGGTTGCCGTCGTTCTTGCGCAGGCAATCGAGCAACAGCGTGCGTTCGACTTTCTCCAGGCGCTCGCGCAGATTCAGGCCGCTGTGGTCTTCGGGCATCGGCTCCATGCGCAGGGAGAAATGCTCGGCCAGCAACTCGCCGCCCTCGCACAACAACACTGCGCGCTCGACCAGTGCCTTGAGTTCGCGCACGTTGCCGGGGAAGGTGTAACCGGACAGGTGTTCCAGCGCCGCGCTCGACCAGCGCACCGGATCACGCTGCAAATACGCGCAGGTCTTCTCGGCAAAGTGCTGAGCCAGTTCGAGGATGTCGCCTTCGCGCTGACGCAGGGCCGGCAGCTCGATCGGGAACTGCGCGAGGCGGTAATACAAGTCCTCGCGGAACTTGCCTTCGCTGACCAGCGTCGACAGATCGCGGTGCGTCGCGGCGATGATGCGCACATCGATCTTGTGCGTGTCGTTGGAACCCAGCGGGCGAATCTCGCCCTCCTGCAACACCCGCAGAATCTTCGCTTGCAACGACAGCGGCATGTCGCCGATCTCGTCGAGCAACAGCGTGCCGCCGTTAGCCGCATCGAACAGCCCCGCGCGGTCACGGTCAGCGCCGGTGAACGCACCCTTGCGATAGCCGAACAGCTCGCTTTCCAGCAGGTTTTCCGGGACTGCTGCGCAGTTCTGCACGATGAACGCCTGAGAGCGGCGCGGGCCGCAATCGTGAATCGCCCGGGCCACAACTTCCTTGCCGGTGCCGGTCTCGCCACGCAGCAGCACGGTGTACGGGCTGTGCAGGACTTTGCTGATCAGCGAGTGGGTCTGGCGCATGGCGGCGCTTTTGCCGATCAGGCCATAGCCGTTGATGCTTGGCACACTGCGCGCCACCGTGGTCGATTCTGCCGGCGGCTGGCGCAGACGCTGCAGCAAATGCAATTGACCGAGGACGAACGAGCCGAGCTGGCCGAGTGAATCGGCAAAACCCTGCAGGTCGACGTGACGGCGACTGGCGCACAGCAGCAGGCCTTCAACCGCCTTCTGCTGATTGACCAGCGGCACGCACAGCAGCGATTGCCAGCGGCCGGTGGTGGCCGGCAGGAAACTGGTTTCGTGCAGGCTGGCGCCCAGATCGTCCAGGCACACCACGCGGTTCTGGCACAGGGCAAACTGCAGCAACTGCTCGCCGTTGTAGTCCGCCGGCAGGCTGGTCGCGGCGCGCGGTTGCAGCGCGCCGTCGAGGCATTCGGCGTTCATTCCCAGGCAAGTGTGGGTGGCGTCGAGCAGGTACAGCTGGGTAAGTTCGCAACCGCTCAGCTCGGCCAGCCCACGCACGAAGTCACCCAGCAGCGCAGCACCGTCCGCCGCGCGCGACAGGCTGGCGAACTGCGCCAGCAAGGCTTCGGCATAGACCAGTGGCTGCGGCACTTGAGTGAACATCACACCCACCTCAGGCGAACTCGCACGTCACGCTGGCGTTGCCGTCGAGCGTGGCATGCACACGCT
Source organism: Pseudomonas sp. Irchel s3a10 (assembly GCF_900187525.1). Lineage (NCBI taxonomy): Bacteria > Pseudomonadati > Pseudomonadota > Gammaproteobacteria > Pseudomonadales > Pseudomonadaceae > Pseudomonas > Pseudomonas sp. Irchel s3a10. The sequence goes on from NZ_FYDR01000003.1 coordinate 506,994, forward strand.
TGAGGCTTTCACCGGTGGCCATCGCATCGAGCAAGCGGTCGGCCACCAGCGGCAGCACGTGTTGATCGAGCAAATGGTCGATCAAGCGCGCGCCGCTTTCGCTTTGCGTGCAGCGCTCGGACAGATGATCGACGAGGTTCTGGCACCAGCTGAAATCCAGCTGACGACGGTTGAGACGCTCGCCCAGACGACCAAGTTTGATCTCGATCAGCTCGCGCAGCACCGGGCCGCCCACCGGGTAGTACGGCACCACTTTCATCCGCGCCAGCAGCGCCGGTTTGAAGTGTTTGCTCAGCACTGGCCGAATGGTCTCTTCGAGCAGCTCGGCGGTCGGGCGGGCGCCGTCTTCGCAGAGGTCGCTGATCTTGTCGCTACCGAGGTTCGAGGTCATCAGGATCAAGGTGTTGCGGAAGTCGATCTCGCGACCTTCGCCGTCGTTGGCCACGCCCTTGTCGAAGATTTGGTAGAACAGGTTGAGCACATCCGGGTCGGCCTTTTCGACCTCATCGAGCAGCACCACCGAGTACGGCTTCTGGCGCACCGCTTCGGTGAGCATGCCGCCCTCGCCATAACCGACGTAGCCCGGTGGCGCACCGATCAGACGCGAGACGGTGTGCTTCTCCTGGAATTCGGACATGTTGATGGTGGTGATGAAACGGTCGCCGCCGTACAGCAGGTCAGCCAGGGCCAGCGCGGTTTCGGTCTTGCCGACGCCGCTCGGGCCGACCAGCAGGAACACGCCGACCGGTGCGTCAGGCTTGTTCAGGCCGGCGGCAGTGGCGCGCATCGAGCGATCCAGTGCGTGCACGGCTTGTTCCTGACCACGGATGCGCGTGCGCAGATCGGTGGCAAAACTCGCGACCTTGGCGTTGTGCTCGCGGGCCAGTTGCGCCAGCGGCACGCCGGTCCAGGCGCTGATCACTTCGGCCACCAGACGCGGGCAGACTTCGAAGCTGACCAGACGCTCCTTGACTTGAGCAGCGGTCAGCGCGCTGTGGGTCTGGTGCAGTTCGGCTTCCAGCGCTTCAACGCTCTGGCCTTCCTCGACCTCGGCGGCGATGGTTTCGATCACCGTGCCTTCGGCGTCTTCTTCAACGCTGACGGTCGGCTCGACAGCGGCAGCTTCGCGAGCCTTGGCCAGTTGCTGACGCAGTTCCAGCAGGCGCTCGGCCAGTTGCTTCTGTTCGGTCCACAGGCTTTCCAGCGCGACCATTTCGCTTTCGGCTTCGTCGAGCCGCGCTTCCAGCGCATCCAACGCTTCGTGGTCGATCAGCAGACCAGCCTCGGCATCGCGACGCAGGGCCTGACGCTGACGGCCACCTTCAGCCAGTTCGCCACGCAGGCGCTCGAGGCTTTCCGGGGCAGCGGCGAGGCTGATGCGCACCCGGGCGCACGCGGTGTCGAGGACGTCGACGGCTTTGTCCGGCAGCTGGCGACCGGCCAGATAGCGCGCGGACAATTCCGCCGCCGAGACCACCGCGTCATCCCGCAGGTAGATGCCGTGGCTCTTCTCGTAGACCTGCGCCAGACCACGGAGAATTGTCACCGCTTCGCTGACGGTCGGTTCGTGCAACTGCACCGGTTGGAAACGACGGGCCAGCGCCGGGTCCTTCTCGAAGTATTTCTTGTACTCGGCCCAGGTGGTGGCGGCGATGGTGCGCAGTTCACCACGGGCCAGCGCCGGTTTCAGCAGGTTGGCCGCGTCGGAACCACCGGCATTGCCGCCCGCGCCGATCAGGGTGTGGGCTTCGTCGATGAACAGGATGATCGGTTTCGGCGAGGCTTTGACTTCGTCGATCACGCCTTTGAGGCGACGCTCGAATTCACCTTTGACGCTGGCGCCAGCCTGCAGCAGGCCCATGTCCAGCGACAGCAGCTCGACGCCCTTGAGCACCTGCGGCACTTCACCGGCAGCGATGCGCGAGGCCAGGCCTTCGACGATGGCGGTCTTACCGACACCGGCCTCACCGACCACGATCGGGTTGTTCTTGCGGCGACGGGCGAGGATGTCGACCATCTGCCGAATCGCGCCATCGCGGCACAGCACCGGGTCGAGTTTGCCGTCGCGGGCCTGCTGGGTCAGGTTGTGGGTGAAGCGCTGCAACAGCGATTCGCCCTGCGCCGCCGGCTTGCCGTTGGCCGCCGGTTGCTCCTGTTGCGACAGGGCGAATTCCTTCAGGCGATCGATGTTCAGCTTGGCGAGCAGCGGCTGATAACGGCTGCCGGCGTAGCGCATCGGGTTGCGCAGCAGCGCAAGGATCAGCGCGGCATCTTCGACCTGGGTCTGGCCCAGTTCGAGGTTGGCCACCAGCAGCGCGTCTTGCAGCCATTGCACCAGTTCCGGGGCGAACACCGGGTTGCGCGAGGCGCTGTGTTCAACGCGAGATTGCAGTGCGGCGCTCAGTTCACCGGCGTCGACATCCGCATCCTGCAGCGCGCGCGACAGCAAGCCGTTCGGACGCTCCAGCAGCCCCAGCAGCAGGTCTTCAACAAGGATCTTGCTGCCGCCACGGGCCACGCAACGTTCGGCCGAACGTTCCAGGTCACGACGGGTTTCGGCGTCCAGCGCCTGGATGAGTTGTTGCAGGTCTACGTTGATCATGGCTCACGTCCTTAATGAATTTTGCTGCCCAGGGTGACCACGCCGTCTGCTTTTTCGCAGCCCAGCCAACTGGTCCATCCCAGGCGACAGTCGTTCTTCTCACCAATGCGCAGTTCGCGGATTTCTTCCGGGCGCAGCACCAGGCGAATGTCGTAATCGAGCGGGTCACGCAAGGTGAACCGCACCAGCGCGCACAGCGGCTGGTAACCGAAACCGATCGGCAGGAATTCGTGGAATCGCTCCCAGTCGAGTTCGGTGATGTGAATGCGGAATTTACCGCTGCGGTCGCGCACCCGCTCGCCCAGCACCAGGTCTTCACCCAGCAGGCTGTTGGCGCGTCCGAGGCGGTTGCGCTGCTCGTCGAGGATCTCCACGCGACGCTCGATGCACTGCTCGATAACCAGGTCCTCGTGCTTGAAGTAGTAACGCAGCACGGCTTCGATCAGCGCCGCCGAGTGCGCGCGCAAGCTGAGCAGCCCGAGGTACGGCAGCAGGCGCTTCCAGTTCAGTTCCTTGGCCTTGCGGATCTCGTCGCCACCCAGACCGATCAGCGCGAACAGCTGCGAGGAGAACGGGTCGATCGCGCCGCTCTGGAAACTGGCGCGATAACGGTATTTGCGCCAGATCGGCAGCATCAGCCGTTGCAGGCGATGGTGGAACAGGTCGAGGAAGTTACGCGTCGGGTTGCCGTCCTCGCTGTCGCCCAACGCTTGCTCGCCATAGAACGCCGGCAGCGGCGAACCGGAGCCGACCAGGCCGATCAGGTTGAAACGCATGCGCGCGCGCATTTGCCCGTGCTCTTCGAAAAACTCCACGCGATCGACGTCGCTGCGCGGAAAGCCCAGGCTCGGGTTGGCCTGAAACTCCACCTGGTCGTACAGATCGTCTTCGCTCAGGTACGGGTGCGCCTCGCGCAGCCGGTCGATCACCAGCAGCACGGCCTGAAACAGCGAGTACTCGCGTATTACCTTGGTCAGCCCGCTTAAAGCAGGGGCTGCAGGCCCATACGTGGTGTCCATTGGTACACCTCTCCCTGTGTGCTTTTTACCCGCAGCTCGTGGTACGAATTGAGACTGGCGTAAAGCGCGAAAAACTCGTTAAGAACCGAAGCGAAAACGAACAGGTCGCCTTCGCCGATATACCCTTCCGGGTCGATGGTCAGTTCGGTGCGCAGACCACGCACCGGCAAGCCACGGTGCAGCCGGTCGACGTGGTGGTGCTTGATGTGCTTGAGGCCGCCGAGCAGGCGTTTGCTGACCTTCTCCGCGTGCTGGTCGTAGTAGCGCGGCAGGTCGTAGGTTTCGAGAATCACCTTCAACGCGTTGACGTCGGCCAGCGACAGATAGTTGAGCGACATGTTGCTGATCAGCTTCCACAGGAAGTCACGGTTCAGCGGCGGCGCAAAGCTCGAAGTGGCCGGGGTGATGTTGCGGAAACTCAGGAACTCCGGGGTCTCTTCGCAGGCCATGCAGATGTCGCCAAGCTTGAGCTTGCGCGGCAGGTTCTGGTTGGTGCAGATCAGCTCGATCGACAGGGTTTCGTGGGCTTCGGTATGGCGGATGCCGAAACTCAGGTAGGTGTCGAGGCCGTCATGCAGCAACGACGAACGCTGGCGGATGCTGTAGTGCGGACGGCTGTTGGGCACGTCGAAACTCGGGTCGTGCTCGAACGATTCGAACGGCACGTACTCTTGATAACCGAGGCCGCCGGGCTTCCAGCCGGTGACGGTTTCCACCGAGAACACGCCGCAGTTTTCCAGATCGTATTCCGCCGGCAGCAGCAGGTATTCATCCTGTTTGCCATCGAGGCGGATCGGCAGGGCGTCGTGGGCGAACAGGTTGGCAATCGGCGTGCAGAACAGCTTCACGTTATCCAGGGTCGGCCGCATGCGCATGATCCCGCTCTTGCGGATATCGAAACGCAACTCCAGGCCGCGCATCTGCTTGAGCGTGTCTTCCGGCAGCGCCTTGAGGATGTCCAGACCGTTGACGTCGACGAACAGGAACTTGTCCTGAAAGGCGAAGTATTCCTGCAGGTAGCGATAGCCACGGAAGGTGTTCAGCGGATATGGGATCAACGCTTCTTCTTCGGCAAAGCCCACCGGCTTGACGCGGTCACCCGGAATCTTGAACGCCATCGGCTTGCCCGCCACGCCATCGATCGGCTTGCCGGCGCCGTCGAGCGGGATCAGCTCGATGCCTTCCAGGTTGCGCAGCAGGCTCAGGTAAAGCATCTGGCTGATATAGCGCTCACCGGCAAAGTGCAGGCGCAGTTTGCTCAGTTCCAGCTCACCGAGGTGGCCGTCGGCGCTCATTTCCAGACGCAGGCTGAGCAGCGAACCGTCGCCCTTTACCGAATAGTTCAGCGCGGCCAGATCCAGCGGCAAGACTTCAGTCGGATAGCAGGTGCGGAAGCGGCAACGCACGTCTTCGATCGGTTTGCTTTCGATCGGCGTATCGCGCTCGACCACCAGCGCCGGCCCCGAACGCTTCAGCGGATCAAACTGCAGAATGCTGAACGCCGGCAGCGGGCGCATGTAGTTCGGCCACAGCAGTTGCATCAGCGAATGGCTGAGCTCGGGCAGCTCGTCATCGAGCTTCTGCCGCAGCCGTCCGGTGAGGAACGCAAAACCTTCCAGCAACCGCTCCACATCCGGATCCCGCCCGGCCTGGCCCAGGAACGGCGCCAACGCCGGACTACGCTCGGCGAAACGGCGACCGAGTTGGCGCAGTGCGGTGAGTTCGCTTTGGTAGTAGTGGTTAAAGGACACGGGTTACCTGCCTGGTAGTGGATCGCATGAAAAACATTCTTTGGAGCACGATTGTCGTTGCGGACATACAGCGTCTCCTGGCGATGCGGTTCCGGGTGTTGATGGCAGAATGAGGGATCGTCTGCGCGACGCGCACGTAGAAATTCATCGCTGTGCGGCTCCTTGTTTTTGCGGAGTGATCTCGACGCCCGTATACACATAGAGCTCTTTGCCGCCGTAGCCACCAATTGCTGCAGCGCTGAGTGGATGGCTATCCCGGGTGCCATATCGAACCCAGCCTTCTGTCCACATCTCACCATTTTCGTGACGAATTTCCACGTAATAGTTGGGCGCTTCGTGCTTGGTGATCTCGACAAAAACCCCGCCATCCTCGGCGCCAATCCACAACGCGTGGGGATGAGCGAAGAGCTTCGGTTCGGTCGAGCTTTCCATTCGCAACAGCAATGCGAAGCCGACCAGAATCGTCAGCAAACCGACCGAGCAGAGGAAAGTGGCAAGGCATTGCCACGCCCTTGATTTCATTGAGCCGTTCCCGCAAAAAAACTTCATGTCCTGACCCGAGCCAACAACATCTTGTCAAGCTTGCCAGCCAGCCATATCGCCAAAATAGTTAGTCCACCCGTTAAAACGCTATAAGCGGCCGCGCGAACAGGATAAAGCGGCAACAGATAAACCAATATCAATGCAACCATTAGAAAAACAATGCTAACTTTCACCATTCGCCTTGGAATTACAGCAACAACTAAATTTACAAAAATAAACAGATAAAACACCATATACATGGCAATCCCGATGGAAGCACCACGCGAGGTCAGCCCACCAAATAAAAACTTGTACAGCGAAACACCATAGTAATTAACCACGACATACATGACGCAGGCAAAAAAATGCACCAATAAACCCGCCGCTAGCCTTACCATCATCTTTTCCACTCTCCATACTTATCTACAGAGCCCTGCGTGATGGAGCTTCTTAACTTCTGATCGGATGTGCCGAGATAAACCGTACTGGTCACCACTTTCTCGCGATAGCCCATTCGCCCAGCAAATACTCTTACCGTTTCAATGCGTAGTTCAAAATTTTCCGAAGCCCATAAAGCCCCACGCAGCACCATATAATTATCGTACTCATTGGTCTTGTCCTCCTTTGGGAATATAGGAAGACCATCACCATACTTCATACCGGTTTCAACGGTTTTCTTAATGGCAGTTTCCAAAGACTTGGTTTCTTCCAGATATAAACGATATGTATCGGTCGCGAACGGTATTTGCCCAACCCCGTCAGCCCAATAGGGCTCACCATCAATCATGACCATTAAAAATCCGGCACCACCCTCAGAACTATTTTTCCAATCACCGGGCATTGTCGGGGCAAAGCTAATCGACATCCGGTCAATAATTGCAAATTTGATAATTTGCGACCAACTAAACTGCTTATAGGCGTTGTAGGCGTCTGTACCGGCAGTTTTAGACTCGGGATTCACCCAAATTTTCTTCCGGTAATTATCAGCCAACGGCTCAAACCACTGAATTGCTTCCGCATACAGTTTCTCCGCTTTCATGATCCTGAACTGAACATCTGGTGCATTCGGTTTTAGTGCAAAAAGAGGCACCCCATTTCCTCTGGTTATTAACCAGACGTGAGGCAATGGAAGCTGTTTCGGTTTTTTATCTTCACTCGGCGTAGTTTCGGCTTTGATTTTCAGTTCCGTTTTTCCATCGGAAGTCTCGAAAATGTGTGCAACGCCGTCGATGACAATAGAGGTTTCCACGCGATTACTCCGACGACACATAGATGGTAACCATCTCCGCTTGTTTTCCAGTGGAGAAACACCCTGTGCCTCCAGCCGCCGATGAACATCCTGCCTTCTCTAAGCCACTGTCAGAAACCATTCTGTAATTGAGGTTTGCTACTGGTTGTCCGTCCGCTGTATGGAAAGAAAAAACACGGTTGAAGACTCCAGGAATGACTAACGGCTCCGGCGGCACAAACGGCGCCGGCGAATGCGAATTACCGATAATCACCGTCCCGGAACCTGCCGTGACTTTATTGCCGTGAGAACCAACCGAACCTACGGTCGCAGCCGGTTTGCCATTGATCAAAACCGTGGTCGCCAGATCGCCGACCATCGCACCACCACACGCCGAGGCATCGCCTTGGCGGGCGGCCGCGAGGCCGTCGAAGAACACGTCGCCGGAACCGGCGGCAATCGGGTTGGTACCGTGGCCTGGAAGTGGGCAAGCGGTGGGGTCGGATACGCGTGCTGCGGGTTTGCCAGACATCGGGAATCTCCTTAGGTGACCTTCACTTGACCGCTGCCATCCAGGCGCGCGGAAAAACTGACCTGACGCTTGAAACCCTCGACTTCCAGCAGGCCTTCGATGCTGAAGGCCAGCCGCAGCTGGTCGTGGTCACGCGGCAGGGAAATGACACGCACATTGCTCAGGCGCGGCTCGTAGGCTTCGATGAAGTTTTCGATGGCCAGACGGGCCTGACTCAGGGAGTCGTGCAGGCTCAGACGCATGTCATTGAGATCGGGCAACCCGTAGTCGGCCAGCGTTTGCACGCTGCCGGCCCGGGTGCTGAGCATTTTGGCCAGATGGGCAGCCACTGACGCCATGGCACAAGCCTCGAGGCTGTTGCCCTTGCGTAGTTGCGCGTCGCCGTTGAGGCGCTCGAACAGGCTGCCGTATCCGTCCATGAGTCGCTCTTACTCTTTGTCCAGCTTGCCAACCAGCGACAGGGTGAAATCGGCACCCATGTACTTGAAGTGCGGACGCACGTTCAAGCTCACGCGGTACCAGCCCGGCTCGCCTTCAACGTCGCTGACGATCACTTGCGCAGCGCGCAGCGGACGACGGCCACGCACTTCGGCGCTCGGGTTTTCCTGGTCGGCCACGTACTGGCGGATCCACTTGTTCAGTTCCAGCTCGAGGTCGGTACGTTCTTTCCACGAACCGAGTTGCTCGCGCTGCAGCACTTTCAAGTAGTGAGCCAGGCGGTTGACGATCATCATGTACGGCAGTTGGGTGCCGAGCTTGTAGTTCAGCTCTGCCGCCTTGCCTTCTGCGCTGATGCCGAAGAACTTCGGCTTCTGCACCGAGCTGGCGGAGAAGAACGCCGCGTTGTCGGAGCCTTTGCGCATGGTCAGGGAGATGAAGCCTTCCTCGGCCAGTTCGTATTCACGACGGTCGGAAACCAGAACCTCGGTCGGGATCTTGGTTTCGATTTCGCCCATGCTTTCGAAGTGGTGCAACGGCAGATCTTCAACCGCGCCACCGCTCTGTGGGCCGATGATGTTCGGGCACCAACGGAATTTGGCGAAGCTGTCGGTCAGCTTGGTGCCGAACGCGAACGCGGTGTTGCCCCACAGGTAGTGCTCGTGGCTGTTGGCAACGGTTTCCTTGTACACGAACGATTTCACCGGGTTTTCTTCCGGATCGTAAGGGTTACGCAGCAGGAAACGCGGCACGGTCAGACCGACGTAGCGGGAGTCTTCCGAAGTACGGAAGCTCTGCCATTTGGCGAATTGCGGGCCTTCGAAGTGGTCTTTCAGATCCTTCAGATCCGGCAGGCCGGTGAAGCTTTCCAGACCGAAGAATTTCGGGCCGGCGGCGGCGATGAACGGCGCGTGGGACATGCAGGAAACGCTGGCCACGTACTGCATCAGTTTCACGTCCGGCGAGCTTGGGGACATGAAGTAGTTGGCGATGATCGCGCCCACCGGCTGACCACCGAACTGGCCGTATTCAGCGGTGTAGATGTGCTTGTACAGGCCCGACTGCATGACTTCCGGCGAGTCTTCGAAATCGTCCAGCAGGTCTTCTTTGGAGACGTTGAGGATTTCGATCTTGATGTTTTCGCGGAAGTTGGTGCGGTCGACCAGCAACTGCAGGCCACGCCACGACGATTCCAGAGCCTGGAAGTCCGGGTGGTGCAGGATCTCGTCCATCTGACGGCTGAGCTTGGCATCGATCTCGGCGATCATGCGGTCAACCATGGCCTTCTTGACCGGCTCACCGTTGTTCTGCGGCTTGAGCAGTTCTTCGATGAACGCCGAAACGCCACGCTTGGCGATGTCATAGGCTTCGTCGTCCGGAGTCAGACGGGTTTCGGCGATGATGCTGTCGAGAATGCTGTACTCGCCGCTTTCGGCGCTCTTCTCTTGTGCTGCGCTAGTGCTCATTGTGTTGGCTTCCTTGGCTGGAGTCTCAGGCGTCCGGGGCTGCGGCGTTCAGGCCCAGCTCACCGAGTACGCGACCGCGGGATTCGTCGTCGGCGAGCACGCCTTCGATCGCTTTACGGAACGCAGGTGCGTTACCCAGCGGGCCTTTGAGGGCCACCAGCGCATCGCGCAGTTCCATCAGTTTTTTCAGCTCAGGCACTTGCTCGACCAGGCTGGCCGGGTTGAAGTCCTTCATCGAATTGACGCGCAGTTGCACAGCCAGCTCGTCGGCCTCGCCATCTTCCTGCAGACGGTTCGGCACGCTCAGCGTCAGACCCAGCTCTTGCTTGGCCAACACTTCGTCGAAGGTCATCTTGTCGATGCTGATCGGCTTGCGATCTTCGATTTTGCGATCGTCCTTGCGGTGGGTGTAGTCACCGATTGCCAGCAGCTTCAGCGGCAGTTCAATCTCTTCCTGAGCACCGCCGGTGGCGGGTTTGAAGGTGACGTTGATGCGTTCCTTGGGGGCTACCGAGCCTTCTTTGGCCATGGCTTTTCTCCTTGCGGTTGTGGCCCTGGGGCCTATTCGAGTACCACTTCGAGGTCGAGGTGGCACAGCCTGCGATAAATCTCTTCCTTGCGTTCACGTACGGCATGGTTCTGCGGCAACAACTCGCAGCAGCTATGCAGTAAATGCAGCACTTCCAATGCAAGATCGGGCTCCCAGGCGTGCAGGCCTGAGTCCTGTAATGTCTGATCGAGGGTTTCGAGCTGGTTCTTGGCCAGTTCGTACTTCTTGGCCATAAAGCACAGCCGGGCAAGGGCGAACTGCCAGAAGAACCGCTCGCGTCCACCGTGAGCCGATTGCAGCCCTTGCTTGAGCGTCTGCACGGCAGGCTTCAGGCCTTCCTTGCGCAGCATCGGCAGCACTTCCTGCAGGGCCTTTTCCCAGGCGGGCTGGGTTTCGACGTCGTCGGTTTCGACCTTGCGCGGCGCACTGGCGCTCTGCAGGTGCGGCATGACATTGCCGGCGATCCACGCCCGGGTGGACGGATCGGCAAACGGCGCGCCGTCATGGAAACGACATTCGATGATGCCGGGCAGGCGTTGAACCAAAAGCGCGAAGTGGATTTCCACTTCGCGCATTGCCATCTCGGCGTTGAGGTTCTGGAGACATTCCCAGACCATCCTCTGGCCATCGAACCAGAACGGCGCCTTCGCCAGGCTCGCCTCCAGTTCCACCAGCAGGTCGGCGTATTTGCCCTGATCGAAGCGATCCTGATACTGCTTGAGTTTGTCCACCGGCAGGCCGCGCAGCACGGTGATCTGCTCGGCGTTGCGCTCGGGCACCGCGTCGATCGGCAGCCACAGCAAAGTGCGGTTCAGACGCAAGGCGCGCAGGTCAGTGGCCTTCTGCTTGAGCCACCAGGCACACAACGGACGCGCGCTTTCCTGCTGGGCGCGCAGGGCCTTGTAAGCGTCTTTTTCGTTATCGATCGGCGCGCCGGGGGCCATTAGCTGGCTAGCGGCCTGCTTGACCTGCGCCACCGCTGCGCCCACCACACCGGGGGCCGGCTGATTGTCGGCCGCACGCTGGATCATGGTTTTCAGGCGACGCGAGAGCGGCAGCAGCAGCGGTGCGTCATCGCCCAGGTGCTCGGTGCATGCGGCATCGAGGCCGGCCAGATGCTCGGACAGTTGCCGGAACATCGGCAGCTGTTCCTTGATCGCGATGTTTTCAGTGAGCACCTGCTCCAGACGCGGCACCAGCCAGCCGATGGCAGCGGCACGGGTGCGCGGTTTGAGCGGGTGAACGTCGGCCCAGTGGTTTTCCGACAGATGGTGCAGCAGACCGAGGCCGGCCAGCAGCCCGGGGAAGGATTCACGCTGGTACAGCGACCAGGTCAGCCAGGCGCCGACACGCAAATCCTTGGATTGGGTACGCAGCAGATTTTCGCTGTTTTCACGGATTTTCAGCCAGTCGATCTGCCCGCTTTCGTGCATCGACGAGGCTTTGGCCAGCTCGCTTTCCAGCGCCTCGAATTCGCTCGAAAAACGAACGTCTTCGCCCGCGAAATTCTCTTTGGAAACAGAGACTTTTGCGAGTTCGAGGTAATGGGCGGAAAGTTTGCTTGAGTAGGACATCCATGGCCTTTAATTAGGATTACAGTCATGCGCCTATTGGAGTTGCCGCGGCGCGGGACAGTATCGAAGAGCAGTGAAGCGACTCATCCAATTGAGATGTGCTCTTTCAAGTGGGCGCATCGTAATCACTATGATGGCCACTAGCAAGCATCTGGTTAAACAACAAGACGAAGTGTTCATTGGGCTGTGTAGGAGATCGCCCTATATGTGGCAGGGGAATCCCTGATGGCGAATTATATTGCCCGCATTTGCCCTGTTCCCTCAGAACCCTTGATCCAGAGCGGCCCGATCCCGCCTTTGCGAATCGCTTCGAACATTCGTCCCAATACACGGCGGCCAGCATGACAACTCTGGAAAAAAATAGAAGTAGGATTCTTCCGAAAACCCGCTGGATTTTACAAACAATTCACTGGCGACAACGCTCAACAACAAAAGTGCCATCAATTTGATGGCAATTCATTTTTCTGAAACTTTATTCATCTCGTGAATGCTGTACTTCAGTGCCAACTCAATAATTATCGAAGTGCGATCCAACAGTCATTTCCACCACTTACGCAACACTTCCACGCCGAAAATACTCTGACAAATGTCAGGGATAATTCTTACATCGTTTTATTTCCACGTTGCCAGCTTGCCTTGGTAAATTCCTTTCGCCCGGCAATGTCAACCAGGCCGACTGACTGTTGAGCCACGGTCCGAAGCCTGCATCTCATTCGGCTCCTGAACCCGGAGCCGCCAAGGAGCTTTACCTCATGGAATTGAAAACCCTGTTGTTCGCAGCACTCATGTGGCTACCCGTCGCTCAGGCCTCTGCAGATACCCCGCCACTGGACGGTCATTACTATCTGACCGGTGCAATGGAAATGGGCGCCGAATTGCTGCTGCGCAAGGACGGCACGTTTGACGCCGGCGTGGCGTATGGCAGCGCTGACGGGTTTGCCAAGGGCAACTGGCGGGTGGAAAACAACACCGTGACGCTGAAGAGCGAAACCAAACCGGCGTCGAACAGCGATTTGTCCGGCCTGTTCCAGGATCTGCAACTGGCGATCGAACCGAACTGCCTGGCGGTGGATTTCGGCAACGGCAAGGCCTGCTTCCGGCGTTAACAAGCCGATTTTCAACCACAAAAAATGGGCACCCGACCGCAATCGGTGTGCCCATTTTTTATTGCAGTTCTCCCCGCTACTCAGGGAGTTCGCCGCAATTTAAGGATTGACGCTGTCTTTCAACGACTTGCCTGGCTTGAATGCCACGGTGTTGCTGGCCTTGATTTTCACCGGTTCACCGGTTTGCGGGTTCTTACCGGTGCGGGCGCCGCGGTGGCGTTGCAGGAAGGTGCCGAAGCCCACCAGCGTGACGCTGTCCTTGCGGTGCAGAGCGCCGGTGATTTCTTCGAGGACGGCGTTGAGAACGCGGTTGGCCTGTTCTTTGGTCAGATCCGCTTTTTCAGCGATTGCAGCGGCGAGTTCTGGTTTACGCATTAGTGAAGCCCCTTTGACGGTTTTTTGTTGTTATGTCCGTGCTGTTCTCGTTGGAACAGCGCCCAAGGCGCCGCAGGCTCTACTCTGCGGCAGACGGGAGTGAGAATGGCACGCGGATACCGGCGGCGCCAGTCTCCCCGCGACCTTTGTGGGGGCAAAAGCGGGGTGATTCCGACAGAACGACCGGTATTTACGCCAGCAGGGCCGGAAGCTGTTTGTTCAGGGCGAGTTTTTCCATCACTGCCGCGCCAGTCAGGGCATATCCGAGCAACTGACCATCGGCGCTGTGACACAGAGCCTTGATGTCGGCGCCCTGCCCTTCGACGGTCCAGACGCCTTCGCTGCCCCGTGGCGGTGGCGAAACGACCAACGGGCACACCGGGGTTTTCACCGTGATCGGCATCGCGCCGTAGCTCACGGTCGTCGGATTGCCGGCCAGGGTTTGTGCCAGCGCACGCGCACAGCTCATGAGGGGCATCACGTACAACAGATTCAGCCCATCGACCTCGGCGCAGTCGCCCAGGGCGTAGATATTGGCGTGGGAAGTCTTCAGGTAGCGGTCGACTACGACACCGCGATTGACCTGCACGCCCGCAGCCGCCGCCAGATCGATGCGCGGGCGCAGGCCGATGGCCGAGACCACCACATCGCAGGCAATCACCTGACCGTCGGACAGATGCGCTTCCAGACCGTCAGCGACTTTCTGCAGGCGGGTCAGCACCGGGCCGAGGTGGAAACGCGCGCCCAGGCTTTCCAGCCCGGCTTGCACGGCGGCCGCAGCGGCCGGATGCAGCAGCATTGGCATCACTTGCTCGCACGGTGCAACCAGTTGCACCTCGTAGCCGCCAAGGATCAGGTCGTTGGCGAATTCACAGCCGATCAGACCCGCACCGAGCAGCAATACGCGGCGCTTGCCCGCGGCGGCTGCACGAAAGCGCGCGTAGTCTTCAAGATCGTTGATCGGGAACACCAAATCCGCGCCATCGCCTTCGATCGGCACGCGCACGGTTTCCGCGCCCCAGGCGAGGATCAGGTCGCGGTAGTACACCGCTTCTTCGCCGATCCACAGACGCTTGTGGCCGGCGTCGATGCCGCTGATGCGCGTGTGGGTGCGCACTTCGGCCTTCAATTGCTCGGCCATCGCGCCCGGTTCGGCCATGCTCAGGCCATCAGCGTCTTTGTTCTTGCCGAAACCGGTGGAGAGCATCGGTTTGGAGTAAGAGCGCCCGTCATCGGCGGTAATCAGCAGCAGCGGGGTTTCGCCATCGAGTTTGCGAAACTCGCGGGCCAGGTTGTAACCCGCAAGCCCGGTGCCGACGATTACGACAGGTGCGTTCATGCCTTACTCCTTGGTTTTTCTCAGTTGATTTCGATCATTTCGAAGTCCATCTTTCCGACGCCGCAGTCCGGGCACAGCCAGTCTTCCGGCACGTCCTGCCAAGCGGTGCCTGGCGCGATGCCGTCGTCCGGCCAACCGTCGGCTTCGTTGTAGATCAGGCCGCAGACGATGCATTGCCACTTTTTCATTCAGGTACTTCCTCAGGATTCAGGCTTTTGTCGGCGCGGACGGTCGATGGTGGTTGCGCTGCCGTCCGGCTCAGGGCGTTTTGTACTGAGGGTGCCGGGCAGATGCAAGCCTGTTCGGCGCAACGGCGACCCCGATCAATCAAATTCGCAGCACGCCATGTTAAGCTCGCCGCCTCATTTGCGGCCAATAATGACTCATTGTGCAACATTCAAATGCCTGCCCGACCCCGCTCTGGCTGACTCAAAGCCGACTGACGACACTTCCCGATTCGTTGACCCTGAACTGGTTGTTCGACGAAGGCTCGCTGACCCGCCGCCTGACCCGGCTGTCGAATGACGGCTTCAGCGTCACACCGTTGTTCGAAGGCTGGGACACTCTGCGCAGTGACGAATGCGCGGCGCTGGATCTGGCCGAAGGCAGCGAAGGCTGGGTGCGCGAGGTGTATCTGCGCGGTCACGGCGAGGCTTGGGTGTTCGCCCGTAGCGTGGCGTCGCGCGCCGCCCTGCAGGGCGATGGTCTGCACATGGACGAACTGGGCAGCCGCTCGCTGGGCGAACTGCTGTTTTGCGACCAGGCCTTCCAGCGTCGTGCCCTCGAAGTTTGTCACTACCCTGAACAATGGTTGCCGCCAGACGTAAAAGCGCCCGAGCTGTGGGGCCGACGTTCGCGTTTCGACCGTGGCGCACTGAGCGTATTGGTCGCGGAAATCTTCCTGCCAAGCCTGTGGATTGCCGCCCGCGCCCATCCGGAGATCTGCTGATGTACCAGAGTCTGCTCAAGTCCCTGAACCGCTTGAATCCACGCGCCTGGGATTTCATTCAGCTGACGCGCATGGACAAGCCGATCGGTATTTACCTGCTGCTGTGGCCGACGTTGTGGGCTTTGTGGATTGCCGGCAAGGGCTCGCCTTCGCTGGCCAATATCGTGATTTTCGTGCTCGGCGTAGTGCTGACCCGCGCCGGTGGTTGCGTGATCAACGACTGGGCCGATCGCAAGGTCGACGGCCACGTCAAACGCACCGCGCAACGACCGCTGGCCAGCGGCAAGATCAGTTCGAAAGAGGCGCTGGTGTTCTTCGCGCTGCTGATGGGCGTGAGTTTCCTGCTGGTGCTGTGCACCAATGCACCGACGATCTGGCTGTCGCTCGGCGGTCTGGCATTGGCGTTCACTTATCCGTTCATGAAGCGCTACACCTATTACCCGCAAGTGGTGCTGGGCGCCGCGTTCTCGTGGGGCATGCCGATGGCGTTCACCGCCGAGACCGGTGAGCTGCCGGCGGCGGCGTGGCTGCTGTGGATCGCCAATCTGCTGTGGACGGTGGGTTACGACACCTATTACGCGATGACCGACCGTGATGACGACTTGAAGATCGGCGTGAAATCCACGGCGATTCTGTTTGGCGAGGCGGATCGGGTGATCATCCTGACGTTGCAGGCGCTGTCATTGGGCTGCCTGTTGCTGGCCGGGTCGAAGTTCGAGCTGGGCGTGTGGTTCCATCTCGGCCTGCTGGTGGCCGCTGGATGCTACGCGTGGGAATTCTGGTACACCCGTGATCGCGACCGCATGCGTTGCTTCAAGGCGTTTCTGCACAACCACTGGGCGGGGTTGGCGATTTTCGTCGGAATAGTGCTGGATTACGCATTGCGCTGAAGATTAGAACCTGTGGGAGCGGGCTTGCTCGCGAAGGCGTCGTATCAGTCACCATCATTGTCTACTGACACACCGCTTTCGCGAGCAAGCCCGCTCCAACAGGGGATTTGCGCTTACTTGGCCTTGGCGACTTTCCAGGCACCGTCCATTTTGCCGTCACCGGTCATGTCACCGGCTTTCTTGTCCATCACGAAGGTGTACAGCGGCATGCCTTGGTAGGCCCATTGCATCGTGCCGTCGTCGCGTTTGATGACAGTCCAGTCACCCATCGACTTGTCACCCGCGGTCGCCATCAACGGCGGCCAGTTCGTTGCGCATTTGTCGTTGCACATCGACTTGCCGCCCGAGTCCTTGGCGAAGGTATACAGGGTCATGCCCTTTTGGTCGGTGTACATGCCGTCCTTCTCCATCGCAGGATCAGCAGCCAGCGCAAATCCAGGCAGAGTCAGGGCCGCAGCCATCAGCAGGGCTTTCAAAGAAACAGTCATTTGAGTCATGGAAACCTTCTTTTGTGGTTGTCAGGATTCGGACTTAGAGCTTAGTCCAGGATCACGCCAACCGCCGGGCGACTAAAATACTGTCACACGACTGCAATAATTCCGTTATCTAATGCGGCGCAAGACAGTTAAATGACAAGAGGATTAAGGCATGGTTGGCAGGAGCATTCTGATCGTCGACGACGAAGCGCCCATTCGCGAAATGATCGCCGTTGCGTTGGAAATGGCCGGCTATGACTGCCTCGAGGCGGAGAACTCGCAGCAGGCACACGCCATCATCGTTGATCGCAAACCGGACCTGATCCTGCTTGACTGGATGCTGCCAGGCACCTCCGGCATTGAACTGGCCCGCCGCCTCAAGCGTGATGAGCTAACCGGGGACATCCCGATCATCATGCTCACCGCCAAGGGCGAAGAGGACAACAAGATCCAGGGTCTTGAAGTCGGCGCCGACGACTACATCACCAAACCGTTTTCCCCACGCGAACTGGTCGCACGCCTCAAGGCTGTGCTGCGCCGCGCCGGCCCGACCGATGGCGAAGCGCCGATCGAAGTCGGCGGCCTGTTGCTCGACCCGATCAGCCACCGCGTGACCATCGACGGCCGTCCGGCCGAAATGGGCCCGACCGAATACCGTCTGCTGCAATTTTTCATGACCCACCAGGAGCGCGCCTACACTCGCGGGCAGTTGCTGGATCAGGTCTGGGGCGGCAACGTCTATGTTGAAGAGCGCACCGTCGACGTGCACATCCGACGCCTGCGCAAGGCCCTCGGCGATGCTTACGAAAATCTGGTACAAACCGTGCGCGGCACCGGCTACCGGTTTTCCACCAAGGCCTGATCCGACCGCCAGACTCGCTGACAAGGACCGTAATTTCCGTGAATCAAAACTGGCATGGCACCCTGATTCGCCACATGCTGTTGCTGGTCACAGCGTGTCTGGTGATTGGCCTGATCACCGGCTACTACGGCTGGAGCCTCGCTGCCGGCCTGGGTATTTACCTGGCCTGGACGCTCAAGCAACTGCTGCGTCTGCACGAATGGCTGCGCCTGCACCAACCCGATGAAGCACCGCCCGACGGTTACGGTCTGTGGGGCGAGGTGTTCGACAGCATCTACCACCTGCAACGCCGCGACCAACGGGTACGCGGGCGCCTGCAAGCGGTGATCGACCGGGTGCAGGAGTCCACCGCTGCGCTGAAAGACGCGGTGATCATGCTCGACAGCGACGGCAACCTGGAATGGTGGAACCGCGCCGCCGAAACCCTGCTCGGCCTCAAGACCCCGCAGGACAGCGGCCAACCGGTGACCAACCTGGTACGCCATCCGCGCTTCAAGGAGTACTTCGAGCAGGACAGCTACGCCGAACCGCTGGAAATCCCCTCGCCGACCAATGATCGGGTGCGCATTCAGCTGTATCTGACCCGCTACGGCAACAACGAGCACTTGATGCTGGTGCGCGACGTCACGCGCATCCATCAACTGGAACAGATGCGCAAAGACTTCATCGCCAACGTCTCCCACGAACTGCGCACGCCGCTGACGGTGATCTGCGGCTACCTGGAAACCCTGCTCGACAACGTCGAGGAGGTGAACCCGCGCTGGAGCCGCGCGCTGCAGCAGATGCAGCAACAGGGCGGGCGCATGCAGACGCTGCTCAATGACCTGCTGCTGCTGGCGAAGCTGGAAGCCACCGACTACCCGTCAGATAACCAGCCGGTGCAGATCGATACCCTGCTGCAATCGATCAAGAGCGACGCCCAGCAGTTGTCCGGGCAGAAAAACCAGAAAATCACCCTCGAAGCCGACGGCAAGATCCTGCTCAAGGGCAGCGAGGCGGAGCTGCGCAGTGCCTTCTCCAACCTGGTGTTCAACGCGGTGAAATACACGCCGGCCGAAGGCAACATCCGCATTCGCTGGTGGGGCGACGAGCAAGGCGCGCACCTGAGCGTGCAGGATTCGGGGATCGGCATCGACAGCAAGCACCTGCCGCGCCTGACCGAACGCTTCTACCGCGTCGACTCCAGCCGCAACTCCAACACCGGCGGCACTGGCCTGGGTCTGGCAATCGTCAAGCATGTGTTGCTGCGCCATCGCGCGCGCATGGAGATCAGCAGCGTGCCCGGTCACGGCAGCACATTCACCTGTCATTTCGCTCCGGCGCAAGTGGCCAGCGCACGGGCGATCAGCACCGCTGAGTAATGTCGCACTAGGCAATCGCCAGGTCAGCCGCTACATTGGCTGACTTGCGCCTGCCTTTCAGGCGCGACTTTTCTCTCTTTTGAATCACACGGAACCCGCAAAACTCCATCATGGACCCTTCCCCTGGCTTGTCCCTCGCTACGATTTTCGCCGATTTCGGCATGATTCTTTTCGCTCTGATCCTGGTTTTGCTCAACGGCTTCTTCGTTGCGGCGGAATTCGCCATGGTCAAACTGCGCTCAACCCGGGTCGAGGCCATCGCCGACAAGAACGGCTGGCGCGGGCATATTCTGCGCACCGTACACAGTCAGCTCGATGCGTACCTCTCGGCGTGTCAGCTCGGTATCACCCTCGCCTCCCTCGGTCTGGGCTGGGTCGGTGAGCCGGCGTTCGCGCACCTGCTCGAGCCGCTGCTGAGCGCGGTCGGCGTGCAGTCGCCGGAAGTGGTCAAAGGCATTTCGTTCTTTACCGCGTTCTTCATCATTTCCTACCTGCACATTGTGGTTGGCGAGCTGGCACCCAAGTCGTGGGCGATCCGCAAACCCGAGCTGCTGTCGCTGTGGACGGCGGTGCCGCTGTACCTGTTCTACTGGGCGATGTACCCGGCGATCTACCTGCTCAACGCCAGCGCCAACGCGATTCTGCGGATCGCCGGCCAAGGCGAGCCCGGCCCGCACCACGAACACCATTACAGCCGCGAAGAACTGAAACTGATCCTGCACTCCAGCCGTGGTCAGGACCCGAGCGACCAAGGCATGCGCGTGCTGGCCTCGGCAGTGGAGATGGGCGAGCTGGAAGTGGTCGACTGGGCCAACTCCCGCGAAGACCTGATCACCCTCGAATTCAACGCACCGCTGAAAGAAATCCTGGCGATGTTCCGTCGCCACAAGTTCAGCCGTTACCCGGTGTACGACAGCGAGCGCCAGGAGTTCGTCGGCCTGCTGCACATCAAGGACCTGCTGCTGGAGCTGGCGGCGCTGGACCACATTCCCGAGTCGTTCAACCTGGCTGAGCTGACCCGCCCGCTGGAGCGCGTATCGCGGCACATGCCGCTGTCGCAGCTGCTGGAGCAGTTCCGCAAGGGCGGCTCGCACTTCGCCGTGGTTGAAGAGGCCGACGGCAATATCATCGGCTACCTGACCATGGAAGACGTGCTGGAAGTGCTGGTCGGCGACATCCAGGACGAACACCGCAAGGCCGAACGCGGAATCCTCGCGTATCAGCCGGGCAAGCTGCTGGTGCGTGGTGATACGCCGCTGTTCAAGGTTGAACGCCTGCTCGGCATCGACCTGGATCACATCGAAGCCGAAACCCTCGCCGGCCTGGTCTACGAGACCCTGAAACGGGTACCGGAGGAGGAAGAGGTGCTGGAAGTCGAAGGCCTGCGGATCATCATCAAGAAGATGAAAGGGCCGAAGATTGTGCTGGCGAAGGTGTTGATGCTGGATTGATGGGCTGATCCCAAACCCAGTCGATCCCTTCGCGAGCAAGCTCGCTCCCACGAGTACGATGCAAGACCTGTGGGAGCGAGCTTGCTCGCGAAGGCGTCAGATCAGACACCCCATCACTGTTTGCCCAACGCAAAGTTGGGCAACGCCCCCAGCGGCTGGTTGAACTGATACGGAATCGACACCAGCCCCTGCCCCGTATTGCGCTGCACCACAAAGTGCAGGTGCGGGCCGCTGCTGTTGCCGGTATTGCCCGACAGCGCCAGCGGGCTGCCGACCTTCACCCGCTGCCCCTCGCGCACGCTCACCGAACCTTGCTTGAGGTGCAGATACACGCCCATCGTGCCGTCGTCATGCAGCACCCGGACGAAGTTGCCGGACGCATCATTGCCGCGCCCGCTCTGTGAGTTTTCGGTTTTCACCACTACTCCGGCCCGTGCGGCAATGATCGGCGTGCCGACCGGCATGGCGATGTCCATCGCATACCGGTTCTTCGGCCCATAGTGGCTGTACTGCCCGTTTGCGCCCTGACTCAGACGGAACGGCCCGCCCCGCCAGGGCAGCGGATAGCGATAGCTCTGCGCAGCGCCTGCGGGATCGCCCAGCGAATACTGGAATTGCGGTGAATACACCAGCGGCTGACCACGGCTGATCGCCGTCAGCAGCGCCAACCGCGTATTGCTGCGCGCCGGCAGCACCCGGCGAATCGTCTGCGCCGGAGCACCACGCACATTGCTCAGGCCGGTAAACGCCAGCGCAATCTCCACCGGCGCATACAGATCGTTGCGTACGAACACCACGTCGGTGCCCTTCTGCTTCTTGATATCGAGATACACCTGGCGCTCAAGGTGTTCGACCATGCGGTCCTGAAACACGAACACCTGTGAGCCTTTGCTCGGTCGGTCGCTGTACGACACCACGCCGTTGGCATCGGTGGATTTGTAGATGGTCATGGCCACAGTCGAGGTGGAGGCCAGGAAAAGACCACAGAAAAACAGCAGGCGCGCGAGCATGGGCAAAAGTCTGTCGAAGGAAGGCCTGGAAATGAGCCTAGCAGGTGAAGCAGACCAGGCTAGTCGACAGATGTTTCAAATTGGGCGGTCTGGGAAATCGATGTCGTAAGTGATGGCCCCTTCGCGAGCAAGCCCGCTCCCACCTTTGAAATGCGTTTCAAGGTGGGAGCGGGCTTGCTCGCGAAGGCGGTGTATCAGGCGACGAAGATCAAGCGCCCGGAACGAAGTGCTTCTGCGCCGTGCCGCGGGCAATCAGGCGGGAGATGTAGTCGAGCTTCTGCGCATCCTGGTCGACGAAACGGAAAGTCAGTTGCAGCCAGTCGCTGTCGGCTTTCTGTTCGTGGGCAACGATGGCGTGCAGGTAGCCATTGAGGCGGGCGATTTCGGCGTTGTCGCCCTGCTCCAGGTCGAGCACGGCGCTGTCGAGGATCTGCGGCAGGGTGTCGGTGCGTTTCACCACCAACAGCGCTTCCTTGATGCTCAGGGCCTTGATCACGCATTGCTGGGTGCCGCTCGGCAGGCGCAACTGACCCTGACCACGGCCACCGGCCGGTGCTTTCGAGGCAGCCGGGGCCTGGACCGGCGGGCTGTTGAGCAAACCACGCGACGGCGCAGCAGCAGGCGCCGGAGCAGCAGCGGCTGGCTTGGCGAACGGATTGACCGCAGCGGCGGCCGGCGCGCCACCGACCACGGCAGGCTTGCCGCCGGTCAGCGCACTCAGGGAGTCATTGCCGAATGCCGAATTCATCTTGGTCGGTGCGCTGTTCATCAAGGTGTCGAGCTTGCCGACCTTGTTCAGCGCCTGTTTGACCTTGGTCAGCAGTTGCTCGTTGGTGAACGGCTTGCTGACGTAGCCGGAAACGCCGGCCTGGATCGCCTGCACCACGTTTTCCTTGTCGCCACGGCTGGTGACCATGACGAACGGCATGGTCTTGAGATTGTCCTGCTCGCGGCACCAGGTCAGCAGTTCGAGGCCGGACATTTCCGGCATTTCCCAGTCGCACAGCACCAGGTCGAACGCTTCCCTGGCCAGCATGGCCTGAGCCTTTTTACCGTTGACGGCGTCCTCGGTGCGGATCCCCGGGAAGTAATTACGCAGGCACTTTTTCACCAGGTCGCGAATGAACGAAGCGTCGTCCACGACCAACACACTGATCTTGCTCATCCAACACCCCTATAAAAATCCCGGCAAGCATACCGCTTTTACTGATGGCACATTGCCAACAATCTTCAGTCACGCCGGGACTTTTCGTTCGCGGGTGCTGCTTTTTAATTCGATTTCCTGATACAGGCGCCCTAAACAAAAACGCCCGGCCAAAGGGCCGGGCGCTTTTCTCAGGCAATCTTACTTATCGTCAGCATTGCCCGGAACATTAGCGGTTTCGCCGCTTGTGCCTTCAACTTCTTCTTTCATGCGTTTGAGGCCCAGGTGACGCACGTCGGTGCCGCGCACCAGGTAGATCACCAGTTCCGAGATGTTACGCGCGTGGTCGCCGATCCGCTCCAGCGAACGCAGCACCCAGATGATGCTCAGAACCCGCGAGATAGAGCGCGGGTCTTCCATCATGTAGGTGGCCAGCTCACGCAGGGCGGTCTTGTATTCGCGGTCGATGACCTTGTCGTACTGCGCCACCGACAGCGCCAGATCGGCATCGAAGCGGGCAAACGCGTCCAGCGCATCGCGAACCATGTTGCGCACCTGATCGCCGATGTGCCGCACTTCGACGTAACCGCGCGGCGCTTCACCTTCTTCGCACAGCTGGATAGCACGACGGGCGATCTTGGTCGCTTCGTCGCCAATGCGCTCAAGGTCGATCACCGACTTGGAGATGCTGATGATCAGCCGCAGGTCAGACGCCGCCGGCTGGCGACGGGCCAGAATGCGCAGGCATTCTTCGTCGATGTTGCGTTCCATCTGGTTGATCTGGTCATCGATCTCGCGCACCTGCTGGGCCAGACCGGAATCGGCCTCGATCAGCGCGGTCACCGCGTCGTTGACCTGCTTCTCGACCAGCCCGCCCATGGCCAGGAGGTGGCTGCGCACTTCCTCAAGCTCGGCGTTGAACTGCGCGGAGATGTGGTGGGTAAGGCCTTCTTTACTAATCATGGTGGCGTCCTTGGAGCGTCCGGTAAGGTGCGGTGGGCCGCAGCGTCAATTCTGTGAATAACCCGCAACTGTCAGCCATAACGACCGGTGATGTAGTCTTCGGTCTGCTTCTTCGCCGGATTGGTGAACAGGGTATCGGTGTCGCCGAATTCCACCAGTTTGCCCATGTACATGAACGCCGTGTAGTCGGACACCCGCGCCGCCTGCTGCATGTTGTGGGTCACGATGACGATGGTGAACTTGGACTTCAGCTCGTAGATCAGCTCTTCGACTTTCAGGGTCGAGATCGGGTCGAGGGCCGAGCACGGTTCGTCGAGCAGCAACACTTCCGGCTCAACGGCGATGGTGCGCGCGATCACCAGACGCTGCTGCTGACCACCGGACAGGCCGAGTGCCGAGTCGTGCAGACGGTCTTTGACCTCGTCCCACAGGGCCGCGCCTTTCAACGCCCACTCGACCGCTTCATCGAGAATGCGCTTCTTGTTGATGCCCTGAATGCGCAGACCGTAGACCACGTTTTCGTAGATGGTCTTGGGGAACGGGTTGGGCTTCTGGAACACCATGCCGACGCGACGACGCAGTTCGGCAACGTCTTCACCCTTGCGGTAGATGTTGTTGCCGTACAGGTTGATCGCACCTTCGACACGGCAGCCGTCAACCAGGTCGTTCATGCGGTTGAACGTACGCAGCAGCGTGGACTTGCCGCAGCCGGACGGGCCGATGAAGGCCGTCACGCGCTGTTTCGGGATGTTCAGGCTGACGTCGTACAGCGCTTGTTTATCGCCGTAGAACAGGTTCAGGCCCGGGACTTCAATGGCCACGGTTTCCTGTTCAAGATTCAGGCTCTGCTTGTCGCGGCCCAAGGCAGACATATTGATGCCGTGGGTATGGGTTTCGTGCTGCATGGGAGGCTCCCTGTGCTGACAAATTCGGTTCGGTTAGCCGCTTGGTGCGGCTGTACTCAATCTAGGGTGGGAGCGGGCTTGCTCGCGAAGAGGTCGGCACATTCAACATCAATGTCGCCTGACCGCCTTCGCGAGCAAGCCCGCTCCCACAGGAATATCAACTGTCCAAAGCTTTGTATTTTTCGCGCAGGTGGTTACGAATCCACACGGCCGACAGGTTCAACGTGGCGATCACCAGCACCAGCAGCAGCGCCGTGGCGTACACCAGCGGGCGTGCCGCTTCGACGTTCGGGCTCTGGAAGCCGACGTCATAGATGTGGAAGCCCAGGTGCATGATTTTCTGATCCAGGTGCAGGTACGGATAGTTGCCATCCACCGGCAGCGACGGCGCCAGTTTCACCACACCTACCAGCATCAGCGGCGCCACTTCACCGGCGGCGCGGGCCACGGCGAGGATCATGCCGGTCATCATGGCCGGGCTGGCCATCGGGATCACGATCTTCCACAAGGTTTCAGCCTTGGTCGCGCCAAGGGCCAACGAGCCTTCGCGTATGGTGCGCGGGATACGCGCCAGACCTTCTTCAGTGGCCACGATCACCACCGGCACCGCCAGCAGCGCCAGGGTCAGCGATGCCCAGAGCAGACCCGGTGTACCGAAGGTCGGCGCCGGCAGTGCTTCGGGGAAGAACAAGCGGTCAACCGATCCGCCCAACACATAAACGAAGAAGCCCAGACCAAACACGCCGTAAACGATCGCCGGAACGCCCGCCAGGTTGTTCACCGCGATACGGATGATCCGCGTCAGGGTGTTCTGCTTGGCGTATTCACGCAGGTACACCGCTGCCAGTACGCCGAACGGGGTGACGATCATCGCCATGATCAGGGTCATCATCACGGTGCCGAAAATCGCCGGGAAGATCCCGCCTTCGGTGTTGGCTTCACGCGGATCGTCGGAGAGGAATTCCCAGATCTTGCTGAAGTAGAAACCGATCTTGGTGAAGGTGCTCATGGCGTTCGGCTGGTAGGCGTGAACCACTTTGCCCAAACCGATTTCGATTTCTTTGCCGTTGGCATCGCGAGCGGTCAGCGCATCGCGGTTGAACTGCGCATGCAGGTCGGCCAGACGTGCTTCGATGTCCTGATAACGGGCGTTCAGTTCGGCGCGCTCGGACTCCATGTCCGCTTGCGCGGTGGCGTCGAGCTTGCCTTCCAGTTCCAGCTTGCGACCGTGCAGACGGATGCGTTCCAGCCCCGCGTTGATCGCGCCGATATCGACTTTTTCCAGCGACTTGAGCTGCGCGGCGAGGCCGTTTACGCGGTCGATCCGCGCTTGCAGCTCAGGCCATGCGGCTTCGCCTTCGGCGATGACCTTGCCGTCCTGCTTGACGTTGACCAGGTAGCCGTAGAAGTTGCCCCACTCGCGACGCTCGATCGCCATCAGTTCCGGCGGCGTGGTCTGGTTGGTCAGCCACTCGCCGACCACCCAGGTGAAGTCGTTGCCGTTCAGGTCACGGTTGCCGACCTTGATCAGCTCGCGGGTCATGAATTCCGGGCCTTGGTCCGGCACTGGCAAACCAGCGCTTTTCAGGCGGGCACGGGGCACTTCTTCTTTCTGTACCACTTCGCCGACCACAAGGTGCTGGGCCTGGCCCGGCACGTCGTAGCTGGCGTGGATCAGGTCCGCCGGCCAGAAGTGACCCAGACCGCGCACGGCAATCACAGCCAGCAGGCCAATGGTCATGATGACCGCGATGGACACCGCGCCACCGCTGATCCAGACGCCCGGGGCGCCGCTCTTGAACCATCCTTTCAGGGAGTTCTGTTTCACAGACTTCTACCTTTGCTTAAAGCGACGAGTATTTCTTGCGCAGACGCTGACGAATCAGTTCTGCCAGGGTGTTCATGACGAAGGTGAACAACAGCAGCACCAGCGCCGAGAGGAACAGCACGCGGTAGTGGCTGCCGCCGACTTCCGATTCGGGCATTTCCACCGCGACGTTGGCAGCCAGGGTGCGCAGGCCTTCGAACAGGTTCATTTCCATGACCGGAGTGTTACCGGTGGCCATCAGCACGATCATGGTTTCACCGACTGCACGGCCCATGCCGATCATCAGCGCCGAGAAAATCCCCGGGCTGGCGGTCAGGATCACTACGCGAGTCATGGTCTGCCAAGGCGTAGCACCGAGGGCCAGCGAGCCAAGGGTCAGGCCGCGCGGCACACTGAACACGGCGTCTTCAGCGATCGAGTAGATGTTCGGGATCACCGCAAAACCCATCGCCAGACCGACTACCAGAGCGTTGCGCTGGTCGTAGGTGATGCCCAGGTCGTGGGAGATCCACATGCGCATGTCACCGCCGAAGAACCAGTTCTCCATGAACGGACTCATGTACAGCGACAGCCAACCGACAAACAGGATCACCGGAATCAGCAGCGCACTTTCCCAGCCGTCCGGGACTTTCAGGCGGATCGACTCAGGCAGACGGCTGAAGGTGAAACCGGCAACCAGAATGCCGATCGGCAGCAGCATCAGCAGGCTGAAGATGCCCGGAAGATGACCTTCCACATAGGGGGCGAGGAACAGACCGGCGAAGAACCCGAGGATCACCGTCGGCATCGCTTCCATCAGTTCGATCACCGGTTTGACCTTGCGGCGCATGCCCGGGGCCATGAAGTACGCGGTGTAGATCGCCGCAGCGACGGCCAGTGGCGCGGCCAGCAGCATGGCGTAGAACGCCGCTTTCAGGGTGCCGAAGGTCAGTGGCGAGAGGCTCAGTTTCGGTTCGAAATCGGTATTGGCGGCGGTCGATTGCCAGACGTATTTAGGCTCGTCGTAGTTCTCGTACCAGACCTTGCTCCACAAAGCGCTCCACGACACTTCCGGGTGCGGGTTGTCGAGCAGCAGCGGGTGCAGCTTGCCGCCGGCCTCGACGATCACCCGGTTGGCGCGCGGCGACAGACCGAACAGGCCCTGGCCTTCGGCTACCGGCTCGACCAGCAGGGTGCGGTGCGCGGTGCTGTGGAACACGCCGAGCTTGCCGCTGGCATCAAGGGCAACGAAGCCCTTGCGACGCTCTTCGGCGCTGATTTCAACGATCGGCGTGGTGCCCATCTGGAAGGTGCGGATCTGCTTCAGACGCAGCTCGCCATCGGTATCACGAGCCATGAACCACTGGGCCAGACCGCCCTTGGAGTCACCGACGATCAGCGAGATACCACCGACCAGTTGCGTGGTCGCGGTAACTTCGGCGTCGGCGTTTTCCAGCAGTTTGTAGCGACCGTTGAGGCTCTTGTCGCGCAGGCTGAACACATCGGCCTGGGCACGCCCGTTGACCACGTACAGCCATTGCTGGCGCGGATCGACGAAGATGTTTTTCACCGGCTCAGTCATCTGCGGCAGCTCGATACGCTTCTGCTCGTTGGTGACTTCACCGGTCATCATGTTTTCTTCGCTGGTCAGCGACAGAACATTGAGCTGCGAACCGGTCGAACCCACCAGCATCAGCGTTGAATCGGTCGCGTTGAGGCTGACGTGCTCCAGTGCCCCGCCGCTCTCGTTCACCGCGATCGGCGCTTCGCCGTACGGGTATTCGATGGCCGGGGTGATGGTTTTCTTGCCATCGGGGTAGCTGACTTTATAGGTGTGACGGAACACCAGCGCCTGGCCGTTGGACAGGCCTACCGCTACCAGTGGATGACCAGGCTGGTCTTCCCCGATGGAGGTTACGCTGGCGCCGGCAGGCAATGGCAGATCGACGCGCTTCAGTTCAGCGCCACTGTCGATGTCAAAGAACAACGCCTGGCCCTTGTCGGAAACGCGCATCGCCACCTGATTCTGCTCTTCGAGCGAAATCATCAGCGGCTTGCCGGCGTCCTGCATCCAGGCTGGGGTAATGGCATCTTTCGCGGTCAGGCTGGCACCCTGGAACAACGGTGCAACGACGTAGGCGAGGAAGAAGAAGATCAGGGTGATGGCTGCCAGCACCGCCAGACCGCCAACGAGGACGTACCAACGGGTGAAGCGATCCTTGAGCGCGCGAATGCGGCGCTTGCGTTGCAGCTCAGGCGTATTGAAATCAATGCGCTTGGGAGGATTAGTAGTCATTTGGGAATTGGCCAGATCATTCATGCGCTCACCCTAGCGATCCTGTATGACAGAAAGATGACAGTGCAGTGACGCAGCAAATCCACCGCCAGCGGGATACTGGAGGAGGATCGAAAAATTCGAGGGTTGTGTGAGAGCGGGCTTGCTCGCGAAAGCGGTGATTCAGTCAATGAAGATGCTGAATCTGAAGGCCTCTTCGCGAGCAAGCCCGCTCCCACACCGGAGTCCGAAGGTGTTTATTTCGGACTCAATTTGTTACTTCTTTACGACTGCAGCGCCTTCTTGCAAGCCCAGATCAGCCAGTGCTTTGGCAGCGACTTTGGCTGGCAACGGGATGTAACCGTCCTTGACTACGACTTCCTGGCCCTGCTTGGACAGAACCAGTTTCACGAACTCGGCTTCCAGCGGGGCCAGAGGCTTGTTCGGGGCTTTGTTGACGTAAACGTAGAGGAAGCGCGACAGCGGGTACTTGCCGTTCAGGGCGTTTTCTTCGGTGTCTTCGATGAAGTCCGTACTGCCTTTCTTGGCCAGAGGCACGGTCTTCACGCTAGCGGTTTTGTAGCCGATGCCCGAGTAACCGATGCCGTTCAGCGAGGAGCTGATCGACTGCACGACCGAAGCCGAGCCTGGTTGTTCGTTGACGTTTGGCTTGTAGTCACCTTTGCACAGGGCTTCTTCTTTGAAGTAGCCGTAGGTGCCGGATACCGAGTTACGACCGAACAGCTGAACCGGCTTGTTGGCCAGGTCGCCGGTTACGCCCAGCTCACCCCAGGTTTTCACGTCGGCTTTGGCGCCGCACAGACGGGTCGACGAGAAGATCGCGTCAACCTGTTCCATGGTCAGGTGCTGAATCGGGTTGTCCTTGTGCACGAATACCGCCAGGGCGTCCACGGCAACCGGGATAGCGGTTGGCTTGTAGCCGTACTTCTGCTCGAAGGCCGCCAGTTCGGTGTCCTTCATCTTGCGGCTCATCGGGCCCAGGTTGGAGGTGCCTTCAGTCAGCGCAGGTGGCGCGGTGGCGGAGCCAGCGGCCTGAATCTGGATGTTTACGTTCGGGTATTCTTTCTTGTAGTTCTCAGCCCACAGGGTCATGAGGTTAGCCAGGGTATCGGAGCCGACGCTGGACAGGTTGCCCGACACACCAGTGGTTTTGGTGTAGCTCGGGATAGCAGGGTCAACAGCGGCAACCGCGTTGGCAGTCGCAACGCCAGCAGCGACAAAAGTCATTGCCGCCATCAAACGCTTCAGTTTCATGCCTTACTCCTAGCAGATAGGGTGTGTTAAGTCGGGGCCAAGTATCAGCAGGCCGTGTGAACACTCTATGGCTGAAATGTGACAATTGGATGAAAGGCCAGCATTGAGGTTTTACTGGATAATTCGTGGTGCGCCCATTCGCGAGCAAGCCCGCTCCCACAATTTGAAATGCATTCCAAATGTGGGAGCGGGCTTGCTCGCGAATGGGCCGGTACTACTGGAGGAAATTCCGGATCAGCGCCCCTTCTTCCAGAGCCACGCCCCCACCAGAATCCCCATCGTGCACAGCACCGCCACATAGTAAGCCGGGCCCATCGCGCTTTCTTTCAGCAGAAGGCTGACCACCATCGGCGTCAGGCCACCGAAGATCGCGTACGCCACGTTGTACGAGAACGACAGCCCGCTGAAGCGCACCACCGGCGGGAACGCCTTGACCATCACGTATGGCACCGCACCGATGGTGCCGACCAGCAAGCCGGTCAGCGCATACAGCGGGAACAACCAGTTCGGGTGATCGGCGAGGCTGTGATAGAAGGTCCAGGAGCTGATCAGCA
Source organism: Pseudomonas sp. Irchel s3a10 (assembly GCF_900187525.1). Lineage (NCBI taxonomy): Bacteria > Pseudomonadati > Pseudomonadota > Gammaproteobacteria > Pseudomonadales > Pseudomonadaceae > Pseudomonas > Pseudomonas sp. Irchel s3a10. The sequence continues at coordinate 537,418 of NZ_FYDR01000003.1, forward strand.
AGCCCAGGCAACCGAAGACAAACACCCGGCCAGCGCCAAATCGGTCGGCCAGGGCGCCGGAGATGATGCAGCCAAAGCTCAGAAACACGATGGCCAGGCTGTTCGATTGCAGCGCCACCGTTGGCGAGAAGTGATAGACCGTCTGCAGCACGGTCGGGGTCATCAGAATCAACACGACGATCCCGGCGGACAGCAGCCAGGTCAGCAGCATCGAGATCGCAATCGCCCCGCGATGGTCACGCAGTACCGCACGCAGCGGCACTTCTTCGGCCAGTGCCTTGCGCAGTTGCAGCTCGGCGAACACCGGGGTTTCGTGCAGCCAGCGACGCAGATACACCGAGAACAGACCGAACACGCCACCGAGCAGGAATGGAATGCGCCAGGCGTAATCCGCGACTTCCCCCGGCGTATAAATGCTGTTGATTGCCGTGGCGACCAGCGAGCCGAGCAGGATGCCGGCGGTCAACCCGCTGGTCAGCGTCCCGCAGGCGTAGCCGATGTGCTTTTGCGGTACGTGTTCGGAAACGAAGACCCACGCCCCCGGCACTTCCCCGCCAATCGCCGCGCCCTGGATCACTCGCATCAGCAACAGCAGGATCGGCGCCCACATACCGATCTGCGCGTAGGTCGGCAGCAGGCCCATGATCAGGGTCGGCACGGCCATCATGAAAATGCTCAGGGTGAACATTTTCTTGCGCCCCAGCAGGTCGCCAAAGTGCGCCATGACGATGCCGCCCAGCGGCCGCGCGAGGTAACCGGCGGCGAAAATGCCGAAAGTCTGCATCAGGCGCAGCCACTCGGGCATGTCGGCCGGGAAGAACAGCTTGCCGACCACGGTGGCGAAGAACACGAAGATGATGAAATCGTAAAACTCCAGCGCACCGCCCAGGGCCGATAGCGACAAAGTCTTGTAGTCATTGCGGGTCAGGGGGCGTGCAGGTTGCTCGGGCTGCGCGAGGCTCGAAGGCGCTGTGGTCATGGCAAGGGCTTCTCTTATAGGCGGATCTACCGCCACAACAACGCTGGCTGTGGCTTGGGCAGGTTCGGCACCATAGCAAATTGTTCGAAAAAGCACATAGAGGCGCGTATTTGCCGGTCAAAATCAGAACCCGATGGTCGTCGCGGAGTCTACCGACCGATATACTCGCAACCTTGCTCCGGTTTGTAGGGGGTTGCTGTGCGAAAACGTCGTTGGTCCGGCCTTTGAACGGGATCAGCCGGTTTCGCAGAGTTTCCCCTTTAGACGCCTATGGAAAACGTGACGAACGCAGTATGTTCGGTGCTGAATCGTTTTTCCTGAAGACGGCTACCACCAGCAATACCAACGAAGAGTCACGGGTCAGAGGCACCCCCGGCATGATAGAGCTCGAACAAGAAGATCCGATCCCGCAAGGCGACCTGGCCCTGCAAATTACCGCACTCCCCCGCGAAACCAACGGCTTTGGCGATATTTTCGGCGGCTGGCTGGTGGCGCAGATGGACCTGGCGGGTACCGCAATGGCCAGCCGCGTGGCCGGTGGCCGTGTGGCAACCGTGGCCATCGACCGCATGGCCTTCCTGGTGCCGGTCGCGGTGGGCGCGCAATTGTCCTTTTATACCCAGACCCTGGAAATCGGCCGCAGCTCGATCCAGATGATGGTCGAGGTGTGGAGCGACGATCCGCTGTCCAGCGAGTGGCGTAAAGTGACCGAAGCGGTATTCGTCTTCGTCGCCATCGACGGCAGCGGTCGTACTCGCTCGGTGCCACCGCGCGCGCGTTAAACATCGCCGCGGTTTTGCGGTCGATAGTCGTCCCAAGTGTCTGATCGAGAGTTGCCCCATGAACACGCCCAACGTTGAAGCCGTGAAACTGGATGAACTGAACTGCTGGCGCATCCGCCACGGTCAGGCCGAAGTGCTGGTGGCCCAGCAAGGCGCGCACATCCTCAGTTACCAGATCGACGGCCAGCCGCCGATCATCTGGCTCAACGACAAGGCCGAGTTCAAGACCGGCAAGAGCATCCGCGCCGGTGTGCCGGTGTGCTGGCCGTGGTTCGGCAAGTTCGAACGCAACCCGCAGAGCGTGCAGGCCATGTACACCGGTGAGCAACCGGCACCCGCGCACGGTCTGGTGCGGGCGATGGATTGGGAACTGGGCGGCATCGAATCAGAGGCTGACGGCGTCAAGGTTGAATTCAGGCTCCCCTACCCCGAAGGTGGCCTGCCGGGCTGGCCGCATCAGGTCGACCTGACCCTGACCCTGCATTTGTCCGAACAACTGAGCTTCAGCCTGACCAGCCATAACCGTGGCAGTGACACCGTCAGCCTGAGTCAGGCGCTGCACACTTATTTCGCCGTCAGTGATGTGCGCAATGTGCACGTTGATGGCGTGGCCGGCTTGAAGTACATCGAAACGCTGGATGAGTGGAAAACCCACAGCCAGCAAGGTGAGCTGCATTTCGCTGGCGAAACCGACCGCATCTATCTCGATGCGCCGCCACAACTGAGTATCGTCGACCCGGCCTGGGAGCGACGCATTGTGCTGACCGCTACCGGTTCGCGCACGGCAGTGATCTGGAACCCGTGGATCGACCGCGCGGCAGTGCTGGCCGACATGGACAACGATGGCTGGCAGCGCATGCTGTGCATCGAGACGGCGAATGTGATGGATGACGTGGTGAATCTGGCGCCGGGCGCTAGCCATACGATGGGCGTCAGCATCGGCAGCAAACCGCTTTAACCAACACCGCAAAACAAAATGTGGGAGCGGGCTTGCTCGCGAAGGCGGAGGGTCAGATACATCAATTTGTCTGACACAGCGCTTTCGCGAGCAAGCCTGCTCCCACAGTTGTTTTGTGGCAGGTGTCAGAGATCGGACTCCTGCACCACCCGCACCTTGTCCGCTTCCAGCGCATACGCCGCATCGGCCAGGTCATTGCTGACTTTCTCGATCTTCAGCGTGCCGGTCACCCACAGCGGCGTGTAGATGTCATCCAGCTTCAAACCCTTGGGATAACGCACCAGCACCAGTTGATTCGGTGGTGGCGGCGGCACGTGGATGCAGGCGCCCGGATACGGCACGAGGAAGAACAGCGTGCTGCGGCCCTTGGCGTCGGATTCCAGCGGCACCGGGTAGCCACCGATGCGGATGTGCTTGTCGTTCATCGACGCCACGGTCTTGGTCGAATACATCACCGCCGGCAGGCCCTTGGCCTGTTTCATCCCGCCCTTCTCGGTGAAGGTGCCAGTAGCTTCCGGGGAGTTGTGGTCGATTTCGGGCATCGCCTTGAGGGCTTTCTGGTCCGACTTGGGCATCAGTTCCAGCCAGTCGGTTTCCGGCAGTTCGCCGGCGTGGGCCAGACCGCTGCCCAGCAAAAGAAGAGTCAACAGAAGACGGCGCATGAAGGAGCTCGGTATAGAAAGGAAGGAACAGTAAATCGCCGAGCATTCTAGCCCTCCCGGCCACTTTGGCAGAGAGGGCTTTGTCGCTTTGGATCAGTTCTTTTTGATCAGGCCGTAGATCACCAGCAGTACGATCGCGCCGACCAGTGCGCCGATGAAGCCTGCGCCCTGACCTGCCTGATAGATGCCCAGGGCCTGGCCGCCGTAGGTGGCTGCCAGCGAACCGCCGATACCGAGCAGGATGGTCATGATCCAGCCCATGCTGTCATCGCCCGGTTTCAGGAAGCGTGCCAGCAGGCCGACGATCAAGCCGATAAAGATGGTTCCGATAATTCCCATGGCATTTCCCTCTGACGCTGAATAGTAGATATGCCAAAGCCTAGCCAGACTTTGGCATCCTGCCATCAGAGAACGGCGAGCCCTGAATGGTTCCGCCGCTGCCAGATGAAACTGTCGTTACTCGGCGATCAGCGCTTCGACCTTAACGATCTGCGCCTGCAGCGTGGCCATGTCGGCGCAGCGCAGGTTGGCGTGACCGACCTTGCGCCCGGCCTTGAAGGCTTTGCCGTAGTGATGCAGATGGCAGTCTTCGATGGCGATGACTTTCTCAACCGGCGGAACCACGCCGATGAAGTTGAGCATGGCGCTCTCGCCGACCTTGGCCGTCGAACCCAGCGGCAGGCCGGCAACGGCGCGCAGGTGGTTTTCGAACTGACTGCACTCGGCGCCTTCGGTGGTCCAGTGCCCGGAATTGTGCACACGCGGGGCGATTTCGTTGGCCTTGAGGCCACCGTCGACTTCAAAGAACTCGAACGCCATCACACCGACATAATCCAGCTGCTTGAGCACACGGCTGGAGTAATCTTCAGCCAACGCCTGCAGCGGATGATCGGTGCTGGCCACCGACAGCTTGAGGATGCCGCTGTCGTGGGTGTTGTGCACCAACGGGTAGAACTTCGTTTCGCCATCACGGGCACGCACGGCAATCAGCGAAACTTCGCCAGTGAACGGCACGAAACCTTCCAGCAGGCAGGCAACGCTGCCCAGCTCGGCGAACGTACCGACCACGTCTTCCGGCTTGCGCAGGACTTTCTGGCCCTTGCCGTCGTAACCCAGGGTGCGGGTTTTCAGCACGGCCGGCAGACCGATGGACGCCACAGCGGCATCCAGGTCGGCTTGCGATTGAATGTCGGCGAAGGCCGGGGTCGGGATGCCCAGGTCCTTGAACATGCTCTTCTCGAACCAGCGGTCGCGAGCGATGCGCAGGGCTTCAGCGCTCGGATAGACCGGAACGAATTGCGAGAGGAACGCCACGGTTTCCGCCGGAACGCTTTCGAACTCGAAGGTCACCAGATCGACCTCATCGGCCAGTTGGCGCAGGTGATCCTGATCGCCGTAATCGGCCCGCAGGTGTTCGCCCAGTGCAGCCGCGCAAGCGTCCGGCGCAGGGTCGAGGAAAGCGAAGTTCATGCCCAGCGGAGTGCCCGCCAGCGCCAACATGCGACCCAACTGGCCGCCACCGATTACACCGATCTTCATCTCAACAACCTCAGGCAATACGTGGGTCTGGATTGTCCAGGACGCTGTCTGTCTGCTCGGCACGGAAGGTTTTCAGTACCGCGTGGAACTGTGGATGCTTGGCGCCGAGAATGCTCGCCGAGAGCAGCGCGGCGTTGATCGCGCCGGCCTTGCCGATGGCCAGGGTGGCAACCGGGATGCCCGCAGGCATCTGCACGATCGACAACAGCGAATCGACGCCCGAGAGCATCGACGACTGCACCGGAACGCCCAGTACCGGCAGGTGGGTCTTGGCCGCACACATGCCTGGCAGGTGGGCTGCGCCACCGGCACCGGCGATGATCACCTCGATGCCACGGCCCTCAGCCTCTTCGGCGTACTGGAACAGCAGATCCGGGGTGCGGTGGGCAGAAACCACCTTGACCTCGTACGGGATGCCGAGCTTTTCCAGCATATCGGCGGTGTGGCTAAGGGTGGACCAATCGGACTTGGAGCCCATGATCACGCCAACCAGTGCACTCATCGTCGCGCCTCTTCTCTCTGGGCGCCCGCAGGCGCGTCAAAAACAACAAGCCACGCAGGATTGCGTGGCTTGATTGTACGAAAAATGGCCGGACGTACCGGCCGAAGGCCGCGCAGTATACCGCAAAGAAAGCAATAAACAGCCCCCGAAACGACCATCCGTCAAATCAGCGAAAGGCCCGGTTTTATTGACTTGAAGGTCAGCCGACAAACACCACAAATCCCCCCTGTGGGAGCGGGCTTGCTCGCGAAGGCGTCAGGTCAGATACATGGATCTCGACTTACACACCGTATTCGCGAGCAAGCCCGCTCCCACAATTGGATCCGCGATGGGTCAGGAATTTTGTGCAGCGCCGCCTTCAAGCTTGCGCCACAACAGCCGCACGTTGGCTTTACGCACCAATGCGCAGCGATACAGACGAATCTCCAGCGGCACGTGCCATTGCGGGCCACCGCAGACGACGAGCTCGCCACGAGCCAGCTCGGCACGTACGCTCAGTTGCGGTACCCAGGCAATCCCCAGGCCTTCCAGCGCCATGCTCTTCAAGCTGTCAGCCATCGCGGTTTCGTAAATAGTGGTAAAGCGCAGCTGACGCTGGCGCAATAATCCATTCACCGAACGCCCGAGAAACGCCCCGGCGCTGTACGCCAGCAGCGGTACGCTGGCGTCGCCCTCCAGATCGAACAGCGGCTTGCCCTCGGCATCCGCCGCGCACACCGGCAGCATTTCGGTCTGGCCCAGGTGCAGCGACGGGAAGATTTCCGGGTCCATCTGCATCGCCGCGTCCGGGTCGTAGAACGCCAGCATCAGGTCGCAGCCGCCTTCGCGCAACGCATGCACCGCGTCGCCGACGTTGGTTGCCACCAATCGCGTGGCGATGTTCAGCCCTTCGTTGCGCAGTTGCGCAATCCAGCGCGGGAAGAAGCCCAGCGCCAAAGAGTGGGCGGCGGCGACTTGCATCACTTCGCCCTGCCCGCCTTCCAGGTGATGCAGGTGGCGCAGCACTTCGCCGAGCTGTTCGACCACGGTGCGCGCGGTCACCAGAAACAGCTGTCCCGCTGCCGTCAGCTCGATCGGCGTGCGCGAGCGGTTGACCAGCGTCAGCCCAAGCGCCGCTTCCAGGCTGCGAATCCGCCGACTGAACGCCGGCTGGGTCACAAAGCGCCGTTCGGCTGCCTGCGAGAAGCTGCGGGTGGCGGCCAGAGCACTGAAGTCCTCAAGCCATTTGCTTTCCAGATTCATCACGCCCTCCCGGGAACGCACCAAAACAGGTCACACGTCTGCCGCGCACGCGGCGTCACACGGGCATTATGCCGAATGTGCATAGGCCAGTGTTTAACAGCATTGGCCCAAAAAATCCCACAAGCCTAGCATTCGCAGCGTTCCGGCACAGACCGGGTCCATATCGAGATGATTTCTATCATGTCCTCCGCTGCATCTTTCCGCACAGAAAACGACCTGCTTGGCGCCCTCGAAGTACCGGCTCAAGCGTATTACGGCATCCAGACCCTGCGAGCGGTGAACAACTTCCGTCTCTCCGGCGTTCCGATTTCGCATTACCCGAAACTGGTTGTCGGTCTGGCGATGGTCAAACAGGCCGCCGCTGACGCCAACCGTGAGTTGGGTCATCTGAGCGAAGCCAAGCACGCTGCCATCAGCGAAGCCTGTGCCCGATTGATCCGCGGTGATTTCCACGAAGAGTTCGTGGTCGACATGATTCAAGGTGGCGCCGGTACTTCCACCAACATGAACGCCAACGAAGTGATCGCCAACATTGCGCTCGAAGCAATGGGTCACCAGAAAGGCGAGTACCAGTACCTGCACCCGAACGACGACGTCAATATGGCGCAGTCGACCAACGACGCCTACCCGACCGCGATCCGCCTGGGTCTGCTGCTGGGTCACGACGCGCTGCTGGCCAGCCTCGACAGCCTGATTCAGGCATTCGCGGCCAAAGGTGAAGAATTCAACCACGTGCTGAAGATGGGTCGTACCCAGCTGCAAGACGCCGTGCCGATGACCCTGGGTCAAGAATTCCGTGCTTTCGCCACCACCATGGGCGAAGACCTGGCCCGTCTGAAGACGCTGGCCCCGGAACTGCTGACTGAAGTGAACCTGGGCGGCACCGCGATCGGTACCGGCATCAACGCCGACCCGCGCTATCAAGCGCTGGCCGTACAACGCCTGGCACTGATCAGCGGTCAGCCGCTGGTGCCCGCCGCCGACCTGATCGAAGCCACCTCCGACATGGGCGCCTTCGTGCTGTTCTCCGGCATGCTCAAGCGCACCGCGGTCAAGCTGTCGAAGATCTGCAACGACCTGCGCCTGCTGTCCAGCGGCCCACGCACCGGCATCAACGAGATCAACCTGCCGGCGCGTCAGCCAGGCAGCTCGATCATGCCCGGCAAGGTCAACCCGGTAATCCCGGAAGCCGTCAACCAGGTGGCCTTCCAGGTCATCGGTAACGATCTGGCGCTGACCATGGCAGCCGAAGGCGGCCAACTGCAGCTGAACGTGATGGAGCCGCTGATCGCGTTCAAGATCCTCGACTCGATCCGTCTGTTGCAACGCGCCATGGACATGCTGCGCGAGCACTGCATCGTCGGCATCACCGCCAACGAAGCCCGCTGCCGCGAACTGGTCGAACACTCGATCGGTCTGGTCACCGCGCTGAACCCGTACATCGGCTACAAAAACGCCACCCGCATCGCCCGTATTGCTCTTGAAAGCGGCCGCGGCGTGCTGGAACTGGTGCGCGAAGAAGGTCTGCTCGACGAAGCCATGCTCGCCGACATCCTGCGCCCGGAAAACATGATTGCCCCGCGTCTGGTTCCGCTCAAAGCCTGAGCCGACGCGTAATTTGTAGCACCGCTCACCAGGTCGAGGGACTAGACACCTCTCACCTTTTGAGGGCTTGGGGATCAGTCCCCAAGCCCTTTTTTTTAACTTCTTTGCGGGCAGGACGTTAAATGTTTTGTGTATTTGATACCGCCAAGATCGCAGCCTTCGGCAGCTCCTACATGAAATTCGTGCACCTGTAGGAGCTGCCGAAGGCTGCGATCTTTTGATCTTGCAGCACCCTCGTTTCGTCGCTTGCACCACGAGCGTGCAGACGGGCGCCGCACTGATCGGTATAGTGCCGCCCCTCTTCGCGTGAGCGGTCGTCGGTAACGAGGCCATAACCCATGCGAAACCCGAACTAATAACAAACCCGCGAAATGGATCCGGGACGAAACCTTCGCCTCACCTGTCGTGCCGCGCGCAAACCGGTGTAACGCGATGTTTCTGAACATCCAGCATTTGCTTACACAAAAAACAGCGAGGAAAAATCCATGCTCGAAGTCATCAACGACTTCCTCTCAGGGAAAGTACTGATCGTGCTCATTGTCGGGCTCGGTAGCTACTTCACGATTCGCTCGCGTTTCGTTCAATTGCGGCACTTTTTCCACATGTTCGCGGTATTCCGCGACAGCCTGAAAAGCAGCGGCGGCCAACTCAGCTCGTTCCAGGCCCTGATGCTCAGCCTCGCCGGCCGCGTCGGTGCAGGCAACATCGCCGGTGTCGGCATCGCCGTGACCCTGGGTGGTCCGGGTGCGGTGTTCTGGATGTGGGTGACCGCACTGGTCGGCATGTCCAGCAGCTTCTTCGAATGCACCCTGGCTCAGGTCTACAAGCGCGCCGATGGCGACGGCCTGTACCGTGGCGGCCCGGCCTACTACATCCAGCACGGCCTGAAGTTGAAAGGCATGGCAGTGGTGTTCTCGGTCCTGCTGCTGGTCACCTACGGCTTCGCCTTCATCGGCCTGCAGTCCTACACCGTGACCCACTCGCTGCAGAACGCCTTCGCCTTCGACCCAAGCCACACCGGGATCGTCCTGGCGGTGCTGCTGGCCATCACCTTCATCGGCGGCATCAAGCGCATCGCTGCAGTGTCCGATCTGCTGGTACCGGTCAAGACCCTGGCCTACATCGGCGTGACCCTGTACGTGATCGGCACCCAGATCGAACACGTGCCAGCCATGCTGGAAACCATCTTCAAGAGCGCCTTCGGTCTCGACCCGGCCTTCGGCGGCCTGCTCGGCAGCGCCATCGTCATGGGCGTGAAGCGTGGCGTGTTCGCCAACGAAGCGGGCCTGGGCAGTGCGCCGAACGTCGCCGCCGTGGCCTCGGTGAAACACCCGGGCGCTCAGGGCGTGGTTCAGGCCTTCAGCGTGTTCCTCGACACCTTCGTGATCTGCACCTGCACCGCGCTGCTGATCCTGTTGTCGGGCTTCTACACCCCGGGCTTCGAAGGTGACGGCATCGTCCTGACCCAGAACTCGCTGGCCGCCGTGGTCGGTGACTGGGGCCGCATCTTCGTCAGCGTTGCGCTGTCGCTGTTCGTCTTCACCTGCATCCTCTACAACTACTACCTGGGCGAAAACAGCCTGCAGTTCCTCAGCCGCAACCGCGCCTTGCTGATGGTGTTCCGCGGTCTGGTCCTGGCGCTGGTGGTATGGGGTTCGATGCAGGATCTGTCGACCGTGTTCGCCTTCGCTGACATCACCATGACCTGCCTGGCCTTCGTCAACCTGATGGCCCTGGCCATGCTGTTCAAGGTCGGCATGCGCGTGATGCGCGACTACGACGAGCAGCGCCGCGCCGGCATCAAGCAGCCGGTGTTCGACTCCAGCAAATTTGCCGATCTGGATCTGGACCTGAAGGCCTGGCCGACCGAGGCGCCAGCCGCCGACAAGACCGCAGTCGAGCCGCAAGGCGTTCCTGCAGCGCAACGCTGACAGGTGAATGACGGGCGCATCCCCTGCGCCCGTCAGTTATTGTGATGCAATACCTGTGGGAGCGAACTTGCTCGCGAAAGCGGCGGATCAGTCGAGATTCCTGTATCTGACCCACCGCATTCGCGAGCAAGCCCGCTCCCACAGGAACTCATCGTTTCGGAGAATCCTATGAACCCTTCGACTTATCCCGCCGCCCAACACGTCATGGTGCTCTACACCGGTGGCACCATCGGCATGCAGGCCAGCGCCAACGGTCTGGCCCCGGCCTCCGGTTTCGAAGCGCGGATGCGCGAGTACCTGCACAGCCAGCCCGAACTGGTGGTGCCGCAGTGGCGCTTTCGGGAAATGTCGCCGCTGATCGACAGCGCCAACATGACCCCGGCCTACTGGCAGCAACTGCGTGAAGCGGTAGTCGATGCCGTGGACGTGCAAGGCTGCGACAGCGTGCTGATCCTGCACGGCACCGACACCCTCGCCTACAGCGCCGCGGCGATGAGCTTTCAGTTGCTCGGCCTGCATGCCCGTGTGTGTTTCACCGGCTCGATGCTGCCGGCCGGCGTCACCGACAGCGATGCCTGGGAAAACCTCGGCGGCGCACTGGTTGCCTTGGGCCAGGGTCTGGCGCCGGGCGTGCACCTGTACTTCCACGGCGAGCTGCTGGCGCCGACGCGCTGCGCGAAAGTGCGCAGCTTCGGCCGGCATCCGTTCAAGCGCCTCGAACGTCAGGGCGGCGGAGTGAAAGCACAGTCGATTCCAGCCGCGTTGAACTACAGCCAGCCAAAACAACTGGTCAACGTCGCGGTACTGCCGCTGTTCCCCGGCATCGGCGCCGGGATTGTCGACGGTCTGCTGGCCAGCGGCATTCAGGGGCTGGTGCTGGAATGCTACGGCAGCGGCACCGGGCCGAGCGACGATAGCGAATTTCTCGCCAGCCTTGGCCGCGCGCGGGACAACGGTGTGGTGGTGGTTGCGGTCACGCAGTGCCATGAAGGCGGGGTCGAGCTGGACGTTTACGAGGCCGGCAGCCGGTTGCGTGGTGTTGGCGTGTTGTCCGGCGGCGGCATGACCCGCGAAGCAGCGTTCGGCAAGCTGCACGGCTTGCTCGGTGCAGGTCTGGACAACGCCGAAGTACGACGCCTGATCGAACTCGACCTGTGTGGCGAGCTGCGCTGAGCCGTGTCCGGCGCCGGAATAATCCGGCGCCCCCTACATATCTACCACCAACGCTGCAACGTGCCCCCTAGCATGGAGCGACCCCGAGGCTTGTCCTCGGGAACGCCTCCATACCAGAACGCAGGGACGCACCATGAGTTCAGCAATCACACGCTCCACCCGGCCGCCTGCCGCCGGCCACCACCCCACCGAAGCCCTGATCACTCAACTGAGTGTCGGCCCCGACTTACGCGACGTGGCCGCCGTGCTGCTGCGCGAGCACTTGCGCAAGCTGTATCCCGCACTTGATCTGGAGCCGAGCATTACCATGATCGGCACGCCGCAATGGTCCATCGTCGACGAGCAGATCGTTGCCGCAAATCCAACCTACCAGGCCTTGACCGAAATTCTCGCCGCCCAGGTCGTGCAGGGCACGCCGACGCTGTATATCGAAGGTGAACACTTTCTGACGCAACAACCGATCAGCGAGCCGGCCGTCCACTTACCGGTACGGGTCGACGAAATCGCCAGCCTGCTCAACCTGCTGGCACCGGTCATGCTCACCGCGTTTCAGGAGCAACAGCTGGCGTACTGGAACAGCGCCGACGACAGCACCGGCCCGCGCTGGCATGCGCTGTCGGACACCCTGCGCGAGATCTGGAACGTCGATCAGGTACAAGGCTGGAGCGAGAGTGACTGCGCGATGGCCCGCACGGTGTATCGCAATGCGGATCTGGCCAGCAGGAAAATCGATGATCCCTACCAAAGCAGCGCCTGCCTGATCGCCATTGACCTGGTCGATGGCGATACCGTGAAGCACTTGAACGAAGTATCGATGGCGGTGCTGATCGGCACACAGCAGGGAAAAACGGTGATCCTCGCCCACTCGCTGCTCAAGGGCTATCAGAAGTTCGACTCTCTTGATGAACTGGGCAAATCCTTGCCTGAGCATGTCAGCAACCTCCAGTCATACCAGCAACTGAAATGGCGCTTACTGGAACCCTCGGGCAGCATCTTCGATTATCAGGCGTGCGCACTGGTCTCGATTCAGATCGATGTGATCGGCGCGCTGGATTTTTCTCCTGCCACACCTGCGCCACTCGACAAGCCATTGTCCACGGCCACCCCGCAAGTCGACGCAACGGTGAAAAAGCCCGGCCCGCCATTGAGCTGGTTCCAGGATGCCCTGCCTGACTGGCTCAGTGCTGCGTCAGTGCCGGATCTGAACAACTATTCCCGGCACTTGAAGGATCTGGCTGCGCTGCACAGCCAGAACAACGGCAAATCCTATCTGGATGGCATCCTGCCAATCAGCGAATACGCGCTGAGTGAAATGAACGCCTTGCATGCCGAGACCCTTCGCGAGCACGCCGATGCGCAGCGTACGGATCTGGAAACAGCCCTTGAGTCGATCCAGTTGCGGGTCAAAACTCCGGTGATCTGGGGCACCTTTACTGTTCCGGGAAAAATCGAGACCTACAATTTCAGCGTCACCGATCTGGCCTTGCAGAATCTGATTGCAGTACCGGTAGGCAACAAGACCCTGCACTCCACCCGTGGCAAGCCATTGCCCACATGGCTGACCGTAAGCTATCTGGAAGACCTGGTAACCCGCGCGAATATCGGTACGACCTATCCGGCGCTTATCAAGAGCCAGTTGGTCGACACCACGCCTGCATCCGCCGGGCGCCAGGCACTGTTCACTCAGCACTTGCGCATCCAGTTGCCGCTGCTGGCCCTGCAATTGAAAATTCGCGGCAAGGCCGGTATCGACGCGCGCGGTTACCGCTATGTCGTCGCAGTGCTGGACCCCGACAGCAACCGTCGCATGGTCGAGGACCAGACCATCGTCATGCGGCCTCTGGCTTTCGTTCCTCAACGCAGAACAGACGGCAGCCATGACGAAGTCGCCAACATGTTCGTGATCGGACCTGAAGACCCGAGCGCCGGGCCGTGCCTGCTGTATCGGCCGATGCTCGACCAGCCGTTGACCCAATACCCTTCCCCCAGCAACTTGCTGTACGCCATCCAGCAATCCGCCAGCCTGCGTGACTCGGTGCTCGCCTGGCTCCTGGACAGCGTGCGCAGCGACTACGCCAATTATGTGTTTCCAAGCACGTTGCCCTCGCCCTGGGCCGTTACCGAGTTTCTGGTGGATGCGGAAAAAATGACCATCATGAGCGGGCCGATCAGCCTCGGTAGAAAGACCGTGGAGGGCGATCTGCCAGACGCTCTGTACAAAGCCAACGCGTCGGCGCTGGTCGAGCTGGCCGACCGCCAGTCGGTGTCAAATGCGGAAAGTCGCTGGGCCAGTTTCAAACGGGCCGGATGGACCCTGTTCAATGCCGTCTTGCCGTTCCTCGGACGCACGGTGGGTGTCGCGACGTGGATCTGGCAGGTGATGGAGCAACTGCAAGCCCTGAAGGAAGCCCGGGAGCAGGATGACTCCTCAGCGCAATGGTCAGCGTTCACCGAGGTTCTGCTCAATCTGGGGATGGCGATCACGTTGCACATCGCAGGACGCTCCCGACCACGACCGATCCATGAGACAGCGGCAAGCGAAACACCGAAAAGCCCTGACCCCACGACCACTGAAATTACCGTGCAGCAACTGGAAAAAAGTGCTCCCCATGAAACCGCTGACCTGCAGCAGACCCTGAATATCAGCGGCGCCGCGAACCGCGCGCCTGCAAGTCTGGGCACCGTGCTGTCGCACTTCAAAACCCTTCGCCCGCAGCGACTGGGCAGCGCCAGCACCCAGCCCGGGCTCTATCGAAATCTCTACAGCTACAACAGCAAATGGTACGCCCCGGTGGGCCGTGACTGGTTCGAGGTCGCGGTGGACGAAAACGGCACCGTCATGATCATCGATCCGCAGGATCCAACCCATACCGGCCCAGCCCTGATCGGCAATCTGCGTGGCGAATGGTTCGTTGATACCCGACTGCGCCTGCGCGGTGGCGGCTCAACCGGCCTGACACAACTGGCTGAAGCACAACGCCGCATCGAAGCGGAAAAACTGCGCACCCGCCTGAGCGCCTTCGAAAGCCGTAAAGTGACAGCACAAGGCGAGCTGGAACAAGTGCGCCAGGCAATGAATGCTGCCACCGCTCAGACCGCTGCGACCCACCGCCAGCTCTTTCTCCAGTCTCTGGACAGGCAACGCGTCGCTTATGCCCAGGCGTTGAGCGACCTCAAGGCGTTGCATGTGTTCTCGCCAACGGCTGACTACCAACAGAGATCCCTGGGCTATCTCAAGGCGCAGCTCGAACTGATTCATGCGGGGATTCGCGAAGCGCTGACCCTGTTCACACCGACATTGCGCAGCGTGCTCAATCATCTCGAAGACCAGGCTGAACAGCCCCAGAGCCGGCATATTGCCGAAACGCGGCAGATGCTTGAGCTCAATCTGGACATGATCACGCGTCTGGAGCAGATCCAGGCACAACTGGTGCAACTCAAAGAGTTCGAGAGAGACGGCTTGCGCCTGATTCAACTGACCCGCAAGGCACTCCCGGCGTACTCGATCGACGATCTCAAGGCACTGCAGGTGACACTAGCGCGCAATGTCTGCCTGCCCGAACACTCGGTGGCGACAGCCGCGGATGCCTGGCTCAGTCTCGACCGGATTGTCGATACCGCCGATATCGCCGTTCAAGCGCTGCGCGACACCCTTGAGGAGCGCAGCGTTTCCCGGCTCGACGAACGCATCGACTGCCTCAACGATCTGATCGAACAATTCAACGTACTCGACGAGCGCCTGGCAGACTTCAAGTCCGCGTTCGCTGAAAGTGTGCAAGAGGCACCGCTGGCAAACCTTCGCCAACAGCTCGAGCAATTCAACCGCAGCGCCCGCCACAACCTGGTGCTGTTGCTCGAAGAGCGCGACACCCTGCGCAGCCGCCCGGCGCTCCCCGTGCAACCGCCAAGGCCGAAAAAGAAGTTCATCCGTACCCGCTACAACGGCGTGCTGATCGGCGAGCCGCGCCTGACGGCACAGGGGCTGGAAACCGATCTGGTCGACATCAAGTCACCGCTCACGGACAAGGTCATCTCGACCTTTCATCAAAAAACTCCCGGGGTGTGGGTCGAACGTGTCGGCAATGCCCTGCCGACGCCGACGCCAGCGCTCGAAACCAGCCTGAACAAGGGGCAGAACCTGCTCGACGGCCTGCCGGCGTTCACCCTGCGCATGGACGAACTCATGAAGCAGGCCGGACGCTCGGCAGTCGGTATCGAGTACCTGTTTCACCAGCACGCCCTGCAACTGGAACACGTCAGCGCGGCCATCGAACAGGCTCTGACCGACAGTAACGCCACCGAAAGCGGTCAACGTTCGGCTGCGGTGCTGAACAAGGCACTGAGCGATGCAGTCGACAGCCTTTATCTGCAGGCCAAAACCGCCATGTCGGGGATGACCAGGGCACAGTCACCCACGCCATCGGGTGTCGCCTGGCTCCAGGCCAACGACACCATCCGTATTGCAAAAACTGTCAGTCGACGCCGCCTGACGGGCGGCAAGGCGCTCTACCTGGACGAATACAGCATCACTGACCAGACCACGCGCAAGGTGCTGTGGTACGCGCACTTTCTGTACTCCACCTCATGGGTGCCGGACAAAGCCTTTCTCTCTGCACGTTTGAAAACTCCCGCGGAGCGGCAACTGGGATTCGAGGCCGACAGCACTCGCGGGTTGAGCCGGGCCGAACGGCTGGCGTACTACCGCAGCATGATCGGCGTGGAGCAGGCCCGACAGCTGTTTTTCAGCGCGAGCTAAGGCATATGCCGATGACCGTGCACGACGTCACTCCTGCCTGTGGGCGTCGTGCACGGCACGCTACTTGCTGCCTCTTTTGCCAAAAACCTGCGGATGCCGCCTCATGCTCCACTCCCACCTCACGACGCTCAATGCCGTCTCACTGGTGCTCAACACCTTCAAGACCGAAGGCCTGTCGAGCGAAGCGCTGTTGGCCGGCAGCGGCATCAGTACGGCGGATCTGGCCCGTGCCGACACACGCATCACCACCAATCAGGAAATGCAGGTCTGCGCCAATGCGGTCGCGCTCAAGCATGACATCGGCCTGGAACTGGGCCGGCGGATGCACGTTTCCTGCTACGGCATCCTCGGTTACGCCCTGCTCACCAGTGCCACCTTAGGTGACGCTTTGCGCCTGGCGATACGCTATCCGGCGCTGCTGGGAACACTTTTCGAACTGAGTCTGGAAGACGACGGCGAACGGGTCTGGTTTGTCGCTGCCGATTACCGCGAGAGCCCGGAAATGGCGGTGTTCAATGCGGAATTCTGCCTGGTGTCATTGAAGGTCATCTGCGACGACCTGCTCGGGCATCCGCTGCCATTGCTGGCGACACGCTTTGAGCATGCCGCGCCGGATTACCGCGACAGCTACGCCGAACACTTCGCCAGCCCGCTGCACTTCGCCGCCAAGGACAACGCTTTCGCCTTCGACCGGCGCTGGCTCGATCAGCCGTTGCCATTGGCCGACAGCATCACCCACCAGGCCATGGCCGAACGCTGCCGCAAACAGAACATCGAGTTCACCGGACGCCAGGCGTGGCTGGGGCGAATTCGCCAGTTGCTCAGTGCCCAGCTCAATGCAGCACCGGGGCTGGAGGGACTGGCCCAGCAGATGAAGTGCTCGCCGCGCACCTTGCGCCGGCACCTGAAGGACATGGGCAGCAGCTATCAGGAACTGCTCGACGAACTGCGCTTCGAGCGGGCCAAGCAGATGCTGTGTGAGGATCAGTTGCCGATCTACCGCATCGCCGAGACCCTGGGCTTCAGCGAGACCGCGAGTTTCCGCCATGCGTTCGTGCGCTGGAGCGGGGTGGCGCCGAGCCAGTTCAGACCCTGAAGATCAAAAGATCGCAGCCTTGGGCAGCTCCCAGCCTGAAGTCGGCTGACGTGCGCCGACTGATCAAACTTGACCTGTGTGGCGAACTGAACTGATAAAAACTGGAAAATGCGATTCGGAGCATAAATAAACCTTCCTGCAGAACTGACGCAGGAAGGTTTAACAATCAAGCTAAGGTGACCTCGAATTTCCCGCCCTCCAGTTTGGAGTCACCAGGCTGGCCGCTTTCCACATCGCCCACCAACCCGCTGATTTTCTCGCTGTTCTCTTGCCAATACACATGAATCCAGCCTTTTTCCGCCAACCACTCTTGCTTGGCATTCTGAAACAGGAAATAAACGGGCTCACCCCCCTCGGTAAACTCCACTTTTTTATTCAAATACTGTTTCTCAATAACTATTGAAATAAAGTGGTTAACGTCAGGATTCCCCCCACTCATATCGAAGCGCAGAACAATGCCTTTTTCGTGGATTTCAGCGCGACTGACCGGGAAGGTATGGTCTTTACCGTCAACTTTAATATTGAACTGACCTTCGGTTGCCTTTTTGATGCCCCGAAAGAACTCCGGCGAATATTTTTCAAATTTCGAAGTACTCATACGAATCTCCTTTTGCAAATCATCAAAGCTAATAGGGATAGCCAGCCTCTCTCTCAAAAAGCCAGAGGTAAGCCTTTGGCAACCTAGACCCAACTTATCAGGCTGTCAAAAAACAAATATATAAATAAAAACATGCGACAAACGGTATTAAATTCGAGAAAAACCTGTAATTTCTGACAGTAGACCGCGCCTGCTTTCAACTTTAAAATTGGCATGCACCATGCCTTGAGCCAATTAAAAACAATAATAAAACCAAAAGCAGACCAACTTAAAAACTTCTTAAGCACTATTTAAACTTAAACATCAAGATCATCTCTAAGTTATCAATCATGATTAACCGCGCATAATTTCCTGAGCTTTAAGTGTGGGAGCGGGCTTGCTCGCGAATACGGTATGTCAGATAAATTGATTGCTGACACTGCGCATTCGCGAGCAAGCCCGCTCCCACCGGGACGCATTGCAGCCTGAATCGAAGCTAGGCTGCATTGAAAGGAGGGGCGAATTGCGGTCAGAGTTTTTGGCCATATCGATCCCCTTTTGGCCTTTCCTGCCGTTCTCCGATTCGTCGCGCGCCGCAACACTGGGGGCAACCGAATCAGCCCCCTGCGGAGAACAACAAATGCTGACGATCTACTCGGACGATCACCACCTGCACCACGGCCGCTGCGAACTCATCGACGGCCAGCTCAAGCCGTGTTTCGAAATGCCGTCGCGCGCCGACCACGTGCTGCAACGGGTACAGCACCAGAACCTCGGCCCGGTAGAAGCGCCAAAGGATTTTGGCCTCGAACCGATCGCGCGCATCCACAGCCGCGATTACCTCGACTTCTTCAAAGGTGCGTGGGCACGCTGGACCGAATTCAACACCGACGGCGACCTGCTGCCCTACACCTGGCCCGCCCGCACTCTGCGGCAGATCAAACCGACCAGCCTGCACGGCCAGCTCGGCTACTACAGCTTCGACGGCGGCGCGCCGATCACCGCCGGCACCTGGCAAGCAGCCTACAGTGCAGCGCAAGTGGCGCTGACTGCCCAAGCGGAAATCCAGCGCGGTGCACGCAGTGCGTTCGCCCTGTGCCGGCCACCGGGACACCACGCCGCCAGCGACTTGATGGGCGGTTATTGCTACCTGAACAACGCCGCCATTGCCGCTCAGGCATTCCTCGATGCCGGCCACAAGAAGGTCGCGATCCTCGACGTCGACTACCACCACGGCAACGGCACTCAGTCGATTTTCTACGAGCGCAGCGACGTGCTGTTCACCTCGATCCACGGCCATCCGGAAGCCGAGTTTCCATTCTTCCTCGGCTATGACGATGAACGCGGTGAAGGGGCCGGTGAAGGCTTCAACTTCAACTATCCGCTGCCGGCCGGTTCCGGCTGGGATGTGTGGAGCGCGGCATTGGAACAGGCCTGCAACGAGATCGACAGCTACGGTGCCGACATCATCGTCGTGTCGCTGGGCGTCGACACCTTCAAGGACGATCCGATCTCGCAGTTCAAGCTCGACAGTCCGGATTACCTGGCCATGGGCAAACGCATCGCCGCCCTCGGCAAACCGACGCTGTTCGTCATGGAAGGTGGCTACGCGGTGGAGGAAATCGGCATCAACGCGGTAAACGTGCTCGAAGGGTTCGAACAATGAACCGACTCAAGCACTGCATTGCGCCAGCCCTGTGCGCCGCGCTGCTCAGCGTCGGCGTCCACGCTGAAGAACGCACCCTGCGCGTCTACAACTGGTTCGACTACATCACGCCCAAAGCGCTGGAAGACTTCAAGGCGCAGAACACCCAGACCAGACTGGTCTACGACATCTTCGACACCAATGAAGCGCTGGAAGCCAAACTGCTGACCGGCAACTCCGGCTATGACGTGGTGGTGCCGTCAAACGTGTTCCTCGCCAAGCAGATCGAGGCCGGGGTGTTCCAGCCGCTGGATCGCAGCAAGCTGCCGAACTGGAATCACCTCGATCCGAAACTGATGAAGCTGATCGAGGCCAACGACCCGGGCAACAAATTTGCCGTGCCGTACATGTACGGCACGATCCTGATCGGCTTCAATCCGGCCAAGGTCAAAGCCGCACTGGGAGATAACGCGCCGGTGGACAGCTGGGACCTGATCTTCAAGGAGGAGAACATCAGCAAGCTCAAGCAGTGCGGCGTTGCCCTGCTCGACTCGCCGTCGGAGATTCTGCCGCTGGCCCTGCAACACCTGGGTCTGGACCCCAACAGCAAAAATCCGGCGGACTATGCCAAGGCCGAAGCGCTGCTGATGAAGATCCGGCCGTACGTGACCTACTTCCATTCGTCCAAGTACATGGCCGACATCGCCAACGGTGACATCTGCGTCGCGGTCGGTTATTCCGGCAGTTTCTCGCAGGCGGCCAACCGCGCCAAGGAAGCGAAGAACGGTGTGGTGGTCGACATGCGCCTGCCCAAGGAAGGCGCACCGATCTGGTTCGACATGCTCGCCATTCCCAAGGGCGCGAAGAACACCGAGGACGCCTACACCTTCATCAACTACCTGCTGCAACCGGCGGTGATCGCGCCGGTCAGCGACTTCGTCGGGTATCCGAACCCGAACAAGGACGCCACCCAACTGGTCGATCCGGCGATCCGCAACAACCCCAACCTGTACCCGACCGATGCGGCAATGGGCACGCTCTACACCCTGCAACCACTGCCGCGGGATGCCGAGCGGGCACGCACCCGGGCCTGGACCAAGATCAAGTCCGGTACCTGAGCCGACGCTGACGACGAGACCCGCCGCCGTGCGGGTCTTTTTTTGTCTGCGATATCTATCTACCACCCTCCGCGCTCAGCCCGTCACTACCTTGCAACGCATCGCCCACCGCCTCTTTCGCGGTGCCTGCTGTTCTGACCAAGGATGTGACCATGCCAGAAACCCTCAACTCTCCCGCCGACCACAAGCTGCCGGACGATCAAGACGCCCTGCTTACCCAACTGGTCGCCGGCCCCTCAATCAGGGAAGTCGCCACCCGCGCCCTGCAACCGGCACTGAAAACGCTATACCCCAAGTTACAGATCGACCCGCGACTGGCAATGGTGGTGACACCTGGCTGGACCTTGCGTGACCAGCGTGTCGTCCCCGGGCCGCGACACTTCGAATCGCTGACCGATGCGCTGGTGCGTCATGGCGTCGCCAACAAGCCAGTGACCTACCTGGATGGCGAGCACTACCTCACCTTGCATCCTGCGCACGAGACACCGGTACAACTGCCCGTCAACATCGAGGCTATCGCCAGGCTGCTCAATGAACTGGCGCCGCTGCTGTTTGTTGCCTTCGAGGAACAACAGGTCGATTACTGGAACCAGTTCACCCGCGCCTCCGCCCCGCGCTGGCAGGGATTGTCCAGGTCCCTGCGCGAACTGTGGAACGTCGGGACGAACCCGGCGTGGGACGACGACCAGCGCGCCATGGCCCGGAGTCTTTTCGACCATCCGCAAAAAACTAGCCGCAGTACCGATGATCGCTATCAGTCCCGCGCCTGCCTGATCGATCTGGACACCACGCGCGATGGCACTTCCACTCACCTGCACGTCCTCGACATGGCCGTACTGATCGGCACGCTCGGCAGCCGCACGCTGATTCTCACCCACACCATCACTCGTGGTTTCCAGGCCTTCGATACCCTGCAGGAACTGGGTGCCTCACTGCAGACCCAGACGGAGGGACCGCCGCCTGCAACCCTGCAATGGCGGCTGATCGAACCTGACGGTGACTACTTCGATCATCTGGCTTGCAATCTGATCGCCCTGCAGGCCGACGCGATTGGCGCGCTGGCAAACGAACCGGCGACAACCAATCTGACGCCCCACGTCAGCCGCACGACCAACGAACTCGATCCCACGGACAAGCAGTCGTCTTCACGCTTCAACCTGGTCGAGCAAGCGTTGCCAGAGTGGATGGTCGACGCCTCGCCCAGCGACCTGACTGCCTACAGCCGTCATCTGATGGATCTGGCGCAGGTGCAAAGTCAGAACGCCGAGCAGTCCTTTGACGACGGCATCAAACCGATTCGCGAGTTCGCGCTGGAGCAACTGGAGGCGGCCCTGCTCAAGGAGCATCCCGAAGCCACTGAACTGAATCTGGCCGAGATTCGCATCGTGGTCGACAGCGTGGTGGTGTGGGGCAGTTTCACACCGTTGCTGGAGCCCGAACGCAGCACCTTCAGCCTGGTCGATCTGGCGCTGCAGAATCTGATTGCCTTGCCGCTGGGCAACAAGACCGTGAGCAGTATCGGCAGCACTGCGGTGCCGGCATGGATGACGGCTGATTATCTGGAGAGGTTGATCGTCAGTGTCGACATCGGCCAGACCTATCCTGCGCTGATCAGGCAAAAACTGCGCGATGACCCACTGGAAAGTCTGCGACGGCAGAACCTGTTCACCAGCCGGCTGCGTGTCGAATTGCCGTTACTGGCCTTGCAGCAGAAGATTCGCGCACAGGGCGGGGTCGACGAGGCGGGCTATCGCTATGTCGCGGCCGTGGTTCAATTGCTGGACGACAATCGCCGGGTGGACGGTCAGGAGATCGTCATTCGACCGCTGGCCTTCAATCCCGCGTGGCGCCCGGGGGCGACCACCGATGAAGTGGCCAACATGTTCGTGATCGGCCCCCGACAGATGGACAAGGGACCCTGCCTGCTGTACCGGCCGCTGTCCGATCATGCCTTGCTCCAGTACCCGTCGCCGGCCAACCTGGTGTACGCCATCAAGCATTCACCGACATTGCGTCAGTCGGTCCTCGCCTGGTTGCCGGACAGTACGCGCGCCAACTATGCCAATTACGTATTCAGCGATGATCGACCCTCGGTATGGTCGCTCTCACAACTGCTCGCCGATCCACTGACTTCCTTGCAGATGAGCGGCACGCTGACCTTGGGAACAGCAGTCATCGCTACCGATTACCTGGCTTTTCTGTTCAAGGCCAACGTCAGTGCAATGGTCGAACTGGCGAATCGGCAATCGGTGTCCAATAGCGAAAGTCGCTGGGAGAGCTTCAAGCATGCGAGCTGGATGATCCTCAGCGCCGCACTGCCGTTTTTCGGTCGAACCGTCGGTACCGCCGCCTGGATCTGGCAGGTGCTGGACGATCTGCAACAAACCTTCGATGCCGCTGCCACAGGCGACACCGGGCAGCAGAAAACCGCGATGACCGATCTGTTGCTGACCCTGGCCATGGTGCTCGCCCATCACGCCAGCACCCGTAACGCGACGTCTCGGGACATCACTGAAAAGACGTCGGTGACCGTCGAGACCGAGCCCAAGGAGCCGGTGCCACTAACGCCAGTGAACATCGTGCAACGCCCTGATGTGATCGGTGAGTATCCGGCGCAACACCAGACTTCGCTGATGACCGACACCGCCCTGAGCCTGACCCAAACCCTGGATCGCTTTGCCGTTACGCGCCCCGATGCACTCACCCCGCTCGCCAGCGACGCCGGCCGTTATCGTCACCTCTATCGACATGCCAGCGGATACTACGCACCGGTGGGTGAGCGCTGGTTCGAAGTGGCGGTCGCCGACACCGGTGAGGTTTCGATCATCAATTCGCAGCGACAGTCCGGACGTCAGGGCCCGGGCTTGATCCGCAATCGGCGGGGCGAGTGGTTCGTCGACACTCGCCTGCGTCTGCGCGGCGGTGGTCTGTCGAGTCGGCGCAAGGCCAAACGACGGGAAAACAATGAACGCATCGCCGAACTCAAGAAACAACTGACCGAGTTCGATAACACGCGCGAGCAGGCCCGCGCAGAGCTGACAGCCGCTCACACCGCCATGACTGCGGCCAGCGACGACACTCTGGTGGCGCAGCAGACAACGTTTCTTGCAGCACTTGAACGCCGCACCGAGGAATACGCGGCGCCCATCGACCAGCTGAAATCGTTGAACCTGCTCGAGACCGTGCCCCATTTCCGCACCGCCATGACCGAGATGCTCGGTACCCAGTTGTTCTTCAACCAGACATGGCTCGCTCAACGTGATCCCCTCTTCGCCAGAACCCTCAAGGAAACCCTGGTGCTGCTTGAGGCCGAAGAAACGGCCGCAGGCACCGGTGACCCCGTCACCTACCGCAGAATGTACGATTTGACCGAGGGCATGATCAGCAAGATCGAGTTTGCCCAGTCACGTTTCCAGGAGTTGAGCCGACTGGGCAAACGTGCCGCTGAAGTCGCCAATACCTATCGCGCAAAGCTGCCTGCGTTCAGTCTCAATGATCTCAAGGCACTTCAGGTGTCGCTGGCTCGCGACATCTGCCTGAAAGAGCAGGCTTCGCCAGCGCTGACTCAGGCGCAAGGCGATCTGGTACGTCTGCTCGACACAACCAACCTGGTGATCCAGACCTCACAGGAACTGCTGCTCGACCACACCAGCCTGGGGGCCAACGAGCGGATCGAAGGCCTCAACGGCATGCTCGAACAGTATGCCGCCATCGATCAGTCGTTCGAGGATTTCGCCCTCAACCACAAGGATGTGCTGCTTGACGAGCCCTTCAGCCATACGCGTAAACGAATCAACGAGTTCCAGCGCCAGACCGAAGAGCACCTGGCGCAGTTGCTCCTCGAACACCGGCCGGTGGAGCCTCGGCCCGGTCCTTCAAGGCCAGCGCCAGCCTCACGTAAACGGATTATCAAAACCCGCTTCAAGGGCACAGTGGTCGGCGAGTTGCGCTCCTCGGCGCCAGGGCAACCAGTCCTGCTGGACGTGAAAGCGCCCATGACCGGGAACGTCATCGCCACCTTTCACGAGAAAACGCCCGGTGTCTGGGTCGAACGCATTCAGCCCGGACGGCGCCGCCCGCCAGCTCCGGCGCAGGATCTCGCCACCCAGATCAGCCAGGGCCAGACGCTGCTCGATGGCGTGGAAAGCTTCATTCGGCAAACCGAAGCCCATGCCAAAAAACCTGGTCGGATTCCCGTCGAGATCGAAGAGCAGTTCCAGCGCAAGGCCGAACAGCTCGACGAAAGCGCGAAAAGCCTTGAACAGGCACGGCTGCGGGCGAACAGCACCGAGGAGCCGCCAGCCCTGATCGCCCAATTGAACCAGGCGTGTGAACGCCTGTACGCCGAGGGCTACCGGATACGGGTCGAGATGACCAAGCAACAACCGCCAACCGCTGCCCGGGTCGAATGGTTATTGCACAAGGATGAGATCGACATTGTGTCTGGCGGTGCCCGGCGTCGCCTCAAAGGCCCGCGCAGGGATTATCTGCAGGAGTACGAAATTCGCGAGCGGCGCACCGGCAAGGCGTTGTGGTACGCGCACTTCCATTACAACAGCCTCGATGCGCCGGCCGACGCCTTCACCGCCGCCCATTTGAAACTGCAGGAGCAACGACGGATGGCCGGCGCCTTCGACCTGGACTCAGCCACCAGCAGCCCGCAAATCATCGCCATCTATCGCAGCGCGATCGGCCCGCAGCTGGCGCGTTCGCTGTTTTTCTCATAAGCCCCAAACGTCAAAAAGGACAATGACAATGACTGAGCATTCAGCGAACACCGAAACCCATGCATTGCTGCAAAAGAGCCAGATCGTCCATCAGACCAGTCGCGGTCCCACGGTCGATGAAGTCGCCAGCGCAGTGCTGCGCCAGGCGCTCGAAGCGCTGTATCCACAACAAGATATCGATCCCGAGCAGGCCATGATCGGCACGCCACAATGGCAATGGCTGAACGCTGAGCGGGTGGCCTTGCCGACCCGATTTGAATCACTGACAGAGGCACTCATCCGGCAATTTTTCAACGGCTCCAGCGCCAACTATCTCGAGGGTGAACACTTTCTGACCTTGAACCACCGAGCCACGCCAGTGGTGCATATGGATGTCGATATCGAGGCCATTGCCGATCTGCTCAACGATTATTCGCCTCTGTTGTTTGTCGCCTTCGCCGAGCGACAGCTGGATTACTGGAACAGCACCCGACGCCAATTGCCGCGCTGGCAAGAGCTCTCCGATGCCCTGCGCGACGCCCTGAACGTCCATAACGCCGAGGGCTGGGACGATGAGCAGTGTCTGGTCGCCCGGGCGGTGTCGCGGCGCCCGGACAAACAGGAGCGCCAGCGTCACGACAAAACACTGTCGGACATCCGGGTGTGCCTGATCGACATCGACTCCGTCGATGCTCAAGGCGATGCCCGGCACCTGATTCTGGGCGGCGCCGCGGTGATTTTCGGACGCTATGGCCTGCGCGATCTGGTCATGATGTACACCGTGGAAGATGGTTACGAGACATTCGACTCTCTGCAGCAACTGGGTGAATCACTGCCGCAGCGTATCGAACTGTTACCGGCCGGACAGAATCTGCAGTGGCAGTTGTTTGAACCCGAGGGCAATTTTTTCGACCACATGGCTTGGGTCCTGATTGCCAACCAGCTCGATGCCATTCGGGCAATCACCCGGCAGAGTCTCGACGAGGAAAGCGAGGACGGTACCTCCTTCCCGCCCCTGATCGAGCGAGCCAGCGAACCGCAGAAAAATACCCTCATCGACCTCGATGATTCGATACCCGACTGGCTGCTCGACGCTTCGGCTTCCGAGCTCGATCAATACAGCCAATCGATCAATGCGCTGGGCCAGTTGTACCGGCAGGCAGACAAGGCGCTGTTGCCAATCCCGCCGATCGATACGTATGCGCACAATTGCATGCGTGAGGCGATCATCGCCGATCAGCCATCGGCGGCCGGGCTGCCTTTGGACAAATTGCAAATCCGCATCACCAACAGCTTCGAATCGGGAGGCGTGACACTGCCCGATCCGCATGACACCCATATCGAAACCCTGGGCGAGTACGCCTTGCAAAACCGCACGCCGTATCTGGCGACGCTGCAATTCGACCCGCCGCAAGCGCTGCCGCAGTGGCTGACTGTCGCCTACCTGACGAAGATGGCAAACAAGATCGACATGGGTGAGGTCTACCCCGGCTTGATCAGGGACAGACTGATCAACGATCCGCTGCAGGCCCCCCTGCAGCAGCGCTTTTACATCCGCCAGTTGCACGCAGTGCTGCCGCTGATTGCACTGGAATCCAAGCTGCGACGCCTCGGCGGCGTGGATGAGCAGGGTTATCGCTGCGTTCAGGAGTGGCTCAAACCGACACCCGGTCATCCACACACTGTGGTCATTCGTCCGCTGACGTTTATCCATGCCGGGGAGACTGCTGGCGATGTTGTCACCGACATGTTCATCATTGCCCCGCGCCAGCCTGGAGCCGGGCCATGCCTGCTGTATCGTCCGTTGCTTGAGCAGCCATTGCTGCAATTCCCTTCAACGCAAAACCTGCTGTACGCCATCCATCAGCCAGGCGAATTGAGGGATTCGGTGCTCGCGTGGCTGGCGGATTCGCAAACCAGTTTCAAATATGCCCAATACACCTTCCCCATCGGTCTGCCCAGTTCGTGGCTGGGCGCGCAATTGCTCGCCGAACCCTGGACCAGCGTCAAGTGGGCCGGGCCGGTCGGGCTTGCCTCCACGGCACTGACTGGCGAGGTGTTCCCGGTGCTGTTCAAGACCCATGCACTGGCGATGGCCGAACTCGCCGACCGACAGTCGTTGTCCAATGCGCAACGCCGCTGGACCTTGCTGCGAGACAGTGGGTGGGCGTTGTTCAACGTTGCCGCGAACTTTCTCTGCGGTCCGGCAGGCGCGGCGATCTGGGTCTGGCAAAGCATCAGCGAAATCGATCAGGTCGTGGATGCCCACAATCGTGGCGATACCCACGCGCAGTGGAGCGCCGTCGCCGATATGTTGCTGAACCTGGGCATGATCCTGGCCCATCATGCGGCCACACAACGCACAACCGGCCCCCGCACAGCGTTGCGCAGCGAAGGCGCAAGCGAAATCGAAAGCGAAGGACTGCCCCGGATCCAGGTCCCCCCTGTACAAACGCCTGTCCCACCCACGGTTACACACGTCACCGCGCTGTTGAGTGACCAACTCCCGGCCAGCCATTACTCCTCGCTTGAGGCCTACGGCTCGGTGCCCCGGCGCTCGCCCGGTGCCTTGGCAACGTTTCTGAATACTCTGGCCGTGCCGGCTCCCGACCTCACGGCAGCCGCCGTGGAAACCCTGCTGCGCGGCAAGGCGACCCTGTATCGCCTCGCTACCAGCACCTATGCGCAGGCGGGCGATCGCTGGTTCCGCGTGATTGAAAACGATGACCAGCAGGTGCAAATCGTTGATCCGCAGACACCGTCAAAAACCGGCCCGCTGCTGATTCACAACCAGCAAGGCCAATGGTTCGTGGATACCCGACTGCGTCTGCGCGGTGGCGCCGGGGGCACCAGCCTGCAAAGTCAGCTCAAGGCCCAGCGCAAGGAAAAGGAAATCCAGAGGAACCAGCTCGGGGCGGCTCTGGAAGCATTCAGAAATCAGGAAGCCGTCGGCAACGCAGCTCTGGAGCAAGCCCAGTCAGCCATGCTTGGCGCCTCCGGAGAAGCCCACCAAGAGGCGACCCGGCGTTACCTTGAACAGGTCGAAAAGCTGATCGGGGATTACGACGAGGCCCTGAAAATACTTGGCCAATGGCGCCTCAAAGGGGGGAGCGACGGCTATTTCGTCGAATTGCAGCGTATGACCACTTTGCTGCAAAAAAACCTCAGCCTCTGGTTCGTTCTCAAACGCAACGCATACGCGGTATTGACCCGTAAATTGGCTCGGCACACGGTCATCGATACCCCGGCCGCGCTGCAAAGTTACAACGAGGAACTGCACCAGGCCCTGGCGTTGAGCCAGGACATGATCGCCCGCCTGCAGCTGTCCCGTACCTCCTTGGAAACTCTCGACACCATCGGCAGCGCAGGCATGACCACCGCACAACGCTTGCGCCAACTGCTCCCGGCGTTTAACCAGTGGGATCTGAAGTCCAATGCCATCGGCATGTCTCACGAGTTGTGCATGCAGGAAACTGCCACCGAAGCGGCGCGGGAAGCCACCGGTTGGCTGATAATCGAAGCCGCCACCGCCACACATCGCCACGCTGCCCTGATCAGGAAACCCGACAACGGCGACAGCACTGCGCTGCGCATTGATCGTCTGAGCCGACTGATTGATGTCTATGTCGATGCCGATCAGCGTCTGGGGGACTTGCCAGGCGAATACCCGGGCATGGTGGTCGCGGCAGAACTGGCGCGGCTAAGGAGCCTGCTCGGCGAATTCAGACAACTGGCGCAGGAGCAACTGAGCGAACTGCTGCCGGAAACCGGAGCAAGCAGCACGCCGGTCACACCAGGCCCCTCTGTCGCAGGACCGTCCCGGCCGGTTGGCAAGGTCACCAAGAGCCGGCCTCGTGACCCTGCGCCCGCCAAACCTGCAGCCGCCAGCGAATCGCCTCTGGAAGAAATGCTTCCCGTCAGACCCTCCGCCTCCCCGACGACGCACGTGGGCGACATCGAGTTCATTGCCGATGCCCTGACCCAGAATGAGCGAGTGCAGGCGTTCATTGACCGGACCCGTCGTGACGCACTGAAGCCCAACCGTATACCGGCAGACATGCAGGATCTGTTCGATCAGCAGGCGCGGCGACTGGAACAGATTGCAGTCAGCGTCGAACAGGCGCAGGCACGCATTGTCGCCTCCGGCGGCACGCGGTTGCCGGTGGGCAATTTGAGTGCGGAACTCAACAGTGCGGCGATCCGGTTACGCGCTCAAGGCATCGCCGTGCGCGCCAGTCTGCTCAAGGATCGCCAGCCTCGACAAGCCTATTTGCAATGGTTGCTGGACAATCATCAGGTCCGGATCGTCAGGAACACCAAAGGCCGGATCAAGACCAAAAAGCGCCAGGATTACTTTCAGGAGTATCAGATACTCGACAGCACCCAGCATGATCAGCCGTTATGGCTCGCGCATTTTCACTACGACTCGCCCGAAGCCGCACCGGAACAATTCACCGCGGCGCACCTGAAAATCGCCGATGCGCATTTGAAGACCCTCAGCGCAGAACGTCGACAGGCCCTGACTGCTCTGACACCCATCGACTATGTGCTGCGCCGGATTGGCGATCCGAGCCTGTTCCTGCAGCTCGAAACATAACCGTGATACCACCGTCGGGCGCATCGATCTGCGCCCGCTTCAGAGGGTGTGCCACACGGTTCGCAAACGCTCGAGCGCCGCTTCGATTGCTCGCTCAGGCACCGCGGCAAAGCCCAGCACCAGTCCGGCGCGCTGGTCGACCGGGGTCGTGGAATCAGGCAGCCAATAACTGCTCAGACCATTGATCTCGACGTCGACGCTACGCGCCAGTTCGATCAGTTGGCTTTCACGCGCCACACTGGCAACCGGCACGGTCAGGTGCAGCCCGGCGGCAACGCCGGGCAACTGGCCGACGCCCGGAATATTCTGCGGCCAGCCGCCGAGCAAGACATTGCGTCGGCTCAGCGCCGCGCGGCGCATGCGTCGGATGTGCCGCTGGAAATGCCCGGCGGCCATGAACTCGGCCATCACCGCCTGGGTACTGACTTCGGAATGACGCACATCCACCGCACGCCTTCGAGCAAAAGCCTCCACCAGCCCCGGCGGCAGCACCAGATACCCCAGGCGCAACGCCGGGAACACGACCTTGCCGAACGTGCCGACATACAGCACTCGCCCCTGTCGATCGAGGGCGGCCAAAGGCGCCAGCGGAGCGCCGCTGTAGCGATACTCGCCATCGTAATCATCCTCGACGATCCAGCCCTGCGTGCGCTCGGCCCAGGCCAGCAATTCGAGGCGACGGGCCAGACTCATCACCACCCCCGTGGGGTACTGGTGGGAGGGCGTGACATAGGTGAGGCGGCAATCGGTCAGTCCCGCCAGTTGCTGGCAGTCGATACCCTCACTGTCCACCGCCACCCCGTGCAGCCGGGCACCGGCCACAGCGAAGGCATGACCGGCCGCTCGATACCCGGGATTTTCAATCGCTACGCCGTCGCCCGGCTCTACCAGCAACTGTGCACAAAGGCTAATGCCCTGCTGTGCGCCACTGGTGATCACAATTTGCTCAGCCGTGCACTGCATGCCCCGGGAGCTGCGCAAATAGGCCGCGATCATCCCGCGCAACCGCGCATCGCCCGCCGGGTCGCCGTAACAAAGCTGCTGCAAATCCGGCTTGCGCCAGAAAGCCGCGTTCAGCTTGGCCCAGACGTCAAACGGGAACAGATCGAAGGCTGGAACGCCGACCCGAAAAGCACGCGGCGGACCACTGGGCGGCAGGGACAGATGATTGTTTTCAACCCGCTGCAACGCGTCGCTGTGGATAACTTTACTGGATGGAACCACAGGTAAATCCAGCCAATTTGTGGATAAGGCTGTGGGTAAGCCTGTTGAAAACCCTGTGGATACTTTTGTGGATAGTTTTTTCGTGGGCAATGCGCTTTGCGGCAATTGCGCCACATACGTGCCGTCCCCGACGCGGCCTTCGATGAAGCCTTCGGCGTACAACTGATCGTAGGCGCGCACCACGCTGTTGCGGGAAATCGCCAATGCCGCCGCCAGATCACGGCTGGCCGGCAGCCGCGTGCCACTGGCCAGCCGCCCGTCCAGCACCCGCAGACGCAGCGCCTGATAGAGCTGGCGGCTCAAACCCTGACGGCGGTCGAGCTCGATACCGGCCGGATTGAACGGCATGGACAGCATGGGCGATTCGGGCATGACAATGGACCTATGAAAATGGTCTTCAATGGCTCTTACAACAGACCAATAGCCTGCCTAGGATGCAGGCATTCGCCAAGGAAAATCTCTCCATGTACACGCCCCGCGCCTTTGCCATCGACGAACTGTCGCAACTGCACGAACTGATCCTCGCCACCCGTCTCGCGATTCTGGTGAGTCATGGTGAAAACGGCCTGCAGGCCAGCCATGTGCCAGTGCTGCTGCACCGCGAACAGGGCCAGAACGGCACGCTGTACGGGCACTTGGCCAAAGCCAATCCGCAGTGGAAAGACCTGCGTGACGGCGCTGAAGCGATGCTGATTTTTGCCGGCCCCGACGCCTACGTCAGCCCGGGGTTTTACCCGAGCAAGGCCGAGCACGGCAAAGTCGTGCCGACCTGGAACTACGTCGCCGTGCACGCCTATGGCCACGCCGAAACCTTCAGCGACGGCGGGCGCCTGCTTGACATCGTCAGCACCCTGACCGATCGCCATGAAGCCGGTCGCGCGCAACCGTGGAAGGTCGACGACGCACCGGCCGACTATATCGACGGCATGCTCAAGGCCATCGTCGGTTTCGCCATTCCCATCGACCGCCTCGAAGGCAAGCGCAAGCTCAGCCAGAACCGCAGCGCCGAAGACATTGCCGGCGTGCGCGAAGGCCTGGCTGCCAGCCCCGACATCGCCGACCGAACCCTCGCCCACTTGATGCGTTAAGGAAATCAGCATGAGTCAGATCCAGATCCGCCCGGTGACCGCCGGTGATCACGCCGCCTGGCTGCCGTTGTGGCAGGCCTACCTGCGCTTCTACAACAGCGAGTTGCCGGACGCCGTCACGCACAGCACCTGGCAGCGTTTCCTCGACCCGAGCGAGCCGACCCACGCAGCTCTCGCCTGGGCCGACGGTAAAGCAGTGGGCATGGTGCATTTCATCTATCACCGCTCCAATTGGAGCATCGAAAACTCCTGCTACCTGCAGGATCTGCTGGTGGCGCCGGAGACCCGTGGCACCGGCGTCGGTCGCTTGCTGATCGAACACGTCTACGCCACCGCCAGGGCCGACGGTTGCTGCAAAGTGCATTGGTTGACCCACGAAACCAATGCCACCGCGATCCAGCTCTACGAGCGCATCGCCGAGCGCCCGGGATTCATCCAGTTTCGCAAAGCCATTTAAGGAGCCGCGTACATGACCACTTCACTTGCCGACTGGAAAGGCGTCCCCGCCCCCACTGCGACCTTGCTCGAAGGCCGGTTCATCCGCCTGGAACGCCTCGACCCGGCGCGCCACGGCGACGAGTTGTTCAACGCCCTCGAAGGCCCCGGCGCCGACCCGAAGCTGTGGGATTACTTGCCCTATGGGCCGTTCCCCGAGCGCAGCGTTTTCAATGACTGGTTGAACAACCACGCGGCCAGCAGCGATCCGTATTTCTTCAGCGTGATCGACCGCGTCACGGGCGAGGTGCAAGGCATTCTGAGCCTGATGTCGATCGTCCCGGCGCAGGGGCGCATCGAGATCGGCCACGTCACCTTCGGTGCGCCGATGCAACGTTCACCAAAGAGTACCGAAGCGGTTTACCTGTTGGCCAAATACGCCTTCGAACAGGGCTATCGTCGCCTGGAGTGGAAGTGCAACAACGGCAACGCCCGCTCCAAATACGCCGCCGAACGCCTGGGCTTCAGCTTCGAAGGCGTGTTCCGCCAGCACATGGTGGTCAAGGGCCAGAACCGCGATACCGCGTGGTATTCGATTGTGGATTCGGAGTGGCCGGCGATTGCGGCAGGGTTCGAGCAGTGGTTGAGCGATGCCAACCAGACGCCGACCGGGCAGCTCAAAGGTTTGGTCGAGTGCCGTAGTTAAATCGTCAAAGCAAAAGATCGTCCGATCGCGGCCCGAACCTGCGGCAACTCCTACAGGGTGAACGTCAATCCCATGTAGGGGCTGCCGCAGGCTGCGATCTTTTGATCTGTTGTTTACCCCAGTTTCTGCGCCAGCACCGCAATGTGTTCCGGCCCGATCCCGCAGCAACCGCCCAAGTGACTGGCACCACGCAGCTGCCAATCCTTCGCCCAATGCAGATACCCCGGCGGATCCAGATCGTCGCGCAGCGGATCGAGGCCGTCGTTGGCCGTCGCCTCTTTCGGTTGCGGTGGAAACGCATTGGCATACGCGCCGATTTGAATCTGCACGCCCAAACGCTCAAAGGTATCGCGCGCCGCATCAATCGCCGCACCGATCACTTCCGGCTGGCTGCAGTTGAACAGCAGCGTCTCGACGCCCAATTCCGCCGCCACCGCCGCTGCTTCGGCCACCGGTTCGCCGGAACGCAGACGCGGCACCTCGTCGGTGTCTTCATCCTTCAAAGTAAACGACAGCCAGAACGGTTTGCCGTCCTGCGGCAGACCGGCGCGAATGGAACGCGCCTCGATGATCGAGCTCTGGGTTTCCGCCAGCCACAGGTCGACATGTGGCGCCAGGCCGGTCACCAGTGGCGTCAGCAATTCGTTCACCCGCGCCGCTTCGAACAGATCCGGGCGATAGGAGCCGAACAGCGGCGGCAACGAACCGGCCACTCGCACCGCTTTACCCGATGCCCGCACCGCACGCTGTGCCAGTTCTCCGGCCAACGCCGCCAGTGCCTGACCTTCAGCGGCAAACCGCGCCTCGCCAATATGAAACGGCACGACCGCATAGCTGTTGCTGGTGATCACATTGGCGCCGCTGGCGATGTAGGCCGCGTGCACCGCTTCGACCGCTTGCGGTGCTTCGATCAGGGCCAGCGCCGACCACTCGGGCTGCCGAAACGGCGCCCCGGCGCGTTGCAACTCACGGCCCATGCCGCCATCGAGAATTACCGTGCTTGCTGTGCCCATATGCTTTTCGCTCATATGCTTATGAAAATTACTCACTACCAGAGTAGTTCTTATAACTATTTAATACGCACCATTCGGTTAATAACAACCCCTTTTTTTCAGGTGTCGACTGTGAAACTTCAACCGCTACTGGCCTTGAGCCTGACGATTCTGGCCGCGTCCACTCAAGCCTTCGGCGGCGCCACACTCGATCGCGTCGAACAGAAAAAACAACTGGTCGGCGTGCTGATGGAAAGCTACCCACCCTTCTCGTTTCTCAATGAGCAGAATCAGCTCGACGGCTTCGACGTCGACGTCGCCAAAGCCGTCGCGGACAAGCTGGGGGTCAAGCTGCGCCTCGAAACGCCATCCTGGGACGTGATCGCTGCCGGCCGCTGGAGCGGGCGCTATGACATCTGCATCTGCTCCATGACCCCGAGCAAGGCCCGCGCCGAAGTGTTCGATTTCCCGGTCGAGTACTACGCCTCGCCCGCCGTGATCGTGGTCAACGCCAAGGACGATCGCATCCACGGCGCCAAGGACCTGAGCGGGAAAAAGGTCGGCCTGACCAGCGCCAGCAGCTACGAAAGTTATCTGAACAAGAATCTGGTCATCGAAGGCGCCGAAGACAAGCACCTTGAGTACCCGTTCGAGGATGTGCAGATCGCTCCGTACGATACCGACAACGTCGCCTTCCAGGATCTGGGTCTGGGCGCCGGTGTGCGCCTGGACGCCATCCTCACCAACCTGGTGACCGCGCAGCCGCGCCTGAATCAGGATCAGCGTTTCAAACTGGCGGGCGCGCCGCTGTACTCGGAGCCGAACTCGGTGGCCATCGAAAAGGGTGATGCCGAGTGGGACGCCAAAGTGCGCGAGGTGTTTGCGCAACTCAAACAGGACGGCACGCTGAGCAAGCTGTCGCAGAAATGGATCGGTGCCGATATCAGCCAATGACTGCCTTCCCGACACCTCCACAGCCGCCGCAACCGGTGGCTGAATCGCGCCTGCAACGGCTGCTCGGTTTCCGCACGCGCCTGTACCTGACCTGGGCGGCGATGTTCAGCCTGTTCGCCGGGTTTTTCCTCAGCTTCGATTTGAAGCTCTCGATCATCCTCGACAAGCTGCCGAATCTGCTCGGCGTGCACCTGGCGCCCAACGGCTTTCTGCAGGGTGCGGCACTGACTCTGTTTCTCTGTGCCTGCGCAATCGTCGCCTCGTCCTTGCTGGGCTTCGTCACCGCTCTGGCGCGCCTGTCGAAAAGCGCCGTGGCGTTCGGGATCGCCAGTTTCTACACCTCGTTCTTTCGCGGCACGCCGCTGCTGATCCAGATCCTGCTGATCTACCTCGGGCTGCCGCAACTGGGCGTGGTGCCCGGTGCAGTGGTGGCCGGGATCATTGCCCTGTCACTCAACTACGGCGCGTACCTCAGCGAGATTTTCCGCGCCGGCATCCTCGGCGTGCCCTATGGCCAACGTGAAGCTTCGCTGGCGCTGGGCATGCGCGAGAGCGTGATCTTCTGGCGCATCACCCTGCCCCAGGCGATGCGCACGATCATCCCGCCGACCACCAACCAGTTCATCTCGATGCTCAAGGACTCGTCACTGATCTCGGTGATGGGCGTCTGGGAAGTGATGTTTCTGGCGCAGTCCTACGGACGCTCGAGCTACCGCTATATCGAGATGCTGACCACGGCGGCGATCATTTACTGGCTGATGTCGATCGGTCTGGAGCTGATCCAGGCGCGTATGGAGCGGTATTACGGCAAGGCTTATGTGCGGCGTAGCTAGGCTAATCAGCACCTTGCGCCAGCGTCGGGGTTCAATTGATCTCTCGTCGGACCCGCACCACGCCCATTTTCAGTCCAAATGGACGAAACACCGCATTCAACGACTTCAACGTCTGATTGCCCTCGCCATGCTCGATATGCACCAGCGTGCGAACCGATATTTTGCACATCCTGGCAAACTGGGTTTGATGCAGACCGGTCACTTCCACGCGTAGACGACGAACCGCTTCACCGATTTCCAGTGTCCCTTGGGCCAGCGCCTCTTGAATGTTTTCGATGAGCACCGTGCGCTCGGCTACCGTCATGCTCATTTCAGATCCCACTCTTTCAAACGTTGCTCCAGATTTTTCAGATGGATTCCCGGGTGGTTCATCGTTCTGTCGGGCAAACCACTCGCCGTCAGTATGTCGGGGAGCGCCGCCAGACGCTGGGCATCTTCACGCAAGCGTTCGAAAGGATCTGATGCGTCGGTCAAGCCTGCCAAAGGGTCTTTGGGATCGGTGATATCAGCCAATACGCGGCACACTCCCCGCCAATCGACCTCTCCCGCCCTCTCCAGATCTTTTGGCCATTTGGTTGTACGGGTCACACCCTCGTCATCCATGACCATTGGGGCCAAGTCATAAATCGGCGCCAGACGAAACGAACTTTCCTGGCGAATTATCGCGGTGTTACGACCATGGTTATCCGAGTTACCGAGGATCTTGTTGATCAGGTCCCGACGTAAGTAATCCGTCACCAGTGCGGGGATCTGACTGGCCTGCCCTGCTTTTCGCCAGAGCCCGGCGAGCATGCGGATGACATCCATATGGTTCATTGCACTTCCCGGCGCCGTTACTTGAGCCAGTGAATAAATCGACTCGACAGCAAAACGACTGACTTCACCGTTCGTTACTTCTCGATCAAAGCGCTGCATCCACAAGCTCGGCTTACTCGCCTCTTCTAGTGCCAAACCTTCTACCGCGATCGTTTCAATGCCGAGTTTCTGAAGCGCCTTGTAATAATGGAACTCGCTGCGCAGGATATCTTGATCGACCAGACTTCCTTTGTTTCTGGCAAATTTTATAAACCAATGCTGCCTGACCTCTTCATCGCCCAATACCGCATCGGGGTACAAAAGGCCGGCCTTGTTTTCAGCCAACAATAGCTTCGGTGCCTCACCGCCTGCCCCTGTAGCACCACCAATTGCCGCGCCTTGCTCATAGGCATATTCCAGAAAGCGACTGTCGCGGTGAACAACATCCTCACGCTTGAATCCGATGGGCTCACGCTCATCGACAGCCTCGGCCGACTCTTTTATGCGCATATTGCCAATGGGGGCTGGAGTGCTCTGGCCGAGCAGATACAGATCGGCACCGATATGCGCCGGTTTCTCCTGCCCCAGACGCGCAAGCAGAAATCTTTTTGCCGCTCCTGCGGGGGCAATGTCATAGACAAATGCGGGCGTACTGGAGCGTCGCCCTTCCCAATCCAATGGATACAACGCACTGACGGCCTTGGAAAACGGAGAGCCTATGGCTTCAACATTTTCGACAAGGTATGGCGTCTCGTAGCCGAAACTGCAGCGACTTTCGAACCCCTTTTCAGGATTGTCGAACCTTAGAATCATTGCGTCGTGCCATTTTCCAGCACTGAATATCTGTAATGTCAGGTCGTACATGTCTCAACACCTGCATTTAATTGCATTAAACAGGGGATTTATTGCCCTTAGATGCAATATAGTGCATTTCGACGGATGATGGGGCGTTGCAATATGCAACAAATTGCAGATACGGCTGAGCTTAAGATCATCTGAACGCAAAATAATGCAGGTCATCCTCCGACTTCATTCTGTAAGAACCCCTCGATATACGGACGGCCCGCTAATAACAAAAGGCCCCCCATCCATGCCTTTCTCGCCCTGCAGCGGCGAGATTGGCAGCAACAGTCGCAACCACGGGTTGATCGGCAGTGGCAGATGAGTTTCTGATCATTACAAGCGGCTAATGGCAATTCAATTTGTAGGAAAAGACAACGCGACGGCACGACGTAATCCGCCAATTTTTGTCGAGCCGCTCTTTTCCGAAGATCAAACAGACGCAGCCCGCAGCACCGAGCGATCCGGCTGACATCGGTGCCTGCCGGCTCCGACTTAGAGTTTTGCCTCCTTCCACGAGAGGCTGAACTCGATGCCCGTTCAATTCCACTTTCGACCAAAACACCTGACACTAGCCATTGCTTTAGCCATGGGATGTGTCGATCTGTCCATGGCTCAGGACGCACCGCCCGACTCTCAAGGCATCTCTGCCGCCTCCCCTGAAACATTCAAATCAGCGATCACCGCTTTCGCTAATCATCCGGAAACCGTCCAGCTGAAGGTCAGCAAAGCCTATCCGGCACAGGAGGGTGTGGCGCTCGCGCTCGATGCGCGCAATGACCTTGTTACCGTGCAATCTCGAGGCAGTTTTGCCGGCCTGGTCGACGCTGGCGGGGGCGACAACCTGTTGCAACTCGACGCGAACAGGAAAGGAGTGCTGGGTGAAACCCGTAACTTCAGTGGGCTGGAGGTCAGACGCGGGGGCTGGACCCGTAGCGGACCGGGTGATTTCAGCCTCGGTGTACTGGTTCATCCAAAGGCATTGCTGGTCAATGAAGGGCAAATTCTGGGTACGGCAGTGACCGAGGGCATCTTGATCAACAAAGGGGCAATCAATCGCGGCGCCACTGTCGCGTCTGGCGGCGACCTGACCAACCAGGGCCTGATTGACGGCATGGTGGATGTTCAGGAAAACGGCCATATAGCCGGGAATGGTGCGGTTAATCATTTGAACGTGTACGGACGCATGACCGTCGACGATGTCTACGGCGCACCCAAGATCGCGGGAGATCTGCGCCTGGCACGTTCTGCCGTACTGGCCTATGCCGTGGATGC
Organism: Pseudomonas sp. Irchel s3a10; assembly: GCF_900187525.1. Lineage (NCBI taxonomy): Bacteria > Pseudomonadati > Pseudomonadota > Gammaproteobacteria > Pseudomonadales > Pseudomonadaceae > Pseudomonas > Pseudomonas sp. Irchel s3a10. Next base: position 576,428 of record NZ_FYDR01000003.1, read on the forward strand.
TTCCGGCAACAGTCAGACGGTGGTCGTGAAAGGAACTGCTCATTTGGGTGACGCCACCCTGAAACTCGTCACCACTGGCGACTATCCGCAAAGCAGTCAGCACACCATTCTGCAAGCGGGAAAGATTGAGGGGCAGTTTGGCACCGTTGAAAACGATCTGGCCTTCATGACCCCGACGCTGCACTACGAAGCACAACGAGTGGGCTTGCTCTATGCCCGTAACGATGTGCCGCTCGAAAACCTTGCGACCACGCAAAATAGTCAGGCGCTCGCCCAGAGCATTGACGAGACACCCTCCACATCTCAGCAACCTCAGCAACCTCAGCAACCTCAGCAACCTCAGCAACCTCAGCAACCTCAGCAACCTCAGCAACCTCAGCAACCTCAGCAACCTCAGCAACCTCAGCAACCTCAGCAACCTAAAGAGCCTGAGCCCTCCGGCGAGTCTGCGATAGCCCTTGGCTCATCCGCTGCTACCAACCAGGCGGTCACATCCCTGCTGGGTGCCAGCAACGCAACGGCCAGCGTGGCCCTTGAACAACTTGCCGCTGGCAGCAACGCCAACCTTGCCAAAGCCACCCTGAACAGCGTCAACCCGATCAGCGCCAGCATGCTCTCGGCGATGCATCAACTGGGGGGCAACGCAGGTGCAAAAAGCCTGGGTAGTGAGCCGCGCCCGGCTGCTGATGGTGCCGGTTCCGGACGTGTCTGGCTGCAAGCTCTGGGACATGGCGGCAAGGTCGATCGTGATTACGACAGTGCCCTCAAACACTCCACCCACGGTTTGGTCCTGGGGGCCGACTGGCAATTCGACGAACAGTGGCATGTCGGCCTGATGGGGGCGAAAGCGCAAACCCGGCTCGATGCCCAACAGTTTGACGGCGATCTCGACAGCTGGCACCTCGGCGCCTACGCGCTGCGTCAGGACGGCCCGTTCGCCCTGCGTCTGGGGGCCTCGTACGGCAATCATGACGGCAGTGGCAAACGTCACGTTGCCTTCAATGGTTTCAGTGATCGCCTCAAGAGCAGCTATGACGCCAGCACCCAGCAGGTGTTTGCCGAAGTCGGCTACGACCTGGGGCGTGGCAACGTCAGCTTCGAACCGTTCGCCAGCGTCGGCTATCAACGCTACCAGCGTGATGGTTACACCGAGAAAGGTGGCGATGCGGCGCTCAAGGTTCAGGGGCAAACCCGGGCGAACCCGAGCAGCACCGTCGGCCTGCGCCTGGCGAAAACCAGTCACTTGGCCAACGACATGCAGTTGACGCCGCGTCTCAGCGCCAGCGTGAAACACACCTATGGCGAGCTCGATAACGAAACGCGCCAGCAGCTGGTCAAGGGTGGCAAAAGCTTTGAAGTCGCCGGGGCCGAGATGGATCGCAACAGCTTCACGCTGGACGCCGGTCTTGATCTGACCTTGTCCGCCAGTAACACTCTGGGCATCGGCCTCACCGGCGAGACCGGAAGCGACAGCCGCAGTTACGGCGTGACGGGCCAGTGGCGTATGGCGTTCTGACACAACTCTACGTGTAAAAGCTGCCGCAGGCTCGGGCCTGCGGCAGCCCCTACAAAGAACAGCCATATTGCAGGCGAAAAAAAAGGGGAGCACATGCCCCCCCGAGGTTTAAAACGTTGAATCGCGGCAGTTATCTCAGCCTTCGATCTCGATCAGGATTTCGCCAGGATTCACCCGGTCGCCCTTGGCCACATGGATGGCGGTGACCTTGCCGGCAATCGCTGCCTGAACTTCGGTTTCCATCTTCATCGCTTCGGTGATCAGCACCGACTGGCCAGCCTTGACGGTGTCGCCCTCCTTGACCAGCACATCGACAATGTTGCCCGGCATGGTGGTACTGACGTGGCCCGGTGCCGACGCTTGTTTGCGTTTGCTGCTGCCACCGCCGACGAATTCGTTGAGCGGTTCGAACACCACTTCTTCCGGCATGCCGTCGATGGACAGGTAGAAGTGACGCTTGCCTTCGGCCTTCACGCCAACCCCGGTGATGTCGACGCGGTAGGTTTCGCCGTGGACGTCGATGACAAACTCGGTCGGTACGCCTTCGCCACCGGCCTTCGCCACACCACCGGCCTCAGGGATCGGCAACAGCACTTCCGGAACGAGGGTGCCGGCGGCACGCTCTTCGAGGAACTTGCGGCCGATGTCCGGGAACATGGCGAAGGTCAGCACGTCTTCTTCGGACTTGGCCAGCGCACCGATGTCGGCACGCAGCTTGGTCATTTCCGGCTTGAGCAGATCGGCCGGGCGTACGTCGATCACCTCTTCGCTGCCGATGGCCTGACGACGCAGTTTTTCATTAACCACGCCCGGCGCTTTGCCGTAGCCGCCTTGCAGATACAGCTTCACTTCGTTGGTGATGGTCTTGTAGCGCTCGCCGGCCAGCACGTTGAAGAACGCCTGGGTGCCGACGATCTGCGAGGTCGGAGTCACCAGCGGCGGGAAACCGAGGTCTTCCCGTACACGCGGGATTTCCGCCAGTACTTCGCCCATGCGGTTCAACGCGCCCTGCTCTTTCAACTGGTTGGCGAGGTTGGAGATCATCCCGCCCGGTACCTGGTTGACTTGCACACGGGTGTCGACGGCGGTGAACTCGCTTTCGAACTGGTGGTACTTTTTGCGCACGGCGTAGAAGTACAGACCGATTTCCTGCAGCAACTCCAGGTTCAGACCGGTGTCGTACTCGGTGCCCTTGAGCGCAGCGACCATTGACTCGGTGCCCGGATGGCTGGTGCCCGAGGCGAAGCTGGAGATCGCGGTGTCGATGTGGTCGGCGCCGTTTTCGATGGCTTTCAATTGACACATCGCCGCCAGACCAGCCGTGTCATGCGAATGGATGAACACCGGCAGCGACTGCTCGGCTTTCAACGCACGAACCAGTTCACCGGTGGCGTACGGGGTGAGCAGACCGGCCATGTCCTTGATTGCCACCGAGTCGCAACCCATGGCTTCCATCTGCTTGGCCTGCGCCACGAACGCGTCGATGGTGTGCACCGGGCTGGTGGTGTAGGCGATGGTGCCCTGGGCGTGTTTACCCGCAGCCTTCACTGCTTCGATGGCCACGCGCAGGTTACGCACGTCGTTCATCGCGTCGAAGATGCGGAACACGTCGATGCCGTTGACCGCGGCCTTGGCGACGAAGGCTTTGACCACGTCGTCGCTGTAGTGGCGATAGCCGAGCAGGTTCTGGCCGCGCAGGAGCATTTGCAGGCGGGTGTTAGGCAGCGCGGCACGCAGTTGGCGCAGACGCTCCCACGGGTCTTCTTTCAGAAAGCGCACGCAGGCGTCGAACGTCGCACCGCCCCAGCACTCCAGCGACCAGTAGCCGACTTTGTCGAGCTTGTCGCAGATCGGCAGCATGTCTTCAGTGCGCATGCGGGTGGCGAGCAGCGATTGGTGAGCGTCGCGCAGGATGGTATCGGTGACAAAAATCTTCTTGGACATTGTTGTATTCCTCACAGGCCTGCGTGGGCGGCGATGGCGGCGGCGATGGCCAGGGCCAGCTCTTCGGGTTTGCGCTTGATCGAGTAGTTGGTCAGTTCCGGGTGGCTTTCCACGAAGCTGGTATTGAACTGGCCGCTACGGAATTCCGGGTTGCGCAGGATTTCCTGGTAATACGCGGCGGTGGTTTTCACGCCTTGCAGACGCATGTCGTCGAGGGCGCGCAGGCCACGGTCCATCGCCTCTTCCCAAGTCAACGCCCAGACCACCAGTTTCAGGCACATCGAGTCGTAGAACGGCGGAATGGTGTAGCCGGTGTAGATCGCCGTGTCGGTGCGCACGCCCGGGCCGCCAGGGGCGTAGTAACGAGTGATCTTGCCGAAGCTCGGCAGGAAGTTGTTTTTCGGGTCTTCGGCGTTGATGCGGAACTGCAACGCGAAACCACGGTGCTGAATGTCTTCCTGCTTCACCGACAGCGGCAGGCCGGAGGCGATGCGGATCTGTTCGCGGACGATATCGATCCCGGTGATTTCTTCAGTGATGGTGTGCTCCACCTGCACCCGGGTGTTCATCTCCATGAAGTACACCTCGCCCTCGGCGAGCAGGAACTCCACGGTGCCGGCGTTCTCGTAACCCACGGCCTTGGCCGCACGCACCGACAGGTCGCCGATGTAGGCGCGCTGTTCCGGGGTCAGTTGCGGGCTCGGGGCGATCTCGATCAGCTTCTGGTTGCGGCGCTGGATCGAGCAGTCACGCTCGAACAGGTGCACCACGTTGCCGAAGCTGTCGCCGAGGATCTGCGCTTCGATGTGCTTGGGATTGACGATGCATTTTTCCAGGAACACTTCTGCCGAACCGAAGGCCTTGGTCGCTTCGGAAATCACTCGTGGGAAATTCTGTTCGAGCTCTTCGCGGCTGTTGCAGCGACGGATGCCGCGACCGCCACCACCGGAGGTGGCCTTGAGCATCACCGGATAACCGATGCGGTCGCCTTCGGTCAGGGCTTCTTCGATGCCCGACACGTTGCCTTCGGTACCCGGGGTGACCGGTACACCGGCCTTGATCATGCTGCGCCGGGCTTCGGTCTTGTCGCCCATGCGGCGAATGACTTCTGCCGACGGGCCGATGAATTTGATTCCGCGTTCGGCGCAGATGTCTGCCAGCTCAGCGTTTTCCGAAAGGAAGCCGTAACCGGGGTGCAATGCATCGCAACCGGTTTCCACCGCCAGGTTCACCAGCTTGCGCGGGTTGAGGTAGCCGGCCAGTGGCTCGGCACCAATGCTGTGGGCTTCGTCCGCGCGCTTCACATGCAAGGCATGGCGGTCGGCGTCGGAAAAAATCGCAACCGAGCGAATGCCCATCTCGGCGCAGGCCCGCACGATTCGTACGGCAATCTCACCACGGTTGGCGATCAGGATCTTTTTTATCACTTGGAAATTCCCTTGAGCCGGTGGCACCACGACCTGCTAGACCCAGGTCGACGCGTGACCAAATGTTTCAATCTGGTCGCGCCCCCACACTAGCCCTCGCAAGGGATTAACAAAAATGAATAAAAATTGGGTCAGGCATAAGTAAAGACTTATAGTTAAATCATCACCCTGCCGTCAGAGCCTATAAGAAATGCGTAAGTCCTTGATGCGTATGACATTACGCCAATTGCAGATCTTCAACGAAGTGTGTGATTTACGCTCTTACAGCCGCGCCGCCGATGAAATGTCTCTGACACAACCGGCCGTCAGCCTACAGATTCGTCAGCTTGAAGAGCTGATCGGCCAGCCATTATTCGATTACGTCGGCAAAAAACTTTACATGACCGAGGCTGCCGAAGCCCTGCAGCGCGCCAGCCGGGATATCTTTGGCCGCCTGGAAAACCTCGACATGCAGTTGTCGGACATGCAGGGTTCGCTGCAGGGCCAGTTGAAACTGGCCGTGGAATCCAGCGCCAAATACTTCGTGCCGCACCTGTTCGCCGCGTTCAAGCGCCAGCATCCGGAAGTGAACCTGCAATTGACCGTGGTCAACCGCGGTCAGGTGATCCGCCGCCTCTCGGACAACCGCGATGATCTGGTGATCATGTCGATGGTGCCGCAGGACATGGGCCTGGAATTTCTACCGTTCCTGAACAATCCGATTGTCGCCGTGGCGCGCCCGGATCATCCGTTGGCGCACATGGGGCCGCTACGCTTGCAGGATCTCGAGCCTTACACGCTGCTGATCCGCGAACCGGGTTCGGGCACGCGACTGGCCTGCGAAGAGTATTTCAAAGAGAAGCGCGTGCACTTCACCCAGACCCAGGAAGTGGCCTCGGCGGAAGCCCAGCGTGAATGCGTGGTGGCGGGTCTGGGCGTGGCGCTGTTGACGCGCCACGCCCTGAACCTGGAGCTGGCGACCGGCGGCCTGGTCGAGCTGCCGGTCGAAGAGTTGCCGCTGTTTCGCAGCTGGTGTCTGGTGCAAGCCAAAGCCAAACGGCTGTCACCGGTAGCGCACGCCTTCCTGGCGTTTATCCGCAGCGAGCGGATGCAGATCAGCGCGCTGGTTGAACGCTTCGACGGGAAGCTGCGGGCGCTGCCTGCCAGTGATTAAGTTCGAGTTCCTCGGGAAAACCACCGATTTCAGCCTGAAGCTGACGGAGTTCGAAGCGATCTTCGATCGCGCGACGGAATTCCATGCGACGCTGGTCTTCCTGCTGACGACGGGTTTTCGCGGCGCTGTTGCGTTCTTCGTAGGGCTGAGCCATTTCGAGTCTCCCAAGGCGAGTACGGGAGTTTCACGATAGGCGGGAGGGATGACGGTTTGGCTGCGCGGGGATGACAGTGCGATGAAACTTTGCAAATTGCGGTGCTATTGAGGACGCTTTCGCGAGCAAGCCCGCTCCCACATTTGATCTCGGTACGACGCAAAATCTGTGGTTACCAGAGATCCCCTGTGGGAGCGGGCTTGCTCGCGAATAAGGTCGGAACGACCTTGCTTTAATCGTCCAGCGCTTTCACGGCCTTGGGGGATAGCCGCAAGCTGCGCAGACTGCGCTTCACGCTCTTAAGGTGGTTGACCAGGCTCGGTCCGCGCGCCATGGCCACGCCCATCGCCAGCACGTCGATCACCACCAGATGGGCGATACGCGAGGTCAGTGGCGTATAAATCTCGGTGTCTTCGTGCACATCGATCGCCAGGTTGACGGTCGATAGCTCAGCCAGCGGTGTCTGGCTCGGGCACAAGGTGATCAGTGACGCGCCGCTCTCACGCACCAGATTGGCAGTAATCAGCAGATCCTTGGAGCGCCCGGACTGGGAAATGCAGATCGCCACATCGGTCGGCTTCAACGTCACCGCCGACATCGCCTGCATGTGCGGGTCGGAATATGCTGCCGCCGTCAGCAGCAAACGGAAGAACTTGTGCTGCGCATCCGCCGCCACCGCGCCCGACGCGCCAAAGCCGTAGAACTCGACACGCTGCGCCTGAGACATCAGCGTCACCGCGCGCTGCAATTCCACCGGATCGAGCTTCTCGCGAACCTCCATCAGGGTGTGCAACGTGGTGTCGAAAATTTTCAGGCTGTAGTCGGCGACCGAGTCGTCTTCATGGATCGCGAACTGACCGAAACTGGCACCGGCGGCTAGGCTTTGCGCCAGTTTCAGCTTGAGATCCTGAAACCCGGAGCAGCCGATGGCCCGGCAGAAACGCACAATGGTCGGCTCGCTGATGCCGACGCTGTGGGCCAGGTCGGCCATGGAACTGTGCATCACGGCCGCAGGGTCAAGCAGCACGTGGTCGGCGACCTTGAGCTCCGACTTGCGTAACAGGTGACGTGACTGGGCGATGTGTTGCAGCAGATTCAAGGGGCTGGACTCTTCTTATGGGCAAGGATGTAGCACGCTTGTAGTTATACTACATGAATTGGCTTTTTGCCTGCTCAATGCGTAACTCCATGTCCCCATATCAGGCACGATGGAGTGCATGTAGCCCTTAAAGCGGATTTCCCTGTTCACGCAAAAGCCCGGCCAGACGCTCAGCCTCCACAGGGCGACTGATCAGATACCCCTGAACTTCGTCGCAGCGCTCAGCACGTAAAAACTCCAGCTGCTCCTGCCGCTCGACACCTTCTGCCACCACTTTCAACGACAGCCCGTGAGCCATGGCGATGATTGCCCGGGTAATCGCCGCATCCTCACTGCCCTGCCCCAGCCCGCGAATGAACGCCTGATCGATCTTCACGTAATCCACCGGAATCCGCTTGAGATAACTCAGCGACGAATAGCCAGTGCCGAAATCGTCGATTGCCAACTTCACCCCCAGATCGCGCAACTGCTGGAAGGTCGCGATGATGTGTTCGACGCTGTCGAGCAGTTGACTCTCGGTGAGTTCGAGTTCGAGGTAGTGCGGCGCCAGGCCGGTTTCCTCCAGCACCTGCCGCACCAGACTGACCAGTTTGCCTTGGCGCAACTGATGCACCGACAGGTTCACCGATACCCGAATCGGCTCCAGCCCCTGACGCTGCCACTCGCACGCCTGCCAGCAGGCCTGGCGCAGTACGAATTCGCCGATCGGCCCGATCAGTCCGGTTTCCTCGGCCAGGCCAATGAAATCCCCCGGCGGTACCCGGCCCATGCCTGGATGATCCCAACGCACCAACGCTTCCGCCGCATTCAGGCGTCCGGTCTGCAGGCACAGCTTCGGTTGGTAAAACACCTTGAGCTGCTTGTCTTCGATGGCTTTGCGCAGCTGGTTTTCCAGTTGCAGGCGCTCAAGGGTGCTGGCCTGCAGGCTGTCGGTGTAGAACTGGAAATTGTTGCCGCCCAGATGCTTGGCGTGTTGCATGGCCATGTTCGACTGACTGACCAGCGCCGAGATTTCCCGAGCGTTGTCCGGCAGCATGCTGATGCCCATTGAGGCGCTGACCACCAGTTCATGCCCTTCGACCGTCAACGGCAGGCGCAGCTTGCTCGACAGCCGCGTCGCGACCCGCGCCAGGCTCGACAGGTTGCCGTAGGCATCGAACAGTACGGCAAACTCGTCACCGGACAGTCGGGCGATGGTGTCGGCCTCCGGCAACGCATTGACTAAGCGACGGGCCATTTTCTGCAGCAACTGATCCGCCACCTCATGGCCGAGGCTGTCGTTGAGCAATTTAAAGCGATCCAGATTGATGTGCAGCAGCGCCAGACTGCGGCGCCCGCCCTGACGCACGCGCTGATGGGCTTCGTGCAGGCGTTCGCGGAACAGCGAGCGGTTCGCCAGCCCGGTCAGCTCATCGTAATGCGTCAGGAAGCGCATGCGCTCCTCGGATTCGCGCCGCGCCGATAGATCGGCGAAGAAGCCGACGATATGGCTGACATTTCCCCGACTGTCGCGCACCGCGTTGAGTTGCAGCCACTGCGGATACAGCTCGCCGTTCTTGCGGGTTTCCACCAGTTCGCCTTGCCAGCTGCCGTGCTGCTCCAGCGCGTGGCGGATTGCAACGTAATGCCGCCGCGCATCACGACTGCACGGCAGCTCGACGACGTTGCGCCCGAGCATGTCTTCAATGTCATAACCGGTGACGCGGCTGAACGCCTGATTGATCGCGATCAAGGCGTAGTTCGGATCAAGAATGACGATGCCTTCGCTGGCCGCTTCGAACACCGTGGCCGCCAGTCGCTGCTGTTCTTCGAGGCTTTTACTGACGCTGATGTCGCGCCGGGTGCCAACCATGCGGATCACCCGGCCAGCGTCACTGCGCTCCACGGCGCGCCCGCGATCCTCGATCCACACCCAATGGCCGTCGCCGTGACGCACGCGGTATTCGATCTGATAGTCCTCGGTGCGGCCCTTCAGGTGCTCGATCAGCGCCTGCTTGAGCCCGGGCACATCTTCAGGGTGCAAACGTGGCTTGAGGTCACGCAGGATCGCCGTGACGTACTCGGGCGCGAGGCCGAACAGTTCCTGGATCTGCGTGTGGTGGACCTCGTCGGTTTGCAGGTTCCAGTCCCACAACCCCAGTTCACTGGCCTTCAACGCCAGGGCCAGCCGTGCTTCGCTTTTGCTCAGCGCCTGATTGGCCACGTCCAGCTCGCGGCTGCGCTGGGCCACGCGATCTTCCAGCTCGACCTGCGCCTCACGCAATTGGCCCTCGGCACAGCGCCGCTGTTCGATCTCCTTGGCCAGTGCCTGATTGAGCTGCTCGCTGCGGTTCTGCGCTTGCTGCAGGTGTTCGATCAGGTGCTGATTCTGAAAGCGTCGCAACAAGCCGCGATCAATCAGCCGATTGACCTGCCAGGCGACCACGCTCAGCGAACCGAGCAGAATCAGCCCGAGCCAGCCCCAACCGCGCGCTTGCTCATCACCGCCCCAGAACAGGTAACCGATCGCCGGCAGCAGGCACGGCAAGGTAAAGGACAGAAACGCCGGCAGGCTGACGGCGTAGGCAACGCTGGCCGATAACGTCGCGGCACCGATCAGGCCGAACACCCAGGCTTGCTGCATGAAGTTGTCGGCGGGCACCAGGGCGATGCCGGCACCGGCCAGGGTCAAGCCGGTCATGGTCGAGCCGAGCAGGAACATGCGGAACCAGATCGGCTGGGCCTGGCGGTCCGGGATCGCCGAATCGAACGCCGCGACCTGTATTACCCGCAGTGCCACCAGCGACAACAACCAGACCAGCCAGATGCTGACCACGAAATAGCGCTGCGGGCTCCAGAGCAAAGCGGCGCAGACCAGACCATTGAGCAACATGAACATCGTCGGCAGCAGCGAGCCCTGATACAGCAGGCGCGTGCGTTCTACCGCCATTTCGGTGGCGTAATGCTTGCGGATGACCCGGGGTTCCACAGAGGGGCCCGACAGGTCTGAGCTGAGGGTCTTGTGCAATGTTGTTGTTCTTATAAGAGTGAGCAGGGCCCGAAACGTGGACGGAGCATACACAAGCCGATCCCGTTGCCAAACTGCTCCAGATCATAATTTGAACGAAACTTTCCCCCGCCCGATCACCGGCAAAACCCGCAGAGCGAGACGGGCTGAAGCCTGCAGGCAGTGACCAACCGGTCGTCATCGGCGGCACTTTCATCGGCTAATGCAAAGCTCGGTTTGCCCGGGCCTGCGGCGCACCCTAGAATGCCCCGATGCGCGATGATCTCTCCCTTCTGCTGAACTCCCTCAACGATGCCCAACGCCAGGCCGTAGCAGCCCCCGTTGGCCGTCAGTTGGTCCTGGCCGGTGCCGGTTCCGGTAAAACCCGAGTGCTGGTGCACCGTATCGCCTGGTTGATCCAGGTCGAAAATGCCTCGCCTCACTCAATCCTGTCGGTGACCTTCACCAACAAGGCCGCTGCCGAGATGCGTCATCGCATCGAGCAGTTGCTGGGTATCAACCCGGCCGGCATGTGGGTCGGCACCTTTCACGGCCTGGCGCACCGCCTGTTGCGGGCGCACTGGCAGGAAGCCGGGTTGAGCCAGACGTTCCAGATTCTCGACAGCGACGACCAGCAGCGACTGGTCAAGCGGGTGATCCGCGAGCTCGGGCTCGACGAGCAACGCTGGCCGGCCCGTCAGGCCCAGTGGTTCATCAACGGGCAGAAAGACGAAGGTCTGCGCCCGCAACACATTCAGGCCAGCGGCGACCTGTACCTGGCGACCATGCGCGGCATTTACGAAGCTTACGAGGCGGCCTGCCAGCGCGCCGGCGTCATCGACTTCTCCGAACTGCTGCTGCGCGCCCTCGACCTGTGGCGCGATCATCCGGGTCTGCTGGCGCACTATCAGAAGCGCTTCCGCCACATCCTCGTCGACGAGTTCCAGGACACCAACGCCGTGCAGTACGCCTGGTTGCGCCTGCTCGGCAAGGGCGGCGACAGCCTGATGGTGGTCGGCGACGACGACCAGTCGATCTACGGCTGGCGCGGGGCGAAAATCGAGAACATTCATCAGTACTCCTCCGACTTCCCGGATTCGGTGACCATTCGTCTGGAGCAGAACTACCGCTCCACTGCCGGCATCCTCAAGGCGGCCAACGCCCTGATCGCCAACAATACCGGACGTCTCGGCAAAGAGCTGTGGACCGACGGCGGCGACGGCGAAGCGATCAATCTGTACGCCGCGTTCAACGAACACGACGAAGCACGTTACGTTGTCGAGACCATCGAAAGCGCGCTGAAAACCGGTCTGGCTCGGAGCGATATCGCGATTCTCTACCGCTCCAACGCCCAATCGCGCGTTCTCGAAGAAGCCTTGCTCCGTGAGCGCATTCCGTACCGCATCTATGGCGGCCAGCGCTTCTTCGAACGCGCGGAAATCAAGAACGCCATGGCTTACCTGCGCTTGCTCGAAGGCCGTGGCAACGACGCCGCGCTGGAGCGGGTGATCAACGTCCCGGCCCGTGGCATTGGCGAGAAAACCGTCGAAGCGATCCGCGACCATGCTCGCCACAGCGATGTGTCGATGTGGGAAGCGATGCGCCAACTGGTCGCCAATAAAGGCCTGACCGGTCGTGCAGCGGGTGCCTTGGGTGCGTTTATCGAGCTGATCGAAAACCTTGCCGCCAAGTGCATGGAGATGCCACTGCACTTGATGACGCAGACCGTCATCGAGCAATCGGGACTGATCGCCTATCACGAAGCGGAAAAAGGCGAGAAAGGCCAGGCCCGAGTGGAAAACCTTGAGGAACTGGTCAGCGCCGCGCGCAACTTCGAAACCACCGAAGAGGACGAAGAGCTGACGCCACTGGCGGCATTCCTCGGCCACGCGTCGCTGGAAGCCGGCGACACTCAAGCCGACGAGCACGAAGACAGCATTCAGCTGATGACCTTGCACAGCGCCAAAGGCCTGGAATTCCCCTACGTGTTCCTGGTGGGCATGGAAGAAGGCCTGTTCCCGCACAAGATGAGCCTGGAAGAACCGGGTCGTCTGGAAGAAGAACGCCGCCTCGCCTACGTCGGCATCACCCGAGCCATGCAGAATCTGGTGATGACCTATGCTGAAACCCGGCGCCTGTACGGCAGCGAAACCTACAACAAGGTCTCGCGTTTCGTCCGTGAAGTGCCGAAAGGTCTGATTCAGGAAGTGCGCCTGTCGAACAGCGTCAGCCGACCGTTCGGCGGCAACCAGTCGATGAGCGGCAGCAACCTGTTCAGCGGCAGTGAGATTCCGGAGACCGGCTTCAGCCTCGGTCAGGCCGTGCGCCACTCGATCTTCGGTGACGGTGTAATCCTCAACTTCGAGGGTTCAGGCGCGCAGGCGCGGGTGCAGGTGAACTTCAGCGAAGGCAGCAAGTGGCTGATGCTGGGGTACGCCAAACTGGAAGCAATTTAACGCAGGACCAATGTGGGAGCGGGCTTGCTCGCGAAGGCGTGTTGTCAGTCGGCATAAATGTCACTGAAGTACCGCATTCGCGAGCAAGCCCGCTCCCACAGGATTTGTGTCGGCTTGTTTCCCGCTGAACCTATCGCATTTTCCTACAGACAAAAGTACATGGCCTTATTGCTTCGACGGAGCTGAACGTAACCTGTCAGGCAAAAGCCCGAAACACTCTCTCGCTAGCCAGTAACACTTCAGCTGTGCAACATGGCGCGCGTGTCTCCACAAACGGGAATTCCCTTTATGAAACGTTTTCTTAGCATCGCCATGGCGTTGTGCATCGGCCTGACGATGAGCCTCGACGCCAACGCCAAGCGCTTTGGTGGTGGCAAAAGTGCCGGCGCTGCGCCGACGCACCAGACCAGCCAGATGGCTCCTTCTTCCCCAGGCATGGGCGGCGCAGCAGCGACCGCTGGTGCTGCCGGCGCTGCCGGTGCCGCGGCCAAGGCCGGTGGCGCTTCGAAATGGCTCGGCCCTCTGGCCGGTATCGCCGCCGGTGGCCTGCTCGCTTCCATGTTCATGGGCGGCGGCTTCCAGGGCATGCAGATCTTCGACATTCTGATCATGGCCGTGATCGCGTTCGTGATCTTCCGCTTCATCGCTGCGCGTCGACGCAAGCAGCAGGAGCACCTGGCTCCGGCCGGCGCGCCGATGCAGCGTGAAGCGTTCGAACAGAAGTCTGCTGCCATGGGTTCGATCTTCGGTGGTTCGGCCGCGCCGGTTGCCGCTCGTCCGGTGATCAATGCGCCGGCGTGGTTCAACGAGCAGAACTTCCTTGAAGCTGCACGCAGCCACTTCCAGTCCCTGCAGCAGCACTGGGACGCCAACGAAATGGACAAGATCGCCGAGTTCGTGACCCCGCAGATGCTCGACTTCCTCAAGCGTGAGCGTGCGGATCTGGGCGAAGGCTTCCAGTCGACCTACATCGACAATCTGCAGGTACAACTGGACGGCGTGGATGATCGTGCCGACAAGACCATCGCCACCCTGACCTTCAGCGGTGTGTCGAAGACCTCGCGTTTCGACCAGGGCGAAGTGTTCAGCGAAAGCTGGAACATGGAACGTCCACAGGGCGAGAACCAGCCTTGGCTGGTTGCCGGTATCCGCCAGAACGGCTGATCCCTCTGCGCTACGCATGCAGTAATAAAAACCCCAGCCTCGGCTGGGGTTTTCTATTTCGCGGTTGCATCTATAGCGAGCTACTGTATAAACCGGCCCATATAAACCGCGCCATTCAAGCAAGAGGATCCCGGACGTGGAAGAAATCATCGAACAACTGCGCGAAGCCAACGAACCCGTACCGGTTCCACTGGAGTTGCCTGACGAAGACTTGCTGGTCGAAATCGAAGAACAACTGTTCATCGACATTCCGTTTGTCTTCAAAGAGTTTTTGCTGACCGTCAGCGATGTGGTCTACGGCAGCCTCGAACCGGTAACCGTTACCGATCCACAATCCCACACCTACTTGCCGGATGTTGCCGCCAATGCCTGGGACGTCGGTGTGGATCGCAGTCTGATCCCGATCTGTCAGGACGGCGACGATTACTACTGTGTCGAAGAAGATGGCACCGTGGTGCTGTGGCAGGCGGAAGAAGAGCTGCTGGCCGAAGAAACCTGGGAATCCGTGTGGCACTGGGCGCGGGACGTCTGGCTGGAAAGCTGATTCGCCAGACGCCCCGGCCGGTCAGTGCCCCGACGATTCCTTGTGATTGTCGAGGGTTTCCAGCAGGGCCACCTGCATCCGCGTGTGCACGCGGATGAACCAGCGCCAGAGCAGCGCCGCCACGGCGGCCGCGACCACGGCGACCAGCACCAGCAACTTGTTGGTCGGCAGAATACTGGCCGACAAGGCTGCCAGCAGCAGGAAAATCACCAGCAGCGAGAGAATCGGGATCACTTCGGAGATCACCCGACGCACTCGCTGCGTGTGCCGCCCAGCCATCTCCGGCTTCACGCCCATCTCCGCCAGCAGCATCGACAGCGCCTTGAGCTTGCGATACGCGGCGATCAGGAACGGCAGCGACAGAAGCAGTGCCCCGCCCCAGATCAATGCCTTCTGCCAGCTCGGATCAGCGATCCAGTCCTGCATCCACACTGACAGCCGCCCGGCAAAGAACGCACCACTGAAGAAGATCGCGATCACCAGCGCCAGATTGACCCCGACCTGCAACAGAATCCGTCGGATCATCGCCGCCAGCATCGCGCCCTCGCCTTGCGGCTGAATGCTGCGCAGCCATTCGCCATACATGCCGAACACCCGGCCCAAACGCTTGGGCACCGCCGCCGAGAGCTTGATCGACAGCGGATCGGCCGCGCGGATCAGGTAAGGCGTAAGCAGCGTGGTGATCACCGACACCGCCACCGCAACGGGATAAAGGAAGTTGCTGGTGACCTGCAGCGTCATCCCGAGCGCAGCGATGATGAAGGAAAATTCGCCAATCTGTGACAGCCCCATCCCGACCCGCAGTGAGGTGCGTCCGTCATTGCCAGCGATAAAGGCGCCGAGGCCACAAGACAACATCTTGCCGAGCACCACAGCCACGGTGATTACCGCGATTGGCCAGGCATATTGCAACAGGATCATCGGATCGAGCATCAGGCCGATAGCGACGAAGAAGATTGCACTGAACAGGTCACGAACCGGCTCGATCAGGCGTTCGATCTTCAGCAACTGCCGCGACTCGGCCATGATCGCGCCGATCAGGAAGGCGCCGAGCACCATGCTGTATTCGAGCTTGACCACCAGCAGGCAGAAGCCGAAACACAGCCCCAGCACGGTGATCAGCAGCATCTCGTTGCTTTCGAATTTGGCGACATACGCCAACAGACGCGGCACCAGCAGAATGCCCACCACCAGGGCGACGATCATGAACAGCGAGAGCTTGCCGACCGTGGAAAACACTTCGCCCGAGCTGACCGTGCCGCTGACCGCGATGCTCGACAGCAGGGCAATAATGCCAATGCCGAGGATGTCCTCGACGATCAGTACGCCGAAGATCAGCTGCGCGAAGCGCTCGTTCTTCATCTTCAGGTCGTTGAGCGCCTTGACGATGATGGTGGTTGAGGAGATGGCGAGGATCGCACCGAGGAACAGCGAGTCCATGGTGTTCCAGTCGAACCATCGGCCGATTTCATAGCCGATCCAGATCATCAGGACGATTTCGAGGAACGCCGCAATAAACGCCGTGGCCCCGACCTTGAACAACTTGCGCAGACTGAATTCCAGGCCGAGACAGAACATCAGGAAGATCACCCCCAGTTCGGCGAGGGTCTTGATGGTTTCTTCGTCGTGGATCAGGCCGAACGGCGGTGTGTGCGGGCCAATGATGAAACCGGCGACGATGTAGCCGAGCACCACCGGCTGCTTGAAGCGGTGAAACAGCACGGTGACCACACCTGCGACCAACATGATCACTGCCAGGTCCTGAATAAAGCTGATGGCATGCATGGTGTGGGCTCCTTGTCTGACGTGACCCGCCGTCAGACTTCAGAAAGGTCTGAGCGAGCTGGGTAAAAATCCGCTTTTCGTGTAGGAATTGCCCTTGGGCAGGGCCTTTTGCAGGTTAACACCGCGACTTCCGGCTGGAAGGCGGTGCAATATAAGGAAACAGATCGGCGCCGGCGTGACGGCAGACAGTCGTCTGGCGTCCCGATAACGGTGCTTTTGAAAAAGCCACCAGGCACCCGCAGAGGTGCGTCCAGCCATCCAGCCTTGATCCGTGAGAACGTTATGGAACCCGGAAACGCCCAACTGTCGATGACGGTATTGATGACCCCCGACATGGCCAACTTCTCTGGCAATGTCCACGGCGGTACCCTGCTCAAATACCTCGACGAAGTGGCCTACGCCTGCGCGAGCCGCTATGCCGGCCGCTACGTGGTAACGCTGTCGGTGGATCAGGTGATTTTCCGCGAGCCGATCCATGTCGGCGAACTGGTGACCTTCCTCGCGTCGGTCAACTACACCGGCAACACCTCGATGGAAGTCGGTATCAAAGTGGTGACCGAAAACATCCGCGAGCGCTCGGTGCGCCACACCAACAGCTGCTTCTTCACCATGGTCGCGGTGGATGACCAGCGCAAACCGGCCCCCGTGCCGCCGCTGCAACCGCAGAACAGTGAAGACAAGCGTCGTTATATGCAGGCCCAGCAGCGTCGGCAGATTCGTCAGGAGTTGGAAAAGCGTTATCAGGAGATCAAGGGCGACGCCTGACCTTTGGAATGATGTTGCTTTACAGATCGCCTTCGCGAGCAAGCCCGCTCCCACATTGAATCGCAGTCCTCCCATGGGAATGCAGTCGAATGTGGGAGCGGCTTGCTCGCGAATGGAGGTAATGCGGTCTTACAGGCTGATCGCCGTCGCCTCGAACTTCACCCGCGGATGCGCAATCCGGTCCTGCGCCCGCACCAGTTGCAGCTCATAACTGGCGCAGGCCTGGGTTTCCAGCAGCACTTCATGCACCGCCGCGGCGGTGAACTCAAACGCCGCTACCAGACTGTCGCCGAGCAGCACCCGCGCCAGGAACAAACCGGACGTCAGATCGCCCACGCCCACCGGCTGACGCGGAAACGCCAGCAGCGGACGGCGCAGGTGCCAGCTTTCATCAGCGGTCACCAACAACATCTCGAAACCGTCCGCCGGCTTGCCCGGATAATCCAGATGCTTGACCAACACCGCTTTCGGCCCGCGCGCCAGCAACGCCCGAGCCATCGCCAGGCAGTCGAACAACGACTGCGGCTTGCGCCCGGAGAAGCTGTCCAGCTCCAGTTGGTTAGGGCACATGATGTCCGCCACCGCAGCTGCTTCCTCCAAGAGGAAATCACTGACTTCGGCCGGCACACTGCAGCCCTTCTCCGGATGGCCCATCACCGGGTCGCACAGGTACAAAGCCTTTGGATTGACCGATTTGATGCGTTCGACGCCACTGAGAATCGCCCGGCCCTGCGCCGCGCTGCCCAGATAACCGGAAAGCACGGCATCGCAGTTGCCCAGTTCGCCGATGGCGGCGATGCCTTCGACCAGTTCAGGAATCTGGTGCGGCGCCAGCACTTCACCGGCCCATTGCCCGTACTGGGTGTGATTGGAAAACTGCACGGTGTTGAGCGGCCAGACATTCACCCCGACTCGCTGCATCGGAAACACGGCGGCGCTGTTGCCGGCGTGGCCGAAGACCACATGGGACTGGATGGCGAGCAGATGAGGCGTACGTTTCATTCGGGTCATTCCGTAAAACGATTGAAATTCAAGCCGCGCAGTATGCGACGAAACACAGCCTGTACGACAGACCGGCGACGCAGTTAAGCTGAGCTTATCTTTTGGAGTTTCCTGTTGATGCTGACCCTCGAAAACATCTTCGTGCTGATGCTGTTCGCCGCTGCCGGCGCATGGTTATGGCACAACCACGGCTTGCGCGAGCGGGCGCTGGAGCGGGTCAAGCAGCATTGCATCAACGTCGGCGTCGAACTGCTGGACGGTAACGTCGCGTTGAAAAAAATCGGTCTGATCAAAGATACGAGCGGACGGCGGCGCCTGGCCCGGGTCTATAACTTCGAGTTCACCGTGACCGGCGAAACCCGGCACAACGGCACCATCACCCAGTTCGGCGCGCACAGTGCGCAGATCGAGCTGGCGCCCTACCCGGCGCCGTTCGACGACACGCCGCCGGTGGTCGAGGTCACTCGTCCGCGGGCCGAAGTAATCGAACTGAGCCAGTGGCGTCAGGAACACACCAAGTGGAAGCCTTGAGCTAACCCGTCGGCACCCGGCATTGCGCCATGCCTGACTGCAATTCATCGATACGTTGCGCATCGGCAAAGATCAGTTCTATACGTGAATCCCGCCGCCACTCGCTGGGTTGCCAATCCAGTTCAGTGTTATCCACGGCATTGGCCGACACCCAACCCTGTGCGCTGTGGATAACCAGTTTGGCCCGCCGCCAATCCAGGCTCCTCAGCCATTGGTTCAGACGTTGCGTATCGAACGTCTGTCCCGGGTGCCAACGCCAGCCGATGCTCCAACCGCCCTCCTGTGCCTGACTCAGGCAGATCGGCACGGCCGGATCGGTCCAGATTGCCGGAATCGATCCCGCCCCCTGCGGTACGACGAGGTTATCCATACCTGCCATTGCTTGCGCCGCCACACCCGGCAACTCGCGTAAAGGCAGTTGCGCCTGCTGCGTCCAGATCAGTTTGACTGCCGGCAAACGCTCGGCGATGGTCTGCCGCGCGGCCTCATCCAGACTTTCTGCCTTGTTCAGCAACAGCAGACCAGCGCTGGCCAAAGCGTCCTGCTGAGCGGGCGGCAACGCTTTCCCGGCGGCCAGCGCCTGGGCATCCAGCACTAACACACAGGGCTGCAGCGCCAGCACACCCAACCACGGCGCTTCGCTTAACTGCTTGAGCAACTGCGCCGGATGGCCCAATCCGGACGGCTCGATGAACAGCCGATCCGGTCTGGCCTTGCGCAGCAAACGGCCGAGGCCGATCTGAAACGGCGCACCATTCACGCAACACAGACACCCTCCGGCGACTTCGCCCAGTGCGATACCATCGGTGTCGCGGGTCAGCAACGCAGCATCGAGGCCGATCTGACCGAACTCGTTAATCAGCACCGCCCAGCGCTCGCCGTCCGGCCGTTGGGCCATAAGCTGGCGAATCAGGCTGGTCTTGCCGGCGCCCAAAGGGCCGGCGATGACATGGGTAGGAATGTTCTGCAACATGACTAGGCGTTTTCTGAGGGGATTGGACATGCGTTGGATGGGATGGTCGTTGCTGTTGATGCTGCTGTCGAGCGAAGCATGGGCCCAGGCTTGCGTGGTGCACAGCCAGGGGGAGCGGCTCGACGTTAGAGTCTGCCAGCAGAACCGCAATATTCCCGAGAAGCTGTTCAGCGACGGCTTCTGCCAACCGACCCTGGCCGGGCAGAAAGTCGAGGTGCAGTACGTCGATCAATGCCCAAGCGGCGCGTTCGGCGTGTGCAGCAACGCGCAAGTCGCCAATATGCCCTATCGCCAGGATATCCACTATTACGGCGTCGCCTCCGACGCGGCGTATTTGCAGCCGTACTGCGAAGGCCAGAGCCAGGGCAAGTGGCTCAAGCCTTGAGCCGTCAGCCGAGCCAGTCGAGGGTCAACAGCAGTCGTCGCTCACCCGGCGCCG
Source organism: Pseudomonas sp. Irchel s3a10 (assembly GCF_900187525.1). Taxonomy (NCBI): domain Bacteria; kingdom Pseudomonadati; phylum Pseudomonadota; class Gammaproteobacteria; order Pseudomonadales; family Pseudomonadaceae; genus Pseudomonas; species Pseudomonas sp. Irchel s3a10. The sequence continues at coordinate 596,366 of NZ_FYDR01000003.1, forward strand.
GTTGCGGGGAGCGATGAATCAGGCCGAAGCCTTCGTTGCCGTGCCACTTCTCGCCTTTCAATAGCGCCACATCACCACGCTTGAGTTGCTGGATTTGGCTCATGCCGTGTGGCTCGGCGTTGGCCTGGCCCAACTGCTCGCGATCCATCACGCCCTCTTTGAGCCATTGGCTGCCAATCCCGGCATAGGTGGTGATCAAGCGCACCGGCACATGATCGACATGGAAGCGTGGGCACATGGCCTTGTCCAACACCCGCAGGCGCAGGCCGATACGCCGTGCCCCCAATAGACAGGCGAAGGCACTCACCAGCCATTGCAGGTCAGCGATGAAGCCTTCGTAGCCTTGCAGATCACGGAACCCGGCGGCCAATCCTTGCAGATCAGGGTCGGCGTCCTCATTCGGCAATTCGATGCACAGCGCTTCCGCCAAAGGCTCGTTGAGCGACAGCAGCAACTCTGCGAAATAGGCGATGTGCGGCGGCAGTTGACGCTGCCAGACCGCGAGATTGACGTCGTCTTCAAGGATTCGCGCCAGCGTTTTCGGCGTCGCACCTTGATGCTGATGGCATGCCCGGTTCTGCTGCAGTTTGAGCGCAAGCATCAGGCGGCCTCTTCGTGCCAAGGGCCGAACGGGTCCGGCAGTCTGCGCCAACCGTCTACGCCATCGGCCATTTCTTCGTCAGTCAGCAGGCAGGCATCGAGCTCCGACTTGAGCTGTACGAAGTCGATGTTCTGGCCAATGAATACCAGCTCCTGACGACAATCTCCGACGCTCGGCGTCCAGTTTTCCATGATTGCTGCAGTACTTTCCTGATCCTGCGGCCATTGATTTTTCGGCACGAAACGCCACCAGCGACCCGCGAAACCATGGCGCATCAAACCGCCGGCCTGCGACCAACTGCCTGCGTCGCAGGGTTTGCTGGCGAGCCAGAAGAAGCCTTTGGAGCGCAGCAGTTTGCCGTTCGGCCATGGGCGATCGATGAAGTCGAAAAAGCGCTGCGGATGGAACGGGCGGCGTGCGCGGTAGGCCGTCGAGGCGATACCGTATTCCGTGGTTTCCGGCTCGTGCTCACCGCGCAACTCCTGCAACCAACCCGGGGCCTGAGCAGCTTTCTCGAAATCGAAACGCCCGGTGTTGAGGATTTTCTCCAGGGGCACCTCGCCCATCACCATCGGGAAGACCTCTGCCTGGGCGTTGAGGCGCTTGAGGATTGCCATCAGCTCCTCGCGCTCTTGGCGACTGATAAGGTCGATCTTGCTGATCAGCAGTACGTCGGCGAATTCGATTTGTTCGATCAGCAGATCGGTGATCGAGCGTTCATCTTCATCGCCCAGAGTCTCGCCGCGGGACGCAAGGCTTTCGGCAGCCTGATAGTCGAGGAGAAAATTCACGCCGTCGACTACCGTGACCATGGTGTCGAGCCGCGCGACGTCGGCCAGGCTCTGACCGTGTTCATCGCGGAAGGTAAACGTTTCGGCGACCGGTAGCGGCTCGGAAATGCCGGTGGATTCGATGAGCAGGTAATCGAATCTTCCTTCGCGGGCGAGTTTGCTGACTTCTTCGAGCAGGTCCTCGCGTAACGTACAGCAAATACAACCGTTGCTCATCTCCACCAGTTTTTCTTCCGCACGGTTAAGGCTGACATCGCGCTGGACTTCGCTGCCATCAATATTGATCTCGCTCATATCGTTAACGATGACAGCAACGCGCAAGCCTTCTCGATTACGTAGTACGTAATTCAAAAGTGTACTTTTTCCGGCGCCGAGAAAGCCCGAAAGAACGGTCACTGGAAGCTTGTGTGACATTGGATAATCCTCATCAGATGGTGGCCGATGTGCGCTTTTGCCTGGTTTGGCGTAGCGCACCGCGTTCTAGAGCTTCAAAACAGCGATATGGCAGAAGCAGACGCTTGAAATCGGCGAGCTCAGGCTCAATTCAATTTTATGTTATAGTATAACAATATAAATAAGCCAGTCCTGCTCTTGTCCGAAACGCTAAAGAGCAAGAAGCTGTACGCAATCCGCCCATCGGGAACCGCGATGAAAGATGCCCTGAAATGCTCGCTGCTGAGTCTCGCGTTGCTGTCGGGCGCCAACGCCTGGGGGCAAATTCCCGCGCTCGCCAACTGCACACGCAGTGCGAATCTGCTGGCCTGCATTGATGCACATGGCAATGCCTACAGCGTGAACACCGTGGGCAACACGATTTACCTGCGTGGCTTTGAAAAAGACGGCAAGCGCTACTGGGCACAGACCAACAGTCGCTTCGGCCAACTGACGTTCTTCACCGGGATCGCCTCTGACGGGGAAACCTGGGTTGGTTACACCCGTCGCGTCGGCTGGACGACGATCAATCGCTTTTCCAGCTCTGGCGGCAGTAGCGCCAAGTTCACCTGCAGTCGGATCACCGGCTGCTAAACCCGCGTTTTTTGCTGCCCCTGCTGCCAGGCGATGTAGCTGTCGACCGGTGGATTCTTCTGAAAGTAACGCTGCAGCCCTTCGAACAAACCATCCGCCACGGCTTGCTGATGTCGAGGCGTGACCAGTCGCTGGCTGTCGCGGGCGTTGGAAATGAAGCCGGTTTCCACCAGAATCGACGGCACGTCCGGCGACTTCAACACGGCAAATCCTGCCTGCTCCACGCGCTTTTGATGCAGTGTGGTAATGCCTGCCAGACTGCCGAGAACGGTGCTGCCGAGTTGCAAACTGGCGGCGATGGTAGCGTTCATCGACATGTCGAGGATAACCCCGGCGAGCATCGGATCCTTGTCCTTGAGATTGAGCAGACTGGTCGCACCCAGCAGATCCGCGCCGTTCTCCCGCTGTGCCATGAAGCGTGCAGTAGCTGACGTCGCACCACCTTCGGACAGGCAATATACCGACGCTCCCGACGCCGTCAGACGCGGTGCCGCGTCGGCGTGCACCGAGATAAACATGTCGGCCTTGTGCTGACGAGCGATGTCCACACGCTTGCGAAGCGGCACGAAGAAGTCGTCATTGCGCACCAGTTTGACGTCGAAGCCTTTCTCCTTTTTCAGGCGTTTGGCGAGCAATTGCGCGATGGAGAGCACCACATCCTTTTCCCGCTCACCCTTGGCGCCGACTGCACCTGGGTCTTTCCCGCCGTGTCCGGGATCAACGACGACGATGATGTCGCGCTTGGGGTGAGCCAGATTCGAAGGTGTTTCACGTGGAACCATTGCCTGGCTAGATACCGGTTTGGCGTTTACCAGATCAAGCACCAAGCGGTGTCCCTGGCCATCTTGAGGCGCCAAAAGGAAGCTGTTGAGAAACACTGGATTGTTCAAATCAAGAACGATCCGTGTGTCACCCTGACCAAAGTGCCCTGAACGAATGGCACGAATCGCGGTATCAGCCAGCGCCAATTGACTGAAATCGCCACTCAAACTTGCCCCGGAAAGATCGATAATCAAACGTTCTGGAGCGCTCAGCGAAAAGGTTTTGTAGCGTACCGGACCGCTGAGGTCGAAAACCAATCTCAGTTTGTCATCCGAACGCCAGAGGCGCGCATTGCGAATTTGCGTAGCCGAAACAGTGAAGGGAAAAGCCAAAGCCGTGCTGGCCAGAAGTAGGTTGAGCAGATGACGTCGGTGCATATGAAAACCCGTTCATGAAAAAGGCATCGTGATTTGAATTGTTATAATGTAACATTCAATTCAATCAACACGATGGTCCCGAACATGAATTCGCTGACACTTCCGGATATCGCCACGCAAGCCGCTCGACAAGCACTGCCGCTCGAGTGGGTGGGAATGCGCGGCATTGCGTTACCCGTTTTGCTGGAGGGCCAACGCCTGAATGCGAAGGCTGATGCGGGCGTCAGCCTCGACGATGGCGAGGCGCGCGGCATCCACATGTCACGTCTGTATTTGGCACTGGCAGCACTGGAACGGCACAACCTCTCACCTGCCAGATTGCGCGAAGTACTCGAGGACTTTCTGGCCAGCCATGACGGCTTATCCAACAGCGCCTACCTGAATATTCACTGCGAAGTGTTGCTGAAAAGGCCCGCGTTAGTCAGCCCTCTGGCTGGTTGGAAGAGCTACCCAGTGAGCATTTCTGCGAGCCTGAAAAACAAAGTGTTCCACGTGGAACTGAAAATAGAAGTGCCCTACTCCTCAACTTGCCCTTGCTCAGCAGCGTTGGCGCGGCAGTTGATTCAACAGCAATTCATCGATGATTTCGCCAACAAGCCACTGCAACATGCCGAAGTTTTGGCCTGGCTAGGATCAAGCCAAGGCATTGTCGCCACCCCGCACAGCCAACGCAGCACCGCGCAATTGCATATGCATCTCGACGGATTCATCGATGAGCTACCCCTGAGCGCAATCATCAATGACGCCGAAGCGGCGCTCGGCACCGCCGTACAAACCGCTGTGAAACGCGCCGACGAACAAGCCTTCGCTCTGGCCAATGGACAGAACCTGATGTTCTGCGAAGACGCTGCGCGACGACTTAATCTGGCCCTGCGTCGCTCTCCCGGCGTCAGTGGCTTCCACCTGCGAGTGATCCACGCCGAAAGCCTGCACGCCCACGACGCTGTCGCTGAAAGCCACTGGCACAGAGAACTCGCATGATCCGTTGCCACACCCTGAGTTGGGGCGCACCCGGCCAACCACTGACTTCGCCACTGACCCTCTCGCTGGAACACGGCAGCCTCAGCGCCATCATCGGCGCCAACGGCTGCGGTAAAAGCAGCCTGCTGAAAGTCATCGCCGGATTGCAGAAGCCGTTATCGGGAAAGGTCGCACTGGGTGTTCCACGTCAGGGCGGTTTGGCGTTCCTGCCGCAACAGCAACACCTCGACCGACAGTTCCCCATCAGCCTCGAAGAGCTGGTGGCTGCGGGTTTCTGGGGCCGTCGACTGTCGACGCAACTGCGCACGCAACGACTCGTCGACGCCTTGGAAAACTGGCACTTGAGCGGATTGGAAAAACGTCCGCTGATGGCTCTTTCCGGTGGCGAATTGCAACGCGCCCTGCTCGCCCGCTTGAGTCTGACCGACGCCCCATTGCTGCTCCTCGACGAGCCCCATGCCGCGCTCGATGAACTGGGTCAGCAATTGCTTTGGCAGCACATCCACGGTTGGCACTCCGAAGGACGGACACTCTTGATGGTCTGCCATGACCTCGCCGCCGTCCGTCAACACATCCCGCAGACCCTGTTGATCAAAAACCGCGAATGCGTGTTCGGCCCCAGTGCCGAACTAATCCAGCAAACACCCAATATGCAGGTGGCCTGATGCTCACCGTCGCCCACCTCTGGCACCCGTTCAGCGAGTTCGTGTTCATGCGCCGAGCGCTGCTCGGCGGACTGGTATTGGCCTGTAGCACAGCGCCGCTCGGTGTGTTTCTGATCCTGCGACGCATGAGCCTGATCGGTGACGCCGTCGCCCACGGCATCCTTCCCGGCGCGGCATTGGGCTTCTGGTTCGCCGGTCTGAGTCTGCCTGCGCTGACCCTCGGTGGTCTGGGTGCCGGCCTGAGCATGGCCGGACTAGCCGCCTGGATTACCCGTCGCACTGGCCTGCGCGAAGACGCCAGTCTCGCAGCGATCTACCCGATCTCACTCGCCAGTGGCGTGCTGATTCTTGGCATCGCCGGCAAGCGTCTCGACCTGCTGCACTTGCTGTTCGGCTCGGCGCTCGCCGTCGACGGCCCGACCCTCAACGGCATGTTATGGGTCTCGGCCCTCAGCCTGATCGCCTTGGCAGTCATCTACAGACCGCTGCTGCTCGACACCCTCGACCCGTTATTCCTGCAAACCGTCAGCCGCCTCGGCCCTCTCGCTCACGGCGTGTTCCTGACCTTGGTGGTGCTCAATCTGGTGATCGGTTTCCAGGCCATCGGCGCCTTGATGGTGGTTGGTCTGATGATGCTGCCCGCCGCCGCTTCACGGTTCTGGAGCCGTCGCCTGGCGAGCCTGATTGCCATCTCGGCGCTTATCGGCTGCCTCTCGGTGTGGTGCGGATTGCTGATCTCGTTCTACTACTCGCTGCCCAGTGGTCCGGCGATCGTGCTGGTCGCCGGCATTGGTTATCTGCTGTCCGTGGTGTTCGGACCGGTACACGGTTTGCTACGCCGCCCGCCTTTGCTCACATCCCAATGAGGTGTTTCCCGATGCGCGCTCTACTCGTGTTGTTCAGCCTGATGCTGTCGATGTCGTTGTCGGCGGCGGAAAAATTACCGGTGGTCACCAGCTTCAGCATCCTCGCCGACATGGTTCACCAGGTGGGTGGCGAGCATGTCCAGATCACCAACATGGTCGGCCCGGACGCCGACGCGCACACCTATGAACCGACACCGGACGACGCGAAAGCGCTGCTCAAAGCCAAACTGATCATCAAGAACGGCCTCGGTTTCGAGCCTTGGCTAGATCGCCTGGTGACCAGCACCGAGACCAAATCCCCCGTCATCAGCGCCAGTCATGGCGTGATACCACGCTCGCTGGAGGAAGACGGCGAGACCATTCCCGACCCGCACGCCTGGCACAACCTGGCAAACACCGAGCTGTACATCGCCAACATCACCAAGGCGCTGATCGCCGCCGATCCGGCGAACAAGGCCGATTACCAACGCAACAGCCAGACCTACCTGAAACAGATCTACACCCTGCTCGCCGAAGCCAAGGCCAAGCTCGGCTCGCTGCCACCGGGCAATCGCAAGATCGTCACCAGCCACGATGCCTTCGGTTATCTCGGTCAGGCCTACGGCATCGACTTCATGGCGCCGCAAGGTCTGTCCACCGAGCGTGAACCTTCGGCTGCCGAAGTCGCCGCGCTGATCACCCAGATCCGTCAGGCCAAGGTCAAAGCGGTGTTCATGGAAAACATCAAGGACGCACGCCTGCTCAAGCAGATCGCCGAGGAAAGCGGCGCACACATCGGCGGCACCCTGTACTCCGATGCCCTCGCCGCCAGTGGCCCGGCCAGTACCTTTACCGGACTGTTCGAATACAACCTCAACACCCTTTATGACGCACTGAGCCAGCCATGATCCGCAAAAATCCTTCCGGCGATCTGCCGCACATTGCCAAGTCGGCCTACGTCGATAAAACCGCGATCATCTGTGGCAAGGTGGTCATTGGCGAGAACGTCTTCGTCGGTCCCTACGCGGTGATACGCGCCGATGAAGTAGACGCTTCGGGCACGATGGAGCCGATCACCATCGGCGCCAATTCGAACATTCAGGACGGCGTGGTGATCCATTCCAAATCCGGCGCTGCGGTGACCATCGGCGAGTTCACCTCGATCGCTCACCGGTCGATCGTGCATGGCCCGTGCGTGGTCGGCGACCGGGTGTTCATCGGCTTCAACAGCGTGCTGTTCAATTGCGTGGTCGGTGATGGCTGCGTGGTGCGGCACAACTCGGTGGTCGATGGCCGCGATTTGCCGGACGCGTTCTACGTGCCCTCCACCACCCGTATCGGCCCCCACACCGACCTTTCGCAGTTCCCGCCAGTGAGTGTCAGCGCCTCGGAATTTTCCGAAGACGTGGCCCGCACCAACGTCGATCTGGTGCGCGGCTACAAAGCCTTGCAGAACGAGTTCTGAACCATGAGCAGCGTGCTGATTCGCAACGCCAGACTGGTCAATGAAGGACGCGAGTTCGACGGTGATCTGCTGGTCAGCCATGGCCGCATCGTCAAGATCGCGCGCAGCATCGACGGTGAAAATGCCCGTGTGGAAATCGACGCCAATGGCCAATGGCTGTTGCCGGGGATGATTGATGATCAGGTGCATTTTCGCGAACCGGGAGCGCCGGCCAAGGGCTGCATCCACACCGAGTCGCGTGCGGCGGTGGCAGGCGGCATCACCAGTTTCATGGACATGCCCAACACCCAGCCGGCCACCCTCACCCTCGAAGCGCTGGCGGATAAAAAGCGTCGGGCGGCGATTAACTCCGTGGCCAACTACGGCTTTCACTTTGGCGTCAGTCAGGACAACCTCGACACCGTCGCCGCGCTCAACCCCTGCGAAGTGGCCGGGGTCAAAGTGTTCATGGGTGCGTCCACCGGCAACATGTTGGTGGACGATCCGAGAACGCTCGAGCGTTTATTCGCCGAGGCGCCGACGATACTGCTGGCGCATTGCGAACACACGCCGAGCATCGAGGCCAATGCAGCACGCCTGCGCGAACGCCTCGGCGAACACTTGCCGGCGAATATCCATGCACTGATTCGCGATGCCGAGGCTTGCTACCGCTCCTCTTCGCTGGCAGTGGAACTGGCGAAACGTCACGGTACCCGCCTGCATGTCTTGCACCTGACCACCGCTCGCGAACTCGAGTTGTTCGAGGACAAGCCGCTCGCCCAGAAACACATCAGCGCTGAAGTCTGCCTGCATCATCTGCTGTTTGATGACCGCGACTATCCATCCCTCGGCAACCTGATCAAGTGCAATCCGGCGATCAAGACCCAAACCGACCGTGACGCCTTGCGCGCAGCGTTACTGAGCAATCGACTGGATGTGATCGGCAGCGATCACGCACCGCATACCTGGGCGGAAAAACAGCGCCCGTACGCCGAGGCGCCGTCCGGTTTGCCGCTGGTGCAACATGCCCTGCCGGCACTGCTGGAGCTGGTCGCCGATGGCGTGCTGCCGATCACCACCTTGGTGGCAAAGACCAGCCATCGGGTGGCGGATCTGTTTGCGATTCCGGATCGGGGTTATTTGCGCGAGGGGTATTGGGCGGATCTGGTGCTGGTTGAGCCAGCGGCGTTAGAAGTGTCGCGGCAACCGATTCTGTCGCAGTGCGGATGGACGCCTTTTGCTGACAGGACTTTTCGCTATCGGGTGAATACCACGTTGGTGTCGGGGCAGATTGCCTGGCGGGAACAGCGTATCAACGAAGGATGTCAGGGGCTGGCGCTGCGATTTATGCGGTGACAACCAAGACGCCTTCGCGAGCAAGCCCGCTCCCACAGGAATCATCTTGTGCCTGTGGGAGCGGGCTTGCTCGCGAAGCTTTTAAGCTCTTGGCTTCACGGTACCGCAATCCTGACCCAACCACACCGCACGGGTTTCCAGACTGCCCTTCTGGTTGATGCCGATGGCGTTGAACGTGCCGTTGGCCACAGTGGTGAACTCACGATCACTCAGGAACGTCGCGACACCCGTGCCTTGCGCTTTCGGGCAACTGAAGCGGAATTTCCACTGGTTGCCGGTGCGCTCGGTGATCTGCTGTTTGCAGCCCGACTGCGGATCGGCCAGCGGAATATCATTGGTCGCCACCTGCTGCGGCGTCAGGCAAGCACGAATGCCTTTACCGCCGATGTTGATCCCGTTTTTCTCCAGCGCCGCACGCTGTTGCGGGGTCATCTGACCTTGCAACTGGCCGAGGATCGATTGCACATCCATGGGCTGGTCATCGACCTTGACGTTGCTCGAGGTCATTTCCCACAGCCCCGGCTGCAGCATTTGCGCCTGCGCAACCACCGGCATTGCCAAACCCAGGCCCAGCGCCAAACCCAGCAGACGAACGTTCATCGAAAAACTCCTGATCAGTAGTGGCCGTTAGACGTCGGCCGATTGCTTCGGTTCATGCACCAATTAAATAGCGACATTCACCTCGGAACATGGTCTGTTACGCATTGAGTCTTCAGGAGCAAGGCTGCCCCATGGATTATTTTGGACCGCATATTTTCGGTTATCTGATCGCCCTGATACATAGCCTCGGCTTGATCGCCGCGATCCACGCGGTGCTCACCGTACGCACCGCTCAAGGCTCGATCGCCTGGGCATTGTCGCTTATTTTCATTCCCTACCTGACGCTCATCCCTTATCTGGTTTTCGGTCGCAGCACCTTCGACGGCTATATCAAGGCGCGCCGTCAGGCCAACGAACAGATGCGCCAAGCGATCTCCGAGTTGAACTGGCGCCCGTGGGTCGAAGAAGCCCTCACCGCCCGCGCCTCGAAGGCCTACGCCTCGCTACGCGCCATGCCCAAACTTGGGCGGATGCCGTGCCTGGCGAACAACCAGGTGCAACTGCTGGTGAATGGCCACGCGACCTTCGAGGCGATTTTCCAGGCCATTGATGAAGCGCGCGAAGCAGTACTGGTGCAGTTTTTCATCATCCATGACGACCGCCTCGGTCAGCGCCTGCGCGACCTGTTGCTGAAGAAAGCCGCCGAAGGCGTGGCGATTCATCTGCTCTACGACCGCATCGGCAGCCACGCCCTGCCCCACAGTTACGTGCAGGCGTTGCGCGATGGCGGTGTCGAGGTCAAAGCCTTCGCCACACGCAGTGGCTGGCTCAATCGCTTCCAGGTGAATTTCCGCAACCACCGCAAAATCGTCGTGGTCGATGGCGTGCTCGGCTTTGTCGGCGGGCACAACGTCGGTGATGAATACCTGGGCGAGAAACCGCCGCTGGCGCCCTGGCGCGATACCCACGTGCAGGTGCGCGGGCCGGTAGTTGCCTGCATGCAGGAGTCGTTTGCCGAGGATTGGTTCTGGGCCGCACGGACGTTGCCGCCACTGATCCTGCCGGATGTTTACCCGGAGGACGGCGTGCTCTGCCAGTTGCTGGCGAGCGGCCCGGCCGATGCCTACGAAACCTGTTCGCTGTTCTTTGTCGAAGCGATCCATGCCGCAACCGAGCGAGTGTGGATCACCAGCCCGTACTTCATTCCCGATGAAGCCGTGTTCGCCGCGTTGCGTCTGGCGGTGCTGCGCGGCGTCGACGTGCGCCTGCTGCTGCCATCGCGTCCAGATCACCGCATCGTCTACGCCGCTTCCAGCTTGTATGCGTTTGAAGCTGTGCGCGCCGGCGTGCGGGTGTTCCGCTACGAGCCGGGGTTCCTGCATCAGAAAGTGGTGTTGATCGACAGCGAAATCAGCGCCATCGGTAGCGCCAATCTGGACAACCGCTCGTTTCGGCTGAATTTCGAAGTGATGCTGCTGACCGTTGATAGCGAATTCGCCGCGCACGTGGAACACATGCTCAACGATGATTTCGAGCAGGCTTATGAAGTCGCCAAAGAAGAAAGCCGGGAGATCCACCGCCTGCAACAGCTCGGCATGCGGATCGCCCGGCTTATTTCACCGATTCTTTGACCGGCCGCTCGCTCGAATGAGCGAACGGTCGTCAGGCCTCAGGGGTGGTAAATATCGTCGCGGGTCCAGGGCAGTTCATGGCTGCCATCCGGATGCGCTTTCACCGCTAGAATCTGATGCAGATTGATCCAGCCCCGGGCGAACGCATAGGCACACCCGGCCAGATACAGGCGCCAGATGCGCAGCGCCTGATCCGGCACCAGTTTTCCGGCCGCTTCGAGATTGTCCTCAAGACGCTCGCTCCAGTGATCCAGCGTGCGCGCGTAATGCAGGCGCAGGCTTTCGACGTCGACGATCTCCAGCCCGGCTTCGCTGATCTCGGCTGAGATCATCGCCAAGTGCGGCAGCTCACCGTTGGGGAACACGTATTTCTCGATGAAGTCGCCGGCACCGCGGCCTACCGGACGGCCGTCGGTGTGTTTGGCGGTGATGCCGTGGTTCATCACCAGACCGCCCTCCTTCACCGCGCCGAACAAGACCTTGCAGTACTCGGCGAGGTTGGCGTGGCCGACGTGTTCGAACATGCCGACGCTGACCACCTTGTCGAAACGCCCGTCCTGCGGCAGGTCGCGGTAGTCGAGCAATTGCAGTTCAACCTGATCTTCCAGACCCTCGGCTTTTACGCGCTCACGGGCCAGTTCCAGCTGTTCCTTGCTCAAGGTGATGCCGAACACTTTGGCGCCGAATTCACGCGCCGCGTAACGCGCCAGACCACCCCAGCCACAACCGACATCCAGCAGGTAATCACCCGGCTGCAAACGCAGCTTGCGACACAGATGGCGGAACTTGGCTCGCTGCGCCTGTTCCAGGGTTTCGCTGCCGGTTTCGAAATAGGCGCAGGAATAGGCCATGTCGCTGTCCAGCCACAGCTGATAGAACTCGTTGGACAGGTCGTAGTGATAGGAAATGGCTTTGGCGTCGGTTTCCTTGTCGTGCACCGAACGCACCGGCTGAGCGTCCTCATCGTCATTGAGCAAGGCGCTGCTCAATTCGTCGCAGACCCGAATGACCTCGCTGATCGAGCCCTCCAGTTCCAGCCTGCCTTCGACAAACGCCGCCCCCAGCGCGTCGAGACTTGGATGGGTGAACTGGGTGACCATCGTCGGGTCCTTGACCACGATGGTGACGCTGGGCGTCGGCCCCAGATTGAACTCATGGCCATCCCAGAGTCGCAAGCGAAGCGGAAGCTGCAGATTCTGTAAGGCCGGTGGAAGTTGCGCGAGCATGGAAAATCCCCCCTTGTTTCAGACGTCAGATCTGAGGGTAGACCATCCTTGAAAAATAGCAGGCTATCGATTTAATTAGCCGAGACTATCGTTCCAGACGCTCCATCATGCCCTCATGCACCCACTGTTTAAGCCCAGGTAACGGCAATGAAGTGTGCGCCCTCTATATAGATGACTGCCTATTCGGCGCACAGTTCGCTGAACCACACTTCAGCGATCATCCTTGAGCTTGAGCAATGGCTCCTGAAACCGCAGCAGTCGCCCGGCATTGCCCAACACCAGCAACGTACTGAGGTTGTGCAGCAGCGCGGCGATCATCGCTCCGGCCGCGCCGAGCCAGCCGAATGCCGCAAACACCACGATTGCCAGGGTCCAGCCCAGACCGATGATCACGTTGACCTGCAAGGTTCGGCGGCACTGGCGACTGAGTCGCACACAGGTGCCGAGGCGACGCAGATCGCTGCCGATCAGCACGATGTCCGCCGAGGCCAGCGCAATGTCAGCACCGCCGGCGCCCATCGCGACACCGACCACACCAGCCTTGAGCGCCAGCGAATCATTGATGCCGTCGCCCACCACCATCGGCCGGAAGCCGTTGTCGATTTCCTTGAGCACGCGGTTGAGCTTGTCCTCGGGCAGCGCCTGCGCTTGCAGCTCTTGCAGGCCGACCTCACGGGCCAGGGTCTGCGCGACACTCTGGCGGTCGCCGGTCAGCAGCAACTGGCGACCCAGGCCGAGCTCGCGCAATTCAGCGAGGGCAAAGCGCGCTTCCGGTTTGACGCTATCGGCCAGCAGCAACCAGGCGACAAACTCGCCGTTCAGTGCCAATCCGGCAATCGGCCCGTCGTGCTCGGGAACGGTGGTGGTGACAATGCCCAGTTGCGCGAACAGTTCGGGACGGCCCAGTGCCGCCTCGCCCTGCCCGGTCATGGCGACCACCCCGAGCCCCTGACGCTCGTGGATATCAGTCAGCGGCAGGCTCTGCTCCTGATTGACCAACCCCGCCAACGCACGGCTGACCGGGTGACTGCTGGCGGCGCCGAGACTGGCCGCCAATGCCATCACCGAAGCCTGATCCAGGCGCGGGCTGCTGATCGATTGCAAACGCAAGGTGCCGTAAGTCAGGGTGCCGGTCTTGTCGACCACCAGTGATGTGAGATCTGCCAGCTCCTCAAGGAACGCCGAGCTGCGAATCAGAATGCCGTGGCGCGCCGCCACCGCCACTCCGGCAATCGCCGTGGCCGGTGCCGACAGCACCAAGGCGCAGGGACAGGCCGCAACCAGCACCGCGAGCATCGCTTGCGCGTCATTGGTGACAAACCAGGTCACCGCCGCCAACAGCAACACCAGCAGCATGTAGCTGCCGGCATAGCGTTCAAGCAGACGAGTGATCGGCGGTTTCGAGCGTTCGGCGTTCTGCATCAGCGCGATGACTTTGCCCAGCGTCGACTGATCGCCGGTGCGGGTCACCTCAACGCGCAGCAAGCCGTCGAGGTTGATCGCGCCACCGAACACCGTCATGCCCACCGCCGTTTCCACTGGCACCGACTCGCCGGTGATCGACGCGGTGTCGAGGCTGGCCTGACCGAACAACACCCGGCCATCCGCCGGCACCCGATCGCCCGCGCGTACCTCTACAGTGTCACCGGGTTTCAGCAGGCCGTTATCGACTTCGATGATCGAGCCGTCCGCTTGAATCTTGCGGGCGTGACTGCGAGTCAATTGGCCGAGGGCGTAAATCGCTTCCTGCGAGCCGATCACACTGCGCTCTTCCAGCACGTGGCCGAAGATCATGATGATCGGCAGCAACGCAGCCGTCAGCAGATCGCCGGTCGCCCATGCGCCGAGCATCGCCAGGGCAATCAGTTGATCAGTAATGCCGTGCAGACTCGGATAACGCAGGCTGTACCACGCCGAACGCATCACCGGCACCGCCACCAATAAGGAAGCGAAACCCAGCAGCAACTGACTGACCCCGGTTTGCTCCGGCATCAACCAACGCCAGATCAGACCGAGGCCGAGCAAGCCAAGGGCAAGCATCGCCAGGGTCAATTGCCGTGCCGCGCGGCGCTGTTCGGCCGAGGACAACAGGCTCGGTGCAGCAGTGGTCGCAGTCATTTACTGGCTCCCTGAATGATCAGGCGGGAATCGTCTTTCGGATCGACCGTGGTCACTGAACCAGCCTGACCAAGAATCTTCGGCATGCGTTCGCGGTACAGCCGCAGGAGCATCTGCGGATCGGTACCCTGTTGTTGCGCCTTGGCCAGGCTCATCACCGTGGCGGTGTCGGCAGAGGCTTTCGCCAACCGCTCACCGGCCTGGGCATGAGCCACTTGCAGGGTACGGTCGGCTTGCTCATTCGCGGTCTGGGTGAGTTTTTCCGCTTCGGTGCGTGCATTGGCGACGGCTTTGTCGGCCTGCTGACTGGCGGTCAATACCGCATTGAAAGCGCTGACCGCCGGATCCGGCAGACTCGACTGCACGTCGACCCGCGCCACTTCGATGCCGATGCCCTGCCCACTCGCCTTCAACTCAGCCAGACGCTGGTTGATGCCTTGCACCAAATCACCGCGCAGACGCTCGCGTCGCTCGGCGGCCTGATTATCGACACTGATCAACTCGGGCCGCGCGACCAGAATCGTGTCCAGATCCCGGGCGGCGGTCAGGGCCACCGCGCTGCGGGTGACCAGCCGATCCAGTGCTGGCAGCACATGATCACCCTGCAGTACGAAGTCATAGGGATCGCTGACTTTGTAGAACACCCGCACATCCAGTTGCACCACGCCGGCGTCGCCGGTGAGCAAATAGCCGGAACCGGCCAGCGCATCACTCAGCGGTGTGGCGAAGGTCGCCACACGATCAGCCTTGATCGCCTCACTGCTGCGCAGCAGGTTTTCCACTCGGCGCTCGATGACCCGATCAGCTGCCGGCAGCAAAACCACCTGCTCGAACGGCTGCGGCCAGGCCAGTAACAGCCCGGCATTCTGGATGCGCTGCAGTGCGCCGAAGTGCAACACCACCGCGCGATTCTGTGGATCAATCTGCCGCACATTGGAAAATGCCCACGCCAACGCAGCCAATACCGTCACTGCGTACAAGGCGAAAAAAGCCAAGCGTCCGGCCTGAATCCACGGACTGCTCAAC
Organism: Pseudomonas sp. Irchel s3a10; assembly: GCF_900187525.1. Classification (NCBI taxonomy): domain Bacteria; kingdom Pseudomonadati; phylum Pseudomonadota; class Gammaproteobacteria; order Pseudomonadales; family Pseudomonadaceae; genus Pseudomonas; species Pseudomonas sp. Irchel s3a10. The sequence goes on from NZ_FYDR01000003.1 coordinate 611,815, forward strand.
GAATGTGTTCCACGTGGAACTTCATCACTCATGGCTGCGATCCGGATTTGTTTTCAACAGTCGGCGGGCCGTCCACCAGCACGCGGAATGGCGCAGCGTCGGTGCGCAGGATCAGCTTGGTGTCCGGCGTCACGATGGTGCCAAGGGTATCCAGTGAGCGCAGCAGGTTGTACAGCTGCGGTGAGCCAGCGTACGCACGACCATAGATTTGCGCGGCTTCGACCCGCGACTGTGCTTCGATTTCTGCGGCCTCCACCGTGGCATCGGCCTGGACAATTCGTGCATCGCGCTCGGCGGCCGAGCGAATCTGCGCAGCCTCACGCTTGCCAATGGCGGTGCGTTCGGTGGCGATTGTTTCACGCTCGGCGCGCATCCGGTCGACCGTGGCCGTGAGCGTCACCGACGGCAAGGTCAGGCGTTCGATGCCCACTTGCACCACGCGCACGCCGTAGGTGGCCAGCAACTGCTGGTCGATCTGCTGACGCAGTTGCGCTTCGAAATCGGCAATACGCACTTTGCTGGCATCAGTATTCACCAGATCCGCCAAGTCGAAACTGCTGGCGGTGGTTTCCAGCGCCGAGCCGACAAAGGTGCGAATCTGTCGCGCCGCTTCGTCCGGCTGGTTCTGCACCGCGCGCATGAAACGCTGCACATTGTCCGGGTCACCCTGCACCTGCCACGCCACGTAAGCCTGAACGATGATGCGCAAGCCATCGCGGGTGCCAACATCCTGCAAACCACTCGAGGTGGTACGCAGACGCAGATCCACCGGGATCGCCGCTTCGAACGGTGCCGGCCAGCGCCAGCTCAAACCCGGCTCAAGCAACACTCGAGACGGATTACCGAAACGGGTGATGACCGTGGCCTCGCCCGAACGCACCTGGACCAGGCTTGCCGCCGCGATGGCAAACCCCACCAGCAACAACGCCCAGCCCATGCGCCGCCACGGGAACGGCCCCGCCTCTTCCGGAGCATCGTGGTGATGATGCCCATGATGATGGTGATGCCCGGCGTGGCCGTGATCGTGGCCGCTGTGGTCATGCGAATCGTGAGTGTGCGACTGGCTCAATGGGCAACTCCTGGTTGAGCGGTGGTGCGCGCAGGCGTCGGATCAGCCGGCAGTGTGAATGTACGCAAATCGATGGTCGGCGCATTGCTGCTGCCGCCTAGACGGTGGTCGAGTACCAACAGTTTGGCCTTGCTCAAGCCGAGGCTGAGCTGACTCAGATATTGCTCGAGCACGAACGCCTGGCCGGCGCTGGCATAGGCTTTCTGCTCAGCGCTGAACTTCAGATCTGCCGCCTGCGCCGCCGCATTGATTTCACGGGCGCTGGCACTGGCCTGATCGCGAGCGAGGCTGGCCTGCAATTGCGCCTGATTACTGACTTCTGCCGCAGCGCCGCGCTCACGGGAGATCAACGCCTGCGCGCCGATCTGCGCCGCCTGTACGTCGTGATAAGCATTGGCTGCACCGGCGGGTGGATGAATCGCTTCGACCACGGTGGCGAGAATCTCCACACCGCTGTCGAGTTTCTGTAGATCACCTTGCACCGCACGACCGATTTCTTCGCCCAGCCCTACCCGGTCGGCACCGAGCAAACCGTCGAGGGTGCGCGAGGCAAAATCGTGCACCAGAATCCGGCTCGCGGTACTGCGGATCAGCGTCGGCACATCGGCATTGTTGTAGGTTGCCGCCAAGGCGTCCTGATCCCGCAGGCCGATGCGATAGACGAAGCGCACGTCCATGTTGACGATCTGAAAGCTCTGCTGATCGCCACGGCTGCTGGCGATCACTTGGGATTTGTCGTTGACGTGGCTGGCATCCCACAAGCGGTTGGCGGTCATCGGCGCCGGGCCTTCGGCAGGCTCAGCCTGGGTTGGCGCGGGAGCATCGCCGACGCTGGTTGCCAACTCGTGCACCACGCCATTCTCGACGCTCAATACACGGCCCAATGGCCACGGCAGACCGGCATGCAATCCGGGGCCGAACACTTGCACCGGTTTGCCGAAGCGCTCGTAGATACCGCGCCCCTGCAGCGGAATTTCTTGGATACCGGTCAGCAGCCAACCGATCGCAGCAACCAGCGCCAGCACCGGCAGAAAGGCCCGGCGCATGTAACTGAACGCCCAGATCTGGCGCAGATCGATGCCGAAACGGTTGTGCAATTCGTGCTGCAAGGCGAGCAACGGCTGCGGTGGCCAACGCAGCATATCGGCAACAAAACTGCGCGCCAGCAGGGTCGGTTCGAGCTGCTCGCGACGAGGGCTGAACACCGACAGAACTGCGCGCAATAGCAACTCGATCGCAACCAATCCCGGCAAGATCCCTATCAACACCGCAAGCCGTACTGGCCACACCGAAGCCTCGCTGGCGAACAGCAGGCACAACGCACCCAGCACCAGACTGATGATCGCCACCCGCGCCAGTTGCGCAAGCGATCCGGCTTCCGGCCATTGCGCCGGGTTTTCCTGAGCCAGTTGCCGCTCCAGCACCAGCAAGCCGAAACCCAGCAGCAACATCAGCGCCGCGCCCACCGTGGCCGACAACCCGACCGCAGCGGCCGGCAACGTCGGACTCCACACCTGCCCGATGGCGAGCACCACCAGCACTGACCAGCCGCCCAGCCACAACGTGGCCGCACCAATCTGACCGAGCAGGTGCAAACCGCGCTGACTCAAACGCTCCAGCAATCGTTCGTACCAGCCATCAGGTGCGGTTTGCTCGACCTCGTTCAGCGGTTCCTGCGCCATTGGGTACATGACCCGTGCGCGCCATTGCGTCACCCACCACGCCGACTGCAAACCGGCGACCAGCACCAGCAACGCCGCGCCCAGATTCACCAGCAATGCCGGCCATATCGATTGCGCGGCAAACAGCTCGACAAACAACGCCAGCACCCACCCTGCCCCGGCCAATCCGCCGAGGCCGATGGCCAGACGACGCAAGCGTCGCCCCTGTGTGGCCGCTTGTTGAAAGCGCGGCAACTCGGTCACTTGCGTGCCATCGACATCCAGATCGACTTGCATATCACCTCAAAGCCATTGATTCACCGGTCTAATCGTTACGATATAACGAAAAGCGTGAAATATTTGTACACAAATACGCTTATCTAAAGATGTGCGACCTGTCGCTTGCCTGAAGCCTTGACCGAAATGTCGGGAAGCGCACATATTACGCTCATAATTTTATCGACCGACTACTTTTAGCGATCCGCATCCCCAACGAGGAGCAACAGCATGAGCAACTACGACGTGGTCATTCTGGGCGGCGGCCCCGGCGGTTATAACGCGGCGATTCGCGCCGGCCAGTTGGGCCTGAAGGCGGCGTGCGTGGAAGGCCGCGCCACTCTCGGCGGCACCTGCCTGAACGTCGGTTGCATGCCGTCCAAGGCCTTGTTGCACGCCTCGGAGCTGTACGAGGCGGCCATGGGTGCGGAATTCGCCAACCTCGGCATCGAGGTCAAACCCACGCTCAACCTCGCGCAAATGATGAAACAGAAAGACGAAAGCGTGAGCGGCCTGACCAAAGGCATCGAGTTTCTGTTTCGCAAGAACAAGGTCGACTGGATCAAGGGCTGGGGCCACATCGACGGCCCGGGCAAAGTCACGGTGACCGACGAGCAGGGCAACAAAACCGAGCTGGGCGCCAAGGACATCATCATCGCCACCGGCTCCGAGCCTACGCCCCTGCCCGGCGTCGAGATCGACAATCAACGCATCCTCGACTCCACGGGCGCGCTGTCGCTGAGTGAAGTACCCAAGCATCTGGTGGTGATCGGCGCCGGGGTGATCGGCCTGGAGCTGGGTTCGGTCTGGCGCCGCCTCGGCGCCCAGGTGACGGTGGTCGAATACCTCGACCGCATCTGCCCGGGTGTTGATGGCGAGGCCGGCAAAACCCTGCAGCGTTCGCTGAGCAAGCAAGGCATCAGCTTCAAATTGAGCTCGAAGGTCACCAGCGCCACGACTTCGGCCAACGGCGTGCAACTGAGCGTTGAACCCGCCGCCGGTGGCAATGCTGAATTGCTCGAAGCCGACTACGTGCTGGTCTCGATCGGCCGGCGCCCGTACACCAAAGGCCTGGGCCTGGAGAACGTCGGCCTGAGCACCGACAAGCGCGGCATGCTCGCCAACCGCCAGCACCGCACCGAGGCCCCCGGCGTCTGGGTAATCGGTGACGTAACGTCCGGGCCGATGCTCGCGCACAAGGCCGAAGACGAAGCGATGGCCTGCGTGGAACAGATCGTCGGCAAGGCCGGCGAGGTCAATTACGACTTGATTCCCAACGTCATCTACACCCGGCCGGAACTGGCCAGCGTCGGCAAGACCGAGGAGCAACTGAAGGCCGAAGGTCGCGCCTACAAGGTCGGCAAGTTTCCGTTCACCGCCAACAGCCGGGCGAAGATCAACCATGAGACCGAAGGCTTCGCCAAGGTTCTCGCCGACGAACGCACGGACGAAATCCTCGGCGTGCACCTGGTCGGCCCGAGCGTCAGTGAAATGATCGGTGAATACTGCGTGGCCATGGAGTTCAGCGCCTCGGCCGAAGACATCGCGCTGACCTGCCATCCGCACCCGACCCGCTCCGAAGCGCTGCGTCAGGCGGCGATGAATGTCGAGGGGATGGCGACGCAGATGTAGTCAGCAAAGGTTTGGGTGACCTGACGACCGCTATCGCGAGCAGGCTCACTCCTACAGGGGGGATGCGCCCAAATGTAGGAGTGAGCCTGCTCGCGATCAAGACGACTCGATCTACAGCGGCAGATGCCCCAACGGCAACGCCCCCGGGGTCTTCACCGTGTGAATCGCAAAGTTGCTGCGAATGTCGCTCACCCCCGGCAGCTTCAGCAGGCAGCCGCTGAGAAAGCGGTCATACGCGCGCAGATCCGGCACCACCACCTGCAACAGAAAGTCCGACTCCCCCGACACCAGAAACGCCGAGATCACTTCCGGCAGCGCTGTGACCGCCGCGTAAAAGGCTTCGGCCTGCTCATCGTTGTGGCGCTCGACCTTGACTCCGACAAACACCGTCAGCCCCAGCCCCACTTCATCGCGATCGAGGTTGGCCTGATAGCCACGAATCACCCCGGCTTCCTCCAGCATCCGCACCCGGCGCAGGCAAGGAGACGCCGACAGGCCGATCTCGTCTGCCAGTTCGACATTGCTCAGCCGGCCGTTGCGCTGTAGCGCGGCGAGAATTTTGCGATCGAAAGCGTCAAGTTTCATGTTTGGCAGATCCCGATGGTCAAGGCGCAAAAAGAAAGCAGGTTATGCCAATAACGAAGCTTTTTGAAGCTGACTTCGCAAGCACCTGCCCCGCCCTTCAGCCATAGACTTTGCTCACCGAATCGATAACGAAAGGGCTGCGACATGGCGAGTATCTGGATGTTTTTTCTGGCATTGGCGGTGGTCTTCCTGCTGCCCGGCCCGGACATGATCCTGCTATTGCAAACCGGCGCCCGCCAAGGTCGTGGCGCGGCACTGGCGACCGCCGTGGGCCTGGCGATAGCCCGAGGCTGTCACGTGGCATTGGCGGCATTGGGTCTGGCGGCGCTGTTCAAGGCAGCGCCGTGGACGTTTGATCTGGTGCGCCTGGCCGGTGCGGCGTACCTGCTGTGGATTGGCATTCAATGCCTGCGCAGCAGCTTGCTGCCGAACCTGAATACGGCTGCCGTGACTGACACCCAAGGACAATGGCGCGAGGCGATTCGCCGTGGCCTGCTGACCAATCTGCTCAATCCCAAGGCCTTGCTGTTCTGCTCGGTGCTGTTGCCACAATTCATCGTCAATGACGGCGCAGCGGTACTGACCCAATTTGCCACCCTCGGCGTGCTGCTGGTAGCCGTCGGGCTGCTGTTCGACAGCGCCTACGCCCTGACCGGCGCGGCGCTGGGCCGTTGGCTGCAACACAGTCCAACCGCCCAACGCGTTCAGCAATGGCTGTTCGGCAGCCTGCTGATCGGCTTCGCCGTACGCCTGACGTTTATCCAGCAGGCCTAGGGTTTGCGGGACTTGCGTTGGCGCCGGCTGATCAGCGCCAATGCAACGCCGACCCCCAGCACGATCGCGCCGATCTGTACCGGCCATTTGTAAGGCCGCAGGGCCGTGCGCGCGGCATCGGTCACTTGGGTGACGTAACGCTTGTCGGCGTTTTCGAAATCCGGGTACGGGCACTGATTGCCAAAGTCCACCGCCCACGGCACGTACGGCCCTTCGTTGACGTAACGCCGATAGATCGCGCTCTGCTCTTCGAGGCTGCTGTTGAAACCGGCGGCATTGCACAACACCGCAGCAAACGCCTGACTGGTATGCGGCAAATTATCGGCGGCCCGGCTGGCCAGCGCGGTGGCGACAAAACGGTAGTGATAACGCTCGTCCGGCTGCGCCTGGCTGGCCTTCTGGCGCTGCACTTCAGCCTCGGCCACCAGCGGCCCGACTTTCAGCTCAGTGTTTTCCAGACTGTAGTTGCCGCCAAACGTGGCGTAGTCCGGCGCCATCTCATAGCCGAGAATGTCCATGCCCCATTCGCGCGCGGTCCACGCCGCGTTGTACAAGGCGCTGGCGCGTTTGCTCGGCCACCACGCAGCGTCAGCCTTCATCCGTTGCTCGCCGTACAGACGGGCCTTGTGCTGCAGATCGGGATTGTCGAAATAGCCGACCGCTTCCTCGTAATGCCCTTCACGCAGCAAGCGCCGCCCCAGCAGATTGCGCAGGCTGGCGGCAACCGGTAGCGGCACGTAGTTGTCGCGCTGCTGCTGGGTCAGCGCCGGCGGCGCCGGCACGTTGTCATCGACATAGCGCTTGAGTTCCTCGACCGTCAGCACGCGCTCGGCCACCGTCGCCGCGTCAAACCAGTAAAGGCTGTTGCTGCGATACAACTGCACGAACGCTTGCAGGTACTCGCCGCGTTGCAGCGCGAGAATCGCGCTTTCGCCCTCGACCCGACATTTCGGCTGGACGATTTCGAAGTCCCAGTCCGGAGTACGCCGGTAGCCCCAATCCTCGCTCTGCGGGAAAGCCTGCGCAGCTTTGGCGTAGGCGGCAGCCGCGGCATTTTTATCGCCGTCACGCACTGCCAGCTTGGCCCGCAGCCACCACGCCAGTCCGCCGTCACCGGCGTTTTCAAGGAAGGCCTTGGCGCTGGCGTAATCACCCTGTTGATAGTTCATCGCCGCCAGTCGATCAGCGTTTTCCAGGCTGCCATGGGTGCTGTCCTGCAGCAGCTTGATGAGTTTCTTCTCGTTCGGCGGTTGCTCATCGAATGACCAACCCATGCGGCTGATCAACGAAGCGGTAACCAGTTGCTGCACGGCTTTGCGCTCCAGCAACTTGGCCAGTTGCGGTTCGGGCAGTTCGGCCAGCTCATTCATCAGTTGTTTCAGCGAGGTGTAACCCACGGCCGAGCCGTGCAGGTTCTGCGCTTCGTACAGTTCGATGGCGCCGCTCCAGTCGCCGGCGTTGCGCAGCACCCGCGCCTCTTCGCCGAGGCTGGCAACCCCCAGCTCCAGCGGGTCGCTGAAGCCATCGATGCTCAGTTGTCGAGCCTGACGGAAGGCCGCGCGCGCATCCTCCAGCACTTCGATGACATCGCCCGCCTCGGCACTCATGGCAAACCAGGCACGACCCAGGGAGTAAGCCGCCCAGGTGCTGCGCAGCGGACGCTGATCGGCCGGCAGTGCCAGCACTTTGTTGAAATATTCGATCGCCAGCGGATGATCGCCAGTGGCGAACGCCACCGCGCCGGCCACGTAAAAACGGATTTCCGCCGGCAGACTGGCGCCCTGCGCCTCGACCTGACGCGCATCGCTCAGGCCACGCAGTTGCTTGACCAGCGCCTGTTGCTCGGCGCTCAGACCGACCTGCTCGGCTTTTTCACGAAGCGCAGCAGGCTCGCTTGCGTCACCGTAAATATCGTCGGGATTGTGCGTCGCCGCCGTGACATTCTTCAGCCCGGCAATGGTCTTGCCGAGGCGGCTGATCTCGAAGTTGAAGTTGCCCTCCGGCAGTTCGGCCAGGCTTTGCCCGCGATTGTCGAGCAGGCGCATCGGGAAGTCCGGGCCGCAGGCCAACGCCGAACCCAGCGGCAGGCTGAGGCTCAGGCAGAGCAGATGGCGGGGCCAGTTACGGGTCAACATGCGAACCTCCTTGATCAATAAATGCACAGCGCGCCCAACCGATGGCGCGTTGTCCGCCCGCCGGCAGACGACCGTCGCGCAGGCGGGTGAAGGTAAGCAGATCCGCGCTCTGTTGCAACGAGTAACCGGCGAGTGCATCGGCGCCTTCGCAAGCGCTGGCCTTGACGGTGATACGCGTGGGCCAGGCACTGTCGAGGTTACCGGCATTGCGCAGGGTGATGTCCTGCAGGCCATCGTGGTCGTTGAACGTCAGGCCGAGTTGGCTGCTCAAGGCATCGCCGCGGGCCACGGCGCGCAACGTGGTCAGGCTCCAGGCCCGACGATCATTGGCCAGCGGCAGGCGAAACCAGATCAGCCCGGCCAGATGTTCCGGGCGCTCCTCGCGCAGGTCTTTGGCCAGTCCGCTCAGTTGCTGCGGATCGGCGAGCAGTTCACGGCGTTGCCCGTCGCGCTCGAGTGGCACTTCACTTTCCACCACCGGGGCTCCATCGGCATCCGGCAGCAGCGCTACGCCATAGGCCGGCAGCGCCAGATAAAACGGTTTGTCGGTCAACCGGCCCCAGGCCTTGGCCCAGCGTCGTGCCTTCTCGGGGTCGAACAGACCACGACGCGGATCGCTGACCGCATGCACCTGCAGCACACTGCTGTCGACGCTGGCCAGCAGCGCCGGCAGTTGCGGACTGTCGAGCCAGGCCGGCAACGCAGTGATGCTCAGCGGCAGGTTGGCCGGCAATGCGCCACGCAGATTCACAAGGAAATCGGTATAGGCCGGCAGACGCGCATTACCGGCGTCATGATCGATCTCGACCCCGCTCACCGTCAGCCCCTGCGCTTGCCAGTCAGCCAGCATTTGAAGGATCTGTGCGCTCACCTGCTGCTGATCGAGCGCCTTGAGCTGACAGTCGAGGCGAATCACCGCGATCAGAGGCCGGCCATCGTGCTGGAGCAACGGCGCATCGATACGCGCCCGATGCCAGCCGTCATTGGGGAATGCCTGCAAGGCCAGCACACGCAGTGTCGAGAAGCTCTCGCGGCTATCGCGCAGGGCAGCATCATGGGCCGGGGTCCATTGGCGTTGCCAGATATACAGTTGTTGATCGAGGGCGGGGGCGTCATGCCGCTCACAAGCAGCGAGCAGCATTGCCGCGATCAAAATCGAAAAGCCGAACCGCATGAAATGCCTATTCCCTGCCGATGCAAAAATGCAGGGTACACAAATCCCTGTAGGAGTGAGCCTGCTCGCTATGACGGAGTAGCAGGCAACATCGATATCGACTGTTAGTGCGCCATCGTGAGCAGGCTCACTCCTACAGGGAGAGCGACTCAAGGCTTGCGGGCAATGATCACCTGACTCTTCGCCACCACTGCATCCAGCGCCTGCTTGATCTGCGCACCCCGGGGCGAATCGAGCACCGCTTGCCAGGTGTTGGCCCAATGCTCGAGCAACGGGTGATCCGGGTTGCTGAAATCGACCTTGGCTTCCCAGAACAGCAGCATCCACATCGACCAGTAAAAACCGTACTGGCTGTGGCTGATGATCTCCAGCCCGGCGTCGCTGACCATGGTCTTGAACTGCTCTTCGCTGATGATGCGAATGTGGTTGGGCTTCTGGAAATACTCCGGCGCCGCAATGTCCTTCTGCAAATCTTCTGAGCTTGGGTGCGGCACGCTCAGCAGGTACAGCGCACCGGACTGGCCGACCCGCACCAGTTCGGCAAGAAACTGCGCCGGGTCGTCGACGTGCTCGATGACTTCGGTGGACACCACGCGGGTGGCGGTGCCGTCGGCAATCGGCAACGGATTGCAGTCGGTGACGTGGCACTCGACGCTGCGCGCCGGGGTATCACTCAGGCGCTGGCGGGTGGCCTCGACCTTGGCCCCGTCGATGTCGGCAATGATGATCTTTGCCCCGCGCATGCCGCAGAAATGCACGTTGCCGCCATCACCACAGCCGACATCGAGCAAGGTGTCATCGGCGGTCACCGGGAAGCCCTTGAACAGCTCGCCGGTCTCCTGGTTGAACCAGCCGCTGAGCTTGGCGTCGTAGAGGCCGAGCATGTACGGATCGACCTTGTCCACCACCGGGGCGACGGGTTGCGCGGGGGCCGGTGCAGGCGTCGTCGCCGTGAGTTTTTTCAAGAGGCTCAGCATGAGGTGGCTCCGGGGGTTGAAACGGCGGTTCGGGATATATCGAGACGCCGCACCAGAGCAGCACCGCGATTACGCATCGGCATTTCGATGAGGCGGTAGTTCAGCTCGCTGAGCAGCACGATCAGGCCGAAGGCGATCAGCAAGGTGAGAATCGGGTGCCCGGCCGGGCTCGGCAAACCGGCAGCCTGCAAACGGAAGATCAGCTCACGCACCAGCAGATAGGCCGGGATATGAATCAGGTAAATGCCGTAGGAACGACTGCCGATCCACGCCATCAACCGTTGCAGGTGGCCTGCCGGCAGCAGGTAATCGCGGTTGTACGAGGCGATCCACACCAGCAGCGCGCCGAGCACGGCAATCGAGCCGATGCGATAAGGCGCGAAGGTGAAACGGTCGGTGGCCATGAAACTCATCAGCAGCGCCACGCCGATCAACACTGACACGCCAGCCCACGGTCGCCGCAGAAACGTCGGCTGCCAGCGCTGGTAAGACGGTTGCGCACTCCACAGCGCCAGCAGCACGCCGAGCGCCAGCGCATCGGTGCGCACCACCATCAGCAATGGCGTGCGCAGGGTGAACAGTTGCACCGCGACCAGCGCCAGCAAGGCCCAGACCAGATGCTTGCGGCACAGCACAATCAGCAGCGGGAACAGCAGGTAAAACTGCTCCTCCAGCGCCAGGCTCCAGTAGACGAAACTGCTGCCGTATTCGTAATGAAAGAAGCTGTCGGCAAAACGGAAATTGGCGTACTGCAACACCCCCGCCAGCGTCGCCTGCAGGTTGGCGTGCAAGCTGCCAAAGGCACCGGAGCGGTTAAGAAACACGCACGCGAGAAGGATCAGCGCCAGCCACAGCCAGGCCGACGGCAACAGGCGAAACACCCGCCGCAGCCAGAAATTGCGCGTCTGCTGCCAATACTCCTGACGCGTCGTGCAGCCTTGCAGCGCGGGGATCAGGCTGCGTGCGATGACAAAGCCGGAGATCGCGAAAAACAGATCGACGCCCCACCACGGTTGCGCCCAGGCGTGGATGTTTTCCAGCAGCGGCACCGTATCGGTGAACAGGCTGCCCTGCAGGTGATGGAACAGCACGCCGAGGACGGCGATGGCACGCAGTACCTCGATGTCCATGATCCGCCTGGCGCTCATGGCTGACTCCGGGCTTCGCCAGCCAGCGGTTTGCGAGCGATGATCACCTGGCTCTTGGGCATGAAGCGGTCGAGCATCTGCTTGATCGCCAAACCGTCGGGCTGCGCCAGCAGGTCTTGCCAGGTGCGCGCCCAGCTCTCCATCAGCGGCGGATACGGCGCCTGAATCCGGTCACGTACCGCGCCACCGAGGTCACGGCCGGCGGCACGCTCGCTGGCCCAGAAAAAGATCATGCCCATCACCCAGAAGAACCCGCTGGCCTGTCGATGCTCGATCACCAGCCCGGCGTTCTCCACCAGTTCGGCAAAGCGCTGCTCGGTGAAAATCTGCACGTGATTGGGCGTCTGGTAATAACTTGCCGGGGCGATGTCTTGTTGCAGGTGCTCGCCTACCGGTGCCGGAACACTCAGCAGGTACTGTGCGCCCGGGCGGCCCATGCGCACCAGTTCAGCCATGAACGGCTCGGGCTGGTCGATGTGCTCCAGCACTTCCATGCACACCACTTTGCTCGCGCAACCAGCGGCCAGCGGCAATGGCAGGCTGTTGCTGACCAGTCCCAGACTCAGCTTGTTACTCTGCGCCTCAACCTGCCGGGCCAGATCGCGAACCTTGTCATGTTCGCTGTCAGTGAAAATTACCGAGGCGCCCTGCCGCACGGCAAATAACGTCGCCACGCCTTCGCCACAACCGACGTCGAGCAACGTGTCATCAGCCGTGATCGCGAAGCCCTTGAGCAACTCGCCGCTGCCCTGCAAAAACCAGCCGTCGAGAATCGCATCATGCAAACCCACGTCCCGTGGCGAAACCTGGCCGGGCGGCTCAGGTGCATCAGGCAAGGGCACCGGGCGCAAGCGTGCGAGCAGGCGCCGGATCATGCGCTCGCGGCTTCCACGGACGACGCTTTGATGACTTGCGCACGCTGGGCAAAAAAGCTCCGCAGACGCTCTTCAGCGCTCGCCTGACTGCAGAATTTCTGCAAATTGTGCACCGCATGCCCGGACATCCGTGCATAGCGTTCGACATCGTTTTTCGCCACCGCGTAACTGTCGCGATACGCCGCGCACAGCGAGTCCCAATCGGTCATGTAGCGCAGGGTGCGGTAGGCGGCCCGTGGGTCGTGAGGCCAGGCCGTGAGTTCATCGGTGGAGTCGACGATGAACGCGTTGTCGCTGTCGACATAGTCAGCCATCGCTGTGTTCAGCGGCGCAATCGCCGGTTTGCCGCAGGACATGAACTCCATCAGCGGCAGGCACTGCCCTTCGCCATAGGAACTGTTGACCACATAGCTGGTGGCCTGCACCAGCGCTTCATAATCGGCGTCCGCCAGATAACCGTGGATCAGCACGATCCGGCACTGGTAGGACTGGTTCTTGTACAGGTGATGCAGCATGTCATTCAGGGCATTGGCGATGTCATGGTGCGTGAGTTTCAGCACCAGGGTCGCATCGGCGACATCACGAAACGTGGTGCAGAAGGCACTGATCATGTCCTGCCAGTTCTTGCGCCCGTCGTACGGGTTGAACACCGAGGTGTAGACCACGCCGTCCAGTTGCAACTGGCAGTCCTGCGGCGGCCCGGCAAACGACAGCGGCGTGCCTTCGCACAACCCCGGCGGACCGTACGCGCGCAGATCCACCGTGCGACTGTCGAGCAAAAGGCCGCGCAACTTCAACTGCACCGCTTCGACCACTGGCTGCTTGCGCAACTGCGCACCGCGTGCGGCGAAGCGATCCCACACTGGCGCGGGAATCGCGCAGATCGGGTAGTCCGCGCCCATCACGTCGCAGACCGCGTTCACCGTGAAACTCGAATGGGTAATCGCCATGCCGCAGGCGTTCAACACCACGCGCCAGTCGTGACGCGGCTCGCCGTGCCAGCTCTCGGTGGGGATGGTGCTGAACTCCCAGGCAAATACCGGGATGGTCGGGCAGGCGTAATGAATCGGCGTGCGATGCGGCGGCGAGAACGACAGAAACACGCACGCCTCGCCGCGACTCAGGCAATCGAAGTACAGGCGATCGACCAACTCGTCCGGGTTGCTCACTTCAATCACTTGCCCGATGCGCTCCAGCACCGGGCGGAATTCCTTGAGGACAAAGTAGTAGCTGTATTCGGGCCGGCCGAGGTTCTGCTGGATATTGCTCTTGTTGGTTTCGGAATGAATGATGATCAGCATGATGCAGCCCCCGCCTCGGCGATCAGCTCTGGGCTTGGACTCGGCGTCAGTTGAAAAAACTGCGCCAGACGCTGCTGCACCGGAGCAAAACTGCAGTACTCGCGCATGCGCTCATTGGCCGCCAGGGCCATGGCCTGATAGGCCACCGGATCGTTCTTGGCCATGGCGTAGCTGTCCTCATAGGCCTTTTTCAACGAGCCCCAGTCCGGGCGATGGCGCAGGGTACGGTAGAGGATCCGCACATCATCCGGCCAGATGGTCGGCTCACGGCTGGACTTGACGATGAAACCGACGCGTTCATCGATGTAGTCGTGCATCGCCGTATGGTCCGGGGCAATCACCGGACGGCCGCAGGACATGAATTCCATCAGCGGCAGGCACAGGCCTTCGCAGCGCGACGCGTTGACGTAGAAACTGGCCGCACCGTAAAGCCTGGCGAACTCTTCGTCCTCCAGATAGCCGTGCATGACCACTACCCGGCAGGCGAATGGCGACAGCTGCGACAACAAGGTGATCAGGTGCACGTAGTAAGTCGCCAGATCGTTCTGCGTCATCTTCAGCACCAGCGTGGCATCTTCGACGTCGCGCATGGCCCAGCAGAAGGCCGTGATCAGGTGATGCCAGTTCTTGCGCCCGTCTTCGGGGTTGAACACGCTCACATACACCACGCCGCTGACCTCGGTCTGCAGCGTGGCGCTGGTATCCGGCAGGCAGGCCTGTGGATGCTCGGCCACCGTCGGTGCTTCGACACTGACCATTGGCGGCAATGGTTCGGAGGCTGGCGTACGCAACCGGAAGAGCTGGCGGCGCAGAGCGACCGGCAGCAAATCGCGCACGGCTTCGCGGTACCACAGCAGCAAGTTGTGCTTGAGCAGAAACAGCCGTGGGTGTTCGTTGGAGGCCGTTGTCGCTCGCCAGCCTTCGCGCAAGTAATGCTTGGTGATGAACGCGCGCCGGCGCAGGGTCAGTTCCGGTGGTGGTGGGACAGGTTCGGACGGCGCAGCGATGTCGACCGGCTCGCAGGCCTCCACCGCCTGCTCGTTGGGCGTAGGTGCAATCAACCCATCGGCGGACAAGCCGAGGGCTCGGCTGTCGATGATGCAGCCCTTGATCTGCAACACCGCGCCCGGGTTCACCGGCGCAGCAGGGTATTGCTGGCGCACTGCGGCGAAGCCTTCCCACAACGGGGTCGGCAATACCAGCACAGGGAAGTCTTCACCCATGGTCCGGCGAATGGCTTGCGCCGTGTGACTGGACAAGGTGATCGCCCGACCGTGGCGCGCGAGAATCCGGCTCCAGTCATGGTGAGCGTCTTCTTCGCGAGGGGCGACCGGGATCGAGTCGTACTCCCACGCGATCACGCAGACCACGGGGCATTGCAGGTCGGTCGGAGTTTTATGCGGCGGAGCGAACGAAAGAAAGAGGCTGTCCTGACCGGCCAGTTGCAACTGGCGGTACAACGGGTCGACTTCGGCCGCCGACGCCACCACGTGCACTTGCCCAAGGCTTTCCAGCACAGGACGGTAGGCCTTGAGCACGAAGTAATAGCTGTATTCCGGACGTCCCAGACTCTGGCTGATGGAGCGGTCGTTGACGTCCGAGTAAAGAATGAAATTCATGGCATCCCACGGTGAAACCACCATCCCGGAAGTTTCACGCTATGACGGCCAAGCGCCGAATCGAGTCGGGATCACCGCTGCTCGTCCTTCGTCCTGGAACTCGTCTTCGTTCTTGTTTTAGTGGCTGGTTTCACCCTGTTGCGCAACAACCCCGGCGAACCTGGGGAGATGGCGACGAGGGCCATTCTAAACACATCCGTCGCGAGTCCGGGAACCGCCCGGCGAGAATAAATCGGACTACGCTGATGAGAACTGACCGGTCACGGTTTGCGCTGTTGAAATTGCCGAGCAATTGGCACAGATTGGTAACAAACAACTACAACAACGACTTCGCCTGGTGTCATGTCGGTCTTTTCATCCGGCCTGACAGACTTCTCCTCAAAGCCTGTGGGAAAGTGGCGAAAGTTC
Organism: Pseudomonas sp. Irchel s3a10; assembly: GCF_900187525.1. Classification (NCBI taxonomy): domain Bacteria; kingdom Pseudomonadati; phylum Pseudomonadota; class Gammaproteobacteria; order Pseudomonadales; family Pseudomonadaceae; genus Pseudomonas; species Pseudomonas sp. Irchel s3a10. Next base: position 627,449 of record NZ_FYDR01000003.1, read on the forward strand.
AAGACCAAGGGGTCGCTGTTTGAAAAAGCGTCTGTTCATCACGGGCCTCAGTGGATTCGTGGGACAACATCTCCAGTCGCGTCTGGCTCAGCCTGACTCGACATGGGAACTGCTGCCTGCCGCTGCACCTTACGATCTCACGGCACCTGCCAGCCTCGTCGACCTGTGGCCACAATTGCCCGACGCGGTGATTCATCTGGCCGGCCAGACCTTCGTTCCCGAAGCCTTCCGCGATCCGGCCCGCACGCTCGAAATCAATCTGCTCGGCACCCTCAATCTGTTGCAGGCGCTCAAGGCCCGCGGATTTCAGGGGACCTTCCTGTATGTCAGTTCCGGCGACGTCTATGGTCAGGTTGCCGAAAGCGCCCTGCCCATCACCGAACTGCAACCGCCCTGCCCGCGCAATCCGTACGCGGTGAGCAAACTGTCGGCGGAGTTTCTCAGCCTGCAATGGGGCCTGAGCGAAGGCTGGCCGGTGCTTGTAGCGCGGCCGTTCAACCATATCGGCAGCGGGCAGAAAGACAACTTTGTCATTGCCAGTGCTGCACGCCAGATCAACCGCATCAAACAGGGCCTGCAAGCCCCGCAACTGGAAGTCGGCGACATCGACGTCACGCGCGATTTCCTCGATGTCGGCGATGTGATCTCGGCGTATTTCGCTCTGCTGGAAAAAGGCACGCCGGGGCAGGTCTACAACATTTGCTCGGGCCGCGAGCAAAGCATCCGCAGCCTGATCGAACAGCTGGGCGACCTGGCCGAGGTCGACCTGCAACTGGTGCAGGATCCGGCGCGCCTGCGCCGTGCGGATCAGCGTCGCGTTTGCGGCAGTCACGCAAGGCTGGCCCAGACCACGGGATGGACGCCGGAAATTACAACACAACAATCCCTGCGGGCGATCCTGTCCGACTGGGAGCAGCGAGTACGACAAGAATGAAAAGTGCACTGATCACAGGGATCACCGGCCAGGACGGCGCTTATCTGGCCAGACTGTTGCTCGACAAGGGCTACAAGGTTCACGGTCTGGTCGCACGGCGCAGCAGCGATTCACGCTGGCGCCTGCGCGAGATGGGCGTCGAAGGTGACATTGTCTACCTGGACGGTGACATGGCCGATGCCTGTTCAGTGCAGCGCGCAGTGATCAAGTCGGCGCCGGACGAAGTCTACAACCTGGCTGCGCAAAGCTTTGTCGCCGCTTCCTGGAATCAGCCGGTGACCACCGGTATCGTCGATGGCCTGGGCGTGACCCACCTGCTCGAAGCGATCCGCCAGTTCAGCCCGCACACGCGTTTCTATCAGGCCTCGACCAGCGAAATGTTCGGCCTGATCCAGGCTGAGCAGCAGGACGAGAACACCCCGTTCTACCCGCGCAGCCCCTACGGCGTGGCCAAACTCTACGGCCACTGGATCACCGTCAACTACCGCGAAAGTTTCGACCTGCACGCCAGCAGCGGCATTCTGTTCAACCATGAATCGCCGCTGCGTGGCATCGAATTCGTCACCCGCAAGGTCACCGACGCCGCCGCCCGCATCAAACAGGGCAAGCAGCAGGAACTGGCCCTGGGCAACATCGACGCCAAGCGCGACTGGGGCTTTGCCGGCGACTACGTGGAAGCCATGTGGCTGATGCTGCAACAGGACAAGCCTGACGATTTCGTGGTCGCCACCGGTGTCACCACCACCGTGCGCGAAATGTGCCGCATCGCCTTCGATCACGTCGGTTTGAACTACCGCGATTACGTAAAGATCGACCCGGCGTTCTTCCGCCCGGCCGAAGTCGAAGTGCTGCTCGGCAACCCGGCCAAGGCGCAGCGGGTGCTGGGCTGGAAGCCGAAAACCGACCTCGACACCCTGATCCGCATGATGATGGATGCGGACATGAAACGCGTCGCCAAGGAGTAGGCCATGCTGATCCCCGTGATTCTGTCCGGCGGTGCCGGTACTCGTCTGTGGCCGGTGTCCCGCGAGGGCCATCCCAAGCCGTTCATGACCCTGCCCGACGGCCAGTCGCTGCTGGGCAAGACCTATCAGCGTGCCGCCGCATTGCTGGACGGCTGGGGCGACATCGTCACGGTGACCAACCGCGAGTACTACTTCCAGAGCAAGGATCACTATTGCGCCGCTCATGTGTCGCGCCATCGCGGGCATTTCCTGCTGGAGCCGACCGGGCGCAACACCGCCCCGGCGATTGCTGCGGCAGCCCTGTCGCTGCAGGCGCTGCACGGCGACGATGCGATCATGGTGGTGATGCCCGCCGATCATCTGATCGTTAATCAGCAAGCCCTCAAGAGCGCCGTCGAACACGCGGTCAACCTGGCGAAGGACGGTTATCTGGTGACCTTCGGCGTGTTGCCGACCGCCCCGGAAACCAGCTTCGGCTACATCGAAACCGGCGCGCCCCTCGACGCCAAAGGCGCGGCGAAAGTGCAGCGCTTCGTGGAAAAGCCCGACCTGCAAACGGCCACGCATTACCTGGAAAGCGGCAACTTCCTGTGGAACTCAGGCATGTTCTGCTTCACCACCGCGACCCTGATCAACGAACTGCAACTGCACGCCCCGGAGCTGCTGGAACAGACCCGCGCCTGCATGGAGGCCAGCGCCGCGGTGGAAACCGTCGGCTGCCTGCAGCAGGAACTGTCACCGACACTGTTTGCTGAGATCACCGACATCTCCATCGATTACGCGTTGATGGAACGCTCCGACAAAGTCGTGGTGGTACCCGCCGGTTTCGACTGGAGCGACATCGGTTCGTGGGGCGCCGTGGCAGCGCTGGTACCGGCCGATGCCGACAATAATCGCGCCAGCGGCGAAGCGGTCTTCATCGACAGCCACAACAACTTCGTGCAGAGCGAAGGCCGACTGGTGGCCGCCGTGGGTGTGGATAACCTGATCATCGTCGACACCGCCGACGCGGTGCTGGTGGCGCATGCCGACCGTACCCAGGATGTGCGGCGCGTCGCCCGGCAGCTCAAGGACAAATCCCACGAAGCCTACCGCCTGCATCGCACGGTGAGTCGTCCGTGGGGCACCTACACCGTGCTCGAGGAAGGCCCGCGCTTCAAGATCAAACGCATCGTGGTCAAGCCCGGCGGCAAGCTGTCGCTGCAGATGCACCATCACCGCAACGAACACTGGGTGGTGGTCGAAGGCATGGCCAAGGTCACCAACAACGGCAGCGGCACGCATCTGGTGGCCAAGAACGAATCGACATTCATTGCCGCCGGACACCGACATCGTCTGGAAAACCCCGGGGTGATCGACCTGGTGATCATCGAAGTACAAAGCGGCGAATACCTCGGTGAAGACGACATCGTGCGCTTCGAAGACCAATACGGCAGGACGGTTTGATGCTGCTTTCCCTGTATCGCTCGCTGCGCAGCTACCGCGGATTCATCCTCGGCAGCGTCAAGCGGGAGTTTCAGGCGCGTTATCGCAATTCGCTGTTCGGCGCGCTGTGGACCGTGCTCAATCCGTTGTCGATGATCGTCGTGTACACGGTGATCTTTTCCCAGATCATGCGCGCGCGCCTGCCGGGGGTCGATGACGGTCTGGCCTACAGCGTGTACCTGTGCGCCGGCCTGCTGACCTGGGGGCTGTTCGCGGAAATCACCTCGCGCAGCCAGAGCATGTTTCTGGAAAACGCCAACCTGCTGAAGAAAATCAGCTTCCCGCGCATCTGCCTGCCGGTGATTGCGCTGCTCAACGCCGGGATCAACTTCGCGATCATCCTGGCGCTGTTCTTCGGTTTTCTGCTGATCAGCGGACGCCTTCCCGGCATGGCCTTGCTGGCGCTGATTCCACTGTTGCTGGTGCAGGTGATCTTTGCGGCCGGGCTGGGGATGATCCTCGGCATCCTCAACGTATTCTTCCGCGATGTCGGGCAGATGTTCGGCATCTGCCTGCAGTTCTGGTTCTGGCTGACACCGATCGTTTACCCGCTGTCGATCCTGCCGCCGGGCATCCAGCACCTGATCAGCCTCAACCCGATGACGGCGCTGATGACCAGTTACCAGAACGTGTTCCTCTACAACCAGTGGCCGAACTGGCCGTCGCTGCTGCCGTTGCTGATCCTCGGCCTGCTGTTCTGCGCCATGGCCCTGCGCCTGTTCCGGCAACGTGTCGGCGAAATGGTGGATGAACTCTGATGGGGCATATACGCGTCAGTGGCCTGGGCAAGGCCTACAAGCAATACCCCAATCGCTGGAGCCGGCTGTTCGAGTGGCTGGTGCCGTTTTCCGGCATCCGGCACCACTTGCACTGGGTCCTGCAGGACATCGATTTCGAGATTCAACCCGGTGAAGCGGTCGGCATCGTCGGGGTCAACGGCGCGGGCAAAAGCACGCTGCTGAAGATGATCACCGGCACCACGCAACCCAGCTGCGGGCAGATTCAACTGCAGGGCCGCGTCGCCGCGCTGCTGGAACTGGGGATGGGCTTTCACCCGGACTTCACCGGCCGCCAGAACGCGTTCATGGCCGGCCAGTTGCTGGGTATGCAGGTCGAAGAGATCGAAGCGCTGATGCCGCAAATCGAGAGCTTTGCCGAAATCGGTGAAGCCATCGATCACCCGGTGCGCACCTATTCCAGCGGCATGCAGATGCGCCTGGCCTTCAGTGTTGCCACCGCCCGGCGTCCGGACATCCTGATCGTCGATGAAGCACTGTCGGTGGGCGACGCCTACTTCCAGCACAAAAGCTTCGAGCGCATCCGCAACTTCCGCAAGGCCGGCACCACGCTGCTGATCGTGTCCCACGACCGCTCTGCGATTCAGTCGATCTGCGACACTGCGATCCTGCTGGAAAACGGCCGCCTGGCCATGCGCGGCAAGCCCGAAGAAGTCATGGACTACTACAACGCCATGCTGGCCCAGCGCGAAGGCCAGATCGTGCGCCAGGAAATGCTCGCCAACGGCCAGGTGCAGACCATTTCCGGCACCGGTGAAGCGGGGATTGTCAGCGTGCGCCTGCTCGACGCTCAAGGGCGCAGTCTGGAAGTCGCGGAAGTCGGCCAGCCCGTGGTGCTGGAAGTGCAGACCGAAGTGCGGAAGGACATCGAACGGCTGGTGCTGGGCTTTCTGATCAAGGATCGCCTCGGCCAGGCGATCTACGGCATCAATACCCACCGGCAGGATCAGGCGATCAACGACCTGAGCGCGGGGGAACAGGTGACGTTCCGCTTCGCCTTCGACATGCGCCTGGGCAAGGGCAGCTATTCGGTGGCGCTGAGCCTGTCGCGCCTGGATTCGCACCTGGACCGCAACTTCGAATGGCGCGATTACGGTCTGGTCTTCCACGTCATCAACAACCGTCAGGAAGACTTCGTCGGCTGCTCGTGGCTACAGGCCCGAACCGAGATCAGCCGCTCCAGTGAAACTACCGCGCAGCAGCCGGACAGGGAGATCTCGCGATGACACGACTGTTGATGGAGTGCACCTACGTTTTCGAACACCCGTCCGCCAACTCCGGCATTCAACGGGTGGTGCGCAACGTTATTCAACAGTTGCCCGAGGCCAACGCCGAGCGCGAATGCATCCCGGTGGTAATGCTCGACGGTGCCTTGTATCAGGTGAAAAGCCTGGCGCCGATCAGAACCCCGACAATCAATCTGACCAGCCTGCGGGTGAAGCTGGAACAGTGGGCCAACGGCTTCTGGCTGCGCCATCGCGCGCTCGAACGACGCCGGCCTTTCAGCCAGTCGCATTTCGCCCGGCGGGTGTTGTACGTGCTCTGCCGGCTCACCGCGTTCGCCTGTTTCAGCCTGCCGATGCGCGTGCTCGGGCGCCTGCTCAAGGGCAAAGCGATTCCGAAGCGTTGCGTGCCGTTGCAACATCGGGCCGGCGATCAACTGGTGTTGCTCGACTCGTCCTGGCACGCCAATTTTTTCCCCTTGGCCGAACAACTCAAACGCGATGGCGTCGGTATCGTTTCAGTGATCTACGACCTGATCCCGCTGACCCATCCGCAGTTTTGCGACGCGGGTCTGGTCAAGGTGTTCAACGACTGGTTCGACTGGATCGCGCGCACCGCTGACGGCTATGTCGCGATCTCGACCACCATCCGCGATCAGGTGCGCCAGGAGATGCTGCGCCGGGTCGGCACGCAACAGGTGCAGCAGCGCTGGTTCGATTATTTCCACCTCGGTTCCGAACTGGACCTTAGCGACGCCGCAGCGGAGGTCGATCGCCACCTGCTGAACCTGTTCAAGACCCCGGAGCCAGTATTCCTGATGGTCAGCACCATCGAGCCGCGCAAGAACCACGCCTACCTGCTCGATGCCTTCGAACAGGCCTGGGCTGCCGGCTCCACGGCGCGCTTGTGCATTGTCGGGAAAATCGGCTGGAAGTGCGAGGCGCTGATCGAGCGGATTCGCCAGCATCCACAACTGAACCGTCGCCTGTTCATGTTCAACTCGCTGTCGGACAAGAGCCTCGAGCACGCCTACTCCCACGCCACCGCACTGGTGTTCCCGTCGCACGTCGAGGGTTTCGGCCTGCCTTTGGTGGAAGCCATGCAACGCGGGCTGCCGGCGATGGCCAGCGACATCCCGGTGTTCCGCGAAATCGGCGGCGATTACATGGCGTATTTCGATCTGCACAACCCGCAGAGCCTTACCGACCTGGTGCTCGGGATGGAGCGCTCGGGGGAATTTCCGGCGCCCATGAGCCTGGATCAATGGCGCTGGCTGAGCTGGCGCGAAGCAAGCGCGCAACTGGTGCAGCGCATCGAGCGCAACCTGAACCATCCACTGCCCGCACCCGAAGGCCAGCATGCGCATTGCTCTTAACGCGCGGATTCTTCAGGCGCCACGCACCGGCATCGGCCATTACGTCGCCGAACTGGTCCGCGCCTTGCGCGACACAACCGATATCGAAGTGGCGTTGTTCCACGGCTGGGGCTGGAGTTCGGCCTTGCCGGAGGCGGCCATGCCCGGCTACTCGCGCCTGACGCCATTGCTGCGGCAGATCCCCGGGGCCTATCAGGCGCGGCGCTGGCTGGAGCAGAAACGCTTCGATCAGGGCCGGGCGCAAGGCATTGATCTGTATCACGAGCCGAGCCTGTGGCCGCTGGCCTTCGACGGCCCGACCGTGATCACCCTGCATGACCTGACCCATCTGCATTTTCCTGACAGCCAACCGGCGGCGCGCCTCAAGGAAATCGAACGGCGCCTGACCGTTGGCGTGCAACAGGCGCAACGGATCATCACCGACTCGCAGGCGATTGCCGACGAGGCCCAAGCCTGGTTCGGTCTGCCGGCCGAGCGCTTTGTGGTGGCGCCACTGGGTGTGGCCGAACGCTTCCACCCACGAGAACCGTACACCATCGACGCAGTGCTCAAGGCGCATGCCGTTGCCCCGCGTGAGTATTTCCTGTGTGTCGGCACCCTGGAACCGCGCAAGAATCTGAGCCTGGCGCTGCGTGCCCACGCTCTGCTACCGGAGGCCGTGCGCCAGCGTTTTCCTCTTCTGATCGTCGGCATGGCCGGTTGGCAACAGACGCAGTTCAGCGATGAACTGCGCCAGGCCCTGGCCTCAGGGCACGTTTGCCTGCTTGGTTATCTGCCGGATGAACAGGTCGCACAACTGCTCGCCGGCGCCCGGGCGCTGGTGTTTCCGTCGTTGTATGAAGGCTTCGGTTTGCCGGTACTGGAAGCCATGGCCAGTGGCACCCCGGTGATCCTCACCCGTTCTTCAGCCATGCCGGAGGTCGCCGGGGCGGCAGGCAACTATATTGAACCTGACGATGCACACGGCTTGCGCGATGCGCTCAACCGTCTGATCGATGATCAAGCGCATTGGCAGGCCTGCCGAGAAGCCGGATTGCACCGGACGCGGCTTTTTTCCTGGGAACGTTGTGCACAGGCCACCGCCAGTGCCTACCGCCAGGCCATGGGAGGCTGAATGAGAGTTCTTCATTTCTACAAGACGTACCTGCCAGATTCGGTCGGCGGCATCGAACAAGTGATCTTCCAGTTCTGCGAAAGCGGCGCGCATCACGGCATCGACGGCCAGGTGCTGACCCTCAGCGCCGACCCGACCCCGCCCGTGGTGCAACTGGGCCGACACGAAGTGCATCGCGCCAGACTCGACATCCAGTTCGCCTCCACCGGGTTTTCCCGGAGCGTGTTCAAACAGTTTCGCGAGCTTGCCGCCGAAGCCGACGTGGTCAACTACCACTTCCCGTGGCCGTTCATGGATCTGGTGCATTTCGTCAGCGGCATGAACAAACCGAGCGTGGTGACCTATCACTCGGACATCATTCGCCAGAAACATCTGCTCAAACTCTACCGGCCGCTGATGAACCGTTTTCTCGCCAGCGCCGACCGGATTGTCGCGGCCTCGCCCAACTATCTGCACACCAGTGACGTGTTGCAGCAGTTCCAGGACAAGACCCGGGTGATTACATACGGTTTGAACAAGGCCGGTTATCCACAGGCTGACAGCGAACGGATGAATCGCTGGCGCCAGCAGCTTGGGGATAAGTTTTTCCTGTTCGTCGGAGTCATGCGTTATTACAAGGGCTTGCACATCCTCCTCGATGCCTTGAAGGACGTGGACTATCCAGTGGTCATCGTCGGTGCCGGACCACTGGAACTGGAGTTGCACGCCCAGGCTGCGGCGCTGGGCCTGCGCAATATCCACTTCCTCGGGCGCCTGGGCGATGAAGACAAGGTCGCCCTGTTGCAACTGAGCTACGCCATCGTCTTCCCGTCGCACCTGCGTTCCGAAGCGTTCGGCATTTCGCTGCTCGAAGGCGCGATGTACGGCAAACCGATGATCTCCAGCGAAATCGGTACCGGCACCAGCTACATCAATATCCACAACGAAACCGGGCTGGTGGTGCCGCCGAGCAATCCACTGGCGTTTCGCGAGGCGATGCGTATCCTCTGGGAAAACCCCGAACGCGCAGCAGCCATGGGCATAAAGGCCGAGGCGCGTTACCGGCAGTTGTTTACCGCCGACGAGATGGGCCGCAAGTGGACCGAGTTGTATCAGGAGCTACTGGAAGAGAAAGACCTGTCTTACGCCTGATCCCGTTGCTGAAACACATCACCCTGTGGGAGCGGGCTTGCTCGCGAAAGCGGTCTTTCAGTAAACAATGATGTCGACTGACCTGACGCCTTCGCGAGCAAGCCCGCTCCCACAGGGGGGTGGTAGTGATTTCAGATGAGCCGTCAGAGATCCAGCACCAGCAATTGCTCACTCTGTGCCGGCACCGCGCAACAAATCAGCACATGCCCCGCTTCTGGCATGTCTGCCGGTGGCTGTGGATAATTCACCGCGCCACTGACCAGACGTGTCTTGCAGGTGCCGCACGAACCTCCCCGGCAACTGAACTCGGGGCGCAGGCCACGGCTTTCTGCGAGCTCCAGCAGACTGCCGCCGTCCGGCTGCCAGCGCGCCTCTTTGGCAGAACGCTCGAACATCACCGGCACAGACGTGATGGCGGCCGGCGGTTGCTCAATGACCAGCGCATCCGGGTCCGGCTGGCGCATGAGCGTCGACGGGCCGAAGGTTTCGGCATGGATCCGCGCGTCGCGAATGTCCAGCTCGCGCAGACTGTCGTAGACACTTTGGGTAAAAGCGCCGGGACCACAGACAGCAAAATCGATCTGGTCGTAATCCTCGACCTCCAGCAGATCGCGAAGCAGTGCCCGATCAATGCGCCCATGGCGGTCGAAATCCTCGCCCTCGTGCGCATCGGCTTCCGGCTGACTGAGCAGGCGAATCACCCGTATCGCATCGCCAGCACTTTCCAGCACGCGATCGATTTCCTCGCGAAACGGCTGATCGGCCAGGCTGCGTGAACTCTGCAGCAACCACGTCGGCCGAATCCGCCGCGTGCGCAGGCCTTGGTACACCACCTCACGCAGCATCGACAGCAACGGCGTGATGCCAACCCCCGCCGCCAGCAGCACCAGTGGCCGGTGTTCCAGCGGTGCCACGGTAAAGTGCCCCTGTGGTGCCCGCGCCTCAAGGACATCGCCGACCCGGATCTGCTGGTGCAAATGGCCTGAAACCAGGCCCTCGCGTTTCACACTGATGCGCAGGAAATCATCCGATGGCGCACTCGACAGGCTGTAGGTGCGGATATGCGTTTCACCGCCCAGAGTGAAGCGCAGCGGCAGATGCTGGCCGGCCTGAAACACCGGCATTCCTGCGCCATCGTCCGGTTGCAGATAGATCGAACGAATGTGCTGGCTCTCCCTTTCGATGCGGGTCACCCGCAGCGGCCGCCAGCGGTCACCCAGCGCTTTGGCCTGCAAGCGTGCATCGGCCTGGGCCCAGGTGCCGGTCAGCAGGCTGGTGGGTGACATGCCGTCGAAGCGCCAGCGCAAGGCCAGTGCCGCCGGACGCCGCACCAGTTTCTCCACCTCGAATGTCCACAGGCGCTCGGCGCCCTGGAACGCTTCGATCTGCGGCCCGTCGAGGATGATCTCGGTTCGCCCGCTCAGTTGCAGCACATCGCCTGTGGAAAAGTCGATGAACAGCAGACCAGCCTTGGGATTGAGCAGCAGGTTGCCGAGCGTGTTGAAGTGCAGATTGCCGGCAAAATCCGGGATGGTCAGGCGATTACCTTCAACCCGGACAAACCCGGCCTGCCCACCACGATGCGAAACATCCACCGCACGTTGTCCCTCCGCGTCGACGTAGCTGGCGACAAAGAAGGTGTCGGCGCCTTCGATCATGACTCTGGCCGCATCATCAAGACCGTCGCGGTGCTGCGCTGGTCGCGTCTGCGGATCGGTCAGCGGCACGCGCTGGAACTGGCGCAGTTGAATGTATTGCGGACAGTTGCCGAAAGCCTGATCCACGCTCACCTCGAAACCCTGCACGGTCAGATTGTCGACATGACCGTTGAGGCGATTGCGGCGGCGAGTATGCAATTCAATGCCGAGCAACCCGATCGGCTCGCCATTGCGCAATTGCGCCGGATCATCGGCAGCGGGTTGGCTGGCGAAATGCAGATGCTCGGGATCAGGCGAATGAGCAAACCCCGGCGCACCTTCGAGCACGCTGGCCCATGGACGCCCGTCAGCATCGACCGCGCCGTACAGCATGAACGGTAACTGCTCATAAAATGCGCGGTGCTGATCCGGCATCCAGTCGCGAATCACTTTTCGGCCGAAGGCCTCCATGCGCTCGGCAACGCCGACATGGGCCTGCAGTTGTTGCTCGCCAGCGTGCCACGGTGAACGTTCCATCACGCATCTCCCCGCGCCGCCGGCGCATTGTGGATAACTCGATCAGATCGGGCTTGAACCTCAGGCAGTCTTTTGCAGACCGGCGACCGTGCGCGGCATGCCGACAAAACCGGGCAAGGCTTCAACCCGCGCCAGCCAGGCGCGCACATTGGCGTAGTCGTCCAGCGACACGTTGCCTTCCGGCGCATGGGCGATGTAGCTGTAGGCGGACACGTCGGCGATGGTCGGCTCGCTGCCGGCCAGGTACGGGGTCTTGCCCAGCTCCACCTCCATCACCTTGAGCAGGTTGTGCGCACGGGTAATCGCTTCTTCAGCATTCAACTGTGCGCCAAATACCGTCACCAACCGTGCAGCAGCAGGTCCGAAAGCAATCGGCCCGGCAGCCGCCGACAACCAGCGCTGCACCCGTGCCGCACCGACCGGATCGGTTGGCAGCCAACGGCCGTGGCCGTACTTCTGCGCCAGATACACCAGAATCGCATTGGAATCGGCCAGCACCACGCCGCCGTCGTCGATCGCCGGTACCTGGCCAAAACTATTGATCGCCAGATATGCCGGCTGCTTGTGCTCACCCTTGGCCAGATCAACGAAGATCAGCTCGGTCGGCAGTTGCAGCAGGGACAACATCAGCTCGACACGGTGGGCGTGGCCGGAACGTGGAAAGTTGTAGAGTTTGATCGCTTGCATGGTCGACTCCGCTGAACAGGGGCGCCGCTGCGGGAATGAGAGCGCCGATGGGGGCCATCTTCCCCCTATCGCGGAAAGAACAGAATCACCAGTAACTGCAATCGATTATTTCATTGAGCGCAATAACGCGGCGCCTTTCAAAGCAGGGTGTTCGCGCAAAGCCTCGGCGGTGAAATCGACAAAACTGCGAATCCGCGCTGGCGCTTTGCGCCCGCCCTGATACACCACATGGATCGGCAGCGGCGGCAGTTCAAATTCGGCGAGGACGATTTCCAGCTCACCGGTCGCGATTTTGCTGGCGACCTGATAAGACAGCACCCGGGTCAACCCCAGCCCCATGCAGGCTGCGGTAATCGCTGCCTGATTGGCGGTCACGATCAGACGCGGCTCAGGACGCACGCTGAGCGGTTCGCCAGCGTCGAGAAACGGCCAACTGCGTTGCTGGCCAATGGCCGAAGTCGCCACCACAGGCGCACCCGCCAACGCGTGAGGATGAACCGGGCGGCCATACTCGGCAAAATATTCGGGAGAGCCGCAAATGACCCGACGCACCTCCCCCACGCGAATCGCATGCTGGTTGCTGTCCGGCAGATCACCAATGCGCACCGCAACATCGATGCCCTCTTCGACCATGTTGACGATCCGATCGACCAGTACCGCGTTGATCGTGACGTCTGGATACTGCGCGAGATAACGCGCCATCACCGGCGTCACAAACAAGTCACCGAACAGCACTGGCGCCGTCACCGTCAATTGCCCACGAGGCTGGGCATGACTGCCCGCCGCCGAATCCTCGGCTTCCTGCACCTCGGCAAGAATTCTCCGACAGTCTTCCAGATAACGCTGACCGGACTCGCTCAGATGCACAGTGCGCGTGGTCCGAATCAACAACTGCGTACCGATGCGCTGCTCCAGCGCCGCCACCGCTCGGGTGACACTCGCTGCGGACAAGCCAAGACGTCGCGCCGCTGCCGAGAAGCCTTGCTCCTGAGCCACGGTGGCGAAGATCTGCATTTCCTGGAAACGGTCCATGGATGGCCTCGATTCAGATACAAAAATCGCAGCCGAGGCTGCGATTTTTGCGGGTCAATGTCAGCTGTGGATAACTTATTCCACCGTCACCGACTTCGCCAGGTTGCGTGGCTGGTCGACGTCAGTGCCTTTGAGTACGGCGACGTAGTACGACAGCAACTGCAGCGGGATGGTGTAGAGGATCGGCGACAGGATGTCGTGGATGTGCGGCATCTGCACCACGTGGGTGCCTTCGCCGTTGGACATCCCGGCCTTCTCGTCGGCGAACACGATCAGTTCACCGCCACGGGCGCGGACTTCCTGCAGGTTGGACTTGAGCTTCTCCAACAGTTCGTTGTTCGGCGCCACGGTGACCACTGGCATGTCGTTATCCACAAGCGCCAGAGGGCCGTGCTTCAACTCACCGGCCGGATAGGCTTCGGCGTGGATGTAGGAGATTTCCTTGAGCTTCAAGGCGCCCTCCATTGCGACCGGGAACTGCGCGCCACGGCCGAGGAACAGGGTGTGGTTCTTCTCGGCGAACAGTTCGGCGATTTTTTCCACGGTGCTGTCCATCGCCAGTGCTTCGCCCAGACGGGTCGGCAGACGACGCAATTCTTCCACCAGCGTGGCTTCAACGTCTTTTCCGAGCGTGCCGCGTACCTGACCCAGCGACAGGGTCAGCAGCAACAGGCCAACCAACTGCGTGGTGAACGCCTTGGTCGAGGCCACACCGATTTCGCGACCAGCCTGAGTCAGCAAAGTCAGGTCGGATTCACGCACCAGCGAACTGATGCCGACGTTGCAGATCGCCAGGCTGGCGAGGAAGCCCAGTTCCTTGGCATTACGCAGCGCGGCCAGGGTGTCGGCGGTTTCGCCGGACTGGGAAATGGTGACGAACAGGGTGTCCGGCTGCACTACCACTTTGCGGTAGCGGAACTCACTGGCGACTTCGACTTGGCACGGAATACCGGCCAGTTCTTCGAGCCAGTAACGCGCGACCATACCGGCGTGGTAACTGGTACCGCAGGCAACGATCTGCACGTTGCGCACTTTGGCGAACAGTTCGGCAGCCTGTGGACCGAAGGCCTGCACCAATACCTGATTCGGACTCAGACGGCCCTCCAGGGTGCGTTGCACAACGGAGGGTTGCTCATGGATTTCCTTGAGCATGTAGTGGCGGAACTCACCCTTGTCGGCGGCTTCGGCACCATCGCTGTACTGGACGGTCTGGCGCTCGACGGTTTGACCGTTTACATCCCAGATCTGCACGCTGTCGGGGCGAATTTCGGCGATATCGCCCTCTTCCAGGTACATGAAGCGGTCAGTGACCTGGCGCAGGGCCAACTGGTCGGACGCGAGGAAGTTCTCGCCCAAGCCCAGACCGATCACCAGCGGGCTGCCACTGCGCGCGGCTACCAGACGATCCGGTTGTTGTGCATTGATCACCGCCAGACCGTAGGCACCGTGCAGTTCCTTGACGGTGGCTTTCAACGCTACGGTCAGGTCAGGTTGATCCTTGAGTTTGTGGCTCAGCAGGTGCGCGATGACTTCGGTATCGGTGTCCGAGGTAAATACGTAACCCAGCGCCTTCAGTTGCTCACGCAGGGCTTCGTGGTTCTCGATGATGCCGTTGTGCACCACGGCAATATCACCGGAGAAATGCGGGTGCGCGTTACGCTCGCAAGGTGCACCATGCGTCGCCCAACGGGTGTGGGCGATACCGAGACGGCCAACCAGCGGCTGTGCAGCCAATGCTGCTTCCAGTTCGCTGACCTTGCCCGGACGACGCATGCGCTCAAGCGTCTGCTCGTTGGTGTAGACCGCCACACCGGCGCTATCATAGCCGCGGTATTCAAGGCGCTTGAGGCCTTCGAGCAAGATAGCGGTGATATTACGTTCAGCTACTGCGCCGACAATTCCACACATGCTTATTTCTCCTGACTGACAGCCGCGCAAATCAATGTGATACCGCGGGCCTGAATCTGATCGCGGGCCTCTTGTGGCAGGCGATCATCGGTAATGAGGGTATGGACACTGCTCCACGGCAGCTCCAGGTTGGGAATCTTGCGGCCGATCTTGTCGGCCTCGACCATCACGATCACTTCCCGCGCCACATCGGCCATCACCCGGCTCAGACCGAGCAACTCGTTGAACGTGGTCGTGCCGCGCACCAGATCGATACCATCGGCGCCGATAAACAACTGGTCAAAGTCGTAAGAGCGTAGTACCTGCTCAGCCACCTGGCCCTGGAAGGACTCCGAATGCGGATCCCAGGTGCCGCCGGTCATCAGCAGCACCGGCTCGTGTTCGAGTTCGCTCAGGGCGTTGGCGACATGCAGGGAATTGGTCATGACGACCAGACCCGGCTGCTGGCCAAGCTCGGGGATCATGGCGGCGGTGGTGCTGCCGCTGTCAATAATGATGCGGGCATGCTCGCGGATGCGTTTGACGGCAGCACGGGCAATCGCCTGTTTGTACTTTGAAACGCTTTGGCCTGGTTCCGCGACCAGTTCCTGCGGCATGGTGATCGCTCCGCCATAACGACGCAGCAACAGACCATGGCTTTCCAGCGCAGCCAGATCCTTGCGGATCGTAACCTCAGAAGTTTCGAAGCGCTTGGCCAGTTCATCCACACTGACTTCGCCCTGCTCATTCAGCAAGGCGAGGATATTGTGTCGGCGTTGGGGCGTGTTGCGTTTCGACATGACGGTCTAAGTTTCGATTCGAAAGATAACGGAAGCAATCAAAACCTATCGGCCATAAATCGTCAAGCGACAGATCGAAAATTTTAGAAACGACACAGACGAATGTGGGAGCGGGCTTGCTCGCGAATGCGGAGGGTCAGCCACTGAAATGTGAAACTGAAACACCGCATTCGCGAGCAAGCCCGCTCCCACATCTGGATTCAAGCATTAAGGGCAGCTGTGGATAACTCAGCTCTTCTTGATCTTCTCCGGCCGCTTCCAGCCATCGATATTCTTTTGCCGCGCCCGACCAACGGCCAACTGGGCGTTATCCACATTCTGGGTGATGGTCGAGCCAGCCGCGGTGGTTGCCCCGGAAGAGATATCCACAGGTGCCACCAACGAGTTATTGGAGCCGATGAACACATCTTCGCCCAACACGGTTTTCCACTTGTTGGCGCCATCGTAGTTGCAGGTAATGGTGCCCGCGCCAATGTTGGTGCGGGCGCCGATTTCCGCGTCGCCGAGATAGGTCAGATGCCCGGCCTTGGCGCCCTCACCCATGCGCGCGTTTTTCAGTTCGACAAAGTTACCCACATGCGCGCGCGCTTCTAGCACTGTGCCCGGACGCAGACGGGCAAATGGACCGGCATCACTGCCTTCACCAAGAATTGCGCCTTCGATGTGGCTGTTGGCCTTGATCACCACGCCTTTGCGCAAGGTGCTGTCCTTGATCACGCAGTTCGGACCGATCACCACGTCGTCTTCGATGACAACATTGCCTTCGAGGATCACGTTGACGTCGATCAGCACATCGCGACCGACGGTGACTTCGCCACGCACATCGAAACGCGCCGGATCACGCAGGGTCACGCCTTGCGTCATCAGCCGGCGACCAGCACGCAACTGGTAATGCCGCTCCAGCTCGGAGAGTTGCTTACGATCATTGGCGCCCTGCACTTCCATCGGGTCGTGCGGTTGCTCGGTAGCCACCACCAAGCCGTCATTAACCGCCATCTCGATTACGTCGGTCAGGTAGTACTCGCCTTGCGCGTTGTTGTTCGACAGGCGGCTCATCCAGTCGGCGAGACGATTGGCCGGGACGGCGAGGATGCCGGTGTTGCCTTCGGTGATTGCGCGCTGGGCTTCACTGGCATCTTTATGCTCAACAATGGCAGCGACCTTACCGTCAGCGTTGCGCACGATGCGACCGTAACCGGTCGGGTCTTCCAGCTCGACGGTCAACAGGCCCATCTGGCCCGGAACGACGTGCTTGAGCAGGCGCTGCAGGGTTTCGACTTCGATCAACGGCACATCGCCGTAAAGAATCAGTACGGTGTCGGCGCTGATGAACGGCACAGCCTGAGCGGTGGCATGACCGGTACCAAGCTGTTTGTCCTGCAATACGAAATTCAGATCATCAGCCGCCAGGCGCTCACGCACCACATCGGCGCCATGGCCAATGACCACATGGATGCGCTGCGGATCAAGTTGCCGCGCGCTGTGGATAACATGGCCAAGCATGGAATTGCCGGCGACCGGGTGCAACACCTTCGGCAATGCCGAGCGCATACGGGTGCCTTGACCGGCCGCGAGGATAACGATTTCGAGAGACATGACTGGCTACCAATCCTGGGTGGTCAGCAACTGCGACCGGGTTGTAAAAATCGGAAAAGAAAAAAGGGTAGCCGAGGCTACCCTTTTTTATCAATCGCACAACAAGTGGCTGACGGATTAACCGCCAAACTTCTTGCGGATCTGCTGGACGGTGCGCAGCTGAGCTGCAGCCTCGGCCAGACGTGCGGACGCAGCTCCGTAATCGAAATCTGCGCTCTTCTCGTGCAGAGCAGCCTCGGCAGCCTTGAGAGCTGCTTGAGCCTGAGCTTCATCCAGGTCGGCGGCACGTTGCACAGTGTCGGCAAGAACCTTGACCATGTTCGGCTGAACCTCGAGGAAACCACCGGAGATGTAGAACACCTCGGCTTCCCCGCCTTGCTTGATCAGGCGGATCGGACCTGGCTTCAGATTAGTGATCAGCGGCGCGTGACCCAGAGCGATACCAAGATCACCCAGTGCACCGTGCGCAATCACCATCTCGACCAGGCCGGAAAAGATTTCCCCTTCCGCACTGACGATATCGCAATGGACTGTCATAGCCATCTGATTGCCTCAACCTAAATTAGCGCCCGTTGCCGGGCGCCGGGATTACAGTTTCTTGGCTTTCTCGATCGCTTCTTCGATGCCGCCAACCATGTAGAACGCTTGTTCTGGCAGGTGGTCGTAGTCACCGTTGAGGATGCCTTTGAAGCCAGCAATGGTGTCTTTCAGGGAAACGTATTTACCCGAAGCACCGGTGAAGACTTCAGCCACGAAGAACGGCTGCGACAAGAAGCGCTGGATCTTACGAGCACGGTTAACCAACTGTTTGTCGGC
The DNA here is from genome assembly GCF_900187525.1 of Pseudomonas sp. Irchel s3a10. NCBI lineage: Bacteria > Pseudomonadati > Pseudomonadota > Gammaproteobacteria > Pseudomonadales > Pseudomonadaceae > Pseudomonas > Pseudomonas sp. Irchel s3a10. Next base: position 645,466 of record NZ_FYDR01000003.1, read on the forward strand.
TTCCGACAGCTCGTCCATACCCAAAATCGCGATGATGTCTTTCAGCTCTTTGTAACGTTGCAGAACGTACTGAACGCCGCGAGCGGTGTCGTAGTGGTCCTGGCCGATTACGTTCGGATCCAGCTGGCGCGAGGTCGAATCCAGTGGATCTACCGCTGGGTAGATACCCAGGGAGGCGATGTCACGGGACAGAACGACGGTGGCGTCCAAGTGGGCGAAGGTGGTCGCTGGCGACGGGTCGGTCAAGTCGTCCGCAGGTACGTATACCGCTTGGATCGAGGTGATCGAACCTTCTTTGGTCGAAGTGATACGTTCTTGCAGAACGCCCATCTCTTCGGCCAGAGTCGGCTGGTAACCTACTGCCGAAGGCATACGGCCCAGCAGTGCGGATACTTCAGTACCGGCCAGGGTGTAACGATAGATGTTGTCGACGAACAGCAGAACGTCGTTACCTTCGTCACGGAACTTCTCGGCCATGGTCAGGCCGGTCAGGGCTACGCGCAGACGGTTTCCCGGCGGCTCGTTCATCTGACCGTAAACCAGTGCCACTTTGTCCAGAACGTTGGAGTCCTTCATCTCGTGGTAGAAGTCGTTACCCTCACGAGTACGCTCACCCACACCGGCGAACACGGAATAACCGCTGTGCTCGATGGCGATGTTACGGATCAGTTCCATCATGTTTACGGTTTTGCCTACACCGGCACCACCGAACAGACCGACTTTACCGCCTTTGGCAAACGGGCAAACCAGGTCGATAACCTTGATGCCGGTTTCCAGCAGGTCGTTGCCGCCTGCTTGCTCAGCGAACGAAGGTGCTGCGCGGTGAATGCCCCAGCGCTCTTCGGTGTCGATCGGACCGGCTTCGTCGATCGGGTTACCCAAGACGTCCATGATCCGGCCCAGAGTCGCTTTACCGACCGGTACGGAGATGGCTGCGCCGGAATCGGTAACTTCCAGGCCGCGCTTCAAGCCCTCGGTGGAACCCATCGCAATGGTGCGAACCACGCCGTCGCCCAGCTGCTGCTGAACTTCCAGAGTGGTTTCGGCCGCGCTGACTACTTTCAGCGCGTTGTAGATGCTCGGTACGCTGTCGCGTGGAAATTCCACGTCGATAACGGCGCCGATGATTTGAACGATACGTCCGCTACTCATAGCTGGATCCTCTGAATATTTGAACCGTTAAACCGCGGCAGCGCCGCCGACGATTTCCGAGATCTCTTGGGTGA
>NZ_FYDR01000018.1:0-29198 GCF_900187525.1 Pseudomonas sp. Irchel s3a10
AATGCCGCTGGCTCGCCAGTCACCGTGACCCTGTCCAACGGTTCGGTGATTACCATCGAGGCCGGTAAAACCACCGGCACCGTGACTGTTCCAGCGCCAGCCGATGACGTCTACAAAGACGCCGGCAAGGTCGAAGTCACGATCAAGGATGCTGCAGGCGGCAACTTCGAGAACCTGGTGCCAAGCACCGTTCCGGCCGTTACCGAAGTCACCGATACCATCGATACCTCGACCGTGAAGCTGAGCGCCGATACTTCGGTGGCTGAAGGCGGTACTGTCACTTACACCGCGACTGTTGGCGCTCCAGTGACTGGCGCGCCTGTTGTTGTGACCCTGGCCAACGGTCAGACCATCACCATCGACATCGGCAAAACCACCGGCACCGTGACCACCACCGCACCGAACGATGCGCTGACCGGTCACGAACCGCTGAACAACTCGATCACCGATGTCAGCGGCGGCAACTACGAAAACCTCGTCGCCGACAAGACACCGGTCAGCACTACCGTGACTGACACTGTCGACACCACCAACCTGTCGCTGAGCGCGACTCCGACGGTGAACGAAGGCGGCCAGATCACCTACACCGCCACCCTGACCAACGCCGCCGGCACCCCGGTGACCGTGACCTTGAGCAATGGCGCGGTGATCACCATCGAGGCCGGTAAAACTACCGGCACCGTGACCGTCGATGCACCGAAGGATGACGTCTACAAGGACGCCGGCACCGTTGAAGCGACCATCAAGGGCGCGACCGGTGGCGACTTCGAAAACCTGGTCACCAGCAACACTCCGGCGGTGACCACCGTCAACGACACCATCGACACCTCCACCGTGTCGCTGACCGCTACCGCCAACGTCGCCGAAGGCGAAACCGTGGTCTACACCGCGAGCGTGACCGCACCGGTAACCGGCTCGCCAGTCGTCGTGACCCTGTCCAACGGCCAGACCATCACCATCGCCGTCGGTGAGACCACCGGCAGCGTGAATTTCGTTGCGCCGAACAGCCCATTGGCGGGTGGCAGCTCGCTGAGCGTGGCCATCGACAAGGTTGCCGGCGGCAACTATGAAAACCTGGTGACCGACAAGACACCGGCGAACACCTCGGTGTCGGACACCGTCGACACCACCAACCTGAACCTGACCGCCAGCGACTCGGTGGCGGAAGGTGGTTCGATCGTTTACACCGCGACCCTGACCAATCCGGCCGGTACTCCGGTGACCGTGACACTGTCCAACGGCGCGGTGATCACCATCGAAGCCGGTAAAACCACGGGCACCGTGACCGTTCCGGCACCTGCCGATGACGTGTACAAAGACGCCGGTAAAGTCGAAGCGACCATTTCCAGCGCTACCGGTGGCAACTTCGAGAACCTGGTGCCTAGCACCGTTCCGGCGGTCACGAACGTCACCGATACCATCGACACCACCACGGTGAAACTGACCGCGACTGAGTCCGCCGCTGAAGGCGGTACCGTCACCTACATCGCGACCGTTGGTGCACCGGTAACTGGTTCGCCAGTGACCGTCACTCTCGCCAACGGCCAGAACATCACCATCGAAGTGGGTAAAACCACCGGCACCGTCACCACCACCGCACCGAACGATGCGCTGGCCGGTCATGCACCTCTGACCAACGCGATCACCGGCGTGACTGGCGGTAATTTCGAGAATCTGGTCGCCGACAAGACGCCGGTTTCGACCACCGTTACTGACACCGTCGACACCACCAACCTGTCGCTCAGTGCGACCGGCACCGTGGCCGAGGGTGGCTCGATCGTTTACACCGCCACCCTGAACAACGCGGCTGGATCGCCAGTGACCGTGACGCTGTCGAACGGTGCAGTCATCACCATCGAAGCCGGTAAAACCACGGGCACCGTGACCGTTCCGGCACCTGCCGATGACGTGTACAAAGACGCCGGTAAAGTCGAAGCGACCATTTCCAGCGCTACCGGTGGCAACTTCGAGAACCTGGTACCGAGTACCGTTCCTGCGGTCACTAACGTCACCGATACCATCGACACCACCACGGTGAAACTGACCGCGACTGAGTCCGCCGCTGAAGGCGGTACCGTCACCTACACCGCGACCGTCGGCGCGCCAGTGACCGGCTCGCCTGTGGTCGTGACCCTGGCCAACGGTCAGAACATCACCATCGAAGTGGGTAAAACCACCGGCACCGTGACTACCACTGCGCCGAACGATGCGCTGACCGGCCACGCGCCGCTGACCAACGCCATCACTGACGTGACTGGTGGTAACTACGAAAACCTCGTGGCGGATAAAACGCCGGTTTCGACCAATGTCACCGACACCGTCGACACCACCAATCTGTCGCTGAGTGCGACCGGCACCGTGGCCGAGGGTGGCTCGATCGTCTACACCGCGACGCTGACCAACGCTGCAGGCTCGCCGGTTACCGTGACGTTGAGCAACGGCGCAGTGATCACCATCGAAGCCGGTAAAACCACCGGCACCGTGACCGTTCCGGCGCCTGCCGATGACGTGTACAAGGACGCTGGCAAAGTCGAAGCAACCATTTCCAGCGCCACCGGTGGCAACTTCGAGAACCTCGTCCCAAGCACTGTTCCTGCAGTGACCGAAGTCACCGACACCATCGACACCTCCACCGTGAAGCTCAGCGCCGATACTTCGGTGGCTGAAGGCGGCACCGTGACTTACACCGCCACCGTCGGTGCGCCGGTCACCGGTTCGCCGGTTGTCGTGACCTTGGCCAACGGGCAGAACATCACCATCGAAGTCGGCAAGACCACTGGCACCGTGACCACCACAGCACCAAACGATGCGTTGAACGGTCATGCACCACTGACCAACTCGATTACCGGCGTGACCGGTGGCAATTACGAGAATCTGGTCGCCGACAAAACGCCGGTTTCGACCACCGTTACTGACACCGTCGACACCACCAACCTGTCGCTCAGTGCGACCGGCACCGTGGCCGAAGGTGGCTCGATCGTTTACACCGCGACCTTGACCAATGCCGCTGGCTCGCCAGTCACCGTGACTCTTTCGAACGGCGCAGTGATCACCATCGAAGCCGGTAAAACCACTGGCACCGTAACCGTTCCTGCGCCAGCGGACGACGTTTACAAAGACGCCGGTAAAGTCGAAGCAACCATTTCCACTGCTACCGGTGGCAACTTCGAAAACCTGGTGCCGAGCACTGTTCCGGCCGTCACCAACGTTACCGATACCATCGACACCACCACGGTGAAACTGACCGCGACTGAGTCCGCCGCTGAAGGTGGCACTGTCACTTACACCGCGACTGTCGGCGCACCAGTGACCGGCTCGCCTGTGGTCGTAACCTTGGCCAACGGTCAGAACATCACCATCGAAGTCGGCAAGACCACCGGCACTGTATCTACCACCGCACCGAACGATGCGTTGACTGGTCATGCTCCTCTGACCAACGCGATCACTGGCGTGACCGGCGGTAATTACGAGAGTCTGGTGGCTGACAAAACGCCAGTCAGCACCACTGTGACCGACACCGTCGATACGACCAACCTGTCCCTGAGCGCTACCAACTCGGTTGCCGAGGGTGGTTCGATCATCTACACAGCGACCCTGACCAACCCGGCTGGCTCGCCAGTGACCGTGACCCTGTCGAACGGCGCCGTGATCACCATCGAAGCGGGCAAAACCACTGGCAACGTGACCGTTCCGGCACCAGCGGACGACGTCTACAAAGACGCCGGCACCGTTCAGGCAACGATCACCAATGCCACCGGTGGCAACTTCGAAAACCTGGTGCCGAGCACCGTTCCGGCCGTCACCAACGTCACCGACACCATTGATACCACCACGGTCAAACTGACCGCGACCGAGTCTGCTGCTGAAGGCGGTACCGTCACCTACACCGCAACCGTCGGTGCACCAGTCACCGGTTCGCCGGTTGTGGTGACCTTGGCCAACGGTCAGAACATCACCATCGAAGTGGGTAAAACCACCGGCACCGTCACTACCACCGCACCGAACGATGCGCTGGCCGGTCATGCACCGCTGACCAACGCGATCACCAACGTCAGCGGCGGCAACTACGAGAACCTCGTTGCCGACAAGACCCCGGTCAACACCACGGTTACTGACACCGTCGACACCACCAACCTGTCGCTGTCCGCGACCGGCACCGTGGCCGAGGGTGGCTCGATCGTTTACACCGCGACGCTGACCAACGCTGCCGGCTCGCCGGTTACCGTGACGTTGAGCAACGGCGCAGTGATCACCATCGACGCCGGTAAAACCACCGGCACCGTGACCGTTCCGGCGCCTGCCGATGACGTGTACAAGGACGCTGGCAAAGTCGAAGCGACCATTTCGACTGCTACCGGTGGCAACTTCGAGAACCTGGTGCCGAGCACTGTTCCTGCAGTCACCAATGTCACTGACACCATCGACACCACCACGGTCAAACTGACCGCGACCGAGTCTGCTGCTGAAGGCGGTACCGTCACCTACACCGCGACCGTTGGTGCACCGGTAACCGGTTCGCCAGTGACCGTCACTCTGGCCAATGGTCAGAACATCACCATCGAAGTGGGTAAAACCACCGGTACTGTCACCACTACTGCGCCGAATGACGTGTTGGCCGGTCATGCACCGTTGACCAACGCAATCACCAACGTCAGCGGCGGCAACTTCGAAAACCTCGTAGCCGACAAGACCCCGGTCAGCACCACCGTGACCGACACTGTCGATACGACCAACCTGTCGCTCAGCGCTACAGGTACCGTGGCCGAAGGTGGCTCGATCGTTTACACCGCGACCCTGACCAACGCTGCTGGCTCGCCAGTCACCGTGACCCTGAGCAACGGCGCAGTCATCACTATCGACGCCGGTAAAACCACTGGCACCGTGACCGTTCCTGCCCCAGCCGATGACGTCTACAAAGACGCCGGCACCGTGCAGGCAACCATCACCAATGCCAGCGGTGGCAACTTCGAAAACCTGGTGCCGAGCACCACGCCAGCCGTGACCAGCGTCACCGACACCATCGACACCACGGGCGTGAAACTCACCGCCACTGGCACCGTGGCCGAAGGTGGTACCGTTACCTACACCGCCACCGTCGGTGCGCCTGTGACTGGTTCGCCAGTGACCGTAAGCCTGTCCAACGGCCAAACGATCACCATCGACATCGGCAAAACCACCGGCACCGTGACCACCACTGCGCCGAACGACGTGTTGACCGGCCACGCACCGTTGACCAATGCGATCACCAATGTCAGCGGCGGCAACTTCGAAAACCTCGTAGCCGACAAGACACCGGTCAGCACCACTGTGACCGACACTGTCGATACGACCAACCTGTCCCTGAGCGCCACCAACACGGTCGCCGAAGGCGGTTCGATCATCTACACCGCGACACTGACCAACGCGGCTGGCTCGCCGGTCACCGTGACGCTGTCGAATGGTGCCGTGATCACCATCGACGCCGGCAAAACCACTGGCACCGTGACCGTTCCTGCCCCGGCTGATGACGTCTACAAAGACGCCGGCACCGTGCAGGCAACCATCACTAACGCCAGCGGCGGCAGCTTCGAAAACCTGGTACCAAGCACCGTACCGGCCGTGACCAGCGTCACCGATACCATCGACACCACTACCGTGAAGTTGTCTGCGACCAGTACAGCGGCTGAAGGCGGCAACGTCGTCTACACCGCCACCGTCGGTGCGCCAGTCACAGGTTCGCCAGTCGTGGTGACTCTGGCCAACGGCCAGACCATCACCATCGACATCGGCAAGACCACCGGCACCGTAACCACCACCGCACCGAACGATGCGTTGACCGGCCATGCGCCGTTGACCAACGCGATCACCAATGTCAGCGGCGGCAACTACGAAAACCTCGTAGCCGACAAGACCCCGGTCAGCACCACCGTGACCGACACTGTCGACACCACCAACCTGTCGCTCAGTGCGACCGGCACCGTGGCCGAAGGTGGCTCGATCGTTTACACCGCGACCCTGAGCAACGCTGCTGGCTCGCCAGTCACCGTGACCCTGAGCAACGGCGCAGTCATCACTATCGATGCGGGCAAAACCACCGGCACCGTGACCGTTCCTGCCCCAGCCGATGACGTCTACAAAGACGCCGGCACCGTGCAGGCAACCATCACCAACGCCAGCGGTGGCAGCTTCGAAAACCTGGTGCCGAGCACCACGCCAGCCGTGACCAGCGTCACCGACACCATCGACACCACGGGCGTGAAACTCACCGCCACGGGTACTGTGGCCGAGGGTGGCACCGTCACCTACACCGCCACCGTCGGTGCGCCTGTGACTGGTTCGCCAGTGACCGTAAGCCTGTCCAACGGCCAGACGATCACCATCGACATCGGCAAAACCACCGGCACTGTCACCACCACTGCGCCGAATGACGTGTTGACCGGCCACGCACCGTTGACCAATGCGATCACCAACGTCAGCGGCGGCAACTTCGAAAATCTGGTGGCCGACAAGACCCCGGTCAGCACCACCGTGACCGACACCGTCGACACCACCAGCCTGTCGCTGAGCGCGACCCCGGCGGTGAACGAGGGCGGCCAGATCACCTACACCGCGACCCTGAGCAACGCCGCCGGCTCGCCGGTGACCGTGACCCTGAGCAACGGTTCGGTGATCACCATCGACGCCGGCAAAACCACTGGCACCGTGACCGTTCCCGCTCCGGCTGACGACGTCTACAAAGACGCCGGCAGCGTGCAGGCGACCATCACCAACGCCAGCGGTGGCAACTTCGAGAACCTGGTACCGAGCACGACACCGGCCGTGACCAACGTCGCCGATACCATCGACACCACCACCGTCAGCATCACCGGCAGCACCTCGGTGACCGAAGGCCAGACCGCCAGCTACACCGTCAGCCTGACCCACCCGGCGCAAACCGACGTGACCCTGAAAATCGTCTACAGCGGCACCGCCGCCGACGGTTCGGACTTCACTGGCGTGTACACCGTGAAGATCCCGGCAGGCGCCAGCAGCGCGCAGTTCAACGTCGCGACCATCGATGACAAGATCACCGAGGGCACCGAGAACTTCGTGGTCAAGATCGACTCGGCCACCGGCGGCAACTTCGAGAACCTGGCCGTCAGCAGCACCAACGGCAGCGTCAGCACCTCGATCATCGACAACGATGCGCCACCGGTCATCGACCTCGATGCCAACAACTCCAGCGGCGCCACCGGTGCCGACTACAAGGTCACGTTCACCGAAAACACCCCGGGCGCCGGCGTGTCGATTGCCGACACTGACCTGACGATCACCGATCCGGACAGCACCATGCTGACCGGTGCGACCATCGTGTTGACCAACCGTCAGGACGGTGACGCACTGAACCTGGGCAACAGCGTCAACGGCATCACCATCAATGCCAACAGCACCAACGGCACTGTGACCTTGACCCTGTCGGGTAACGCAACGCTCGCCGACTACATGCAGGCGATCAAAAACATCAGTTTCACCAACAGCAGTGAAAACCCGAGCACCGTGCCGCGGATCATCACCGTGACCGTGACCGATGGCGGCAACTACTCCAACACCGCGACCACCACGGTCAACGTGGTGGCGGTCAACGATGCTCCGGTGGCAGCGCCAAGCAACGTCACCGGCACCGAAGACACGCCGCTGATCCTCGGCTGGTCGACCTTCGGTGTGACCGACGTCGACAGCCCGGCCAGCAGCTTGGGCATCAAAATCACCCAGCTGCCGGGCGAAGGCAAACTGCAATACCTGGACGGTTCGACCTGGAAAGACGTCGCCAACAACCAGACCTTCAGCAAGGCTGACATCGACGCCGGCAAGCTGCGCTTCATGCCGGATGCCAACGAATCGGGCGTCAACGGTTACGGCGGCACCGGCATGGGCAACAACCAGGCCGACTACGCACAGATCAAGTTCCAGCCAACCGACGGCCAGCTGCTGGGCAACACCGGCACCGTGAAGATCGACATCACGCCGGTGGCGGATGCACCGACCGTGAGCGTGGCCGACAACAGCGTGAAGTCCACCGGACTGGTCAAGGAAGTCTGGACCGGCCTGCCGGGCCTGGGCACCAACGGCAACGGCGCTGACTCGACCACGTTGAAAAACGTGATCGACGGCGCCGGCACCCCGAACTCCAGCACCAACGTGACCAACGTGCAGTCCGACGGCAGTGTGACCGCCGGCACCGCGTCGAAAACCTCCGGCCTGATCTATCTGGAAGCCGGCAAGACCTACAGCTTCAGCGGCGTGGCTGACGACAGCCTGCTGATCACCATTGGCGGCAAGAGCGTGGCGTCAGGTACCTGGGGCGCGGGTGGCGCGATCAGTGGTTCGTTCACCCCGACCACCAGCGGCTACTACACCCTGGACATCTACCACCACAACCAGAGCGGCCCGGGCAGCTATGACGTGAACCTGTCGGTCAACGGCAGCACGCCGATCGACCTGAGCAGCGCCGGCGTGCCGATCTACACCGGCGTGCAGGATCTGGTGAATGCCGGCGTAACCGTCTCCGACCTGCATGGCAGCAACGGCGAAGGTTATTACGACGGCTACAAGCTCAACACCGGCGCCGAAGGCACCACGGTGAAACTGTCGGCGATCAACACCGCGCTGACCGACACCGACGGCTCGGAAACCCTGAGCGTGAAAATCAGCGGCGCGCCGGTCGGCTCGGTCCTCTCCGACGGCAACGGTCACACCTTCACAGTCACCGCGAGCAACGGCGAAGCCAACGTCACCGGCTGGAACCTGGGCAGCTTGACCGTAACCCCGCCGACCTACTACAACGGCCAGTTCAACCTGACCGTGACCTCGACCTCCACTGAAATGGTCGGCGGTTCGGCCAGCAGCACCGCGACGATTCCGGTCACCGTGGTGCCGGCGGTTTACAACGCGGTGGTTGGTACCTCTGGCGACGACACCTTCAACGGTACCGATGGCAACGACATCATGGTCGCCGACATCGGTGGTCTGACCGTGGTGCCGGGCACCAACTACAACATCGCGTTCATGGTCGACAGCTCGGGTAGCATGAGCACCTCGTCGATCAACGCGGCCAAGGACTCGCTGACCTCGGTGTTCAACACCCTCAAGCAGAGCCTGGGCGGCAGCAACTCGGGCACGGTGAACATCTTCCTGGCGGACTTCGATACCCAGGTCAACAAGTCGGTGTCGGTGAACCTCAACGACCCGAACGCGCTGACCAAGCTCAAAGCCGTGCTCGACTCGATGGCGTCCGGCGGCGGCACCAACTACGAAGACGTGTTCAAGACCACGGCCAACTTCTTCCAGAGCACGGAAGCGCTGGCCAACACCGGGGCGAAGAACCTCACCTACTTCATCACCGACGGCCAGCCGACCTACTACCAGAGCGGCGAGCAGACCAACCCGACGCTGTACGGCAACGTGAAGTTCGACAGTGTGGTGACAACCAGCAACTACAAGCTGGGCGATACCTTCAGCACGTACATCGACAACACGCATTACCTGAGCATCACCGCCAGCGGTTATGCCCAGTTGCAGACCTACACTGGCCGTGGCTGGACCACCACCAACCTGGGCACGGTTCACGCTCAGGGTGATGGTACCTATGAGCTGTCGAGCCTGGCGGGCAGCGGCAGCAGCACCAGCTCGGCCACCACAGACAACTCGACCAGCAGCTTCGCCTTGCTCAGCGGCCTGTCGAATGTCGAAGCCATCGGTATCAACAGCGGTGTCAGCCTCAACGACCTGAAACCGTATGACTCGGATCACTCGCCGCAGACCAACATCGATCCGAAGGATCTGGCCAACTCGATCATCGGCCACACCGAAGCGACGATGCCGGGCAACGACACCGTCAGCGGTGGCGACGGCAACGACATCCTGTTCGGCGACCTGGTGAGCTTCAACGGCATTGCCGGCGAGGGTTATCAGGCGATGCAGGCGTTCGTGGCGCAGCAGACCGGGGTCGACGTCAGCAAGGTCACCACCAGCAACGTGCACCAGTACATCACCGAGCACTATCAGGCGTTCGATGTGTCCGGCGCACATGACGGCAACGACACGCTGCTGGGTGGCGCAGGCAATGACATCCTGTTCGGCTCGGGCGGCAACGACCTGCTCGACGGCGGCAAGGGCAATGACATCCTGCTCGGCGGCACCGGCAATGACACGCTGATCGGCGGCCAGGGCAACGACATCCTGATCGGTGGTTCCGGTGCCGACACCTTCGTCTGGAAGGCGGGCGACACTGGCAACGATGTGATCAAGGACTTCAAGGCCAGTGAAGGCGACCGCATCGACCTGCGCGATCTGCTGCAGGGTGAAACCGGCAGCACCATCGACAACTTCCTGAAGATCACCACGGTTGATGGCACGTCGTCGCTGCAAGTCAGCTCGGCGGGCAAGTTCAACTCCGGCGATGCGGCAGCCGCCACACCGGACGTGACGATCAAACTGGAAGGCAACAACTGGTCGAGCGCCAACATTCACAACCTGATTGCCGGCAGCGATCCGACCATCAAGGTCGACCACAACAACAGCTGATGCGTGAACAAAACGGCCGCCCCTTGGGGCGGCCGTCACGTTTGCGGCTAACTCGGCGGTGACGATTTCGTCGCCGCACCGCATACTCGCGCGCAGTTGGCCTATGCTGCTGACAGCATGACGCTGGATCTTTTCTGAGGGATGCTCAATGTTTTACGTGCAACGCGATGCGCAAGGTCTGTTGATTCGCGTGGAAGCCGCGGCCTACGCCGAGGCCACGGAAACGCTGCCGGCCGACAGCCATGAAATCCAGGCCTGGTTCGCCAATGAAGTGGTGGAAACCAGCCTGAAACAGCTCAAGCAGAGCGACCTGGAAATGATTCGGGTACTCGACGACCTGATTCAGGTGCTGACCCAGAAAGGCGTGATCCGGGTCACCGACCTGCCGCCGGCAGCACAGGCCAAGCTGATGGACCGGACCCAGGCGCGTGAGGCGCTGGGCGGGTTGAGCCAGTTGATCGATGATGAAGAGGCCGGGCTGATTTAAAGCAAAAGATCGCAGCCTTCGGCAGCTCCTACAGGTAATGCGTTCCCTGTAGGAGCTGCCGAAGGCTGCGATCTTTTTTATTTTTAACGGCCCCTTCGCGAGCAAGCCCGCTCCCACACTTGAAATGCATTCCAATGTGGGAGCGGGCTTGCTCGCGAAGGCGGCATCACTGTCACCGCCTTACCAAGATTTACTTCCAGGGCTTGGGCTCACCCAACAACTGCCCCTGCACCCCATACAAGCCCATCTCGCGAATCACCGACAACTCGCCTTCGGTCTCCACCCGCTCGGCAATCAACGGCAGATCGATGCTGTGCGCCGCCCGCTGGATCGCTTCGATGAACAGGCGCTTGTCGCTCTCCTGATCAATGGCGCGGATGTAGCTGCCATCGATCTTCAGGTACGCCAGCCCCAGCCGCGCCAGGTTGCCGATCATGCTGAAGCGTCCACCAAAGCGCTGCAGGCTCAGGGAGAAACCGAGTTCACGCAGGCGCCGGGTCAACTGCTCCAGCACCGCTTGCTCCGGCAACTGTTCCTCACCGATCTCCAGCGTCAGGCGCTCGCCCAGATCAGAGTGCGCCCGCAGAATCTCGAACACCTTGTTCAAGGCCTGCGTATCGGCCAGGGTCGCCGACGACAGGTTCAGCGCCAGCGAATCCTCATGCCCTTTCATCTGCTCCAGAACGCGTTCGAGCATCAAGCGGTCAAGCCGTGCGGTCCAGCCGAAACGCTCGAGCCACGGCAGGAAACGTCCGGCCGGAATGGTCTGACCCTGCTCATCCAGCAAACGCGAGAGCACTTTGTAATGCAACACCAATTGCGTGTCCTGAGCGGCCACCACCGGTTGGAAGTACAGCTCGAAACGCTGCTGGTTCAGCGCCTGATCGAGCAAGCGATGCCAGGCGTGATGATCGTCACCGACGTCCGCCACCAGACTCTGATCGATGCACGCCCAGTTCTGCTCGCCTTGCCCCTCGGCCTGCGCCAGCGCCTGATCGCCCAGGGTCAGTACTGCTTGCGGTGAATCACCGTGGGCAAACGGCGCGAGGCCAATGGAGGCCACGGCCGGCACATCGGTGGCGCCAGTGGCATGCAGGCTGCTCAATGCGCTGTCGAGGTTCTGCGCCAGTTGCAGCGCTTCTTCGCGCACCAGCCCTGGCGCCAGCACGGCGAACTCGCCACCGCGTATGCGGGTGACGAGGTTCTGGGTTTCCGGGTATTTGGCGCATTCGCGCGATAGCTGCTGGCCCACCGCTTTCAACAGTTCGTCGGTGCGCTGCCCGCCCAGGCGCTGGTTGAGCCCGGCCAGATCCTTGACCCGCAACAGCAGCAGATAACCGGAACTGGCCTGCTCCGGGTTGCTCACGCGGTTGTGCAATTGCATCTCGAAATAGCGCCGGTTGGCCAGCCCGGTGAGGTTGTCCTGATAGGACTCGGCACGCAGTTTTTCACTGCGCTCGGCCTGCTCCTGAAACAGCGCCTTGAGCTTCTCGACCATTTGGTTCATCGCCTGCACCACGCGCCGCAGTTCCGGGGTACGCGGCAGATCCGGCAGGCTGAGGAATTCGCGGCGGGCAATGGCGTGCGATTGTTTGACCATGTAATCGAGCGGGCGCAATTGCCGGCGCAACAGCAGCGCGCCGAGCACCGCACTGACCGCACCGCACAGCAGCAACCAGCCGAGGCTGCCCAACGCGCTCTGCCACAACTTGGCCACGGCAAACATCGGGTGGCTGACCACCTCGACCCGCGCCGCCTGCTCCCAGCCACGGCTGACCAGGGCGTCGCCACCGGCAGGTTCGAGGCCGATCAGGTTGACGAACCAGTCAGGCACATTGCTGACTGTCGGAATTCCGCTGCGCTCGACGATGGTCTGGTCGGTTTTCAGATCAACGACGCGGATGCTCGCGTAATAGCCGCTGTCGAAAATCGAGCTGACCAGCAGCTCGACCATCGCCGGGTCGTCGATATTCGGCGTCAGCGACAACGCCAGCGCCGTGGCGGCGTCCTGAGCGTGGGAGCGCAGCTGGTTGACGTACTGCGTGCGCGAGCTCTCCAGACTGACCATGAAGCTGCCGGTGAAGGCGACCACCAGGAACAGACAGATAGCGATCAACAGCTGTTTGAACAAAGACATCTGAGCGCGTGCTCCTAGTTAGTCGTTTCGACCGGGAAACCTTCGGCCTGCATTTTCTTCAGCACATCCTGCCAGCGCGACAGGCGTTTGGTGTCACCGACCTTCTTGTTGCCCTTGGCTCCCGGCAGGTACAGACCTTCTGCATTGAAAGAGTAGACCGGCAGCAAATCAGTTCGCTGGGACGCCGGCTGAATCGGATCGATCAGGCTGTCGAGCACCAGCGGCATGGCATCGGGGGTGGCATAGTAAGTCAGTACCATGTGCGCGCGATTCTGGCGCAGTGCCTTGACGTAGGTGATGCGCAGCTTGTCACTGGAGACCCCGAGATGGCGCAGGCTGAAATACTTGGCGATCGCGTAGTCTTCGCAATCGCCGGCACCTTTCCACAGGGCTTCGATGGGCGTCTCCCAATAATCGACCTGCCGCCACAGATCGATATCTTCTACATAACGCACCTGTTTGTTGAAAAACAGGTTCACCACCTTGAGCTTGTCCATCTCGCTGACCTGTTTCTGCGTGGCCAGCAGGTTTTGCCAGGCATCGATCCGCTGCTGCCCGGCGCCCAGCGGCCCGTACAGCGCCGTGGCTTTGCGGCTGATCGCGGAAAAATCCCAATCGGCATGCAGGCCGCCCAGCATGACGCCGGCCAGCAACAGTGCGCAGCCTAGCCAGCGCAGAGTTCGGGGGATCGCGAAACGTACCGCCACAGCAGGTTTCCAGGAGGCAGGAAGGAAAGCGTTTGATGGTGAAGCTTAGCCCGGCAAAAAACAATGGCACCATGAGATCATCACCATCGCGCTAAACTTCACGCAGGACAGCAAGCCTTTACATGGTTTGACAACCTGTAGAGCAATCACTAGTGTCTTTGGATCCAAATTCCGTCGTCATTCAGGGTGAGTAGTTGTGACACAGAAGCCCAAACCGCTGCACAGCATCAAAGTCGATGGGCCGATTCCCGCACACCTTGCCCGCTCGATCATCGAAGAGACCCTGCGCTCGGCGATCCTTGACGGTCGCTTGCCGTGCGGCACCGCCCTGCGCCAGCAGGATCTGGCCGACCTGTTCGGGGTCAGCCGGATGCCGGTGCGCGAGGCTCTGCGCCAGCTCGAAGCGCAGGAACTGCTGAGCGTCACCACCCACAAAGGCGCCGTGGTTGCGCCGCTGATTCAGGGTGACGCCACCGAAACCTACGAGTTGCGGATCCTCCTGGAATCCGAGGCCATGCGCCAGTCGATCCCGTTGCTGACCAGCGCCGATCACGCGCTTGCCGCCAGATATATCGAAGAACTCGAAATCCAGCACGACTACAGCGAAATCGGTCGGCTCAATCGTCTGTTCCACATGGCTTTGTACAGTAAGGCACCGAATCGGCGTTTGCTGCGATTGGTCGAAGACGGCCTCAACGAGGAAGAGCGCTTTCTGCGGTTCAACCTCGAAGCCATGGGTCTGGGCAAACTCTCCCAGGAAGATCACCGCGCCATGCTCCAGGCCGTGATCGCGCGCGATGTCGAGCTGTCGGTGAAGTTGCTCACACATCACCTCAACCGTGGCGTCGAGGTCATCACCCGCTATCTCGCCAGCCCCGCCGGACAAAACCGCAAGGCTGCACGCTGACACCCTCCACGCCGGTCTCTGGCCTTCGCGCCTGACCGGCGAATAACCCGCTTACAAATCCTCTCCCCCGATCCCCCGCAATCCTGGTGGCGGATCCGCCTGTTCGCTCTACCCTCCCAGCGCTCGCAAGCCCGTCATTGCGGCTCGGCGCGGACGAATCGGTCATAGCCGTCCCGCCAATTTACCCGCACTCTTTAACGGCCACCCCATGAAGAACGGGCGACGCGCCGCACTGCCGGCGCAGTCCCCGCACCAGGAACCTACGGAAGGAGCCTTGCCACGGGAAAAAGGGAAGTTACGGCGCCGTTTCCGGCCCACTTTCATTCCTATACATCACATAAATCCCCGCTTTTTAAAGTTGCTTTGAGTGAGGCATTCACTCTTGTTTTCAATTTTGGCCTTTATTTGCCGAAAGGAGCAACTACGCCCAAATAAAACTCAAATAAACAGTTTTATCGGGCCAACTCATATTCAAAAAACAGACAACTAAAAATAATTAAAAATAAACTTGTTAAGTTATTTAACGATGTATTAGCTTTTTATTGCCGAGCAGGGTTAACCCCGCAAACACGGCGCAGCTCCATAGTCAGGCTGCAGTCTTGGCAGATAAGCGCCAGGCTTCTGCTCAGAGCCTTCCATGCACTTCGCAAACTTTCACCAATCCGAATGAGGCCAGCGTTCGCCAATAGAAAACGTTTCAGAGTTATTGAGTCCGCGTTAAAGCACAGAACGAGCAACTTCCTCTATTCCAATAACACCGAGGTTCGCCATGATGCCAACTAAAGAACAACTCGCCCTGAAAAAAGCGCAATTGAGCGTTCACCCGATCTTCACCGAGATCGATTCGTTATCGGTACTGCGCCGGTTCATGGAGTCCCACGTCTTCGCCGTGTGGGATTTCATGTCGCTGACCAAGCGCCTGCAGCAGGAACTGACCTGCACGCGACTGCCCTGGTTGCCGCCACGAGACCCGCATGCCGCACGCCTGATCAATGAAATCGTGCTGGGTGAGGAGTCGGATGATCGTCCCGCTCACGGCCATTACAGCCATTTCGAGCTGTACCTGGACGCGATGCGCGAAGTCGGTGCGAGCACCACGGCGGTCGAGCGGTTTGTCGCGCTGCAGCAGGAAGGCGTGAGTTACGACGTCGCTCTGCAAAGCGTCGAGGTTGACCCGGCAGCAGCAAAATTTGTGCGCGAGACGCTGAACACCGCGCTGCACGCACCGGGCCACAGCGTCGCCGCCGCGTTCCTGCATGGCCGCGAGAGCGTGATCCCGCCGATGTTCCAGCGCATCCTCGATGACTGGGGGATCGGCATCGAACAGGCGCCGACCTTTCGCTATTACCTGGAGCGCCACATCGAGGTCGATTCGGAAGATCACGGCCCGGCGGCGGAGCGCCTGCTCGAGCGCCTGGTCGATGGCGATCCGCAACGCGAAGCCGAGGTCTATGCCAGCGCCATCGCGGCGGTGGAAAGCCGCATCGCCCTGTGGGACGGCCTGCGTCTGAGCATGCGCGAGACTTTGGTGGAGGTGGCCCAATGAACGCCGCCGACTACCAATCCTTCGCCGACGCCTGGGAAACCCGCGCCACCATCCGCACCCGACCACGGCGTGTGCTCGAAGACGATGAACGCCTGATCTACCCGCTGAGCCGCCAACCCCTGGTGCTCAGCGAAACCTTCCTGCGCGAATGCCCGCAACAACGGGATTTCGCCCTGGTGCAGACACTGTACAAATTCATCAACGACGTGGTGATTTTCGAGACCGAGATCGTCGACAAGACCGCGCGCAGCATCGCCAAGAATCGCTTCGCCGTGGCCTTCCCGTTCGCCTGTCGCTACGACGCCATGACCGTGGTGGTGGACGAGGATTACCACGCGCTGGTGGCGATGGATTTCATGCAGCAGACCGTGGCCATGACCGGCATCGAGCCGATCGAACTGCCCACTGAAATCGAACTGAGTCGGGCGATTCCTGCCGCTGTGGCACTGGCGCCCGAGCACCTGCGCAGCGCGGTGGAACTGATCTGCGTGGCCATCGCCGAGAACACCGTGACCGGCGACGTTGCGGCTTTCGCCCGGGACGACACGGTCAAGCCGTCGATCAAAGGGCTGATGGCCGATCACTTGCTCGACGAGGGCCGCCACTCCAGCTTCTGGGCGCGCATGGTGCGTATCTATTGGCACACCGCCAATGACGCGGATCGGGCAACCATTGCGCAGATCCTGCCGGTGTTCATCGGCCATTACCTGACCAACGACATCCAGAAGTCCTTCGATTTGCGCCTGATCGACGCCCTGCCGGTCAGCGAGGCAGTGCGCCGCTCGCTCAAGGACGAGATGGCCGGGCTGGCGTTTCCGATTAATCGCCACCATCCGCTGGTGGGCAACATCGTGCGCTTTTTCCACAGCAGCTCGCTGCTCGACACGCCGTGCGTGCAGCACGCCCTGCGTGACTATCTGGTTTGATGAGGAGGCCGACATGAGACGTCTCGACATTTTGCTGATTGGCGCCAGTCAGGCCATGACCGACCTGGCGCAGGAACTCGAACAACACGGTCACACTTTACGGCGCAGCGGCGCGGCGCAATCGCCGGTGGATCTGATCATCGACGACGGCTTCATCGGCGCCGGCGATTTCTGCGCCATCCCGCACCTGCATCTGCGCCTGGGTATCGGGGCGCCGAGCCTTGGCGGTTTACCGACGCTCGACCTGCTGTGCTTCCTCGGCTCGTCACTGATCAGCCGTGTGCCGATTGCCGATGAGCCGTCCGGCAATGGGCAGGCACTGCGCCAGCGAGTGCTGACGCATGTGGTCGACGAAGTCGCGTTGCTGGTCAGCCGTTTCTCCCGCGATGCCGAGTATTTGCAGCAGGCAGTGCCAGCCACGGCGCCGGACTTTGAACAGGTGGAAGATCTGTCGTTTCTCGACAGCCTGGCCTACGTCCATCGCCTCAACGCGACGGCGCATCCGGAATTGTTGCGACAGGCGCAGACGCCGCTGATCGAACGCCTGCAGCAGAGCCTGATCGCGCACGCCGAGCGACCGGCGTTGCACCTGGCCGAGCAGTCACTCAGCTATCGCCAGTTGCACGCGCACAGCCGTGCGATCCAGCAACGTCTGCAACCGTTGCTCGAGCAGCATCCGCAGCCGTGGGTCGTGGGTATCTGCCAGCCGAAAAGCCCGGCGCTGTTCGCCTCGATTCTGGCGGTGCTCGGCAGTGGTGCGGTGTATCTGCCGCTGGAGCCGAGCCATCCGGTGCAGCGTCAGCAATACATCCTGCAAAACGCCGGCGCAGTGTTGTTGCTGCACGACGGCGAGCATCCGCTGGGTGAGTCGATGCCCGGGCTGGATGTCAGTCGTATCGACAGTGCCGACGCCGATCTCGACCTGCCGTTGATGCGTCAGCGGCCGACGCTTGAAGCACCGTGCATGGCGCTCTACACCTCCGGCACCACCGGCCATCCGAAGGGCGTGCTGCTGAGCCAGGCGAACCTTGCGCACTTCACCGCGTGGTACGCCGATTACGCGCAGTTGCACGCCGAAAGTCGGGTGTTGCAGTTCTCTTCGCTGAGTTTCGATTCTTCGCTGATCGATATCTTTCCGACGCTGCTGCAAGGCGCTGAACTGGTAGTACCGGATGACACCCAGCGCCGCGATCCGCTGCAACTGGTGGCGCTTATCCGCCGCCGGCAACTGACCCACGCGTTCCTGCCGCCGGCACTGCTGAGCATTCTGCCGCTGGAGCAATTGCAAGGCGTCGAAGTGATGACCGGTGGCGACGTCTGCGAGCCCTTCGTTATCGAGCAACTGACCCGTCAGGGCCAGCTGCACAACCTCTACGGCCCCACCGAAGCCACGGTGTTGATTACCGCTCGCCAGCTCAAACCGGGTGACAGCAACCGTACCCTCGGCGCACCGATTGCCAACAGTCAGGTGCTGATTCTCGATGACGATCTGCAACCGGTGCCGGAGAACACCGTCGGCGAATTGTTCATCGTCGGCCCCGGCGTTTGCCTCGGTTATTTGAACAATCCGCAGCAGACCGCGGAGCGTTATCTGACCCTGCAACTGCCGCACGGTGAGAGCTTGCGCGCCTACCGCAGCGGCGACATGGCCAAGTGGGGCGAATATGGCATCGAGCTGTGCGGACGACGCGATAATCAGGTAAAGATCCGTGGTTTCCGGGTCGAACCGGAAGAGATCGAGAGGTGCCTGCGCGAGAGCCAGTTGTACCGTCAGGTGGCGGTGGTGATCGACAGTCAGCGGCGGATTCTGGCGTTCCTCGCCCAGCCACAGTCGGACACTGCCCGCGATCTATTGAAGGCGCATGCCCAGCAGTTTCTGCCGGACTACATGCAACCGGTGGCGTGGACTGAACTGGCGCAGATGCCATTCGCCAGCAACGGCAAGGTCGACCGCAAGGCGTTGCTGGAGCTGCCGGTGAGCGTGCAGGACAGCGGCCCGAAATGCCTGCCGGCAAGTGCCGACGAAGCGTTGCTGCTGGAGATCTGGGCGGAACTGCTGGAGCTGCCGAGCAGCGATATTTCCACCGACGAAAGCTTCTTCAATCTCGGTGGGCATTCGATTCTGCTGTCGCGGATGTTGCTGCGCTTGCGTGAGGAATTCGGGCGCAGCATCTCGATCAACCGCTTCATCGAACTGCCGACCATCATCAAACTCGCGACGCTGGTGCGCGGTACCGATGACAGCGCGGTGCTCAGCGCCCAGGCCATGGCCGACGCCGAGCGCCCGCTGAACATTGAGCCGCTGCCGATCAGTCGCCTGGGCGATGTGCACAAGGTGATCGTCACTGGCGCCAACAGCTTTGTCGGCGTGCACATCGTCGAAGCGCTGCTCGGTTGGGGCGCCAGCGAAGTGGCGTGTCTGGTGCGCGACGGGGGCGGGCAAACGGCGGCGCAGCGTTTTGCTCAGGCGCTGCGCGAAAACCGTCTCGAACACCTCGATTTGAGCCGGGTGCGGATCTACTCCGCAGACCTCACCCGCCCGCAACTGGGTCTGGGCGATGACGATTATCAGCGCCTGGATCGCGAGTTCGGCGCGCTGGTGCACAACGCCGCCAACGTCAATCACGTACTCGATTACGAGTCGCTGGCCGCGGATAACGTCGAGCCGATTTTCGAGCTGCTGCGCCTGTGTGAAGGGCGTAGCAAAAAGGTCTTCAACTTTGTCTCGACGCTGTCCGCTTCCAGCACCGTCGATAGCGAAGGCCGCGTGCTCGAATTGCCCGCCGCGCCGACGCCGCCGATCTACATTCGCAACGGCTACAACCTGTCGAAATGGGTCGGCGAACGCATCCTCGAACGGGCCCGCGAGCGCGGGGTGTGGGTCAACCTGTATCGCCCCGGCAACATCAGTTTCAACAGTTTGAGCGGCGTCTGCCAGCCGCACAAAAACCGTTTGATGCTGATGCTCAAGGGCTCGATCCAGCTCGGTCAGGTGCCGGCCTTCGCGCTGAATTTCGACCTGATGCCGGTGGACTTTCTCGCCCGCTTCATCGCCTTCCACGCCAGCCGTTATTCGACCGAGCGTGCGGTGTTCAACCTGCACAACCCCGAGCCGCTGAGTTGGGATGCCTACGTCGCCTCGTTCCGCGAAACCGGCAGCGAGTTCTCGCTGGTCAGCGTCGCCGACTGGCAGCAGCAACTGGGCCGGGTCGATGCCGACAACGCGCTGTTCGGCGTGCTCGGTTTCTACCTCAATGGCTTCGAGGAAGACATCGGCGACATCTCCCTGATCGGCCATGCCAACGCCAAGGCCGGCGTGCGGCAGATGGGCGCGCAGTACCCGGAAAAATCCCCGGCGCTGCTACGTCGCGGCTGCGATTACCTGAAACAGATCAACTTCATCTAGTCATCAAAAAGGAGTAACACCATGAGCAATCTGAAACCCGACACCCTGATCAAAAACCCGCACGGCTGCCACGTTGTGTCTTCGGTGGAGGTGCCGGCGGACGCGGCGCAGGTCTGGGCGGTGGTCGGCAATTTCGCAGGCTTCGACCGCTTTATTCCGGCGCTGTCGCACATCGAAATGACCGGCGACGGCGTGTCGTCGCTGCGCAAGAAATTCTTCAAGGACGGCAATGTGGTGGTCGAACAACTCAACTCCCGCGATGAGCAGGCGCGCGCCATGACCTGGACCACGATCTACAACACCTTGGGTGTGGCGAATTTGTGGGCGGCGATGAATGTGGAATCACTGGGGGCGGGGAAGTCGCGGGCGACCTGGACGATCATTGCAGAGCCGGCCAGCGGAGGTGACGAGGCACTCCCGGGGTTCAAGGATTTCGTTCAGGGGTTTGCCGATGATGCGATGGGGAATGTGTTGAAGCTGTTTGTGTAAGGCTTCGGATTTGCGGTGATTGTCAGACCGCCTTCGCGAGCAAGCCCGCTCCCACATTTTGATTGCATTCCTTCTGTAGGAACGCGGTCAATTTGTGGGAGCGGGCTTGCTCGCGAAGAACGATAACGCGGTCTTCCGTCTGGCGATCAGATCTTGAAGCTGTCGACCAACTGCTTCAACCGGTTCGCCTGCTGCGACAGCGCATCGCAATCCTTCAATGTTTCATTGAGGTTGGCCACGCTCTGCTGGTTCAGCAGGTTGATCTGGTTGACGTCGACGTTGAGGGTTTCCACCACCGCCGTCTGCTCTTCGGTTGCAGCGGCCACCGACTGGTTCATGCCGTCGATTTCGCCGATGCGCTGGGTCACGCTGACCAGGCGCAGGCCGGCCTGGTTGGCCACTTCAACGCTTTCTTCGCTGGACGCCTGACTGGCGTTCATGGTGGTCACCGCTTCACGCGAACCGACCTGCAAGGAGGTGATCATCTTGTGGATCTCTTCCGCCGATTCCTGAGTGCGATGGGCGAGGTTGCGCACTTCGTCCGCCACCACCGCAAAACCGCGTCCGGCTTCACCGGCACGTGCCGCTTCGATGGCCGCGTTGAGCGCCAGCAGGTTGGTCTGCTGCGAGATGCCTTTGATCACATCGAGGATGTGGCCGATGTTGTCGGTGCTTGCATTCAGGGTTTCGATCTGGGTGCATGACAGGCTGATCTTCTGCGACAACTCGGTCATCGCCTGAATGGTCTGCTCGACCACCTGACGACCGTCATCGGCCTGCTCGCTCGCGCCGCTGGCGTGCTGCGAAGCATCGGCGGCATTTCGGGCGATTTCCTGAGTGGCGGCGCCCAACTGGTTGATCGCGGCAGCCACGCTGTTGGTGCGGGCACTTTGTTCGTCGGAACCGATGATCGAGGCGTTGGACGACGCCATCACCCGTTGCGACAGGTCGTGTACATGACGGGTGGCCGACGACACTTCGGAAATCGACGCGTGAATGCGCTCGACGAACTGGTTGAACGAGCTGCCCAGTTCGGCGAACTCATCCTTGCCTTCCACGACCAGACGCCGGGTCAGGTCGCCTTCACCCTGGGCGATGTCCTGCATCGCGCGGCCCATGGTGGTCAGCGGACGCATCAGGACGTTGATCAGCAGGCTCAGCAGCAGCGCAATCGCAGCGACCGCGACGAACATCGCGATCAGCGCCGAAGTACGGAACTGGCTGAGGGCGGCGTAGGCCTTGTCACGATCGATCGACAGACCGATGTACCAGTCGGCATTCGGCAAACCGCTGACCGGGGTGAACGACAGGATACGTTCCTGGCCGTTGAGCACCACGTTCTGGTTGCCTTTCTCGATGCGCACGCCGGAATTCGGGTAGATGTCCTTGAGGTTCTTCATCACCTGATCTTTGTCCGGGCTGACGATCACTTGGCCGTCACCGCTGACCAGGAACGCGTGGCCAAGGCCACCGAAGTCCACCGAGTTGATGATCTTCACCAACGTTTCCAGGCTCAGGTCGCCACCGACCACACCCAGCAGTTCGCCATTCTTTTTCACCGGCATGGCGATGGTCACCACCAGACCACCGACCGCCGCCATGTACGGCGGGGTCAGCATGGTTTTGTCAGCAACGACTGCTTGCTTGTACCAAGGGCGCTGACGCGGATCGTAGCCGTCGGGCATCTTCGCGTCAGGGCGCTGAGTGAACACCCCATTGGCCTGGCCGACGTAGGTGAACTGGAAGTTCGAGGTGAAGGCCGGTTGATCGACCAGCCCCGGGAAGTCGGCGTCCTTGCCCTGATGGGCAACGTTTTGCGCGAGGTTTTCCAGCACCAGAATTCGCCCGCTCATCCAGTTCTGCACGCTGCTGGCGGTCAGATCGCCGGCCTGCTGCACGGACGACTGAAGGTTCTGGCGAATGGTGTTGCGCTGCAGATAGTCGTTGTAGAGGGTGAACAAAGCGAAAGCCAGGACCACGACGCCCGAGGCGGCCAACAGGATTTTATGGCTGAACTTGAGATTCATTTCATGGGACTTCTTATGCAAAAGTGGGGATGCGTTCCGGGATGCAACATTCCATGTACAGCGCAGGCGGCGTTCTGACGGCCGCTCTACTTTGGTGCACGCATGTCTCACCAGTCTGTCGGCACCGTTTGCGGAAAACTTAGGGCGTTGTGGGAAATGTGCGGCATTTCTGTCAGATTCCCGCCGAACGGCGTGCCAGAGCGTTTGCCTTCAGTTTTTTAAGACGGTTATTCGTGCGGAGGTTGCAAAATTCTCAGCCCTTGATAAAAATGCGACTAATTATCATTTGTGACGTTCGGGCTGTCGCGTTCATGTCCTCACCTGAGTTTGCAGTGCAGGCGCTTTACAGGAGTCATCACGGCTGGCTCAACGCCTGGCTGCGAGCGCGGCTGGGCAATGCCGCAGATGCCGCGGACCTGGCGCAGGACACCTTCGTGCGTCTGTTGCAGCGCAGCGAACGTCTGGAACTCAAGGCACCTCGCGCATTTTTACGCACCATCGCCCGTGGCCTGGTGATCGACCACTGGCGTCGTGCAGAAATCGAACGCGCCTATCTCGAAGCCATCGCCCATTTGCCCGAAGCCGAAACCCCAAGCGCCGAAGCTCGCGCGTTGGTGATCGAGTTGCTCGAGAGCGTGGCGCGCATGCTCGAAGGCTTGCGGCCGAAAGTGCGTCAGGCGTTTCTGCTGGCGCAGTGCGAAGGTTTGACCCACAAGCAGATCGCCGCGCAGATGGGTTTGTCACTGCGCTCCGTCGAACGTTACGTCGCCGATGCGCTGTATCACTGTTACATGTTGCGGTACGAAGCCTGATGAGTGTGGACAACAACTCAGTCGGGCGCCGCGCCGAGCCGCAACAACAGGTGGTCAAGCAAGCCATTCACTGGTTGCTGCGGCTGCGCAACAACCATGGCAATGCGCGCCTGAGTCATCAGTGCGACGCGTGGCGTGCCGAACATCATGAACATGAACTGGCCTGGCAGCGCGTGCAGTCGCTGCAGGCGGAATTGAGCCATAACCTGCGCGCAGTGCCCGGCGCGCACGTGGCGCTGAACACGCTGGAAAACAGTGCGCAAGGACTCGGACGGCGACAGACCTTGAAGCTGCTGTCTGGCGCGGTGCTGATGAGCTCCGCGGCGTGGCTGGCCAAGGACACCTCCGTGTGGCAGCAGTGGCGCGCTGATTACGCTACGGCGACCGGCGAGCGTCGCGGGTTCCAGTTGCCCGACGGCACGCGGATCGAGCTGAACACTGCCAGCGCAGTGGATCTGGACTACACCGCGCAGCAGCGGCTGATCAAACTCACTCGCGGCGAAATCATCGTCACATGCGGCGGTAACGATGAAGGCGCGACGTTCAACCGGCCACTTCGCGTGCAAAGTCGTCATGGTATTTATGAGCCGATAAAAGCCCGCTTCATCCTGCGTCAGGACAGCGATTGCACACGGCTCACCGTCAGCTCCGGAAGCGTCGCCATCCGCAGCGGCGCAACCTCCGTCGAGGCACTCGCGGGGCAGACCTATCTGATCGATCACCATCAGGTGCGCCCGGCACCACCACTGGATATGGACGTGGGTGCGTGGGCCGATGGTTTGATTGTGACCCGCAACATGCGCTTGGGCGATTTCCTCAATGAAGTCGGGCGTTATCGTCAGGGCTTTGTGACGTGCGCGCCGCAGGTAGCGGACTTGCGCCTGTCCGGGGTGTTCCGCCTGGAGGATACCGACACGCTGCTGGCCATCCTGCCGCAGACCCTGCCGGTGCAATTGCGTTATCGCACTCGCTGGTGGGTCACGCTGGAACCGGTGGCCTGAATTATTTTGGCGGGTTTTCGCAACGAGTCCGGCTTGGTCAGTAAGCACTTCAACTCAGCCTTTGCGACTTGCCACGGAAACCGACAATGACTGTCCGCCTCACCTGTAAGAAACCGCTGAATTTCACTGCCGAATCGGGCCTGCTGCGCCACGCAGTTCGCGCCGCCCTGCTGTCCACCGTTCTGGGTGCCGGTGTGCTGCCCGGCCTGAGCCTCGCCGCCAATGTCAGTGAGGCGAGCAGTCATCGCTACAGCATCGCCGCCGGCCCACTGGGCGAGGCGCTGAACCAGTTTGCCCGTCAGGCGGGCATTACCTTGTCGATGACCCCACAGCAAACGCAGGGACAACAGTCTCCGGGCGTACAGGGCGAATATTCAACCGATCAGGCGTTGAGCCATTTGCTCAGCGGTTCGGGTCTGGAAGCGGTCAGCCAGGACGGCAGCAGCTACGTCCTGCGTCCAGTCAGTGAAACCGATGCGCTGGCTCTGCCAGCCACCGATATCAAAGGTTTCGCCCTCGGCAACGCACTCGGCAGTATGGAAGGCTACAACGCCACCCACAGCCAGATCGCGACCAAGACCAGTACTGCGTTGCTGGAAACTTCGCAAAGCGTGTCCGTGGTCACCCGCGAGCAAATGGACGACCAAGGTTCACAGACCGTCTCTCAGGCGATGCGCTATACCCCCGGCGTGCTGACCAACCCTTACGGGGCAACCCATCGCTACGACTATGTGGCGATGCGCGGCTTCAACGATGGTTCGGTGGACAATATTTACCTCGACGGCCTCAAGTCGATGGGCGACAGCGGCACCTACAGCACCATGCAGGTCGATCCGTATTTTCTTGAGCGCGTGGATATTCTCAAAGGTCCATCGTCAGTGTTGTACGGCCGCAGTTCGCCCGGTGGCCTCGTGGCACTGACCAGCAAAAAGCCGTTGTACGAGGCCTATCATCAGGTTCAGGCCACGGTCGGTACCCAAGGTCAGCGCGGAGTCGGGTTTGACTTCAGTGGCCCGGTCGATGATGACAAGCGCATTGCCTATCGTCTGACCGGTTTGACGGATCAGTCCGATACACAATTCGACCACAACAAGGAAAAACGCTTCGCCCTCGCCCCGACCCTGAGCATTGATTTCACTGAAGACACTTCGCTGACGCTGCAGGCGTATCTGCAGCACGATCCGGATGGCGGCTACCACGGTGGCGTGCCGGCGGACGGGACGATTCATCAGCGCAACGGCAACCGCATCTCGCCGCACTTCTTCGAGGGCGAGCCGGGGATTGATGGCTACTCGCGGGATCAGCAATCGTTCGGCTATCAGTTCGAACATCGCTTCAACGATGTCTTCACGGCGCGGCAGAACTTCCGTTACCTCGACTCCAAAGTGAACATGGATCAGGTCTACGCCTACGGCTGGACGACACCAACCAGCAACGAACTGAACCGCTATTACACCGGCGGCGATGAACGTCTGCATGCGTTCATCGTCGACAACATGCTGCAGGCCGAATTCTTCACCGGGGCCACCAAGCACACCGTGTTGATGGGCGCAGATTATCAACGGCGCAAGACTGTGGTCGACTGGACCAGTGGTGGTCTGGCGCCGATCAATGCGTTCAACCCGGTCTACGGCAATTCGGCGATCGACATGTACGGCGACACCAGTTACCTGCGGCGCCTGGAGCAGACCGGGGTCTACCTGCAAGACCTGATCGAGATGGACCAGTGGCGCTTCTCGCTGGGCTTGCGTCAGGACTGGGTCGAGACCTCCGATGAGAACCGTATCGCCGAAGCGGGTCGGCCAGTGGGCACCGAAATCAACGACCGCCGTACCAAACTGACCGGCCGCGCCGGCGCGTTGTATCTGTTCGATAACGGTCTGGCGCCGTACATCAGCTACTCCGAGTCGTTTAACCCGAACTCGTATGCCGACAGCGCCGGTAATCCTCTGCCGCCAACTGACGGGACGCAATGGGAAGTCGGCCTGAAGTACCAGCCGCCGGGCACCGACAATCTGTTCACCGCCTCGCTGTTCCGCATTGATCAGGAGAACCTCGCGACCAAGTTGCCACAGGAAAACTTCTACCGAGCAGTCGGCGCTGTGCGCTCGCAAGGTCTGGAGCTGGAAGCGCACATGCAGTTGACCGACAACCTGAAAGTGCTCGGCAGCTACACCTTCACCGATATCGAGTACTCGAAGTCGATGGTCAGCACCTTGAGCACTCCGACCGACGTGATCGAGAACAAAGGCAACTCGCCAACTCAGGCGCCGCGGCACATGGCCTCGTTGTGGGCCGACTACAAGTTCGACAGCGCGGTACTCGATGGCCTGCGTCTGGGCGGTGGTGTGCGTTATGTCGGTTATAGCTGGGCGGACGCGGAAAACACGCTGAAGGTGCCTTCCTACACCTTGTTCGACGCCTCGATCGGTTATGACCTGGGCAAGCTCGGCTTGAAGGGCGTCGACGTGCGCTTTAATGCGAACAACCTGACCAATGAAACCTACGTGGCCTCCTGCGCCAGTCTGAACTTCTGCTACATGGGCGAAGAGCGCAACGTCGCCGCCACGGTCAGCTACCAGTTCTAAGCCTTTGCCTTGTGCATAAAAAAGCCAGCCGCTGATTTCTCAGGGGCTGGCTTTGTCGTCTTTGTGGGGAAATCTTCATGCGCGCATTGTTGGTGTTGTTGCATCGCTATATCGGCCTGGCGACGGCGGTGTTTTTGCTGTTGGCCGGGATTACCGGAAGCATTCTGGCGTTTAATCATGAGCTGGATGAATGGCTGAATCCGCAATTCTATGCGGCCTCCGCCGAGGGTCAGCGATTGCCTCCAGGGGCATTGGTCGAGGCTGTGCAAACCACCCATCCGAAGCTGCAGGTCTGGTACATGGAGTATCCGGAAGAATTGGGACATACCGCGCTATTGGCAGCTGTTCCACGTAACGATCCGGCGACGGGCAAACCGTTTGATGAGCGCAATCAGGTGTTCTACCTGGACCCGGTGAGTGCCGAGCAGAAAGGGCAACGTTACTGGGGCAAGTGCTGCTTTTCCCGGGAGAACTTCATTCCGTTCATTCTCGAGTTTCATTACAACCTGACGCTGCCCGGAAACTGGGGCTTGTGGTTGATGGGTCTGGTTGCGTGCGCCTGGGTGATCGATTGCTTTATCGCCTTGTGGCTGACATTTCCTCGTGGCAAGCCGTTCTGGAGAAAGTGGTCGACGGCCTGGAAGATCAAGGGCGGGCACGCTTACCGGCTCAACTTCGACCTGCATCGTGCGGGGGGATTGTGGCTGTGGTTGTTGTTGCTGCCGATTGCGGTCAGCAGTGTCGCGATGAATTTGCCGAGTCAGGTGTTCAAACCGGCAGTGTCGTGGTTTTCGCCGATTGAACCGAGCGTTTATGAGGCTCGAGGGCGAATGCCTCCCTCGGAGTTGGGGGTGACACAGTTGAGTTATCAACAGGCGTACGAAAGGGCATTGGTCGAGGGTAAGAGGCTAGGACTGACAGCGGCGATTGGGGAGTTGTATTACAGCTTTGAGTACAACTTCTACGGCGCAGGATTCGGGCATCACGACACTCAAGCGCATGGCAAATCCTGGTTGTTCTTTCACGGCACGGACGGACGATTATTAGGGCAGGAAATCGCTGGAGAAGGGACATTGGGGGAGCGGTTTTATCGACTGCAGTTACCGATACATGGCGGACGGATCATAGGCTTTACCGGGCAGGTGCTGATCGCGGTATTGGGTGTTGTGATCGCGGGACTGTCAGGGACTGGCGTTTACATCTGGTGGCGTAAGTGGCAAGCCCGACGTATCAGCAAGGCTCGCAAAGCGGCCTGATGTTCGGAAGCCCTGAAACGACAAAACCCCTGTCTGCGTTAGCAGACAGGGGTTCTGGAATTTAATCTTGACGATGACCTACTCTCACATGGGGAAACCCCACACTACCATCGGCGATGCATCGTTTCACTTCTGAGTTCGGGATGGGATCAGGTGGTTCCAACGCTCTATGGTCGTCAAGAAATTCTGTATCTGGCCCGTCAACACGGTAACGTGCCAGCAAAATCTATAACTTCTACTAAAACAAAACCCCAACTGCTTTCGCAATTGGGGTTTCGGAATTTAATCTTGACGATGACCTACTCTCACATGGGGAAACCCCACACTACCATCGGCGATGCATCGTTTCACTTCTGAGTTCGGGATG
>NZ_FYDR01000011.1:0-137214 GCF_900187525.1 Pseudomonas sp. Irchel s3a10
ACCCACACGAATTGCTTGATTCAGTTGTTAAAGAGCGGTTGGTTAAGATCTTTCGTCTCAACCGAGGCGCGCATTCTACAGCAGCCTCATTTGCTGTCAAGTGATTATTTTCAGAAGTTTTCGAAGAATTCTTCAACAACTTCAACCACTTGCGCTTCCGATCTCTCGTCAGCGGGAGGCGAATTCTACAGCGTTACACGCTGCTGTCAACACCTCTTTTTCACCGCTTTCGACCGAGAAGATCGAACCGTCAAAAGAGCCAAACATCAACGCCCTTTCAACTCCTTCCAGGCTTCGATGAACTGAAGCAACTCGCTGTCGAAAATTGCATAACTCATTGAATCTCAAGGAGTTTTCCGTTTCGACTGCGCCGGAAGTGGGGCGAATTATAGACCTCCTGAATCTGCCGTCAACCGTTAATTTCACTTTTCTTTCAACGACTTACAGATCGGTCAAAAAACACACAGCGACACTTATATATAGGCTGGGAAACGCCTCCTCTATATAGAGGGGATACTCAAAGCACCCCATCAGCCCTGAGCGCCTCCACCGCGCCAGCTCCCAGACCCAGCACCCGCTGCAGAACCTCCAACGTATGCTCGCCCAATAAAGGAGGCGCACGACGGTACTCGACAGGCGTCTGCGACAGCCGGATCGGACTCGCTACCTGCGGAACCATCCCGGCCAGTGCATGCGGGAGCTCTATCGCCAACCCACGCGCTTTCACCTGCGGATCGTCAAACACCTGGGACAGATCATTGATCGGCCCACAAGGCACGCCCGCCTGCTCCAACTGCGCCACCCATTCGGCAGTGGTCTTGAAGACCGTCGCCTGACGGATCAGCGGAATCAACACCGCGCGATTAGCCACCCGCAGCTTGTTAGTCGCGAAACGCGGATCGTCCGCCCACTGCGGCTGCCCCGCCACCTCGGCAAACTTGCGGAACTGGCCGTCATTGCCAACGGTAAGAATGAAATCGCCATCAGCCGTCGGGAAGTCCTGATAGGGCACGATGTTCGGATGTGCATTACCCAGACGTTTCGGCGCATTGCCGGTAGTCAGGTAGTTCATTGCCTGGTTCGCCAGACATGCGACCTGCACATCCAGCAGAGCCATATCGATGTGCTGGCCGCCTCCATCGTGATCACGATGAGCCAGCGCTGCCAGAATCGCCACGGTCGAATACAGTCCCGTGAGGATATCCGTCAGCGCCACCCCCACCTTCACCGGCCCGGCGCCTTCATCACCTTCAGGGCGACCGGTCAGGCTCATCAGCCCGCCCAGCCCCTGGATCATGAAGTCATAACCGGCCCGCTTGGCATACGGCCCGGTTTGACCAAACCCGGTGATCGAACAATAGATCAGGTCCGGATTGATCGCTTTGAGCGACTCATAGTCCAGCCCATAAGCGGCCAGCCCTCCAACCTTGAAGTTCTCGATCAGGATGTCCGACTTCGCCGCGAGGTCCCGTACAAGCTGCTGCCCTTCAGGTCGGGTGAAGTCGATCGTTACCGATTGCTTGTTGCGGTTGGCCGACAGGTAATAAGCCGCCTCGCTGGTGTTCTCACCATAAGCGTCCTTAAGGAAGGGCGGCCCCCACGCGCGCGTGTCGTCGCCATTGCCCGGGCGCTCGACCTTGATCACCTCGGCGCCAAGGTCGGCGAGAATCTGCCCGGCCCAAGGCCCGGCCAGCACGCGCGATAAATCCAGTACCCGCAGATGCGACAGCGCGCCCATGGTCGCTCTCCTGTTAATAGAACGCCTGCAGACCGGTTTGCGCGCGACCGAGGATCAGCGCATGAACGTCGTGAGTACCTTCATAGGTATTCACCACTTCCAGGTTGACCAGGTGACGGGCCACACCGAATTCATCGGAGATACCGTTGCCGCCCAACATGTCACGAGCCATGCGCGCGATATCCAGCGACTTGCCACAGGAGTTGCGCTTCATGATCGAGGTGATTTCGACCGCCGCAGTGCCCTCATCCTTCATACGGCCCAGACGCAGGCAACCTTGCAGCGCCAGAGTGATCTCGGTCTGCATGTCGGCCAGCTTCTTCTGGATCAATTGGGTAGCGGCCAATGGACGCCCGAACTGCTGACGATCGAGGGTGTACTGGCGAGCGGTGTGCCAGCAGAACTCGGCAGCGCCCAACGCGCCCCAGGAGATGCCGTAACGTGCGGAGTTGAGGCACGTGAACGGGCCTTTCAGACCGCGCACGTCCGGGAAGATGTTCTCTTCCGGGACAAACACGTTGTCCATGACGATTTCGCCGGTGATCGAAGCACGCAGACCGACCTTGCCGTGAATCGCCGGTGCACTCAGGCCCTTCCAGCCTTTCTCCAGCACGAAACCACGAATGTCGCCGGCATCGTCCTTGGCCCAGACCACAAACACATCGGCGATCGGGCTGTTGGTGATCCACATCTTTGCGCCGGTCAGGCTGTAGCCGCCGTCGACTTTGCGCGCACGGGTGATCATCGCACCCGGGTCAGAACCATGGTTTGGCTCGGTCAGACCGAAGCAGCCGATCCATTCACCGGAGGCCAGTTTCGGCAGGTACTTCTGTTTCTGGGCTTCTGTGCCGAATTCGTTGATTGGCACCATCACCAGCGAGGACTGCACGCTCATCATCGAACGGTAGCCGGAGTCGACACGCTCCACTTCACGGGCGATCAGGCCGTAGCTGACGTAGTTCAGGCCGCTGCCACCGTACTGCTCAGGGATGGTCGCACCGAGCAGACCGACTTCGCCCATTTCGCGGAAGATTGCCGGATCGGTTTTCTCATGGCGGAACGCTTCAAGCACGCGTGGCGCCAGGCTCTGCTGAGCGAACGTGGCGGCGGTGTCGCGGATCATGCGCTCTTCTTCGGTGAGCTGTTGATCCAGCAGCAGGGGATCGATCCAGTTGAAGCTAGCTTTACCGCCCATGAGTGTGTCCTCGCAAATCGGTGAATTAACGTGGCATTGATCCTAGGCCCGCTTTGCCAGCGCGGCAAACGAGGATTTCGCATCCTGTTGTGCTAATTTCTCACTCCGAAACGTCGCTGAATGCCTTTTATGCGGCGCATTAGTGAGGTTGACGTACATGCGCAGGAAGATTCCCAGCACCGCTGCCCTGATCAGCTTCGAAGCCGCCGCTCGCCACGAAAGCTTTACCAAGGCTGCCGAAGA
This sequence comes from Pseudomonas sp. Irchel s3a10, assembly GCF_900187525.1. Taxonomy (NCBI): domain Bacteria; kingdom Pseudomonadati; phylum Pseudomonadota; class Gammaproteobacteria; order Pseudomonadales; family Pseudomonadaceae; genus Pseudomonas; species Pseudomonas sp. Irchel s3a10. Next base: position 3,177 of record NZ_FYDR01000011.1, read on the forward strand.
ACTTTCCCTCACTCAGGGCGCCATTTGCCGACAGATCGCCAGCCTTGAGGATTTCCTCAGCGTGGAACTGTTCCGACGCTCGCGACGCGGAGTGAAACTGACGGAAGCGGGCCTTTCCTACAGCCGTCGGGTGGCCACGCAACTGGACGCCGTGGAGCGCGACACGCTCTCGGTGATGGGCCAGCAGGGCACCAATGTAATTGAACTGGCGGTGGTGCCTACCTTCGGCACCCAATGGCTGCTGCCACGCCTCAAGGACTTCCAACTCAAGCACCCGGAAGTAACGGTCAACCTGACCAACCGCACCCGCCCGTTCCTGTTTGCCGACACTGATTTCGACGCGGCGATCTACTTTGGCGACGCCGATTGGTCGGGTACTGAATCCCATAGGTTGATGGGAGAAAATCCCATGCCGGTGTGCAGCCCCGCCCTACTCGGCAGCAGGACACATCTGACACCTGACGAGATCGCCGAGCTGCCTCTGCTGCAGCAAACCACACGCCCCTACGCCTGGCGCCAGTGGTTCAACTCACAGCACCTGAACATCCCCCGCGACATGACAGGCCCGCGCTACGAGCTATTCTCCATGCTGGCCCAGGCGGCCATGCACGACATGGGGATCGCGCTGATTCCACCGTTTCTGATTCAGCGCGAACTGGCAGAGAAACGCCTGGTGATCGCCAACCCGAATGCCCTCTCCAGCATCAAGGCGTATTACCTGATGATTCCGGAGCGAAAGGTCGAATCGGCATCACTCAAGGCTTTTCGTGATTGGCTGGTCAACCAAGCACACAGCTACAGCCTAGAAGAATAAAGGCATACAACGATTGCTAACCCGGTAGTCAGGAAAATAAAAGCCCTACAGATATAAGTATTTGTCGCAAAATCGCAGACTGTATCCGAAAGTCGTACAGACGTCCCACAAGCGCCTGCCGACGTGGCTTTGAGCCTCCATCCACGACTCATTACGGCCTATTCACGCCACCGATGAGAATTTTTTTCAAATTCAGCCAGAATCCTTGCAAGGCACGGCCTGCAAGGGATTCAACTGGGCATCTGCGACATTCGGTCACGGGATGACTTGTAGTTAATTTTCCGTCACCCGTCATAATCCCTTGAAGGGCATAAAGTTCGCCTGCAAAATGCCGCGCCCCGCCCTGATTTGGCGGGATCGTGCTGATCGGCCGCCCCAGTCGCACCATCCGCAGTGCCTGGGTTTACTCAATAAGATCACGCAGGAGATTTGACGTGCACATTGGTGTTCCTCTCGAAACCCAGACCGGTGAAACACGGGTTGCTGCAACCCCGGAAACCATTAAAAAGCTGATCAGCCAAGGTCATAAGGTCACTGTGCAAACCGGCGCCGGCGTAAAAGCCAGTGTTGTCGACAGTGCCTATGAAGCGGCGGGCGCAACCATTGGCAGTGCCAACGATGCGTTCGCTGCCGAGCTGATTCTCAAAGTGGTCGCCCCCAGCGACGCCGAACTGGCGCTGATCAAGCGCGGCACGGTGCTGGTTGGCATGCTCAACCCCTTCGATAACGAAACCATCGCGAAAATGGCCGAGTGCGGGATTACTGCGTTCGCCCTGGAAGCGGCGCCGCGTACGTCTCGGGCGCAGAGTCTCGATGTGTTGTCGTCGCAAGCGAACATCGCCGGCTACAAGGCGGTATTGCTGGCCGCGCACTACTATCCACGCTTCATGCCGATGCTGATGACCGCTGCGGGCACCGTGAAAGCGGCGCGCGTGCTGATTCTGGGCGCCGGTGTGGCCGGGTTGCAGGCGATTGCCACAGCGAAACGTCTGGGTGCGGTGATCGAAGCGTCTGACGTGCGTCCGGCGGTGAAGGAACAGATCGAATCCCTCGGCGCCAAGTTCGTCGATGTGCCTTACGAGACTGACGAAGAGCGTGAATGCGCGGTCGGTGTCGGCGGTTACGCTCGCCCGATGCCGGCGAGCTGGATGCAACGTCAGGCCCAGGCTGTGCACGAACGCGCCAAGCAGGCCGACATCGTCATCACCACCGCACTGATCCCGGGCCGCAAGGCACCCGTATTGCTGAGCGCGGAAACCGTGGCGCAGATGAAGCCAGGCTCGGTGGTCATCGACCTCGCAGCGGCCCAGGGTGGCAACTGCCCGCTGACCGTGGCCGATCAGGTTGTGGTCGAGAACGGCGTGACCATCGTCGGCCCGACCAACCTCGCCGGTGAAGTCGCTGCAGACGCCTCGGCGCTGTACGCCCGCAACCTGCTGGACTTCCTCAAGCTGGTGTTCACCAAAGAAGGCCAGTTCGACGTCAACCTCGAAGACGACATCGTCGCCGCGTGCCTGATGTGCCGCGACGGCCAAGTCATCCGCAAAAACGCCTAAGCAGGGATTCAGACGATGGAAGAGCTTATCTCCCCCGGTATCTACAACCTGATCATCTTCGTGCTGGCGATTTATGTCGGTTATCACGTGGTCTGGAACGTTACGCCTGCGTTGCATACGCCGTTGATGGCGGTGACCAACGCCATTTCGGCGATCGTGATCGTCGGCGCCATGCTTGCCGCTGCGCTGACCGTCACGCCGCTGGGCAAGACCATGGGCACCCTCGCCGTGGCACTGGCGGCGGTCAACGTGTTTGGTGGCTTCCTGGTCACCCGCCGCATGCTTGAGATGTTCAAGAAGAAAGCCCCGAAAGCAAAAGAAGAGGCGCCGAAGTAATGAGCATGAATCTCGTCACGACGCTCTACCTGATCGCGTCGATCTGCTTTATCCAGGCCCTTAAAGGCCTGTCGCACCCGACCACATCGCGGCGCGGCAACCTGTTCGGCATGCTCGGCATGGCGCTGGCCATCCTCACCACTGTCGGCCTCATCTATAAGCTTGGGGCTGAGCTGGCGACTGCGGGTATCGGTTACGTGATCGTCGGCCTGCTGATTGGCGGCACCGCCGGCTCGATCATGGCCAAGCGCGTTGAAATGACCAAGATGCCGGAACTGGTCGCGTTCATGCACAGCATGATCGGTCTGGCGGCGGTGTTCATCGCCATTGCCGCGGTGGTCGAGCCGCAATCGCTGGGCATCGTCAAGCAACTGGGCGATTCGATCCCGGCGGGCAACCGTCTGGAGCTGTTCCTCGGAGCGGCGATCGGTGCAATCACCTTCTCCGGTTCGGTGATCGCCTTCGGCAAGCTGTCGGGCAAGTACAAGTTCCGTCTGTTCCAGGGTGCGCCGGTACAGTTCGCCGGTCAGCACAAGCTGAACGCGGTACTCGGTCTGGCGACACTGGTGCTGGGCGTGACCTTCATGCTCACCGGCAACCTCGCAGCGTTCGCGCTGATGCTGGCCCTGGCGTTCGTGATGGGCGTGCTGATCATCATCCCGATCGGCGGCGCCGACATGCCGGTGGTGGTGTCGATGCTCAACAGTTACTCGGGCTGGGCTGCAGCGGGTATCGGCTTCTCGCTGAACAACTCAATGCTGATCATCGCCGGTTCGCTGGTGGGTTCGAGCGGTGCGATTCTCTCGTACATCATGTGCAAGGCGATGAACCGTTCCTTCTTTAATGTCCTGCTCGGTGGTTTCGGCAACACGGCCGACGCAGGACCTGCCGGTGCGAAAGAAGCCCGTCCAGTTAAGTCCGGTTCGGCAGACGACGCAACCTTCCTGCTGACCAACGCCGACACCGTGATCATCGTTCCGGGTTACGGCCTGGCGGTGGCGCGCGCGCAACACGCCTTGAAAGAGCTGACCGAGAAGCTGACCCACCGTGGCGTGACCGTGAAGTACGCGATCCACCCGGTGGCCGGTCGCATGCCCGGGCACATGAACGTCCTGCTCGCCGAGGCCGAAGTGCCTTACGACCAGGTGTTCGAGATGGAAGACATCAACTCCGAGTTCGGCCAGGCCGACGTGGTGCTGGTGCTCGGCGCCAACGACGTGGTCAACCCGGCCGCCAAGAACGATCCGAAATCGCCGATTGCCGGCATGCCGATTCTCGAAGCGTTCAAGGCCAAGACCATCATCGTCAACAAACGCTCGATGGCCAGCGGCTATGCCGGTCTGGACAACGAACTGTTCTACCTGGACAAGACCATGATGGTCTTCGGCGACGCGAAGAAAGTCATCGAAGACATGGTCAAAGCGGTCGAGTAATCCTCCGCAGTTGCACCGGACGCCCCGACTTGTCGGGGCGTTTTTGTTTGCGCAAAGCGTCGGACAATTTGCCACGTTGTTGCAGATCCAGTAACGGTGTTTTACTTGAAACCCGCTAAATAGACGCCTCGTTTGCGACCTTGGTAGCGGGACAGGCGCCCGCGAAATTCACTAGACTGCGCATCCTGCTACTCGCTTCCCGAGAAAATAATCCATGTACCGTGACCGTATTCGCCTGCCTTCGTTGTTGGATAAAGTGATGAGCGCCGCCGACGCCGCCGCGCTGATTGAAGACGGCATGACCGTCGGCATGAGCGGCTTCACCCGCGCAGGCGAAGCCAAAGCCGTCCCTCACGCACTGGCCGAGCGAGCCAAGGTCACGCCGCTGAAGATCAGCCTGATGACCGGTGCGAGCCTGGGCAACGACCTCGACAAGCAACTGACCGAAGCCGGCGTGTTGTCGCGGCGCATGCCGTTCCAGGTCGACAGCACCTTGCGCAAGGCAATCAACGCCGGCGAAGTGATGTTCATCGACCAGCACTTGTCGGAAACCGTCGAGCAACTGCGCAACCAGCAACTGAAGCTGCCGGATATCGCGGTGATCGAAGCCGTGGCCATCACCGAACAGGGTCACATCGTGCCGACCACCTCGGTGGGCAACTCGGCCAGCTTCGCGATTTTCGCCAAGCAGGTGATTGTCGAGATCAACCTGGCGCACAACGCCAATCTCGAAGGCCTGCATGACATCTATATCCCGACCTATCGCCCGACGCGCACGCCGATCCCGCTGGTGAAAGTCGACGACCGCATCGGCAGCACCGCGATCCCGATCCCGCCGGAGAAGATTGTCGCCATCGTCATCACCCAGCAGGCGGATTCGCCGTCCACGGTATCAACCCCGGATGTCGACACCAACGCTATCGCCGAACACCTGATCACCTTCTTCAAGCAGGAAGTCGATGCCGGGCGCATGACCAACAAGCTCGGCCCGTTGCAGGCCGGGATCGGCAACATCGCCAACGCGGTGATGTGCGGTCTGATCGATTCGCCGTTCGAAGACCTGACCATGTACTCCGAAGTGTTGCAGGACTCGACCTTCGACCTGATTGATGCAGGCAAGCTGAGCTTCGCCTCGGGCAGCTCGATCACCCTGTCGGAGCGGCGCAACAGCGATGTGTTCGGCAACCTGGAGAAGTACAAAGACAAACTGGTGCTGCGGCCGCAGGAAATCTCCAATCATCCGGAAGTAGTCCGGCGCCTGGGTATCATCGGCATCAACACCGCGCTGGAGTTCGATATCTACGGCAACGTCAACTCCACCCACGTCTGCGGCACGCGGATGATGAATGGCATTGGTGGCTCGGGCGACTTCGCACGCAACGCGCACCTGGCAGTGTTCGTAACCAAGTCGATCGCCAAGGGCGGGGCGATTTCCAGCGTGGTGCCGATGGTCAGCCACGTTGACCACACCGAGCATGACGTCGACATTCTGGTGACTGAGGTGGGTCTGGCGGACTTGCGTGGCCTGGCCCCGCGCGAACGCGCCCGGGTGATCATCGACAATTGTGTGCATCCCGATTACCGCCAGGCGCTGAATGACTACTTCACCGCTGCCTGCGCCATCGGTGGTCATACCCCGCACATTCTGCGTGACGCTTTGAGCTGGCACATGAACCTGGAAGAAACCGGCCGCATGCTCGCAGTGTAATTCACACAGTCAAACCGCTGATGCAAACACAGTTTGTATCAGCGGTTTTATTCATCAGCCTTTTCTGGAAAAAACTGTACTACTGTACCGGTGCTTTCCTACACCTTTTTCCTACTATTTCCCACGAACAGACTAAAAATGCACCAGTTAAGTGCAGACAGGTACAGTTTGCTCAATTTTGACCCGTACACCCCCTATAAACAGTTAACTGGTCACTCACAATACAGTTGAACTGTATCTAGAGAGACTAGGCAAACGAGAGGATCATGGGCACCAGTCAAACCACTACCTGATCCCGCCACAAGCGGAAGGATGTCAACCATGGAACGTACACTCAGTTCCGAACTGTTCTTCGAAGACAAAGCTGCAAAAACCCAGGCTTCCCTGCCTCTGCGCGTTATCGCCAACCTGATGTTGTGGCAGCGCCGCATCTCCAGCCGCCACCAACTGGCTCGTCTGGATTCGCGTCTGCTGGCTGACGCCGGTATCAGCGAAGCACAACGCTACGAAGAGCTGAGCAAGCCGTTCTGGCGCTAAGTAGCGTCGCTGGCTCTGGTCGTTAGACCCACCGCCAGCAACCCGAATTGAAAAAACAAGACCCGTCGCGGGAAACCGCGACGGGTTTTGTCGTTTCGGGGTTCGAAAACGTCCCGAGAAGCGATTCACTGGGGCAACAAGTACAGTTCAAAAAAACAAGATTTGCACCAGTACAATTTTGCATCGGTTTATCTGCCTGGCTATCTGCATCGGGCATCGCCAGGCTTCAATCCATCCCGGCTTAAAGAAAACACCATGAAAAACTTACAGGATGTTTCCGCAATTCCGATCCAGCCGCTCGTTCGTCCGCGCTTGCTGCGTGGCTTTGACAAGGGATGGAGCACGCCGGAACGCGACGCCTGCTGGCTCAGCTGAATCACCGCGATCCCGCGGATCAGGGCCTCGGGCATTCCGAGCGACCGAATGAACCGGAGAGCCCCTGCTGGCGCTAGCATTCTGCCCACTGTCCGAACGCCGCATACAGGCCTAATATCCACACCGGAACGTGGCGAATCTTCTGTTACCCGCGTCTGACACATCAGACACAAGCCACCTCTCAAAACGGTTTACTTTCAGGAGATACCCCATGTCCCGTCTTCGCCTGCTCAGCGCTGCCGCATTGCTCGCCGTGGCTGCCAACGCCAGCGCCTCCAGCTTCATCGTGACCACCGACGCTGTGGTTGGCGCGCTGAAGTCCTCTTCGGATGCCACCTCCGACGTCAGCTCTTCGCTGCGTGACAACAAAGTCGTGATTGCTGCCCGTGACGACGCTGCCAGCTTCGTCGCCAGCGAAGGCCAAATTCGTGGCGTGAAACTGGAAAGTGCCCTGGACCTGATCCGCCATCAGGCACCGCAACTGAACGCGACTGACTTCCAACTGGCGCAAGCCATCCTCGCGATCTGATCTGCCGCTGTCAGACGGGACACGCCAGTCGTGTCCCGATGTTTCGCCGCTGGCTCTGGCCCGGGCATTTGCGCTAGCCTTGAGGTTCGTTAACCGTTACCGAGTCTCATGCGTTTATTCAGACTGCTTTTTCCTTCTGTGCTGATCAGCGCCTTCTGGGCGACCTCGGTCGATGCCTTTGATATCTCCACTCAAAACACCGTGGTCAGCGTTTGGGCAACTGGGATGGTGTCTTCCGCACCATTCGACCGTAAACTGATCATCGCCGCTCACGATGACGCGGCGGTGTTTGTTGCCAGTGACGGTCAATTGCGCGGCGCGCAGCTCGAATCCGCACTGCATTACCTGCGCAAATCCCGACCAAAACTTCATGTCAGCGACCTTGAACTGGCACAGGCAATTCTCGTCCAATAGTTATCTTGATCCCTTCGTTATCATTGCCCTCCGGAGTCGTTCCATGCGTAGCCCGCTGATTGCTGCCGCCCTTGGCCTGTTTTTGTTGGCCGACGTGGCCCAGGCGCACACCCTGGTAGCCACCAGTAACATCATCGTTCGTGCCTCCCAGCGCACCATCGATTTCACCTCCGATACCACCACGTCGATTCGCGATTCGAAAATCATCCGCGAAGCCCACGACGATGCCGCCAGCTTCGTTGCCACCAACGGCGATATCCGTGGTGCGCACCTGGAAGCTGCGCTCAATACCTTGCGCACGCGCGTGCCGGAAGCCCGCGACGCCAGTGATCAGGTGCTCGCCGAAGCCATCCTCGCACTGTGAAGTCACTCGGCACCTGGCTGCTGGCCGGGGCGTTGTTGCTGCTTGGCAACAGCGCCCACGCCAGCCTGCAATTGCGGCTCAAGACCGACGGTCTGAGCCCCGCTCAACAGCAGGCCAGCCAGGCGCTGCTTGATGAAGCGATGCAAAAACTGCCGCCCAGCTTCGTCGAACAGCTGGATCGGCGCATCGACGTCGGCTGGACCGACGACATGCCCGGTAACGCCTACGGCCAGGCGACCCTGGTCGCGGAACTCGACCTGAATCGCAAACTACTCGCAGGCCTCACCGACGGTAGCGCAGCAAAAGAGAAAACCAATCGCCCCCACGGCACGGTACGCCAGGAGCTGCTGGCAACGGTGCTGCACGAACTCACCCACATTTATGACCGCGCGCGCCTGTGGCCCGCCGCCGAGCGCACGCTGAGCCAGCGTTGCAGCCGACGCTTCAACAGCGCCGGGCTGATTGGTATTCCCGATGAGTGTCGCGGCCAGACAGAGCGGCGCTTCACCCTAAGCGATGACCCGCGCCTGCTCGACCTCGCCGGCTGGCAGCAATATGTCGGCCGCCGCGGTGAACGCGAACAGCACAACCGACAGATCGCGCGCAGCCCGGACCTGTACGAGATCTCCAGCCCGAAAGAGTTTGTCGCGGTCAACATGGAGTATTTCCTCCTCGACCCGAGCTATGCCTGTCGGCGGCCAGCGCTCTATCGCTACTACAAGGAGCATTTCGGCTGGGCACCACCGGTCAAGGACACCTGCAGCAACACCTTCGCCTTTCTCAACGCCGGCAACGACTTCGCCAAGCAACCCTTGGGTCAGGTCGACCCGGAGCGGGTATATGCCGTCGACTATTTGCTGGCCGAAGCCAACCAGAACTGGGTCAGCCGCTGGGGTCACAGCATGTTGCGCCTGGTGATCTGCGCACCGGGTCGCCCGCGTGGGCCGGATTGCCGGCTCGACCTTGATCAACATCTGGTGCTGTCCTACCGCGCCTTTGTCGGCGACGTGCAGCTGTCGAGCTGGGACGGACTGGTCGGCAAATATCCGTCACGCCTGTTCGTCCTGCCGCTTGCGCAGGTCATCGACGAATACACCAAGACTGAATTGCGCAGCCTCGCCTCGGTGCCATTGAACCTGTCACGCGACGAGATCGAAGGTGTGGTCGAACACGCTGCCGAAATGCACTGGAGCTATGACGGCAACTACTTCTTCCTGTCGAACAACTGCGCGGTGGAAGGCCTGAAGCTGCTGCGCAGCGGCAGCAACAACAAGCAACTTGTCGGTCTGGACAGCATCATGCCCAACGGCTTGCTCGAAGTGCTAAAAGGCCGGGGGCTGGCCGACACCAGCGTACTCGACAATCCCAAGGAAGCCCTGCGCCTGGGTTATCGCTTCGACTCGTTCCGCGATCGCTATCAGGCGATGTTCGATGTGCTGAAGAAGCAGTTGCCGATCAAGCAGAACACTGTTGAGGAATGGCTTTCGCTGACAGCCGAAGAACGCCGTGAGTGGTTCGAACGCGCCGACTTGCGTACCAGCGCCGCATTGCTGCTGCTGGAGCAGGCCAGTTATCGCCGCCAGTTGCTGCTGGCCCAGGACGAGGTCAAGCAGCGTTACCTCGGCGCCCGGGAGCTGGAAAACGGTGGCATGGACAAGGCCAACGCGACCCTGCAGGAAATTCTCGCCAACAGTGGCTTCCTCAGTCGCCCGGCGGAACTGCTCGATAGCCGCGGCTACGGTCTGCCGCAACCAAGCGAGTTCAAGCGCCTGCAGGACGAAAGCGCCCAACGCCAGAAACAACTGCTGGCGCTGAGCGGCGATCTGGACACGGAGGTGCGCAAGTTGCTGGAACCCCAACGAGCGGCCGAAATTGCCGCCAGCGAAGCCAACGTGAAGCAGATCGGCGAGCATCTGCGCAAACTGCACAAGGCGTCCGGCGGGCTGGAGCTACCCTGAGACAGAAGACTGGAACTGAGTCTTGTGGCGAGGGAGCTTGCTCCCGCTCGGCTGCGCAGCAGTCGTAAATCGGTTGAATGCCGAATTTTCAGGGCCGCTCCGCGCCCCAGCGGGAGCAAGCTCCCTCGCCACAGATGATCGTGCCAAATCAGTACAAAACACCATCCAGAATTTCGTAAACGATCCCGGTACCCACCGCGATCAGCACAATGTCACCACCGGCCCGGCGCCATTCATAACCCGGATACACCGGCAAACGACTCAGTGCCCGACCGTCCAGCCGCTCGCCGTAATAACCGTGCGGCAACGGCCGGCCACGTTCCAGACGAATGCCCGGCGGTGGCGGTGCACCGCGCACGAAGTAGCCATGATTGTCGCGAATGGTCTGGCGCACCGGGCCGAAGTCGCGTGGCGGGCCACCTCGGTGGTCGTTCTGCGGGCCACGGTGATCGTCACCGCGGTTATCGTAGTGGCCCTGCTGCGGGCCGCCGTGGTCATGATCATCGCGTGGATCGGCGCAGGCCAGCAGCGGCGTCGCGCTGAGCATCAGCACGCCCAGTCCGGCAATCAGACGTTTCGGCATTTTCATCAGGTCTTTCCTCACTGCACCAACAGCAAAAAGGGATTCAGAACGTGGTTCTGAATCCCTCGGTCTTGCTCGATTAGGTTGCGTTGTGAGGCGCTAATTCCTCTGTATCAGGAACTTTACCTTTAGCTGACGCGGGCCTTACGCACGCCTTCGGACAGCGCCTTGCACAGGCCCAGCACACCATCGACAGCCTGGGCCGGCGTGGTCGCATTGGCGATGTGATCGATCAGTGCCGAACCCACCACCACACCGTCCGCCAAGCGGGCGATGGAAGCGGCCTGCTCCGGAGTACGGATACCGAAACCGATGCTGATCGGCAGGTCAGTGTGTCGACGCAGACGAGTCACCGCTTCTTCGACATGCTCCAGAGTCGCGGCACCGGCACCGGTCACACCGGCCACCGACACGTAGTAAACGAAGCCCGAACTGCCATTGAGCACTTTCGGCAGACGCGCATCATCAGTGGTCGGGGTGGTCAGGCGGATGAAGTCCAGACCCGCAGCCTGTGCCGGGTCGCACAGTTCATTGTTGTGCTCTGGCGGCATGTCGACCACGATCAGACCGTCGACCCCCGCTTCCTTGGCATCAGCGATAAAACGCTCAACGCCATACATGTGGATCGGATTGAAGTAGCCCATCAGCACCAGCGGCGTGTCGCTGTTGCCTTCGCGGAACTCACGCACCATCTGCAGGGTTTTCGCCAGATTCTGCTTGGCGCCCAAGGCACGGATGTTCGCCAGTTGAATCGCCGGACCATCGGCCATCGGATCGGTGAACGGCATGCCCAGCTCGATCACGTCGGCGCCAGCGCCCGGCAACCCTTTGAGGATCGCCAGCGAGGTGTCGTAGTCCGGATCACCGGCGGTGACGAAGGTCACCAGCGCGGCGCGGTTCTGTTGCTTGAGGTCGGCAAAACGGGTTTGCAGGCGGCTCATCAGTGTTTCTCCTGCTTCGACTGTTCCATATGGTGCATGACGGTCTGCATGTCTTTGTCGCCGCGGCCGGAGAGGTTGACCACCATCAGGTGATCCTTCGGCAGTTTCGGTGCGCGTTTGAACACTTCAGCCAGCGCATGCGCGCTTTCCAGTGCCGGGATGATGCCTTCGAGGCGGCAGCACTGGTGGAACGCGGCGAGGGCTTCGTCGTCGGTGACCGAGGTGTATTGAACGCGGCCGATGTCATGCAACCAGGCGTGCTCAGGGCCGATGCCCGGATAGTCGAGGCCGGCGGAAATCGAGTGGGCGTCGATGATCTGGCCATCGTCGTCCTGCAGCAGGAAAGTACGGTTGCCGTGCAGCACACCCGGTACGCCGCCATTGAGGCTCGCCGCGTGCTTGCCGGTTTCGATGCCGTAACCGGCCGCTTCGACGCCGATGATCTCGACGCTCTGGTCGTCAAGGAATGGGTGGAACAGGCCCATGGCGTTGGAACCGCCACCGATGCACGCCACCAGGCTGTCCGGCAGACGACCTTCCTGAGCTTGCAACTGCTCGCGGGTCTCCTTGCCGATCACCGCCTGGAAGTCGCGCACCATGGCTGGGTACGGGTGCGGGCCGGCCACGGTGCCGATCAGGTAGAAGGTGCTGTCGACGTTGGTCACCCAGTCACGCAGCGCTTCGTTCATCGCGTCTTTCAGAGTACCGGTACCGGCGACCACCGGAATCACTTCGGCACCCAGCAGCTTCATGCGGAACACGTTGGCCTGCTGACGTTCGATGTCCGTGGTGCCCATGTAGATCACGCAGTCCAGACCGAAACGCGCGGCCACGGTGGCCGTTGCAACGCCGTGCATGCCGGCACCGGTCTCGGCGATGATGCGTTTCTTGCCCATGCGCCGCGCCAGCAGGATCTGGCCGATGCAGTTGTTGATCTTGTGCGCGCCGGTATGGTTCAGCTCTTCGCGCTTGAGGTAGATCTTCGCGCCACCGCAGAACTCGGTCAGACGCTCGGCGAAATACAGCGGGCTCGGACGTCCGACATAGTCACGCTGGAAGTAGGCCAGCTCTTCCTTGAACGCCGGATCTTCCTTGGCCGCCTCGTATTCGCGGGCCAGATCGAGGATCAACGGCATCAGGGTTTCCGCCACGTAGCGGCCGCCGAACGCGCCGAACAGGCCGTTATCGTCAGGGCCGCTGCGCAGGTTGGAGGTGTTCGAAGTCTGGGTCATGATTTGCTCCAGGTGAATTCGGGTCAGAAGACAATGACGCCACTCTACCCCTGACCTTCCAGACTGAAAACCGATAAGATCGCCACAACCTGTCAGGAAAACTCACAGATACCATGAGCCACGACCTTCCCCCGCTGAACGCCCTGCGCGCGTTCGAAGCCACCGCCCGGCTGAACAGCGTCAGCCAGGCGGCCGAACAGCTGCACGTCACCCACGGGGCGGTCAGCCGCCAGCTCAAACTGCTCGAAGAGCATCTGGGCGTGAGCCTGTTCGTCAAGGACGGTCGCGGCTTGAAACTCACAGATGCCGGTGTTCGTCTGCGAGATGCCAGCGGTGAGGCGTTCGATCGCTTGCGCAGTGTGTGCGCCGAGCTGACGCAGAGCACCGCTGACGCGCCGTTCGTGCTCGGCTGCTCCGGCAGTCTGCTGGCACGCTGGTTCATCCCACGCCTGGGGCGGCTCAACGCAGATTTGCCGGACTTGCGACTGCATCTGTCCGCCGGTGAAGGTGATCTCGACCCTAGACGCCCCGGACTCGATGCCTTGCTGCTGTTCGCCGAGCCGCCATGGCCGGCAGACATGCAGGTCTACGAATTGGCCGCAGAACGCATCGGCCCGGTACTGAGCCCGCTGTTCAGCGGGAATCAACGCCTGCAAGCAGCGCCCGCGTCAGCCTTGCTCAGTGAACCGCTGCTGCACACCACATCGCGCCCGCAAGCCTGGCCGAGTTGGGCACAGCAAAATCACCTCGACGCCAAGGCGTTGAAGTTGGGGCAAGGTTTTGAGCATTTGTATTATCTGCTGGAGGCCGCAGTGGCCGGACTCGGCGTGGCGATCGCCCCGGAGCCGCTGGTGGCCGAAGACTTGAAGGCCGGTCGCCTGGTTGCGCCGTGGGGCTTCTGCGAAACCCCGGCGCAACTGGCATTGTGGCTACCCAAGCGCGCCGCAGATGGACGCGCCCGGCAACTGGCGCAGTGGCTCAAGAACGAGCTGCGCCAAACGGATCACTCGCCGCGCTTGAACAGCAAGTAAGCGGCGAGCAGACCGATTGCACCGACCGCCACACCAGCGGTGGTCCAAGGGTGTTCCTGAGCGTAATCGCGGGTGGCGATGCCGGTCTCGCGGGTTTTCACTTTGACTTCTTCATAGGCATCGCTGAGCAGGCTGCGCGAATGTTTCAGCGCGCTTTCGGCGTTGCTTTTGAGCGCCTTCAGGGTCTTGCGCGACTCGTCGGACGCGTCGTCCTTCAGGCTTTCCAACGATTTGAGCAGACTCTCGATCTCGGCTTCCATGCTTTGCAACGAGGCTTTACGTAAAGAGGTGTTGGCCATGGTGGCTCTCCTGCATTGGTGATGAGTGGCGTGTGTTGGTTGGGACTTCAGCGGTTTGAGAAAGTGCAGAAAATCTGAACTTAGCTTGCGCCGCGGCACCGAAATCCACAGAGCAGATTGACTGCTAGTCTCAATTCCACACGTCAATTGCAAACGCCAAGGAGATCGCCATGAGTGACCATCACACGTACAAGAAAGTCGAGCTGGTTGGCTCGTCCACCAGCAGCATCGAGGACGCCATCAACAACGCGCTGGCTGAAGCGCACAAAAGCATCAAGCATCTGGAGTGGTTTGAAGTGGTCGAGACCCGTGGCCACATCAAGGACGGCAAGGCTGCGCATTTCCAGGTAACCCTCAAAGTCGGCTTCCGCATTGCCAGCAGCTGAGTTTGGGCTACGCTTCTGAACTTGCGCGCTGGCCGAGTGCCATAGGAATGGCAAAGCGCTACAAGGTGAGCGCATCGGCACAGCCGGTGCCCGCCTCTTTTAATCCGACCAGGGAGTGCGACCGATGAAGAAGTTCATATTGGCAGTAGGTTTGTTGAGCCTTGCGGGTGGCGCGTTGGCTGCTGGCAAGCCTTGTGAAGAGTTGAAAAGCGAGATTGCGGCGAAGCTGGATGCCAAGGGCGTTTCCGGGTATTCGCTGGAGGTTGTCGATAAGGGTGCAGCGGCTGACGGCAAAGTCGTCGGAACTTGCGAAGGTGGCGCCAAGGAAATCGTCTACAAACGCGGTTGATCGCACCTGAAATGCAAAAGCCGACGCGAAGGCGTCGGCTTTTTTGTGGGCCACTGGTTCCCAATGGGGGAGCGGGCTTGCTCGCGAAAGCGATATGTCAGCCGACATCCAGGGTGTCTGACACTCCGTCTTCGCAAGCAAGCCCGCTCCCACAGAAGCCGAATTCCAGAGTCAGCCCTTCATGACTTGGGCCAGCAATTCATAGGAGTGCAGACGATCGGCATGCTCATACAGATCGCAGGTGAAGATCAGCTCATCGGCCTGGGTCTGCTCGACCAGCACCTCCAGCTTCGCGCGGATCTTCTGCGGGCTGCCGACCATCGCCAGACCGAGGAAATCCCCCACAGCCTCGCGCTCATGGGGCAGCCACAGGCCGTCCATGGTTTTCACCGGCGGACGCTGCACCAGACTCTGCCCACGCATCAGCGCGAGAATTCGCTGATACACCGAGGTCGCCAGGTAGTCGGCCTGCTCATCGGTATCGGCCGCCACCAACGGCACCCCGAGCATCACGTACGGTTTATCGAGCACTGCCGACGGCTTAAAGTGGTTGCGGTAGACGCGAATCGCCTCGTGCATGAAGCGCGGGGCGAAGTGCGAGGCGAAGGCGTAGGGCAAACCGCGCTCACCGGCCAGTTGCGCACTGAACAGGCTGGAACCGAGCAACCAGATCGGCACATTGGTGCCGGTGCCGGGCATGGCGATTACCCGTTGGTCCGGGGTGCGCGGGCCGAGGAAGCGCGCCAGCTCGGCGACATCTTCCGGGAAATCATCGGCACTGCCGGAGCGTTCGCGGCGCAGGGCGCGGGCGGTCATCTGGTCGGAGCCGGGCGCACGGCCCAGACCCAGATCGATGCGTCCCGGATAGAGGCTTTCGAGGGTACCGAACTGCTCGGCGATCACCAGCGGCGCATGATTGGGCAGCATCACCCCGCCGGAGCCGACGCGAATCGTCGAGGTGCCACCGGCCAGATACCCCAGCAGCACCGACGTGGCGGAGCTGGCGATGCCGTCCATGTTGTGGTGTTCGGCGACCCAGAAACGGGTGTAGCCAAGCTTCTCGACATGCTGTGCCAGATCCAGCGAGTTGCGCAGCGATTGCGCCGGGCTGCCGTTCTCGCGCACGGGCACCAGGTCGAGGGTGGAAAACTTTACGTCGGACAGTTGCTTCATAAACCTGCGTCTCCGAATGAGGAGGCAGGTTTTTCTTGCGAACGAAAACCTGCCCAATCCATAAGCGTGTTTTATGCAATGAGGGCATATACCCGAGTTTCAATAGCCGCGATGAAATTTCCTACTAAAAAAGTCAACGATTCAGCCGGGCTGAACTTTGTCCGGGCGTCTATCCTCAGAAGCCTTGCAAGTAAAAACCACGACGGCGCGGCGTTTCCGCGCCAGATCTTGAGGAGGCAGACATGGCTATCGTGAAGAAAGCATCCGCGCATTGGGCAGGCGATCTGAAAACCGGCATCGGCTCGATCTCCACTGAAACCGGTGTCCTCAGAGAAGCCCCCTACGGCTTCAAGGCTCGCTTCGAGGGCGGTAAGGGCACTAACCCGGAAGAACTGATCGGCGCCGCGCATGCCGGCTGTTTCTCCATGGCGTTTTCGATGATTCTGGGCGATGCGGGCCTGAAGGCCGACAGCATTGATACTCAGGCTGAAGTCACGCTGGATCAGGTAGATGGCGGCTTCGCAATCACGGCGGTGAAGCTGATCCTCAAGGCGAAAATCCCGGGGGCGACTCAGGCGCAGTTTGAAGAACTGAGCAACAAGGCCAAGGAAGGGTGCCCGGTGTCCAAGGTGTTGAACGCGAAGATTACGCTTGAGGCTTCGCTGGTCAGCTGATCAGGCGTTAACTGTACTGGCGCCATCGCGAGCAGGTTCACTCCTACATTCGATCTCCAGCGGACATCAATTGTGAACAATCGGGATCCCCTGTAGGAGTGAGCCTGCTCGCGATGGCAATCTAACAATTACCGCAATCCCGGAAGATGTGAGCGAAGTCAGAACCCACGCTGCAAAAATATGGTCGAATACCTGACAGCAGCTTCAGCGCACGCCCGTGCGCGCTGCCCTATGGAGCTTCAAAATGAAACGTATTGGCTTGGCGATCCTCTGCAGTGCACTGGCCACCTCGGTTTTTGCGGCACCGAAAGACTGCGAAGAACTCAGGAAAGAGATCGAAATCAAGATTCAGGCTAAAGCAGTGCCGTCCTACACACTGGAAATCGTCAGCAAGGAAGAAGCCGCAAAACATGACATCGCCATGGTGGTCGGTTCATGTGAGAACGGCAGCAAAGCGATCATCTATCAAAAGAACGACAGCTGAGTCGTCTCAGTTAATGCAGTTGTAGTCGCGATCCTCGGCGACGATTTCACGTTTGGCGTTGTACAGCCGGGCACTCGGGGTGAACCCTAGCGAACGACCTTCCAGCAGATAACGCTGGCCGGCTTCGAAATGGTCGTAGCGGATGTACAGATAGCACAGCCGCTCGACAGGGCCGGTCATTAGCGCACCGCCGCCGCCAAACACCTCGAAGTCAAACCGCACCCGCAGCTCGTGGCTGCCAGGCGTGACCTGAAAGAAACGCCCATCGGTCAGCCGTTGATTGTCCAGGCGCTCGGCCATAAGCAGTTTGCCGCCAGGGGTCGGAGTCGAGAAGTCGACCCAGGCCATTTGCGGATCGACCGGCGGTAACGGGGTCTGGCAACCGGCGACAACGCCGACCGCGAGCAACAACATCAACTTGCGCATGAGGGATGTCCAGGGGTTCAGACCTCCAGCATAGCGCCGATCACGTGCGCTGGCAGCCTGCCGGGGTTCCTTGGCCGACCACATTGCGCTGCTCGTCATAGAGCTTCGCCCATGGCCGGAACCCGATGCTGCCGGCTTGCAATTGATAACGCTGTCCGGCGTTGAATTCCTTGAATGTCAGCTTCAACTGGCAGTCGCGCCACAGTGGCTCGGCGTCGGGGCCGATGTTGGTGGCTTCGACCGGAAACTGATAACGCACCTTCAGCTCATGGCTGCCGGGCTGGACTTCGAAATAACGTTTGTCGACCGTGGCCCGGCTATCGACCTGCAGCGCTTGCAGCGCCGTGTCCTGTTGCCGGGCATCGAGATCGATCCAGGCTTGCGAGGGGTCAGGGTCGGGCATTCCGAATCCGGCACAACCGGCCAGCGTCAGCAGGCCTCCTGTCAGCAACAACATGCGCATAGCGAAGCTCCAAATGGCGGGATAGTCTTGCGGGCAGACTTTCCAAAGGATTTTTATTTTGAGCAGGCCGCTTCCAAGCCATGGGTTACTTGATCGTGTTTTTCGGATTTTGTTTCCGGGTGTGATGCTTTTGTTGCTCAACGGTTGTTCCAGCGTCAGCTATTACAGCCAGTTGGCCAGCGGTCAGTTGCAGTTGTTGCGCGCGCGCGAGCCGGTGGCCAAGGTGATTGCCGACCCGAGCCGCGACGCTAAGCTGCGCACACACCTGATCCAGTCGCAAAAGGCCCGGACCTTCGCCAGTGAACGGCTGCACCTGCCGGACAACCAGAGCTATCGGCTGTACGCCGACATTGGTCGGCCGTACGTGGTGTGGAACGTGTTCGCCACCCCGGAGTTTTCCCTGACCCCGCAGAATCACTGCTTCCCGATCGCCGGTTGCGTGGCCTATCGCGGCTACTACAGCCAGAGCGCCGCGCGCGGCGAAGCGGCGATTCAGCGCCTGCAAGGCATGGACGTAGCGATTGGCGGCGTCGAGGCCTATTCGACCCTCGGCTGGTTCAATGACCCGATCCTCAATTCGATGATGGGCTGGGGCGATGAGCGTCTGGCCACGCTGATCTTTCATGAACTGGCGCATCAGCGCTTCTATGTGAAGGACGACACCGAGTTCAACGAGTCGTTTGCCACGTTTGTCGAACAGGAAGGCACCCGCCAGTGGCGGGCGTTTCGGGGATTGCCGCCGGACACCGATGCCAGGCTAAAGCAGCGCGATCAGTTCATTGAGCTGGTGCTGGAAACGCGCGCGCGCCTGGAAAAGCTCTACGCCCAGCCGCTGCCGGCCGAGCAGATGCGCGAACGCAAAGCGACGACGTTCGAGCAGTTTCGTCGCGAATATCGATTGATGCGCGACCGCCAGTGGGCCGGGGACAAGCGCTACGATGCGTGGGTGAACATGCCGCTGAACAATGCGCGATTGTTGCCGTTCGGGCTGTATGACCAGTGGGTGCCGGCGTTTGCGGCGCTGTTCAGGCAAGTTGGGGGGGATTGGGTGCGGTTTTATGCCGAGGTTGAGAAGCTAGGCGGTTTAGCTCTCGAGAAACGCAAGGCGGCTTTGAAAATATTGGCAGAAACAAACAGTTGAGTTGATTGGGAAGACGTCATCGCGAGCAGGCTCACTCCTACAGGAGGAACGCATTCCAAATGTAGGAGTGAGCCTGCTCGCGATAGCAATCCAATCAGCGCCGCAAAAACGCCTGATGCAACTCGGCCAAAGTCTCAAAATGATAAGCCGGCGCCTCGGCACTCAACTCTTCAAAACTGCCAAACCCATAACCCACTGCCGCCGCATCGATACCGTTGCTGCGCGCGCCGATCAGGTCATGTTTGCGGTCGCCGATCATCAGCGTGCTGGCCGGATCCAGCCCCTCTTCAGCAATCAGGTGCGCAATCAGCTCGACCTTGTTGGTCCGCGTGCCATCCAGCTCACTGCCGTAGATCACCTTGAAGTGCCGGGCAAAATCAAAGTGCCGGGCAATCTCGCGAGCAAATTCCCACGGCTTCGAAGTGGCGATATACAGCTGCCGTCCCTGCCCGCTCAGGGTTTCCAATAAAGGCGTAACACCATCAAACACGCGGTTTTCATACAGGCCGGTGACCTTGAATCGTTCGCGATAAAAATTCACCGCCTGCCACGCCTTGGCTTCATCAAAATCGTAAAACTGCATGAACGCCTGCAACAGCGGCGGGCCGATGAAGTGTTCGAGTTTGCTCAGATCCGGCTCGTCGATGCCGAGTTTGCTCAAAGCGAACTGGATGGAACGGGTGATGCCCTCACGCGGGTCGGTCAGGGTGCCATCAAGGTCGAACAGTACGGTCTGGTAATGCATGAGAAATCCCGAGCAGGTGTAGGTCGATTCAGAGCTGGTCGTAGCCTTCGGCCAGATGCAGGTCCTTGAGCTTCACGTAGTTCGCCGCGCTGTAGGTGAAGAAGGCGCGCTCCTTGTCGGTCAACGAGCGGACTTGTTTCACCGGGCTGCCCACGTACAGGAAACCGCTTTCCAGGCGCTTGCCCGGCGGCACCAGGCTGCCGGCGCCGATGATCACATCGTCCTCGACTACCGCGCCGTCCATGACAATGCTGCCCATGCCGATCAACACGCGGCTGCCAACGCTGCAGCCATGCAGCATGACCTTGTGGGCAATGGTCACGTCATCGCCGATCAGCAACGGAAACCCGTCTGGGTTGAACGGCCCGGCGTGAGTGATGTGCAGCACGCAACCGTCCTGCACGCTGGTGCGCGCACCGATGCGGATGCGGTGCATGTCGCCACGGATCACGGTCAGCGGCCAGACGGAGCTGTCTTCACCGATTTCGACGTCGCCGATTACCACCGCCGAGGCGTCGACAAACGCGCCTTTGCCGAGTTGCGGGGTGTGATTCTGGTACTTGCGAACGGGCACGATAAGTTCTCTCTCTGTCGCCGATAGCTGCGGTGAGTGTCGATTGTAATTAAGATGGGTGCATGTTTCTTCCAGCCAAGGTGCCAACCGTGAGCGTGAACAACCCTCTTCTGCAGTCCTACGACCTGCCGCCGTTCTCCACGATCCGTGCCGAACACGTGCTGCCAGCCATCGAAACGATCCTGGCCGACAACCGCGCCGCCATCACCGAAATTCTCAAGACCCAGGTTCAAAACCCGACCTGGGCCGGCCTGGTATTGGCGATGGACGAACTCAACGATCGCCTTGGCGCTGCCTGGAGCCCGGTCAGCCACCTCAACGCCGTGTGCAACAGCGCTGAACTGCGCGAAGCCTACGAGTCGTGCCTGCCGGCCCTGAGCGCCTACTCCACCGAGATGGGCCAGAACCGCGAACTGTTCCAGGCCTATGAAGCGCTGGCCAGCAGCCCGGAAGCCGCCGGTTTCGATGTGGCGCAAAAAACCATTCTGGAACACGCCCTGCGTGATTTCCGTCTGTCGGGTATCGACCTGCCGGAAGCCGAACAGAAGCGTTACGCCGAAGTGCAAAGCAAACTGTCCGAGCTGGGCAGCCGCTTCTCCAACCAGCTGCTCGACGCCACGCAAGCCTGGACCAAGCACATCACCGACGAAGCGGCCCTCGCCGGCCTGACTGATTCGGCCAAGGCGCAAATGGCTGCCGCCGCCCAGGCCAAAGGCCTCGATGGCTGGCTGATCACCCTGGAATTCCCGAGCTACTACGCGGTGATGACCTACGCCCAGGACCGCGCGCTGCGTGAAGAAGTCTATGCCGCCTACTGCACCCGTGCGTCGGATCAAGGCCCGAATGCCGGGCAGAACGATAACGGCCCGGTCATGGAAGAGATCCTCGACCTGCGTCAGGAACTGGCCAGACTGTTGGGTTTCGCCAGTTTCTCCGAGCTGAGTCTGGCCACGAAAATGGCCGAGTCCAGCGATCAGGTGCTGAGCTTCCTGCGCGACCTGGCCAAGCGCAGCAAGCCGTTCGCCGCGCAGGATCTGCAGCAGCTGCGCGCCTATGCCGCCGAACAGGGCTGCGCCGATCTGCAAAGCTGGGACAGTGGTTTCTACGGGGAAAAACTTCGCGAGCAACGCTACAGCGTCGCTCAGGAAACCCTGCGCGCCTACTTCCCGATCGATAAAGTCCTCGGCGGTCTGTTCGCTATCGTTCAGCGTCTGTACGGCATCGAAATCGCCGAACTGAAAGGCTTCGACACCTGGCATCCGGACGTGCGCCTGTTCGAGATCAAAGAAAACGGCCAGCACGTCGGCCGCTTCTTCTTTGACCTCTACGCCCGCGCCAACAAGCGCGGCGGTGCATGGATGGACGGTGCCCGCGACCGTCGCCGCACCGTTGACGGCGTACTGCAAAGCCCGGTGGCCAACCTGGTGTGCAACTTCACCCCGGCCGACAGCGGCAAGCCTGCGCTGCTGACCCACGATGAAGTGACCACCCTGTTCCACGAATTCGGTCACGGCCTGCACCACCTGCTGACCCGCGTTGATCACGCCGGTGTTTCCGGGATCAACGGCGTGGCGTGGGATGCGGTCGAGCTGCCAAGCCAGTTCATGGAAAACTGGTGCTGGGAGCCGGAAGGCCTGGCGCTGATCTCCGGTCACTACGAAACCGGCGAGCCGCTGCCGCAAGACCTGCTGGAGAAAATGCTCGCGGCGAAGAACTTCCAGTCCGGCCTGATGATGGTGCGGCAGCTGGAATTCTCGCTGTTCGACTTCGAACTGCACGCCACCCATGGTGACGGTCGCAGCGTGGCGCAAGTACTGGAAGGCGTGCGCGACGAGGTGTCGGTGATGCGTCCACCGGCGTACAACCGCTTCCCCAACAGCTTCGCGCACATCTTCGCCGGCGGTTACGCGGCGGGCTATTACAGCTACAAGTGGGCGGAAGTGCTGTCGGCGGATGCCTTCTCCAGGTTCGAAGAAGACGGCGTGCTCAATGCCGAGACCGGTCGCGCCTTCCGCGAAGCAATTCTCGCGCGCGGCGGCTCGCAGGCACCGATGGTGCTGTTCGTCGACTTCCGTGGCCGTGAGCCATCGATTGACGCACTCTTGCGCCATAGCGGCCTGAGTGAGGACGCGGCAGCATGAGTGAGGCACCTGTGATTACCAAGAAGCGCTTTATCGCCGGGGCCGTCTGCCCGGCGTGCAGCGAGCCGGACAAGTTGATGATGTGGAACGAGGACAGCGTGCCGCACCGTGAGTGCGTGGCCTGTGGTTACTCGGATACGCTGAACGAGCAGGGGCTGTCGGTTCCCAAGGAACTGGGCACGCGGGTCAATACCAGCGCGCTCAAGCCGGCGCCGGACAAAACCGTCCAGGCCGTGCAGTTCTTTCCGAATCCGAAGCTGAAGAAAAAGTCCGAAGACTGAGCCGGCGAATGACCCTCCACGGTGCAATGCCGTGGAGGGTGCGGCCTACTTGAGGTCGACCGACTGGAACCAACTCTTCATCGAGCAGGTGGCAAAGGCACTGGTGCTGCAGTCGCCGTTGGCCAGGGCGATGCGCAGTTTGTCGACATCAGCCTGCATCACATAACGCACGCCATCCTTGAAATGGCCGCTTTCACCAAAACCACCCTGAGTCATTTCGTTCAGCGCGTCTTCCTTGCTCCAGCCCTGCACCACGATCCGGTACATCGCCGCCATCAGGCCGGTGCGGTCGGAACCATGTTTGCAGTGCATCAGCACCGGGCCATTGGCTTCGGCAGCCTGAATCGCGCGTAACGTTTTGAGCACATCGGCGTCATCGACATGGTTGGTGTGATAAGGCAATTGCACTTGATTGATGTCGGGCTCAGACAGCCAACGGCTATCGGCTTCCGGCAGGAAGTTGATCACCGTCGCCACTTTCAGGTTCTTCAGCAACGGCACCACACCGCCATCGGGCAAGGCGCTGCGGTACAGCGTTGGCGACATCTGGAACAGGTTGTATTGCACTTGCACCGGTTGCGCCCACTCCGGAGGACGCGAGGGTGCAGCAGCGTCAGCCTGGGCCGGAATCAGGTGCAGCAGCGCAACAATCGACAAACACAAAGCAGGGAAAAGGCGCACTCGAGGCATGCTGGGCTGACCGTATCGGAATTCATAACGAAAGGCCTCGCAGCTTGTGCGTCTCACGGTCAAAGCCCTGTGAGGCACTTGTCAAAGAATTGTGAATCCGTGCGATTTCATTGAGACACGCATAAAAACCGGCGGCTTTTTTCCGCTGAATCGGTTTATCACGATGCATAGCCTGCTACCATTTGTCACACGATGTTGCAGGCGTCCCCCTTTTCCCGGTCAAACGGGCCCCACGCCGCGACGAAAAAATGCTCAAGCCGTTCGCAGAAACGGACAACCATCAATGCCTGATGAGGTGCACCCCATGTCTGATGCAGATCGAGACAACCCGCGGCGTGAGTTCTTGCGCAAATCCCTGACCCTGATTCCTGTGGTCACCCTTGCCGGTACCGGCTTGGGCAGCAGCGTGTTGCAAGCGGCGCCCGAGGCGGCCCCGGCGACGCCCGCAGCATCCCCTGCCAAGGCGGATGCCAGCGCTTACCAGCCAAGCTATTTCACCGCCGAGGAATGGGCCTTCATCAACGCCGCCGTAGCGCACTTGATCCCCAACGACGAGCAAGGCCCGGGCGCCCTGGAAGCCGGCGTGCCGGAATACATCGACCGCCAGATGAACACCCCGTATGCCGCCGGTGCTCTCTGGTACATGCAAGGCCCGTTCAACGCCGACGCCGCGCCGGAGATGGGCTGGCAGAGCAAACTGGTGCCAAAAGAGATCTATCGCCTGGGCATCGCTGCCACGGATCAGTGGGCAAAATCCCTCAACGGTAAAACATTTGCCGAGCAAGACAGCGCTACCCGAGAGAATTTGCTCAAGCAGCTCGAAGCCGGAAAACCGCAGTTCGATGCGGTTCCAGCGAAGATTTTCTTCAATCTGCTGCTGCAAAACACCAAGGAAGGGTTCTTCTGCGACCCGATCCACGGCGGCAATAAAGGCATGGTCGGCTGGACCATGATCGGCTTTCCCGGCGCCCGCGCCGATTTCATGGATTGGGTAGAACGCAACGAGCAATACCCCTTCCCGGCAGTGTCGATTCGCGGCGAGAGGGCTTGAGCATGGCAACCGTAATGAAGAAGGTCGACGCCGTGATCGTCGGTTTTGGCTGGACTGGCGCGATCATGGCCAAGGAGCTGACCGAGGCCGGGCTCAACGTGCTGGCGCTGGAGCGCGGGCCGATGCAGGACACCTACCCCGACGGCAACTATCCGCAGGTGATCGACGAACTCACCTACAGCGTGCGCAAGAAACTCTTTCAGGATATCTCGAAAGAAACCGTCACCATCCGCCACAGCGTCAACGACATCGCCCTGCCGAACCGCCAGTTGGGTGCGTTCCTGCCGGGCAATGGCGTCGGCGGCGCCGGTCTGCACTGGTCGGGCGTGCACTTTCGCGTCGATCCGATCGAACTGCGTATGCGCAGCCACTACGAAGAGCGTTACGGCAAGAGCTTCATCCCCAAGGACATGACCATCCAGGACTTCGGCGTCAGCTATGAAGAGCTGGAGCCGTTCTTCGATTTCGCCGAAAAAGTCTTCGGCACCTCCGGCCAGGCCTGGACCGTGAAGGGCCAACTGGTCGGTCAGGGCAAGGGCGGTAACCCTTACGCACCGGATCGCTCCAATCCGTTCCCGTTGGAAGCGCAGAAGAACACCGTTTCCGCACAGCTGTTCGGCAAAGCGGCGACAGAGGTCGGTTACAAACCCTACAACCTGCCCTCCGCGAATACTTCAGGCCCGTACACCAATCCTTACGGCGCACAGATGGGCCCGTGCAACTTCTGCGGGTTCTGCAGCGGTTACGTTTGCTACATGTACTCCAAGGCCTCGCCGAACGTGAACATTCTGCCGGCGCTCAAGCCGCTGCCGAATTTCGAGCTGCGGCCCAACTCGCATGTGCTGCGGGTCAACCTCGACAGCACCAAGTCCAAGGCCACCGGCGTGACTTACATCGACGGCCAGGGCCGCGAGATCGAGCAACCGGCGGATCTGGTGATCCTCGGCGCCTTCCAGCTGCACAACGTGCGGCTGATGCTGCTGTCGGGCATCGGCAAACCGTACGACCCGATCAGCGGCGAAGGCGTGGTCGGGCGTAACTTCGCCTACCAGAACATGGCGACCATCAAGGCGTTCTTCGACAAGGACACCCACACCAACAACTTCATCGGTGCCGGCGGCAACGGCGTGGCGCTGGACGATTTCAACGCCGACAACTTTGACCACG
This sequence comes from Pseudomonas sp. Irchel s3a10, assembly GCF_900187525.1. Classification (NCBI taxonomy): domain Bacteria; kingdom Pseudomonadati; phylum Pseudomonadota; class Gammaproteobacteria; order Pseudomonadales; family Pseudomonadaceae; genus Pseudomonas; species Pseudomonas sp. Irchel s3a10. The sequence goes on from NZ_FYDR01000011.1 coordinate 29,032, forward strand.
GCCCGCACGGCTTCGTCGGTGGCTCGCCAATGTGGGTCAACCAGGCGGGCAGCCGCCCGATTGCCGGCACCTCGAACCCGCCCGGCACCCCGGCCTGGGGTAGCCAGTGGAAGCGCGCGACCGCCGATTACTACACCCACCAGGTGTCGATGGACGCCCACGGCGCGCACCAGTCCTACCGTGGCAACTACCTCGATCTGGATCCGGTGTACCGCGATGCCTACGGCTTGCCGCTGCTGCGCATGACCTTCGACTGGCAGGAAAACGACATCAAGATGAACCGCTTCATGGTCGAGAAAATGGGCAAGGTCGCTCAAGCCATGGGCCCGAAAGCCATCGCGGTGATCGGCAAGCAGGTCGGTGATCACTTCAACACCGCGGCCTACCAGACCACCCACCTCAACGGCGGCGCAATCATGGGCACCGATCCGAAGAAGAGCGCCCTGAACCGTTACCTGCAGAGCTGGGACGTGCACAACGTTTTCGTACCGGGCGCGTCGGCGTTCCCGCAGGGCTTGGGTTACAACCCGACCGGGCTGGTCGCGGCGTTGACCTACTGGTCGGCCAAGGCAATCCGCGAGCAGTACCTGAAAAACCCCGGCCCGCTGGTTCAGGCATAAGGAGCGATGACTATGAAGAATATCGTTATCGCGACCCTGGCCCTGCTCGGCAGCGCGGCTGTACACGCCGCCGACGTCGATCAGGCGTTGATCAAACAAGGCGAATACCTTGCCCGCGCGGGTGACTGCGTGGCCTGCCACACCGCCAAGAACGGCAAGCCGTTCGCCGGCGGCCTGCCGATGGAAACGCCGATCGGCACGATCTACTCGACCAACATCACCCCGGACAAAACCGGCGTCGGTGATTACAGCTTCGAGGACTTCGACAAAGCGGTGCGCCACGGCGTCGCCAAAAACGGTAGTACGTTGTACCCGGCGATGCCGTATCCGTCCTACGCCCGGGTCAGCGAAACCGACATGCAGGCGCTGTACGCCTACTTCATGCACGGCGTCGAGCCGGTGGCGCAGGAGAACAAAGCCAGCGACATTCCATGGCCGCTCAGCATGCGCTGGCCGTTGATGGGCTGGCGCTGGCTGTTTGCGCCGAAGGTCGAGGACTACAAGACCACCTCGGCTGATCCGGTGATCGATCGTGGCGCCTATCTGGTCGAAGGCCTCGGCCATTGCGGCGCCTGCCATACGCCACGGGCGCTGACCATGCAGGAAAAATCCCTGAGCGCGGCGGACGGCAACAACTTCCTCGCCGGCAGTGCACCGCTGGAAGGCTGGATCGCTAAAAGTCTGCGGGGTGATCACAAGGATGGCCTGGGCAGCTGGAGCGAAGAGCAGCTGGTGCAATTTCTCAAGACCGGCCGCAGCGACCGCAGTGCAGTGTTCGGCGGCATGAGCGATGTGGTCACCCACAGCATGCAATACATGACCGACGCCGACCTGACCGCGATCGCCCGCTACCTCAAGTCGCTGCCGGCAGTTGATCCAAACGATCAGCCGCACCAGTACGACGAGAAAGCGGCCAAAGCCCTGTGGAACGGCGACGACAGCCAGCGCGGCGCAGCGGTGTACATCGACAACTGCGCGGCCTGCCACCGTACCGACGGCCATGGCTACACCCGGGTGTTCCCGGCGCTGGCGGGCAATCCGGTGCTGCAATCGGAGGATCCGACATCGCTGATCCACATCGTGCTCAAGGGCGGTACCTTGCCGGCGACGCACACGGCACCCTCGACCTTCACCATGCCGGGTTTCGCCTGGCGGTTGTCGGATCAGGAAGTGGCGGATGTGGTGAGTTTCATCCGTGGCAGCTGGGGCAACAAAGGTGCGCCGGTGAACGCCGCTGACGTTGCCGAACTACGCAAGGAGGATATGAAGCACACCTCCGGCGATGACCTCGGTCAGGTCACGCAACACAACTGACCAGTCGCCCGACGGCACTAGCCAGATGAGCAACGCCCCGATACTGTGTGCATATACAGTATCGGGGCGTTTTCATGTCTACTCCATTGCCACCACGGGGTCGCGGCACCGCGACCAACCCGCACAACCGCTTTGCACCGAACCGTTCGGTAGCCGAGGACGACGGCTGGTATCAGGAAGTGCCGGAGACGCAGAACACCGAGGTGATGATCGAGACCGCGAAAACCATCATCACCCGCAACACCTCGCCGGACCTGCCCTTTGATCGGTCGATCAATCCTTATCGCGGTTGCGAGCACGGTTGCATCTATTGCTATGCGCGACCAAGCCATGCCTATTGGGACATGTCGCCGGGGCTGGATTTCGAAACCCGGCTGATCGCCAAGACCAACGCCGCCCAGGTGCTGGAACAACAGTTGAACAAACGCGGTTACCAGTGCGCGCCAATCAACCTTGGCTCCAACACCGATCCGTATCAGCCCATCGAACGCGAGCACAAGATCACCCGGCAGACCCTTGAAGTGCTGCTGCGCTACCGGCATCCGGTGACCATTGTCACCAAGGGCTCGCTGATTTTGCGCGACCTCGACCTGCTCACCGAATTGGCGCAGCAACGGCTGGTGGCGGTGATGATCAGCCTTACCACCCTCGACGACGAACTCAAACGCATCCTCGAACCGCGAGCCGCTGCGCCGAAAGCACGGCTGCGGGCGATCCGGGTGATGCGCGAAGCGGGCATTCCGGTGGGGGTGCTGTGTTCGCCGATGATTCCGATGATCAACGACAGCGAAATCGAGAGCCTGCTGACCGAAGCCCATGCGGCTGGTGCGCAAAGCGCCGCGTACATGATGCTGCGCCTGCCGCTGGAAGTGGCGCCGTTGTTCGAGGAATGGTTGCAGGCGCACTATCCGCAGCGCGCGGCCCATGTCCTGAGCCTGATCCGCCAGAGCCGAGGCGGCGAGCTCTACGACAGCCGTTTCGGCGCGAGAATGCGTGGCGAGGGACCGTTCGCCGACCTGCTGGCGCAACGTTTCGCCAAAGCCATTAAACGTCTCGGTTTAAACCATCGTGAGGGCTATAACCTCGACTGCACGGCCTTCTGTCCGCCAGGGGCACAAATGGCTCTGCTGTAGGCAGAGCGCAAAACAATAAAAAATCGCCTGATGGAGTCTGGCTCCATCAAGCGATTATTTAGAACTACTGGCTTCGGAGAAGCTGTTACTTGAACCAGTTACTGATCCAGTCGACGATGCGGCGGGCGGTATTCTTGATGTTTTCCCAAGCGTTTTTCACCCACTCGACAAACTGCTCAACAATATTGCTGACCCAGAAATAGATCTCGTTGTATAACTTGCTGAAAAACGCCATGATCTGGTCCGATACAGAAAGGATTGCCCCCTGAGTCGCCGGATACTTTTCACCAATATCAATAGCCTTATCGAACATATCATCGATCATTTTGTTGGAAGATTCTTTCTGCGCTGCACGCTTCTCCTCCATACGCTTCCTGAACTCCTCGCTGGCAGCGTCACCACCACCGCTTTCCTTGAACCGCTCGGTGTCCGCGGTGATCTGATTCTGAATTTCATTGGTGTTAACGGCACCGTTTCTTTGCGAATCTTCTTTCAAGCCTTCAACTGCCGCGGTTTCTTCCGGTGTCAGCGAAGTGAGCGCAGAAACCGTTGGATAAACCGGTTTGACCAGAACTTGGCGGCGCGCCCCAGGCGTATGATCGCAACTTGCCTTATGAAATTCGCGCAGAGCATTCATGGTAGTAACAAAAGTAGTTTGAGTTGTCATTTTTTCAATCCCTGAATAATTAATTAGACGGACACACTAATCATGCCCGCCAAAAAACTATAGAAATAAAACGATTGAGCCACAACAACTTAGTCATTTCAAAATAATAAACTCGACTACAAATAGATCAACTAACATGAGACTCAAGCCAACTAATACTAACTTCCTCCCCATTATCAAATTAAAAATTCTTCGGCTTGGTCGCGCGGCCTTCTGTCCGCCGGGTCGCCACATGCCGTTGATTTAGCGACAATCAGCTTATGGTTGAGGCTTGGAATCCTTGCGTCGAAACACGCCAGTCACGTTTTTTGTGACCTGGAACACACGTTCTAGAGCGCTTGATTCAGTTTGAGTTAAGTTTCGGCGGCTACCTTGTTCATCGAGTGACTGACGGGTCGGGATGGCCCGGATGTTTTAAACAGCCACTGGCTTCATATCGGAATACACGGGAACGACTCCCCGAATCCGCCAAAGAGGATGAATCATGAGTGACAAGGATAAACAGCCGTTGGCTGCGTCGGCGCAAGCCGTCCCTGGGGCGGAATCCGCCGATGCAGCGCTGCGAACGATTGTTGACGGCTTTTTGCATTTTCATCATGAGGTCTTCCCCCAGCAGGAAGAACTCTTCAAGAAACTCGCCACGGCGCAATCGCCGCGGGCGATGTTCATCACCTGTGCCGACTCGCGCATCGTGCCCGAGCTGATCACCCAGAGCTCGCCGGGCGATCTGTTCGTGACCCGTAACGTCGGCAACGTCGTACCGCCTTACGGCCAGATGAACGGTGGCGTTTCCACCGCCATCGAATACGCGGTGCTGGCGCTGGGCGTGCAGCACATCATCATCTGCGGCCACTCCGATTGCGGCGCCATGCGCGCGGTGCTCAATACGGAGAGCCTGGAAAAAATGCCGACGGTCAAAGCCTGGCTGCGCCACGCCGAAGTGGCAAAAACCATGGTCCACGAAAACTGTAACTGCGCCGACGAAAAAGAAAGCATGCCGATCCTCACCGAGGAGAACGTCATCGCCCAACTGCAGCACTTGCGTACCCATCCTTCAGTAGCCTCACGCATGGCGAACGGTCAGCTGTTCATCCATGGCTGGGTCTACAACATCGAAACCAGTGAAATCAAAGCTTACGACGCGGATCAGGGACGCTTCCTGCCGCTCGACGGCAGCCATCCGATTCCGGTGGCGACGCCCAAAGCGCGCTTCTAAATCCTCCTAAAAATCTGTGTGGCATGACGCCGGCCGCTGTTCAGCGGCCCGGCTTCGCCACGCCTGAAGAAAGCTTCGGGAGAGTCATCATGCGTGCTGCTCAATTGAAAGCGGTGTTACCACGGGAGCTGCTGGCTTCGGTGGTTGTGTTTCTGGTCGCGTTGCCGCTGTGCATGGGCATTGCGATCGCTTCCGGGTTGCCGCCGGCCAAAGGTCTGATCACCGGGATCATCGGCGGTCTGGTGGTGGGTTGGCTGGCGGGCTCGCCGTTGCAGGTCAGCGGGCCGGCGGCCGGTCTGGCGGTGTTGGTGTTCGAGCTGGTGCGCCAGCACGGGATCGAGATGCTCGGGCCGATTCTGTTGCTCGCCGGTTTCCTGCAACTGGTGGCCGGGCGCCTGAAGCTCGGGTGCTGGTTTCGGGTGACGGCCCCAGCGGTGGTCTACGGCATGCTCGCCGGGATTGGCGTGCTGATCGTGCTCTCACAAATCCATGTGATGCTCGATGCCAAACCGCAACCGTCCGGGCTGGATAACCTCACGGCGTTCCCCGGCGCAGTGGCGCAAGCCTTGCCGTCGTTCGGCTGGCAGGCCGGATTGCTCGGCCTGGCGACCATTGCGGTGATGTGGCTGTGGGAGAAGTTTCGCCCGCATTCGCTGCGTTTCATTCCCGGTGCTCTGCTCGGCGTCGGTCTGGCCACGGGCGCCAGTCTGCTGCTGGCGTTGCAGGTGAAACGGGTCGAAGTGCCGGAGAACCTGGCCGAAGCCATCGACTGGCTGAAACCGGCGGACTTGCTCAGCCTCGCTGATCCAACCCTGCTGATTGCGGCTTTTGCCGTGGCGTTCATTGCCAGCGCCGAAACCCTGTTGTCTGCAGCGGCTGTAGACCGCATGCACAGCGGTGTGCGCTCGGACTTCGACCGTGAGCTGTCGGCGCAAGGTGTCGGCAACATGCTCTGCGGTCTGGTCGGTGCGTTGCCGATGACCGGGGTGATCGTGCGCAGCTCGGCCAACGTCCAGGCCGGTGCGACCACCCGATATTCGACGATCTTCCATGGTCTGTGGCTGCTGGCGTTCGTGCTGTTGCTGTCGAGCGTGCTGCAAAGCATTCCGGTGGCGAGTCTGGCAGGCGTGTTGGTGTACACCGGGTTCAAACTGGTCGATCTCAAAGCGTTTCGAGGCCTGGGTCGTTATGGGCGGATGCCGATGTTCACCTACGCCGCCACGGCCCTGGCGATCATCTTCACCGACCTGCTGACCGGTGTGCTGATCGGTTTCGGTCTGACGATGTTGAAACTGGCGTTCAAGGCTTCGCGGCTGAAGATCAGCCTGATCGATCTGCCGCAGGACGGCGAGATGGAATTGCGTCTGGTGGGCGCGGCGACGTTCCTCAAGGTGCCGGCGCTGACCCAGGTGCTGGGCAGTATTCCGCAGGGCACGACAGTGCATGTGCCGCTCAATAACCTGAGCTACATCGACCATTCGTGTCTGGAATTGCTGGAAGAGTGGGGCCGGGCGAATGCGGCCAAGGGGTCGAAACTGGTGATCGAGTCGCGCGGGTTGAAGCGACGGCTTGAGGGACGGATTCGGACCAATACCGGGATCGGTGCGGCAGGTTAAACCTGATCTTGAAATACCCCTGTGGGAGGGGGCTTGCTCCCGAATGCGGTGGGTCAGTCGACATTGATCGTGACTGATCCACCGCCTTCGGGAGCAAGCCCCCTCCCACAATCGGCATTTGTACTGGGCTTTGAATCAGGCGGCAGGCTGATCCAGCTCCAGGCCCACGCCCAGGCGGCGGCCCATGCATGGCCAGCGCTTCCATGCCGCGCCGGTGTCCGGGCTGCTCAGTTTATCGCGGTAGGCTTCTACCGACTCCAGCGCAAAACTCTCGTCGTTGAGCATCTCGTCGATGGCGTGATGCACGGCTTCGTCCAGTTGATTGGCAAATTCCTCACCGATCAGTTGGTGAGCAATCAGATTGGCGACCGTCATGTCCAAGGGGATCAGTGGCTGGCCTAAATGCTTGATGTACAGGTCGTTGACCTCTTCTACAAAGCGGTGCGCCAGATAGGCTTCGTCCAGCAGGCTGTCCAGACCGACATGCCCGGACATGATGGCCGGCGGCTGGAGGAAATACTGCTCGGCGATTCTCAGCACCGGTTTGATCTGCGATTCGATTCCCGCTTCCTTGGCGACATCATTGGCTGCATCCAGCAGGTCTGGCACTTCATCGATGTAGGCGGCGACAAAACGCGTCAGCACGCCGTTGGCGTCGGCTTCCGGCAACTGGATCGCCGGGTGTAAATGAGGCAGTTTGCTTTCCAGCTGACGGGTCAGCAGGCCGGTTTCCTTCTCGTGTTTTTGGGCTTTTTGGATCTGCTCGCGCAATGCGGCGGTGTTCATGAAAACTCCAGGGAACAAGGCAATGAAATAGGGAAGACATAAGTTAGCTGGCTTACGAAAAATGCTAAGACGCATTTGTCATAATTATTTCATCCTTGATGCAGCAGCGTTATATCGGTTCGCCACCACTCGTCTGCATCCTTCTCCATTCGTACCCTTGAGCGCAAGCCCCGGCTGTTTCAGATCATTTACGCCTCAACATTGCAATTCCCGATGGCTGTCTATACTCGCCATTGAATGGAGTTAGCTGATGACGCCCGACTGCACCCGCAGCAAGGCCCGGCGATTCAAGTTCGTAGTCTGATGCAGCCGCTCCCTTGCCGCAGGCGTTACGCCTCCGGGATAACAAGAACGATAAGGGGAACCCGCAATGATGCGACATCCACACGTCTGGATGGGCCTCCTGTTGTGGTCGATTTTCAGCCCGGCGCATGCGGCCTGGACTGTGAATATGGCGCCTGGAGCGACTGAAATCAGTCACGCAGTATTCGACCTGCACATGACCATTTTCTGGATCTGTGTGGTGATCGGGATCATCGTCTTCGGCGCCATGTTCTGGTCGATGATCGTGCATCGTCGCTCGACCGGACAGGTCGCCGCAAAATTCCACGAAAGTACCACCGTCGAAATTCTCTGGACTGTCGTGCCGCTGCTGATCCTGGTGGCGATGGCGGTTCCGGCGACCGCCACCCTGATCCGCATGTACGACACCAGTGAGCCGGATATCGATATCCAGATCACCGGTTACCAGTGGAAGTGGCACTACAAATACCTGGGACAGGACGTCGAGTTCTTCAGCAACCTGGCCACCCCCGCCGAACAGATCCACAACAAGGAAGCCAAGGGCGAGCACTACCTGCTCGAAGTCGACAAGCCGCTGGTGCTGCCGGTCGGCGCCAAGGTGCGCTTCCTCGTGACCTCCGCCGACGTTATCCACTCCTGGTGGGTGCCGGCCTTCGCGGTCAAACGCGATGCGATCCCGGGGTTCGTCAATGAAGCCTGGACGCGCGTCGACAAGCCCGGCCTCTACCGTGGCCAGTGCGCTGAATTGTGCGGCAAGGATCACGGTTTCATGCCGATCGTGGTCGAGGTCAAGGACAAGGCCGACTACGAGACATGGCTCGCCGAGCGCAAAGCCGAGGCCGCGCAGCTTAAAGAGCTGACCAGCAAGGAATGGACCCTCGACGAACTCAAGGAGCGCGGCGACAAGGTCTATCACACCACCTGCGTGGCCTGTCACCAGGCCGAAGGTCAGGGCCTGCCGCCAATGTTCCCGGCACTCAAGGGTTCGAAAATAGCCACCGGGCCGATCAAGGATCACTTGAGCATTGTCTTCCACGGCAAGCCCGGCACCGCCATGGCGGCGTTCGGCAAGCAGCTGTCGGAGGTCGATATCGCCGCGGTCGTGACCTACGAACGTAACGCCTGGGGCAACAACAAAGGCGACATGGTCACGCCAAAAGAAGTGCTGGAGCTCAAACAGGCGGAAAGCAAATGAGCCGGTCTATCGCGTACTTCGTGAACCGGCCGGGGCAACGCGCCCCGGCCCGCCCCGTCCACTCACGTAAAGGAGACCGGCCATGAGCGCTGTAATCGATGACCACGGTCATGCCGACCACGCCCACGGCCCCGCCAAAGGCCTGATGCGCTGGGTCCTGACCACCAACCACAAGGACATCGGCACGCTGTACCTGTGGTTCGCGTTCTGCATGTTCCTGCTCGGCGGCACGTTCGCCATGGTGATCCGCGCCGAGCTGTTCCAGCCCGGGCTGCAGATCGTCGAACCGGCGTTCTTCAACCAGATGACCACCATGCACGGCCTGGTGATGGTCTTCGGGGCGGTGATGCCGGCGTTCGTCGGCCTCGCCAACTGGATGATCCCGTTGATGATCGGCGCGCCGGACATGGCCCTGCCACGGATGAACAACTTCAGTTTCTGGCTGCTGCCGGCGGCATTCCTGCTGCTGGTCTCAACCCTGTTCACCGCCGGTGGCGGGCCGAACTTCGGTTGGACATTCTATGCGCCGCTGTCGACGACTTACGCGCCGGAAAGCGTGACGTTTTTTATCTTCGCCATCCACTTGATGGGGATCAGTTCGATCATGGGCGCGATCAACGTGGTCGCGACCATCCTCAACCTGCGCGCCCCCGGCATGACCCTGATGAAAATGCCGCTGTTCGTCTGGACCTGGCTGATCACCGCGTTTCTGCTGATCGCGGTGATGCCGGTACTGGCCGGGTGCGTGACGATGATGCTGATGGACATCCACTTCGGCACCAGTTTCTTCAGCGCCGCCGGTGGCGGTGACCCGGTGTTGTTCCAGCATGTGTTCTGGTTCTTCGGCCACCCCGAGGTGTACATCATGATCCTGCCGGCCTTCGGCGCCGTCAGCCAGATCATCCCGACCTTCTCGCGCAAGCCGCTGTTCGGCTACACCTCAATGGTCTATGCGACGGCGAGCATCGCGTTCCTGTCGTTCATCGTCTGGGCGCACCACATGTTCGTGGTCGGCATCCCGCTGGTGGGCGAGTTGTTCTTCATGTACGCGACCATGCTCATCGCCGTGCCCACCGGGGTGAAGGTGTTCAACTGGGCCAGCACCATGTGGCAGGGCTCGCTGACTTTCGAGACGCCGATGCTGTTTGCCGTGGCGTTTGTGATCCTGTTTTCCATCGGCGGTTTCTCCGGGCTGATGCTGGCCATCGCCCCGGCGGACTTCCAGTACCAGGACACCTACTTCGTGGTCGCGCACTTCCACTACGTGCTGGTGCCGGGGGCGATCTTCGGGATCTTCGCCTCGGCCTATTACTGGCTGCCGAAGTGGACCGGGCACATGTACGACGAAACCCTCGGCAAGCTGCACTTCTGGCTGTCGTTCGTCGGCATGAACCTGACCTTCTTCCCGATGCACTTTGTGGGGCTGGCGGGGATGCCACGGCGGATTCCGGACTACAACCTGCAGTTCGCCGACTTCAACATGGTCTCCTCGATCGGCGCGTTCATGTTCGGCGCCACGCAGATTTTCTTCCTGTTCATCGTGATCAAGACCATTCGCGGTGGCGCGCCGGCCCCGGCCAAACCGTGGGATGGCGCCGAAGGCCTGGAGTGGAGCGTGCCGTCGCCGGCGCCGTATCACACCTTTACCACGCCGCCGGAAGTGAAATGAAACGCCTGGCCTTTGTGGGAGGGGGCTTGCTCCCGAATGCGTCAGATCATTCAACTCATGTGTTGAATGATGAATGGCATTCGCGAGCAAGCCCGCTCCCACAGGGGATCTCGGTGGAGGCTGACAATCATGGCTGACTCGATCTCGCTGAAAAAACTGGTCATCCGGCTGCTGGGAGTCGTGGTCGCAATGTTTGTCTTCGGCTTTGCCCTGGTGCCGATCTACGACGTGATGTGCAAGGCCTTCGGCATCAATGGCAAGACTGGAGGGCAGTACGAGGGTGAGCAGGTGGTGGATACCTCTCGCCAGGTACGCGTGCAGTTTCTCTCGACCAACACCGCCGACATGCCGTGGGACTTCTATCCCAAACACGATGAATTGACCGCCAACCCCGGCGCGGTCAACGAGATGATTTTCATCGCGCGCAATCCCACCGACAAACCGATGAGTGCGCAAGCTGTGCCGAGCATCGCGCCGAGCAACGCTGCGGCGTATTTCCACAAGACCGAATGCTTTTGCTTTACCCAGCAGGTGCTGCAGCCGGGTCAGCAGATCGAGATGCCGGTGCGTTTCATCGTTGACCGCGACATGCCCAAGGACGTGAAGCACCTGACGCTGTCCTACACGCTGTTCGATATCACCGCCCGACATCCTCCGGTGGCTGTAAACACTGGCGGTTAAGCGTGCCCGATAAGGAGAACAATAAATGGCAACTCATGAGCATTATTTCGTTCCAGCCCAGAGCAAGTGGCCGATCATTGCCACGGTCGGGATGTTCGTCACCGTGTACGGCCTGGCCGTCTGGTTCAACGATCTGAAGGCCGCGCGCCCGGAATCTCACGGCCCGCTGATCTTTTTCATCGGTGGCCTGCTGGTGGCGTACATGCTGTTCGGCTGGTTCGGCACGGTGATCAAGGAAAGCCGCGCGGGACTTTACAGCGCACAGCTGGATCGCTCGTTCCGCTGGGGCATGAGCTGGTTCATCTTCTCCGAGGTGATGTTCTTCGTCGCTTTCTTCGGCGCACTGTTCTACGTGCGGCACATTTCCGGCCCGGCGCTGGGTGGCGAAGGCCCGAAAGGCATCGCCCACATGCTCTGGCCGAACTTCCAGTTCACCTGGCCGTTGCTGCACACCCCGGATCCGAAACTGTTCCCGCCGCCCAAGGAAGTCATCAGCCCGTGGGGCCTGCCGCTGATCAACACGATTCTGCTGGTCAGCTCCAGCGTCACCATCACCATCGCCCACCATGCCTTGAAGAAGGGCCATCGCGGCGCGCTGAAAATCTGGCTGGCGATCACCGTGCTGTTGGGCTGTGCGTTCCTCGGTTTCCAGGCGGAGGAATACATCCACGCTTATCACGAACTGGGCCTGACCCTGGGTTCGGGCATCTACGGCGCAACGTTCTTCATGCTCACCGGTTTCCACGGCGCCCACGTGACCATCGGCACGATCATTCTGTTCGTGATGCTGATGCGCATCATGAAGGGCCACTTCGACAACGAGCACCAGTTCGGTTTCGAAGCGGCGAGCTGGTATTGGCACTTCGTCGACGTGGTGTGGATCGGCCTCTTTATCTTCGTTTACGTACTCTGAGGATCTGCATTACCAAGGCGCATGCGACACCAGTTGGCCGCTGTAAAAGCCCCAGGCAATCAAGCCGACGGTGGCAGCGGCCAGTGCCACCCGAACACTCAAGGCGATCACCAGGCGATTCGAACTGCTGTCGTCCTTGACCAGGAAAAACAGGCCGCTGAACAGGCTGATCACCGTGGCAATCAGCAGCAGGACGATGGCTGCTTTTAGCATGGGAAGACTCCGGGGGACAGGCGATGCAGTTGAGTATAGCGAGCGCGACGACTGACTTTGTGGCGCGGCCATGAAGCGCTTTCGCCCGGGCGTGATACCGACCGTGGTGGTGGCGCTGTTGCTGCCACTGCTGGTGTCGCTGGGTTTCTGGCAACTGGGCCGCGGCGCGGAGAAAACCGCCCTGCTCACCAGTTACGCCGAGCGCCGCGCGGCTGACCCGATGGCCAGCAGCGAATTGCTGCATAGCACCGACCCGGCTTATCGCCGTGTGCATCTGCACGGCCAGTTCGATGCCGCGCACAGTCTGTTGCTCGACAACCGCCAACGCGACGGCAAGGTCGGCGTCGAGTTGCTGCAACCGTTTCAGGATCAACGCAGCGGCCAGTGGCTGCTAGTCAATCGCGGCTGGTTGCCGTGGCCGGATCGCCGCGTGCCGCCGCAATTCACCACACCTTCCGACGCATTGACTGTCGACGCCTGGGTCTACGTCGCCCCCGGTGCGACCTTCCAGTTGCACGCCGACCCGGCCAGCAGCACCTGGCCGCAAACCATCACCGCCGTCGAGCCGGCCAGGCTGTGGAAAACCCTCGAACGTGACGGCTTCGCCTACGAACTTCGCGCCGAACCCGGCCCCGCCAGCTATGAGGCCGACTGGCCGGTCGTCGCCATGGGCCCGGAAAAACACCTCGGTTACGCCGTGCAGTGGTTCGCGATGGCCACCGCCCTGCTCGGTCTCTATCTCTACCTTGGATTGCACAACGCAAAGGAGAACGACCATGGGAACGGCCATGAATCCACCCAGCATGTCTGAGGCGAAAACCCCGGCCGCCCGCCGCCGTGGAAGGATCCAGCTGTTGCTGATTGTGCTCGGCGTGGTCGGCCCGATGCTGCTCGCCACCGGCATGTACAAATTGCAGTTCTGGGTACCGGAGGGTCGCAGCTATCACGGCGAGCTGATCGGCAACGGCCAGACCCGCGGCGACCTCGGTGTGCAGGCCGACGAGCAACGCTGGCAGATGCTGGTGACCGCGCCGAAGGATTGCGCGGTGGACTGTCAGCAACTGGTGTACCTCGCCCGGCAGATCCAGATCGGTCTCGGCCGCGACGCCGGACGCGCCAGCCATGCCCTTGCCGCTGCCCAACCGCTGGGCTCCGAGTACGAAGCCAAGCTGAGCCGCGAATACCCGCAACTGCAACGCTATCCCCTGGACAGCGCAGCGTTGAGCAAGGCCAACGGCGACAAGGCCACGCCGCAGCTGTGGATCATCGACCCCCACGGCAACCTCGTACTGCGCTACGAACCGAGCGTGAAGGGCAAGGACCTGCTCAACGACCTGCGTCATCTGCTGAAACTGTCGAACATCGGATAAGGGCATCGTCATGGCCAAACCTGGATTTCGCCTCGCGCTGTTTGCCACCCTGCTGGCACTGATCGTCGTGCTGCTCGGCGCCTACACCCGCCTGACCCACGCAGGCCTGGGCTGTCCGGACTGGCCGGGCTGCTACGGCTTTATCAGCGTGCCGAAAAGCGAAGCCCAACTGGCCCATGCCGAATTGCACTACCCCGATTCGCCGGTGGAGGCGCACAAGGGCTGGAACGAGATGATCCACCGTTACTTCGCGGGCACTCTCGGCCTGCTGATTGCGATTCTGGCGGGGCGTGCCTGGGTTAATCGTGGTCATCCGGGTCAGCCACTGAAACTGCCGCTGTTTCTGCTGGCGGTGGTGTTCGCCCAGGCAGCGTTCGGCATGTGGACGGTGACGCTCAAGCTCTGGCCGCAAGTGGTCACCGGGCATCTGCTCGGCGGTTTTGCGACCTTGAGTCTGCTGTTTTTGTTGACGTTGCGATTGTCCGGAGTGTTGCCGGCGCTGACCGTGCCCAAGCGTTTGCAGTATTGGGCGACGGCGGGATTGTTGCTGGTGATTGGCCAGATCGCGCTGGGCGGCTGGGTCAGTTCCAATTACGCGGCGGTGGCCTGCATCGATTTTCCGACCTGCCACGGGCAATGGTTGCCGCCAGCGGATTTCGCCAACGGTTTTCACCTGACCCAACACATCGGCCCGAATTATCTCGGCGGACAACTGGACAGTGATGCGCGCACGGCGATTCACCTGACTCACCGGATCGGCGCGCTGTTGGTGACTTTGGTGCTGCTCGGTCTCGCCTGGCAATTGAAAGTCGTCGGCATGACGCGGCTGGCCGGTCTGGTGCTGATCGCCCTCGCCGCACAAATCACCCTCGGCATCAGCAACGTGCTTTTCCATCTGCCGCTGCCGGTGGCGGTTGCACATAACGCTGGCGGCGCGGCGCTGTTGCTGACGATTGTGCTGGTCAATTACCACGCGCGCACCAGTCTGGTTCGGGTCAAACAACCGGTGCTCGCACGCTGGCGCCTGAGCCCGCGTAAACACGTGGCGGCGCCCATCACCATAAAAGGAGAAACGCCGTGGCGATTCTGATTGGCGAACGCCCGCATCAGGCGCTCTGGCGTGATTATCTGGAGCTGACCAAGCCGAAAGTGGTGGTGCTGATGCTGATCACCTCGCTGGTCGGCATGTTCCTCGCGACCCGCGCCGGGGTGCCGTGGACGGTGCTAGTGTTCGGCAATCTGGGGATCGCGCTATGTGCCGGCGGCGCGGCGGTGGTCAACCATGTGGTGGATCGACGCATCGACGCACTGATGGCGCGCACGCACAAACGACCATTGGCCGAGGGTCGGGTTTCGCC
This sequence comes from Pseudomonas sp. Irchel s3a10, assembly GCF_900187525.1. Taxonomy (NCBI): domain Bacteria; kingdom Pseudomonadati; phylum Pseudomonadota; class Gammaproteobacteria; order Pseudomonadales; family Pseudomonadaceae; genus Pseudomonas; species Pseudomonas sp. Irchel s3a10. The sequence continues at coordinate 44,086 of NZ_FYDR01000011.1, forward strand.
GACAGCGGCGCTGACCTTTGCGCTGGTGCTGGCGCTGCTCGGGCAGGCTTTGCTGCTGACCTTCACCAATCCGCTGACCGCCTGGCTGACGCTGGCTTCGCTGCTCGGTTACGCAGTGATCTACACCGGCTTCCTCAAACGTGCGACGCCACAGAACATCGTCATCGGCGGTCTTGCCGGCGCCGCCCCTCCGCTGCTCGGCTGGACCGCCGCCACCGGCCATGTCAGCGCCGAACCGTTGCTGCTGGTGCTGATCATCTTCGCCTGGACCCCGCCGCACTTCTGGGCGCTGGCGATTCATCGCAAGGAGGAATACGCCAAGGCCGACATCCCGATGCTGCCGGTGACCCACGGCGAGCACTACACCAAGGTGCACATTCTGCTGTACACCTTCGCCCTGCTCGCGGTGAGCCTGCTGCCGTATGTGATCCATATGAGCGGCGTGCTGTATCTGGTTTGCGCGCTGGCGCTGGGCGCAAGGTTTCTGCAATGGGCCGTGGTGCTGTACCGTGGCACTCGGCCGCACGCGGCGATCAACACCTTCAAGTACTCTATTTGGTACTTGTTCCTGTTGTTCATCGCCCTGCTCGTAGACCACTACTTACTGTTGAACCTATGACTCGAACCCAGAAAACCGTCTTCATCCTCGTCGCCGTGATCGCGCTGATCCTGGGACTGACCGTCAACAAAGTCCTGAGTGGCAAAGGCCAGGGCGACCCCACCGCGCTGATCGACGCCGGCATCATCCTGCTGCCGCAGAGCCGCACCCTGCCGGACGTGACAATGACTAATCAGGATGGCCAACCGGTCGCCATCGACGAGTTGAAAGGCAAGTGGAGTCTGCTGTTCTTCGGCTACACCTTCTGCCCGGACATCTGCCCGACCACCCTCGCCCAACTGCGCCAGATCAAGAGCGAATTGCCCAAAGACGCGGTGGACAAGTTGCAGATCGTACTGGTCAGCGTCGACCCGAATCGCGACAACCCGCAGCAGTTGAAGCAGTATCTGGGCTACTTTGATCCACAGTTCGTGGGCCTGACGCCGAAGTCGATCGAAGAACTGCAAAAGGTGGCGAATGCCGTGAGCATCCCGTTCATTCCGGCCGATACCAGCAAGCCGAACTACACGGTGGATCACAGCGGCAACCTGGCGGTGATTGGCCCGGACGGGACGCAGCGCGGGTTCATCCGTGCGCCGCTGAACAACGCCAAACTGGTTGCGCAGCTGCCGGTGATGCTTAACCGCAAGTAGCAACAACACTGAACCAGTGTGGGAGCGGGCTTGCTCGCGAATGCAGTGGGTCAGATAAAGAAATGTTGGCTGACACACCGCATTCGCGAGTAAGCCCGCTCCCACAGGGACGGTGTTCCGGGCACAAAAAAGGGGGCGCTCATGGCGCCCCCTTTTCGTTGCAGCAATCTAAATCAGAACGCCGGCAATACCGCGCCTTTGTACTTCTCGGTAATGAATTTCTTCACTTCCGGGCTGTGCAGCGCAGCCGCCAGTTTCTGCATCGCTTCGCTGTCCTTGTTGTCCGCACGGGACACCAGGATGTTCACGTACGGCGAGTCGTTGCCTTCGATCACCAGCGCATCCTTGGACGGATCGAGCTTGGCTTCCAGCGCGTAGTTGGTGTTGATCAGCGCCAGATCGACCTGGGTCAGCACGCGCGGGATGGTCGCGGCCTCCAGTTCACGGATTTTCAGGTCTTTCGGGTTCTGCGCGATGTCTTTCGGGGTCGACAGAATGTTGGTCGGATCCTTCAGGGTGATCAGGCCAGCCTTGGCCAGCAGCAACAGCGCACGGCCGCCGTTGGTGGCGTCGTTCGGGATCACCACGTTGGCGCCGCTTGGCAGGTCCTTCAGATCCTTGATCTTGTTCGAGTAGGCGCCCAGTGGTTCCAGATGCACGCCGGTCACCGCCACCAGGCTGGTGCCCTTGGCCTTGTTGAACTCATCGAGGTATGGCTGGTGCTGGAAGAAGTTGGCGTCCAAGCGCTTTTCAGCCACCTGCACGTTCGGCTGAATGTAGTCGGTGAAGACCTTGACCTTCAGATCCACGCCTTCTTTGGCCAGAGCAGGCTTCACGAATTCGAGGATTTCCGCGTGTGGCACCGGGGTGGCGGCGACAGTCAGGGTTTCGGCGTGGGCCGAAAAAGCGGCTACGGCAGCGAAAGCAGCGATCAGTTTTTTCATTCAGCTAACTCCTTATGAGGCGCCCGTCTGGCGCCTGCCAGCGAATGGCCGGCTCATTTCTTGATTACAAAAACCGGTTATTTGCGCGAGAAATGCACGACCAGTCGATCACCTACCATTTGCAGCACTTGCACCAGAATCAGCAGCAACACCACGGTGACGATCATCACGTCAGTCTGGAAACGTTGATAGCCGAAACGGATCGCCAGGTCACCCAGACCACCGGCACCGACCACACCGGCCATTGCCGTGTAGGACACCAGGGTAATCGCGGTCACCGTAATCGCCGCGAAGATGCCCGGACGGGCTTCCGGCAGCAAGGCGTTCATGATGATCTGCCGGGTGGTCGCGCCCATCGACTGGGTGGCTTCGATGATGCCGCGATCGACTTCACGCAGCGCGGTTTCCACCAGACGCGCGAAGAACGGGGTCGCACCTACCACCAACGGCGGAATCGCACCGGCCACGCCCAGCGAAGTGCCGGTGATCAGCACGGTGAACGGGATCATCACGATCAACAGAATGATGAACGGCAACGAACGCAGTATGTTCACCGCCAACGACATGAAGGCATAGAGGCCACGGTTTTCCAGCAACTGACGCGGGCTGCAGAGGAATAGCAGCACACCCAGCGGCAGGCCGAGCAATACGGTGAACAGCAGCGAACCACCGAGCATCAGCATGGTGTCGCCAGTGGCCAGCCAGATTTCCAGCCAATCGATGTTCTCGAAGAAAGCCTTGAGCATTTCCATTAACGCAGCACCTCCATATGAACGTCAGCGGCGGTGAAGCGGGCGAACGCCGCTTCCATGTCGCCACCGGTGACGGCGAGGGTCAATTGCCCGTAAGGAATGTCTTTGATGCGGTCGATGCGACCGGCGAGGATGCTGTAGTCGACCCCGGTTTCCCGGGCAACGGTACCGAGCAACGGCGCGTAGGTCGCTTCGCCCTGGAAGGTCAGACGCACGATGCGGCCCGGCACGTGAGCGAAGTCATCGCGCTGTTCGCTTTCGTCGATCTGCTCGCTTTCCTGGACGAAACGCTTGGTGGTCGGGTGCTGCGGATGCAGGAACACATCGGCTACCGAACCCTGCTCGACGATCACCCCGGCGTCCATCACTGCCACCTGATCGCAGACGCGACGGATCACGTCCATCTCGTGGGTGATCAGGACGATGGTCAGCTTCAGTTCACGATTGATCTCGGCCAGCAGTTGCAGAACCGACGCGGTGGTCTGCGGGTCGAGGGCGCTGGTGGCCTCGTCGCACAGCAGAATTTTCGGCTTGGTCGCCAGGGCGCGGGCGATGCCGACGCGCTGCTTCTGGCCGCCGGACAGCTGCGCCGGATACTTCTTGGCGTGATCGGACAGACCGACCCGCGCCAGCAATTCGGCGACGCGCTGATTGATCTCGCTGCTCGACAGTTCGCCGGCCAGGGTCAGCGGCAGCGCGACGTTGTCGGCCACGGTCTTGGAGGCGAGCAGGTTGAAGTGCTGGAAGATCATCCCGACTTGCTGGCGGAAACGGCGCAGGCCGTTGGCGTCCAGCGCGGTGACTTCTTCGCCGTCGACGATGATCTTGCCGCCGCTGGAGTCTTCCAGGCGATTGATCAGACGCAGCAGGGTACTTTTTCCCGCACCGGAATGGCCGATCAGGCCGAAGACCTGACCGTTTTCAATTGAAAGACTGGTCGGGTGCAGGGCGGGGATGTCCTTACCGGCGACGCGGTAAGTTTTGTGGACGTTTTGAAACTCGATCACGTAGCGAACCTTGTGGGGCGCGTTAGAAAAGGATCAGCGGTTAGCCGGGCGCGCATTTTAGCCTGTCCGTATAGAGGTTCTTAGCATTTATTTCGCAATTAACCTTCGATTTGGCAATAACAAGATCAAAGGTCATAAAAAAGGAACGCCCGTTCCCGCTCATTGGTCACTAGTTAAGCGACTTGAAACCCTGGGTAACCGTGCCCGGAAACGCTCAAGAGTCCCCGTCGAAATGGGGTCAACCGAGGAGTTTACGTCTGATGAGCAGCAAGAAACCTACGACCGACAAAAGCCAGCTGGCCGGAACCGATACCAAGGATCGCGCCAACACCAACGCCAAACTCGACAGCCTGGAGAAATTTCGCTCCGACGCTACCGGCCAGGCCCTGCGCACCAACCAAGGGGTAAAGGTCGCCGATAACCAGAACACGCTCAAGGCCGGCCCGCGCGGGCCGTCGTTGCTGGAAGACTTCATCATGCGTGAGAAAATCACGCACTTTGACCACGAACGCATTCCGGAGCGCATCGTTCACGCGCGCGGCACCGGCGCCCATGGTTTCTTCCAGGCCTACGAGAACCATTCGACACTGACCAAGGCCGGCTTCCTGCAAGACCCGGGGAAAAAGACCCCGGTATTCGTGCGTTTTTCCACGGTGCAGGGGCCACGCGGTTCCGGTGACACCGTGCGCGACGTGCGCGGTTTCGCGGTGAAGTTCTTCACCGACGAGGGCAACTTCGATCTGGTCGGCAACAACATGCCAGTGTTCTTCATCCAGGACGCGATCAAGTTCCCCGACTTCGTCCACGCGGTGAAGCCCGAGCCACACAATGAGATCCCCACTGGTGGCTCGGCCCACGACACCTTCTGGGACTTCGTCTCGCTGGTGCCGGAATCGGCGCACATGGTGATCTGGGCGATGTCCGACCGGGCGATCCCGAAAAGCCTGCGCAGCATGCAGGGCTTTGGCGTGCACACCTTCCGCCTGATCAACGCCGAGGGCAAATCGCGCTTCGTCAAATTCCACTGGCGCCCGACCGCCGGCACCTGCTCGCTGGTGTGGGACGAGGCGCAGAAGCTCGCCGGTAAAGACACCGACTACCACCGCCGCGACCTCTGGGAAGCCATCGAGATGGGCGACTACCCGGAATGGGAGCTGGGCGTGCAGATCATCGAGGAGGAAAACGAACACGACTTCGATTTCGACATCCTCGACCCGACCAAGCTGATCCCCGAAGAAATCGTGCCGATCACCCCGCTGGGCAAGATGACCCTCAACCGCAACCCGGATAACTTCTTCGCCGAGACCGAACAGGTCGCGTTCTGCCCCGGCCACATCGTGCCCGGCATCGACTTCTCCAATGACCCGCTGCTGCAAGGTCGGCTGTTTTCCTACACCGACACGCAAATCAGCCGACTGGGTGGGCCGAACTTTCATGAGCTGCCGATCAACCGCCCGGTCGCACCGTTTCACAACGGCCAGCGCGACGCGCAGCACCGCACAGTGATCGACAAAGGGCGCGCGTCCTACGAGCCGAACTCGATCGACGGCGGCTGGCCGAAAGAAACCCCGCCAGCCGCGCAGGACGGCGGCTTCGAGAGTTACCCGGAACGCATCGATGCGAACAAGATCCGCCAGCGCAGCGAGTCGTTCAGCGACCACTTCTCGCAAGCACGGCTGTTCTTCAACAGCATGAGTGAGCACGAGAAGGAACACATCATCGCCGCGTACAGCTTCGAGCTGGGCAAGGTCGAACGTGAGTTCATCCGTGCACGGCAGGTGAACGAGATTCTCGCCAACATCGACCTGGAACTGGCTAAACGCGTGGCGGCCAACCTCGGATTGCCAGCGCCAGGCAAAGGCACGGTCGAGGTGCGTAAAACCTCGTTCGATCATTCGCCGGCGCTGAGTCAGGCCAACCTGCTGCCAGAGGACATCAAAACCCGAAAAGTGGCGATTCTTGCCGCTAACGGCGTCGATGGTGCAGCGATTGATGCGATGAAAAAGGCCTTGGAAGCAGAAGGTGCGCACGCCAAGCTGCTAGGCCCGACTTCGGCACCGGTGAAGACTGCCGACGGCAAAGCCCTGCCGGTGGACGCGTCCATGGAGGGCATGCCATCGGTAATCTTCGATGCGGTGTTCGTGCCAGGTGGCGCGGCGTCGATCAAGGCGTTGAGTGGCGACGGCGTGGCGCTGCATTACCTGCTGGAGGCCTACAAGCACCTGAAGGCGATTGCGCTGCACGGCGAGGCCAAGCAATTGCAGGATCTGCTGAAGCTCGAGGCGGATGCGGGGTTGCTGCAGGGCAAGGATGTACCGGGGTTGACCAAGCCGTTCTTCGCGGCGATCGGGCAGCATCGGGTTTGGGCGCGGGAGCCTAAGGCCAAGGCTATTCCAGCTTAAGTTCTTGGCTGGCGGCTGAGAGGACGCTTTCGCGAGCAAGCCCGCTTCCACAGGGTTCACGCTGTACCTGTGGGAGCGGGCTTGCTCGCGAAGCTTTTAGGGTTTAGCGGGAATCAGAACCATCTGCGCCGGCACCGTGCGCAGAATCTGCTTCTCAATGCGCAACTCGAAATCCGGATTCAGTTTCTTCACCCGCTTGCTCAGCAGAGTCGCCAGCCAAGGGTAATCCTGAGTGCGCGGTGCCTGAATGCTCACGGCACATTCGTAATTCACCACATCGGCGGCGATCGCGTCGAGTTGCCGGCGAAGTTTGCGGCTATCGTTGATGTTCAGCGCCACCGTGGTGCTTTCGGCGGTCGGATCGATGACCTTGGCTTTCGGTTTGGCTTCGGCCGCCAGCAGCGCCGCTTCGGCTTTCTCCAGCTCGGCTTTACGGGCTTCGGTGATCGCGCCGTTGACGCCACCGGTCAGCGCCGGGGCCTTGGGCATCAGGGCGCGAGCACGGCTCAGTGCGGTCGCTGCCGCGTTCACATCACCTTTCTGCAACACGATCTGACTGCGGCGCAGGTAGGCTTCGGCCAACTGGCGCTGGTATTGCTCGAGCGACTGATCGTTGGGGTTTTGTGCCTGCAACGCGGCCAACTGGTCTTCGGCGGTGGCCAGTTCGCTGCTGGCCAGGCTTTGCTCCAGCTGTGCGATGGCCGTGGCCCGCGCGTCGGGGGCTTCGGCCACCGGCGGCGTGCTTTGGCAGGCGCCCAGCAGCACGGAAAATGCGACAAGGAGCAGATAACGGGAGGCGAACGGCTTCATTCCTGCGACTCTCTAATTGCGCAAAAAGCGAGCAAGTCTACACCCCTCGACGGGGCAGAACAAAACTCAGCAGAAACAGTGCGGCCGCCGTCACAACGATCGACGGCCCGGCCGGGGTGTCCTTGAACCATGACAGCGCCAGCCCGCCACACACCGCGAGCATGCCCAGCAGGCTCGCGCCCAGTGCCATCTGCTCCGGCGAACGGGCGTGACGCTGTGCCGCAGCCGCCGGAATGATCAACAGCGAAGTAATCAGCAACACACCGACGATTTTCATCGCCACCGCGATCACCACTGCAATCAACAGCATCAGCGCCATGCGCAGACCCGCGACCGGCAGGCCTTCGACCTTGGCCAATTCCTCATGCACAGTGATCGCCAGCAGCGGCCGCCACAGCGTGACGAGCAATATCAGCACTGCCGCGCTGCCGCCGAGGATCCACGCCAGGTCAGTCGGGCTGATCGCCAGCAGGTCGCCGAACAGATAGGCCATCAGGTCGATCCGCACTTCATGCATGAAGCTTAGTACCACCAGCCCGAGAGAGAGCGTGCTCGGCGCGAGAATCCCCAACAACGTGTCGGAGGCCAGCGGCTGGCGCTGTTGCAAGGTCACCAGCAGCACCGCCAGCAACAGGCAGCCAACGGTCACCGCGACCGTCGGGCTGACATCCAGCAGAAAGCCCAAGGCCACGCCTAGCAGCGCGGCGTGGGACAGGGTGTCGCCAAAGTAGGCCATGCGCCGCCAGACCACGAACGAACCGAGCGGCCCGGCGACCAGCGCCAGTGCCAGACCTGCAAGCAGGGCATACAACAGAAAATCAGCCATGCTTGCAGTGGTCTCCGTGAACATGGGTGTGGCCCGCATCGGGCGCCTTGACCACCGAACCGTGCAGGTCATGGGCGTGGTCGTGATGGTGGTGATAGATCGCCAGGCTCGGCGCATTCTTGCCGAACAGCTCGACGAACGCCGGATCGCCGCTGACCTGCTCGGGATGCCCGGAGCAACAGACGTGGCGATTCAGACAAACCACCTGATCGGTGGTGCTCATCACCAGATGCAAATCGTGGGACACCATCAGCACGCCGCAGCCGTGACGGTCACGCAGGCGGGTGATCAGGCTGTACAGCTCGGCCTGACCGGCGACATCGACGCCCTGCACCGGCTCATCCAGCACCAACAGCTCCGGCTCGCGCAGCAGTGCCCGGGCCAGCAGCACGCGCTGCATTTCACCACCGGAAACACTTTGCACCGGGCTGTCGATGACATGTTCGGCGCCGACTTCCTTGAGCGCTGCCAGCGCACGCGGACGGTCTACGCCGGGCACCAGGCGCAGGAAGCGCAGTACCGACAGCGGCAGGGTCGGATCGACGTGCAGCTTTTGCGGCATGTAGCCGACGCGCAGTTTCGGCTTGCGCCAGACGCTGCCGCTGTCCGGTTTCAGCAGCCCTAGCACGGCCCGCACCAGAGTGGTCTTGCCGGCGCCGTTGGGGCCGATCAGGGTGACGATCTGTCCCGGCTCGACGCTCAGCTCGATGTTGTCCAGCACGGTCTGCCCGGCAAAAGTGACGGCGACCTGCTCAAGACGGATCAACGGGTTGCTCATCAAGCCCCCTGGCAACCGGAGCACAGGCCGACCACTTCGACGGTCTGCGCTTCGACGATGAAACCGACATCCTTGGCGCTGTGGATGATCGCGTCGCTGATGGCTTTCTGTTCCAGCTCGATGGCAGCGTGGCACTCGCGGCAGATCAGGAACTGGCCCTGATGCGCATGCTCGGGATGCACGCAACCGACGAAGGCGTTGAGCGAGGAGATGCGGTGCACCAGGCCGTTGTCCAGCAGGAAATCCAGCGCGCGGTACACGGTCGGCGGCGCAGCGCGGCGACCGTCCTGCTCGCTCAGTACCGCGAGAATGTCGTAGGCGCCCAGTGGCTTGTGGCTCTGCCAGACCAGTTCCAGCACGCGCCGGCGCAGCGCAGTCAGGCGCAGGCCTTTCTGGGCGCACAAGGTATCGGCCTCGGTCAGTGCGCTGTGCACGCAATGAGAGTGGTCGTGGGGACGGCTGGCAATCGGTGTAATAGGCATGGGCGGCGACGAGTTTTGATAGAGACGTTATTATGTTACCCGTTCTCGCCTCATTGAGTGGTCATCGTGTCCCGACTTTTTTCTGTTTTTGTGGCTTTTATCGCCAGTTTTCTGCTGATCGGTTCGGCTCAGGCCGAGGTCAGGGTCCTCACCAGCATCAAACCGCTGCAGTTGATTGCCGCGGCGGTGCAGGACGGGATCGCCATTCCGGAAGTGCTGCTGCCACCGGGTGCCTCGCCGCACAATTACGCCCTGCGCCCGTCCGACGTACGGAAGGTGCAATCGGTGGACCTGCTGTACTGGATCGGCCCGGACATGGAAGGTTTCCTGCCCCGCGTGCTGAACGGTCGCACGCTGCCGAGCGTGGCCGTGCAGGATCTGCCGGGCATGAAACTGCGCCGCTTTGCCGAAGACAGCCACTCCCACGCCGAAGACGCCGACGAGCATGATCACGATCATCGCCCGGGCACCCTGGACGCGCATTTGTGGTTATCGCCGGTCAACGCGCGGGTGATTGCCGACAGGATGGCGGCTGATTTGAGCGCTGCGGACCCGGCGAATGCCGAGCGTTATCAGAGCAATGCCAAGGCCTTCGATGAGCGCCTCGATGCGCTGGATGCACGTTTGAAGCAACGTCTGGCCGGCATTGAGGGCAAGCCCTACTTCGTGTTCCACGAGGCGTTTGATTACTTTGAAGAGGCTTATGGCCTGAAGCACGCTGGCGTGTTCAGTGTGGCGGCGGAAGTGCAGCCCGGCGCGCAGCATGTGGCGGCAATGCGCAAACGCCTGCAGGAAGTCGGCAAGACCTGTGTGTTCAGCGAACCACCGTTGCGTCCACGCCTGGCGGAGACGCTGGTAGCGGGTCTGCCGGTGAAACTGGCGGAGCTGGATGCGCTTGGCGGCTATACGCCGGCGACGGCTCAGGGGTATGAGCAGGTGCTGGAGAAGCTGGGCAACGATCTGGCCGGGTGCCTGGAATCGTTGTAACAACGCAAAACCTGTGGCGAGGGAGCTTGCTCCCGCTTGAGTGCGCAGCACTCACAAAAATCAGGCTGACTGCCAGAATTTTGGGGCCGCTTCGCAACCCAGCGCGAGCAAGCTCGCTCGCCACAATTTAAAGCGCGAACGGCAGAGGGGTGCTGACCTGCTGCCGCTGCGCCAAGCGCTGCTCGAACTCCTGCGGATCGTGAATCAGCACGTCCTGCCCGGCAAATTGCTCGGCGGCGATCAACCTTGACAGCCAGAACCGCACACACGCCACGCGCAACATGGTCGGCCATAGCTCCGCTTCGGCGGCAGTGAACGGACGCAGCGCCGCATACGCGCCAAGGAATGCGCGGGCGCGCGGCCCGTCAATCAAGCCTTCCTCGTCCGAACACCAGTCATTCAAGGCAATCGCCACGTCATAGAGCATCGGCCCCGAACAGGCGTTGTAGAAGTCGATCAACCCGGTCAGGTGCGTCCCTTCGAACATCGCGTTATCGCGGAACAGATCCGCATGAATATTCGCCCGTGGCAGCGCGAGGATTCTGTCTTTCTGCGCCGTGATTTCCTCCAGCGCCTTGTGCAGCAGCGCACGCGGCTCGTCGCTCAGGTGCGAGAGAAACTCGCTGCCCTCTTCCAGCATCCAGTCCAGGCCACGATCGGTCTTGCGCTTGATCATGCGCTCGCCCTGGGTCGCCAGGTGCAGATGCGCCTGCAACTCGCCGACCTGCGCGCAATGCTGAGCGTTGGCGACTTTGATGTGTTTGCCGGACAGCCGCGGTTGCAGCAGCGCCGGTTTGCCCTTGAGCTCACGCAACGCCACGCCGTCGGCGGTGCGCAGTGCGTAAGGCACTGGCAGATCGGCCTCGTGCAGCACGTCGAGCAGGTCGATGAAGAACGGCATCTCCTGCACCGGGCCACGCTCGACCAGGGTCAGGACGAATTCGCCCTGCTCAAGGCTGATAAAGAAATTGGTGTTTTCGCTGCCGGCGGCGATCCCCTGGAAATCGAGCAGACGGCCGAGCCCGTAAGGGGCGAGAAAGGTTTCCAGCTCGGGCCGAGCCAGGGGGGTGAACACAGACATGTTTTAACTGCCAGTACGGGCACCGCCAATCGCGGCACCGGGTGAATTAAAAATCTACTTCCATTCGAAAATTTTCCACGACGGAATCAGCATATCCGGCTGATCCGAGCGGATGAAGTTTGCATCCGTCCCGTCTGCGCGCACCAGAAAGTAAGGTGGCGCGCCCTTCGGCGTGACTTTGATCGCGTACAGGAACCCGTTTTGACGATATTCCTGAATCGTCTTGTCGCCTTCCGTGCGAATGGTGACTTCAGGATCTCCCGACGGCGCATCATCCGCCGCTATCGCGGCCAATGGTGAGGCAGCAATCAAACCGACCAGCAGCAAGCGATTTAACGTACGCATGATAACCTTGTCCCTTTGTCGTCAACGGTCCCGCTATTCTAGCGCCGGGCCCGCCGAAAAGGTTGATTCTGCTCATGAGCCAAGCCCCCCTCGTCCTGGTGGACGGTTCGTCTTACCTGTACCGCGCTTTCCATGCCCTGCCACCGCTGACCACCTCCAAAGGCCTGCCGACCGGCGCGGTCAAAGGTGTGCTGAACATGCTCAAGAGTCTGCGCAAGCAGTACCCGGACAGTCCGTTCGCCGTGGTCTTCGACGCCAAGGGCGGGACGTTTCGCGACGAGATGTACGCCGAATACAAGGCCAATCGTCCGAGCATGCCCGACGACATGCGCGTGCAGATCGAACCGCTGCACCAGAGCGTGATCGCCCTCGGTTTCCCGCTGCTGTGCGTGGAAGGCGTCGAGGCGGACGACGTGATCGGCACCCTGGCACGCAGCAGCGCAGCGGCAGATCGCCCGGTGATCATCTCCACCGGCGACAAGGACATGGCGCAACTGGTCGACGGCCACATTACCTTGGTCAACACCATGTCCGGTAGCTCGATGGACGTGGAGGGCGTGAAGGAGAAATTCGGCGTCGCTCCCGAGCAGATCATCGATTATCTGGCGCTGATGGGCGATTCTTCCGACAACATTCCGGGTGTTCCCGGCATCGGTCCGAAGACCGCTTCCGGCCTGCTGGTCGGCGTCAACGGCGGCCTGACCGAGCTGTACGCGAATCTCGACATCGTGCCGACCCTGCCGATTCGTGGGGCCAAGACCCTGCCGGCCAAGCTCGAAGAGCACAAGGAGATGGCCTTCCTCTCCTATCAACTGGCGACCATCAAGGTCGACGTGCCGCTGGACATCGGCCTCGATGACCTGCAAATGGGCGCGGAAGATCCGGCCAAGCTCTACGAGTTGTACACCCTGCTGGAATTCAAAAGCTGGATCAATGATCTGGATCGCGATGCCAAGCGCCAGGAACTGAGTGCCGCTACCGAGCCTGCGCCGGCTGGCGATCTGTTCAACGCGCCGCCAGCCGAAGTGCCCGCCGCCCCTGCCGAAGCCGCTTACGAAACCATCCTCGATCAGACGCGCTTCGATGTCTGGCTGGAGAAACTGAACAACGCCAAGCTGTTCGCTTTCGACACCGAAACCACCGGCATCGACGCGCAACAGGCGCAACTGGTCGGCCTGTCGTTCGCGGTGCAGGCCAACGAAGCGGCGTACATCCCGCTGACCCACTCCTACATCGGCGTGCCCGAGCAACTGGATCGCGACACCGTGCTGCGCGCGCTGAAGCCGATTCTGGAAGACCCGAACAAGCTCAAGGTCGGCCAGCACGCCAAGTTCGACATGAACATTCTGGCCAACTGCGCCATCAGCGGTGATCAGAACGAAGGCATCACCGTGCGCGGCATCGCTTTCGACACCATGCTTGAGTCCTATGTGCTCAATTCCACCGCCACCCGCCACGACATGGACAGCCTCGCGCAGAAGTACCTGGATCACACCACCGTGAGCTTCCAGGACATCGCCGGCAAAGGCGCCAAGCAACTGACCTTCGACCAGATCGCTCTGGAGCAGGCCGGCCCTTACGCTGCCGAAGACGCCGACATCACCCTGCGTCTGCACCAGACCCTGTTTGAAAAACTCAGCGCAATCCCGAGTCTGGCCAGCGTGCTGACCGACATCGAAATCCCGCTGGTGCCGGTGCTGGCGCGCATCGAGCGCCAAGGCGCGTTTGTCGACGCTGAGCTGCTCGGCATCCAGAGCATCGAGTTGGGCAACAAGATGGTCGCGCTGGAGCGCGAAGCGTTTGAAATCGCCGGCGAAGAATTCAACCTCGGCTCGCCCAAGCAGCTGGGCGTGATCCTTTACGAGAAGCTCGGCCTGCCGGTACTAAAGAAAACCGCCAAGGGCCAGCCTTCGACCGCCGAGGAAGTGCTGGCGAAACTGGCCGAGGATGATCACCGTTTGCCGAAAGTGCTGATGGAACACCGCTCCATGAGCAAGCTGAAAAGCACCTACACCGACCGCCTGCCGGAGCAGATCAACCCGCGCACCGGGCGAATTCACACCTCGTACCACCAAGCCGTGGCGTCCACCGGGCGCTTGTCTTCCAGCGATCCGAACCTGCAGAACATTCCGGTGCGTACCGCTGAAGGCCGACGCATTCGCCAGGCGTTCGTCGCGCCAAAAGGCTACAAATTGCTGGCGGCGGACTATTCGCAGATCGAACTGCGGATCATGGCCCACTTGTCCAAGGACGAAGGCCTGATGAATGCCTTCCGCAACAATCTGGACGTGCACACCGCGACCGCCGCTGAAGTGTTCAAGGTCGAGCTGAGCGAAGTGTCTTCCGACCAGCGCCGTGGCGCCAAGGCGATCAACTTCGGCCTGATCTACGGCATGGGCGCGCAGAAACTCGGCAAGGATATCGGCGTCGACACCAAGACCGCCAAGGCCTACATCGACACCTACTTCGCCCGTTATCCGGGTGTGCGCGAATACATGGAGCGCACCCGCGCCCAGGCGGCGGATCAGGGTTACGTCGAGACCTTCTTCGGTCGTCGCCTGTACCTGCCGGAAATCAACTCCAACAAGCCGCAGGAACGCGCTGCCGCCGAACGCACGGCGATCAACGCGCCAATGCAGGGCACCGCAGCGGACATCATCAAGAAAGCCATGGTGGCGGTGGATAACTGGCTGGCGTCTTCGGGGCTGGACGCCAAAGTCATCCTGCAGGTGCACGACGAACTGGTGCTGGAGGTTCGCGAGGATCTGGTCGATCAGGTGAGCCAGGAAATCCGCCTGCACATGAGCGAAGCGGCGAAACTGGACGTGCCGTTACTGGTGGAAGTCGGCGTCGGCAACAACTGGGATGAGGCGCACTGAGGCGTCTAGCTTGGGCGTTTGCCGTGACATACTGTCGCGGCAAAAGCCCGAAACGCGCTTATTTCGAAACGCGCTTGGGGTTATTCCAAAGCTTTTTGAAAAAAATCTGAACTAATCTGACAACTCACTACTCAGAGATACTGAATGGCTGGTGAAGCCCTTCGATGCTCCTATGTTGTGTTAAGTGTTGGCAGATATCTGAACCCCGCCCTAGCGGTTCGGAACTTGAACCCCGGAACTTCTCCCTCCCCATATGAAGTCCGGGGCTTTTTTTGCCTCAAAATCGGCTGTGGCGCAGTCATGCTGCGTTAAAAGCGCTAGTCAAAATGCTCATTCAGGTTCCCTAAACTCCGCTTTTTACCAGCACTTTTGCCTTGCCTGGCAGCACCACAGACAGTTTTGAAATTCCCCTATTCTGCCTCGGCCGCCGCTTCGGCGCCTTTGTCTGCCAGCTCCATCCAGCCTGCCAACACAGTGTAGGCCTCTTCCAGGCCCATGCGTTTTGGCGCCGAGAACAGCTGGATCGTCACCAGATCACCCCAGCCCTTGCGGATTTCCGCCTGCACTTTCAGCAGCGTGTTCTTGGCGGCGCCGTAGGTCAGCTTGTCGGCCTTGGTCAGCAGGATGTGCATCGGCATGCCGGCCGCAACGGCCCAGTCGAGCATCAACAGGTCGAAGTCGGTCATTGGATGACGGATGTCCATCATCAGAATCAAACCCTTCAAACTCTCGCGGCCACCGAGGTAAGCCTCGAGGTGACGCTGCCAGTGTTGCTTGAGCGGGATCGGGACTTTTGCATAACCGTAGCCCGGCAGGTCGACCAGACGCCGTTCATCGTCTAGCTTGAAGAAGTTCAACAGCTGTGTGCGACCCGGGGTTTTCGAGGTGCGCGCCAGGCTGGCGTGAGTCAGGGTATTCAGTGCGCTGGATTTACCGGCGTTGGAACGACCGGCGAACGCCACTTCGAAACCTTCGTCGTCAGGGCATTGATCGACTTTGGCGGCACTGAGCATGAACGTGGACTGTTGGCACAGGCCGAGGATGGGATTCTTGAGTTGCATGGGATTTCCGATGTGGGCGGCGCCGGGATTGGGCGCGGAACGCGGTGTCGCTTCCGTTTCAGTGACGCCAGTATATAATGCCGCAGATTTTGTGTGTGCTTTGTCCCAGCGAAGGATGAAGTTCACGAGAGCCAAAGACCTTGATTGCGCATCAGAACGCAGAACGCTCTCAACCCTGAAAAGGTCGTTTTATGACGAAATGGCTGCTGGCTGCCGGAGTCCTGATACCGCTTTGCGGCGCACAGGCTACACAGGAACCGGAAGCCGTGTACAACCGTGTTTGTGGTGCCTGTCATTCCGGCCAACTACCCATGGCGCCCGAAAGAGGCGATCAGGCAGCTTGGACGCCGAGGTTGGCGAAAGGTATGGAGACGCTGGTGCAACACGTGACCCAGGGTTTCAAGGCGATGCCGCCGCGTGGTTTGTGCATGGACTGCAGTGCCGAGGATTACCAGGCCATCATCCTTTGGATGAGCGAGAGTAAACCCGGTCCATAACTCTTAACCCTTAGCCGTAGTTGGATTAGCTGATGAACAAATTGATCGTGAGTCTGCTGTTGACCGTGGGAATTTCAGGCTTCGCCCATGCTGCCGGTGATGCCGCCGCCGGCCAGGCAAAAGCTGCCGTATGCGGAGCCTGCCATGGCCCGGACGGCAACAGCATGGCACCCAACTTTCCCAAACTGGCCGGTCAGGGTGAACGCTACCTGACCAAGCAACTGCACGACATCAAGTCGGGCAAGCGCACCGTTCTGGAAATGACTGGCCTGCTGACCAACCTGAGCGATCAGGATCTGGCCGACATGGCCGCGTACTTCGCCAGCCAGAAAGGTAGCGTCGGCGCCGCCGATCCGAAGCTCGTCGCGCGCGGTGAAGCGCTGTTCCGCGGCGGCAACCTGACCAAGGGCCTGCCTGCCTGCACCGGCTGCCATTCGCCGAACGGTACCGGCAACGCCGCCGCCGGCTTCCCGCATCTGGGTGGTCAACACGCTCAATACATCGCCAAGCAACTGACCGATTTCCGCAAGGAAGAAGGCGGCCGCAAAAACGACGGCGACACCATGACCATGCAGACAATCGCCAAGCGTCTGAGCGACGAAGACATTGCCGCAGTCTCCAGCTACATCCAGGGCCTGCACTAACCGCCCTGAATCGAGCGTTTGCGGCGATGGACATCTCCTGCAACGTTAACGCTCGATTAATCCGTCGCAGCAAGTATAAAAAGGGTGGCTTTGGCCGCCCTTTTTTGTGGCCGCTGCCGTTACACTACAGAACTCATGCCCGCCAGGACCTGTCTGAAAACAGGTCGCGCGAGGCGACCAAAATTGTCCAGGAGTAAAGCATGCGTAATCTGATCATCAGCGCCGCTCTCGTCGCTGCCAGCCTGTTCGGCGTGACCGCCCAGGCCGCTGAAGCCCCTGCCGCACCTTATGTCGAACTGGCTAACCCGGTGCCAGTGGCAGAACCAGGCAAGATCGAGGTAGTGGAGCTGTTCTGGTACGGCTGCCCGCACTGCTACGCATTCGAGCCGGTGATCAACCCTTGGGTCGAGAAGCTGCCCAAGGACGTCAACTTCGTGCGCATTCCTGCGATGTTCGGCGGCCCATGGGACGCTCACGGTCAGATGTTCCTGACCCTGGAAGCGATGGGTGTCGAGCACAAGGTTCACAACGCGGTGTTCAACGCTATCCAGAAAGAACACAAGAAGCTGACCGACCCACAAGACATGGCTGAATTTCTGGCCACCCAAGGCGTCGATAAGGACAAGTTCCTGGCAACTTTCAACTCCTTCGCCATCAAAGGTCAGATCGTAAAAGCCAAGGAACTGGCCAAGAAGTACGAGATCACTGGCGTTCCAACCATGATCGTCAACGGCAAGTACCGCTTCGACATCGGCTCTGCCGGTGGTGCCGAACAGGCTCTGCAACTGGCCGATCAACTGGTCGCCAAAGAGCGAGCGGCTAACAAGGCTGCTGCCAACTAAGCGCGGCAACCGCCATGCGCCGCTGGAAGACCGAACGCACCGTTGGCCTGCACGATCCGCAGGTCAACGAGCACCACCTGGCATCCACGGGCCTGCCAGCGGACCAGCGTCTGCGCTTGCTCAGTTTCAATATCCAGGTCGGCATCAGCACCGAGCGCTATCGGCATTACCTGACCCGCAGCTGGCAGCACCTGCTGCCGCACACCGGGCGCTCAGGCAATCTGCAAAAGATCGGTGACCTGCTCGGCGACTTCGATCTGGTCGCCCTGCAGGAAGCCGATGGCGGCAGCCTGCGCTCAGGCTACGTCAATCAAGTCGAACATCTGGCCCATCTCGGCGCCTTCCCCTACTGGTATCAACAGCTCAATCGCAACCTTGGCCGACTGGCCCAGCACAGCAATGGCGTGCTCAGTCGCCTGAAGCCGTGGGCGATCGAAGATCATCCGCTGCCCGGCCCGAAAGGTCGCGGCGCAATCCTCCTGCGTTTCGGCGAAGGCCCGGAAGCGCTGGTGGTGGTGATGATGCACCTGGCCCTCGGCGCCCGGGTCCGCAGCCTGCAACTGGCCTATATTCGCGATCTGATCAGTGGCTACAAGCACCAGATATTGATGGGCGACATGAACACCCATGCCAGTGATCTGCTACAACAGTCACCGTTACGCGATCTCGGCCTGCTGGCCCCGCAGATGCAAGCCACGTTTCCCAGCTGGCGGCCGCAGCGATGCCTTGATCATATTTTGCTCAGCCCGACCCTGACCCTGGAAAAGGTCGAAGTGCTGGCCCAACCCATTTCCGATCACCTGCCGGTCGCGGTAGAGATTCGTCTGCCGGGTTCGCTCACGGCCGATGCATTGCCCGCGTTGAGTCCTGCCCCTCGCGGAACCCCTGAATGAGCGACGACGCCCAGCGCTGGAAAGAGAAGTACCTCAAAAGCATCGAACAACAGGACAAGCTCGAACGTCGCTGGGCCGCCCGGCTCGACTTGCTGCGTCGCGGTCTGGTGCGCAGCACGCTGGCCGCTGAAGGCACCGACAAGGTCGTTGATCAGTGCATGAAAGAGATGCGCGAAGTGGTGCGCACCGACGATATGGACGCCGGCCTCGCCGCCCTGCTGCCGCGCCTGGAAAAAGCCGTACTGGACTCGGAGCAGCGTCGCGAGACCCGGATCGATCAGGTCAGCACCGCGCTGACCGCGCTGGTCACCCAGTTGCAAGCGCTGCCGCTGCCCCGGGAAGTCGCGCAACCACTAAAGAAATTCGCCAAGCAACTCGACAGTCGGGTCGGCCAGGCGCGAGAAATGCCGCTGCTGCTGAGCGAACTCAGTGGTTTGCAGGGCAAGGCGTTGAGCCAGCTGGAAACGCCGCCCGAGCCGGAGCGGCCGGGCTTTTTGCAGCGCCTGTTTGGCAGTCGGGACAGTGAAGGGGTGCCAGAGGCACCGGAACAGGCTCAGGCGCCAACGCCGGCTCAAGCTGAAGCTGCGCCAGAGCCGGTGGTACCAGCGCCAGCCGCAGCGGTCGAGCCGACTCCGGCAGCACCAGTCATTGCAGAGGCCGCCGCACAACCACCAGAGGCCGAGCATAAGCAAACGCCAGCAGTGCAGCCCGAGGCCGAATCAGCTGTGGTCGCGTTCGCGCCACCGGTCATTGCTGCAGAGCCGATCAGCGCACCGGTTGCTGCACCTGCACTACCAGTAACCGAACCTGAAGCGAAACAGCCGAACACCCCAATTACAGCGCCACCGCCTGCTGCCACGTTCAACCCCGACGAGTTGATCCACCCGGGTGACATCCCGGCACCGTTACTCCTCGACAGCCTGCCCCTGCCCGAACCGATTGCCCAGGCCTTGGCCGCCATCGATCCGGAGCAACCCGAGCAAGACATTCTGTACGCCCTGCCCGACTCGCCGGAGCCGTCTTACAGCTCGGTGGCCAAACACATCGAAGACACGCTGATCGGGCTGCTCGACGACCTGACCTTGCCCGAGCGCCATCGCCCGCAGGCCGAGGCGATGCGTGATCGGTTGAAAAATGGTTTGAACTGGTACGAACTGCTACCGATCCTCGACGATCTGGCGACCTTGATGCTGGCGATCACCGACAGCGGCCAGCACGAATTCGAAGCCTATCTGCAGCAACTCAACGAGCGCCTCGAAGCGTTCCAGAGCAATCTGCAGGCCGCCAGCGAGGGCCACGCTGACAACAGCTCGGCGGCGCGGGCGATGGACACGCAGATTCGCGAGCAAGTCGACGGCTTGCAGACCAGCGTGCAGGAAGCGGCTGATCTGGATGATCTCAAGCAGGTGCTGGAGAACCACCTCGAAGGCCTGCTTGGCACCATGGACCAGCACCAGAAACAACGCGATGCCCGCGAGCAGGAAGTGGCGGCACGTCTCAAGGGCCTGGCGGAGCGTGTGGCGCACATGGAGCAGGAAGCTCTGGGCTTCCGCGAACACCTGGAAGAACAGCGGCAGAAAGCCCTGATCGATCCGCTGACCGGCCTGCCCAACCGCGCTGCCTGGAGCGAGCGGCTAGAGCACGAGATCAAGCAGTGGCAGCAACACGGCAACACCTTGAGTCTGGCGATGCTCGACCTCGATCATTTCAAGCGCATCAACGACAACTACGGCCATCTGGCCGGCGACAAGGTGCTGAAGATCATCGCCACAGTGCTGCGCAAACGCCTGCGTGCTGCGGATTTCATTGCCCGTTTTGGCGGTGAGGAATTCGTTCTGCTGCTGCCGGCCACCACGCCTGCGGTGGGCGCCAAACTGCTGGAGACCCTGCGCGCGGCCATCGAAGCCTGCCCGTTTCACTTCAAGGGCGAACGGGTGACGATCACCATTTCCATGGGCCTGGCGTCGTTCCGCCCGGGAGAACACAGCGATCTGGTGCTTAAAAGAGCCGATCAGGCGTTGTACCGCGCTAAAAACGGCGGACGCAATCGGGTCGAACTGGGCTGAGTAATTGTTCCATTATGTTTAAATCAGCCCATTGGCCGTCGATACGCAAAGCAGTACGTTACACTGTTGCATTACTGTCTTGCGTGTACTGCTCCCTGCCATGAAATTCTTTACCCTCCTCGCGTCGCTGCTCGTTCTGGCCGGTTGTGCCAGCGGCCCGCGTTACGACACCAGCCATCCATCGGCTAATCACGACAGCCGCGTGCAGTTCGTGATCGTGCATTACACCTCGGCGTCGCTCGCGCGTTCGCTGCAACTGCTGACCCACGGCGAAGTCAGCAGCCACTACCTGATCGGCGACGACAAGAGCGCCACCATCTACAAGCTGATGGATGAAAACCAACGCGCCTGGCACGCCGGCGAAAGCCAATGGCAGGGCCGCACCTGGCTCAACTCAAGCTCGATCGGCATCGAAATCGTCAATCCGGGTTTCAAGGACACGCCGACTGGGCGCCTCTGGTACCCGTACAGCGAAGCGCAGATTCAATCGCTGATCGTCCTGCTCAAGGACATCAGCCAGCGCCAAGGCATCAGCCCGCGTCATATCATCGGCCACAGCGATATCGCGCCCCTGCGCAAACTGGACCCCGGCCCGCTGTTCCCATGGAAACGTCTGGCCGCCGAAGGCCTGGGCGTATGGCCCAACGAACAAGCGGTGGCGCGGCAGCAGCTGCAGTTCAACGCCGAACTGCCGAGCATCAGCTGGTTCCAGACGCAACTGGCGCGCGTCGGTTATGACACCCCGCAGACCGGCGAGCTGGACGTAGCGACCCGCCATGTACTGGCAGCCTTCCAGATGCACTTCCGTCCGTCCCGTTTCGATGGTACGCCAGACGCGCAAACGGCAGCGTTGTTGCTAGTACTCAACCAGACAAAATAATGACGCCCGCCCGACGGTCAGGGCGAAATCTAAATCAGCAGCTATAACTCATTGGTAATTCTTCGGATATTCCATGATGGTTGCTACCCGAGCGACGCTGCGTAGCTGGTTTTATCGCCCGTGGTTTTTGGCGATGATCGCGGCTGTCCTTAGTGCAAGCCTGCTGATCGCCGGCGGAATGTTCGTCGCCATGCGCCAGATCGAACAGAACGAAAGCCAGGAGATGAACGCCCAGGGCGAGCGCTTTCTGGCCCGGCTCGAGCAATTGTTCGGGCAATTGCGCGAAAGTCTCGACGACCTGGAGGCGCAGCCGTTGCGCAGTTGCGATGAGGAAATGATCGCGACACTGCAACAAGTCACTTTCAACTATCGCTTCGTCTATGAAGCGGCCTACATGGACGGTTCGCGGATCTGCTCCAACCGCCCCCGCCAGGAAGGACTGTCGGTGGTCCGCGCGCCGGACATCAAAGGGCCGACCTATAGCTACTGGCTCAACACCACCACCGAACCCGATGAAAACCGCGCAGCGCTGATGCTCGGGCGCGGCAACTTCCGTGTGGCGACATCGCGCGGGCATTTGACCGACATGGTCGACCTGCCACCAGACAGCAGCCTGCTGGTGGTACTCGACCACGGCAAGCGAGCGATTCCGGTACTCGGCACCGCGCAGACCTGGCCACCGAGCGAAACCTGGCCACCGAAGAGCCGCGAGGCCCTGCAAGTCACCCAGTCACGGCTGATCTACCGCATGCCAACCAACAATCCGGAATACCAGTTAGTGCTGATCACCCCGCGCACTGGCATGCACATTCCCGCGGTCTGGTGGTGGATGGTGCCGGCCTGCCTGCTGCTGGGGGCGTTTGCCGGCTTCTTCGTGTTTCTGCTGGTGCGCCAGCGCCAGTCACTGGACGCCGAGCTTCAGGGCGCGATTCGGCGTGGCGAGCTGCAAGTGCTGTATCAACCGATCTTCGACCTCGACAGTCGCAATTGCGTGGGCGCCGAAGCCCTGCTGCGCTGGCGTCGTCCGGACGGCACCCTGACCAGCCCTGACCTGTTCATTCCATTGGCAGAAAACACCGGGCAGATTCGGCAGATGACCGATTTCGTCCTGCAGCGGCTGCTGGAACAATTGGGGCCGGTGCTGCGCGCGAATCCGCAGCTGTACATCTCGGTCAACCTCGCGGCGTGCGACGTGATGGTGCCGCGCATCGGTCAGGTCATGGCCAGACTGTTGACCCTGCACCGGGTCGCGGCGCGGCAGATTGCCTTCGAAGTTACCGAACGCGGGCTGATCGACGTGGTGGTGGCTCGGGAAAACCTGCAAGCCTTGCGCGATGTCGGCCATCAGGTGCTGATCGACGATTTCGGCACCGGTTATTGCAGCCTCGCCTACCTGCAAACGTTGCCGGTGGATTGCCTGAAAATCGACAAGGCCTTCATCGACGCACTCGGTCATGACGCGGCCAGCAGCGGCGTTGCTCCGCACATCATTCACATGGCGCAGGCACTGGATCTGAAGGTGATTGCCGAGGGCATCGAGCATGAAGCGCAAGCCGTGTTTCTCAGCAGTGAGGGAGTCAAGTTCGGTCAGGGCTGGCTGTTCGCCCAGGCCTTGAGTGCGGTGCAGTTCATCGAACTGATCACCCGTGGACGACGCCTCGCCGGGCGCCGACTGGATGACGAAGCCTAGACCGCCAGCGCCATGTAGAACTGCGTACCCTGCCCCGGCCGCGAATAGACGCCCATGCGCCCGCCATGCAACTGGACGATTTCCTTGCACAGCGCCAGACCAAGGCCGGCGCCGCCCTTCTTGCGCCCGACCTGCACGAACGGTTCAAAAATCCGCCCCTGCTGCCCGTAGGCAATGCCTTCGCCGTTGTCCTCGACGCTGATGATGACCCGCTCGCCATGCCGACGCGCCTGCAAGCGAATCTGCCCGTCGCGGGCGGTATGGCGTAGGGCGTTATCGATCAGGTTATCCAGTACCCGGTCGAGTTGCGCCTGATCGGCCTGCAGGCGCGGCAAAGGCCCCTGCACTTCGACGTTCAAGGCAATGCCTTTGGCCGCCGCCGCATCCGCAAAGCGCGATTGCGCCTGCTCCAGCAAGTCTTCGATGGAGCACGGCGCCAGGGTGAGCTTCTGCAAACCGTTCTGATAGCGCGAGAAATTGAGCAAGTCGTTGATCAACTGCATCAGGCGCTGCATCTCTTCGTTGACGGTGTCGAGCAGGTCCGCCTCGCGTGACTCCGGGGGAAACTTCGCCCGCTCGCGAAACAGCCCGAACGCCATGTGCATGCCGGTGACCGGCGTGCGCAGCTCATGGGAGGCACGCAGCACAAACTCGCTGCGTACGCGCTCGAAGGCGCGCTGTTCGGTGACGTCGTGTAGCACCATCACCGCGCCAAGAATATGCCCCTGGGTGTGGCTGACCGGCGTCAGGCTGTAAGTCAGCAAGCGTGATTCGCCATCGACCTCGATGCTCAAATCTTCCGGGGCGCGCTCAAGGGTGCCACCGCGCAGCACCAGTTGCAGTTGTGCGTCGAGCTCGGGGCGCTCCAGCGCTGTGCCTAAGCCCTGACCGAGACGATCACTGTCCCAGCCCAACTGGCGCTGGGCCACTGGATTGAGGTGCTCCAGATGCCCTTCGCGATCGATCATCAGCAAGCCGTCGTCGATGCTGTCGAGCACCGCCTGCAGACGCTGCTGACCGGCCAGCAGCTCGTCGACGTTGGTCGCCTGATGCTCGCGCAGCGCCTCGGCCATCAGCCCGAAGCGCTTGGTCAGCTGGTTCATTTCCATCGCCGAGGAAATCGGCAGCGTCACTTCGAAATTGCCTTGGCCGATGTTGTCCGCCGCTTGCGCCAGCGCCTCGATTGGCGCGCCAAAACGCCGGGCAATCGCATGGGCCGTGACAAAACCGATGATCAACACCGCCAGTCCCACCAGCCCGAGCAGACCTGAGACCAGCAGTGCTCTTTCCCGGGCGTCATGCTGCACCGCGTTGATGTTGTCCAGCGCGTGCTTGTGCTCGGTAATCAAACCGTTGCGCAAGATGTTGAAGCGTTCTCTGAGGTCGCTGTTGCCACTGAGCACATTGCCCGGGTCACGCGACATTTCGAACGCCTGCAGGAAACGCAGGTAATCGGCCTTGGCCTGGGTAAACCCGTACTGCCGGCCATCGTCCTCCACCTGCTGTGAAATGCCTTCATCCAGCAATTGCAGGTAATGCTGCTTCGACGCTTCGAACGCGGCGGGATCGGGCTTTTCGGCCAGCATCAGCACCAGTTGATCGCCGAGGGTCTGGCGCAATTTAAGCCCCAGGTCGAGGGTCACGAAGTTGCTGCGGATCGTTGCTTCCTGCGTACCGGCCATCTGCATCACGCTGACCAGCCCGAGCAACAGCCCGAGCAGGGCGACGGTGATCAGCGCAGAAATACTCAGGAACAAGCGAGTGCGCAACTTCATCGCCAGTTTCATCGTCGCGCGCTCACAGGTTGTACTGCTTGCGCTTGCGATACAGGGTCGACGCGTCGATGCCGAGGGTTTTCGCTGCCTGATCCAGAGTGCCTGCCGTCGCCAGCACCGCGCCAATGTGAGCTTTTTCCAGCTCATCGAGACTCAGCGCCGCGCCGACCCGTGGCGCGTTGTTCGCCGGTTGCTCGGCCATGCCGAGGTGACTGATTTCCACGCGCTCCTGCGGGCAGATGATGCTCGCCCGCTCCACCACGTTACGCAGCTCACGAATATTGCCCGGCCAGCGATAGCCCAGCAGTGCTTCGCGCGCCTCGTCACTGAAGCCCCGCGCCGGACGCGCATATTCCTTGACGAAGCGCGCGAGGAAGCGGTCGGCCAGGGTCAGGATGTCCTCGGCACGTTCGCGCAATGGCGGCAGATGCAGGGTGATCACGTTGAGGCGATACAACAGGTCTTCACGGAAGCGCCCGTCGCGCACCATGTCCTCCAGATTGAGGTTGGTCGCGGCGAGAATCCGCACATCGGCACGGCGGGTCACTGGATCCCCTACCCGCTCGTACTCCTTGTCTTGAATGAACCGCAGCAACTTGGGTTGCAATGTCAGTGGAAAATCGCCGATCTCGTCGAGAAACAGGGTGCCACCGTCCGCTTGGTTGACTCGGCCCAAGGTGCTTTCACTGGCGCCGGTAAACGCACCGCGACTGTGACCGAACAGCTCGCTTTCCATCAGCTCGGCTGTCAACGACGGGCAGTTGATGGTCACGCAGGATTTCTTCTCGCGCTTGCTCCAGCCATGAATGGCCCGGGCCAGTTCCCCTTTACCCGTGCCGGATTCGCCAAGGATAAGGATGTTGGCGTCGGTACCGGCGACCTGCCGCGCGGTTTCCAGCACGACTTTCATCGCCGGGCTGTGGGAGTCGAGGCCGTCCTTAGGTTTGCGGATCTCGCCTTCAAGAGCTTCCAGACGCGCCGAGAGCTGGCGCACTTCCAGTTGCTTGGCGGTGGCCAGGCGCAACTGGTCGGGGCTGCACGGTTTGACCAGATAGTCGGCGGCGCCTGCCTGAATCGCGTCCACCGCGGTATCGACAGCCGAGTGTGCGGTGACGATCACCACGCGCATCCATGGCGCCTGAACGCGCATCTGCGCCAGTACATCGAGACCGTTGTCTTCACCCAGACGCAAATCAAGGAAGCACAGGTCGAATACCTGACGTTGCAACAATGCCTCAGCCTGAGCCGCACTGTTGGCGGTGGCCACCGTATAACCTTCGTCTTCGAGGCAGTAACGAAAGGTTCGCAGGATGGCGGACTCGTCGTCCACCAGCAGAATGCGGCCTTGATGCTCAGTGGCAGATTCCATTTTTCCTACGCTCCATAGTGATTGATCTTGGGTTAGTCCCGGAAAAATCGGGCAAGTTGCATGGTTGATTCTGAACGATGCGAGCCATAGGAGGGTAGCTCTCTCCTGCCTTCACGGCCAATCCGTTGATTTTGTTGAGTTTTTAAACAATCACCGAGTTGCAGGGGGTTCCCTGCGTACTTTTCTGACATCCGGGACGTGCTCTCAATTCCATAAGAATGAAATCTCCTACGAAATAATCATGCATTTCGCACGACCGCAGATGACCCATCGTGCAGGATGCGTCCATCGCTGAATTTTAGACACTTATAACTCATTGATTTTATTGAATATTTTTCAAATAAAAAACTGGCATGCAGCCTGCAATACCTCATTCAGCCCGGGCAGATTCCACTGCCCCAACCGAATAAGAGTGAGGAACCCAGGATGACTCGCCAACGTGCCGCCCAAGTGCGTATCTCGCCACTGCATATTCAGCAAGGCCTGTTTGGCGTACTTGCGCTGTTGATCACCCTGATCGCCTGCCAGCAATACCTGAGCTGGGAAAACAGCCAGAAGCCTGAGCCACTGATCTCGATTCAACACAGCACGCAGACGCACTTCAGCGCTGTCAGCAGCAGTCAGGCAGAAAGCGCCTCGATGCGCATGATGGATGTCGATCAGCCACAGCCGCTGGATCAACTGCCACGTGAAGAGCGTTGGGTTTTCTGACAAACCGAAGAATTCGGGCGCCAGGCGCCGGAACACGCAATATCCCTAAATAGAGAAGTAAGGAGAATCACCATGTTGAGCTGGGCAATTACATTCTTGATCATTGCCATCATCGCCGCCGTACTGGGCTTCGGTGGTATCGCGGGCACCGCCACGGGTATCGCCAAGATTCTCTTTGTCGTGTTCCTGGTGATGTTCATCGCTTCCTTCTTCTTTGGCCGTCGCGGCCGAGGTTAACGATGATTGCTCTAAAGACACTGGCAGCCGCCCTGCTTCTGGGCGGTAGTGCCATGGCGATGGCGGCCAATGATGGCCAGGCGCGGGTCAATGAGCTGCTCAGCTCCGACCCGCAATACCGCGAAACCTGGCAAGGCGTTGTAAAGAACGAAGAACGCCTGCCGGAATGGGTGATGAACCTGTCCGGCACTTCCGAACAGCAGATGAACGCGATGGTAGAAGATGGCGACAAGTATCTGGTTGGCCCGCTCTGCGAAAATGCAGACAAGTGCCTCAACCATCGCTTGATCGTCGCGTTCAGCTTCGACAAGGACGATGCCTACGGCATGCTGGTTGATGTGCCCGAAGGCCTGCCGTCCGACAAGTCGCCAACGCGACATGCCACGTACAGGTTCTTCGGCAAGCCCGATCAGGGCATGCAGGATCTGCTGATGGAAACCCTGAAGAAAGATCCGAAGTGGTACTGAGTTTGAACATGAAGGCAGCGGCCTCGCTGCCTTCCATTGCGCCCACCCGAGGAAGGTCGGCGCATGACCAGGGGGCCGGGACGTTCTGACTGTTACAGGGTCGGAGTGACCTACGGGTACAGGGAGTGCCTGCGCGAGGGCCGGGTCAGGGTAAAAGCTGCGACGCAGGTTCGCCGACCCTCAGTGGCTCGACGGACTTGCGCTGAGCTTTATCCGAAGCAAAAAACATTGATCCAGAGCGTCCTGCTCGTCTTTGAATGCCTCACACTGCGCGCGAAAACATTACGCGGTGTTTCCTGGCGACCGTATATCGAGAAAGAATCCCTTTAAACAGTGGGACATATAGTCTGCAAACGTAGGCTTTTTCTTAAAATTTCCGTCGAAATTTCTCGTTTAAAAAATAACCAATCTACGCTGTGATGGCCGGTTCACGGCACTTATGCCGGCTGAAATGTCGTAATCGAACCGGTTGGGACGCCAGTTTCATTTAAAAAAGCTCATGCCGATTCGGCATAGGGTAGGCGTTTACGGCATTAGACGGCGCAACCTTGCATCGGAATAGTTGCGCCTTTTTTCGCCTGCCGAAGAGCCGTAAATACGCGCTTCGGGGCACCTTATACGGAGGCAGATGCACAGACTTTTCCGCTGACAGAGCGTTCCAGTTCCTGCATGTGCCTGAGTCAAACGCAAGTAAGGGTAAAGATAATGAAGAAGGCAAAACTCAGCCTCGCCTGGCAGATCCTCATCGGTCTGGTTTTAGGGATTGCAATTGGTGCGTTGCTCAACCACTTCAGTGCCGAAAAAGCCTGGTGGATCAGCAACGTCCTGCAACCGGCAGGCGATATCTTTATCCGTCTGATCAAGATGATCGTGATCCCGATCGTCATCTCCTCCCTGATCGTCGGCATTGCCGGCGTGGGCGACGCCAAGAAACTCGGGCGTATCGGCCTGAAGACCATCATCTATTTTGAAATCGTCACCACCATCGCGATCCTTGTCGGTCTGGTGCTGGCGAACGTGTTCCACCCGGGCGCCGGCATCGACATGAGCACCCTGGGCACGGTGGATATCTCCAAGTACCAGGCGACCGCCGCCGAAGTGCAGCATGAACACGCGTTCATCGAGACCATCCTCAATCTGATCCCGTCGAACATCTTCGCGGCCATGGCCCGCGGCGAAATGCTGCCGATCATCTTCTTCTCCGTGCTGTTTGGTCTCGGTCTGTCGAGCCTGCAGTCGGACCTGCGCGAGCCGCTGGTGAAGATGTTCCAGGGCGTCTCGGAAAGCATGTTCAAAGTCACCCACATGATCATGAACTACGCGCCGATCGGCGTGTTCGCCCTGATCGCGGTGACCGTCGCCAACTTCGGCTTCGCCTCGCTGCTGCCGCTGGCCAAACTGGTGATCCTGGTTTACGTCGCCATCGCCTTCTTCGCCTTCGTGGTGCTGGGCCTGATCGCCAAGCTGTTCGGCTTCTCGGTGATCAAGCTGATGCGCATCTTCAAGGATGAGCTGGTGCTGGCTTACTCCACCGCCTCCTCGGAAACCGTGCTGCCACGGGTGATCGAGAAGATGGAAGCCTACGGTGCACCGAAAGCCATTTGCAGCTTCGTGGTACCGACCGGCTATTCGTTCAACCTCGACGGTTCGACCCTGTACCAGTCGATCGCCGCGATCTTCATTGCCCAGCTGTACGGCATCGACCTGTCGATCAGCCAGCAATTGCTGCTGGTGCTGACCCTGATGGTCACCTCCAAAGGCATCGCCGGCGTACCTGGCGTGTCCTTCGTGGTGCTGCTGGCGACGCTGGGCAGCGTCGGTATCCCGCTGGAAGGCCTGGCGTTCATCGCCGGTGTCGACCGCATCATGGACATGGCGCGTACCGCACTGAACGTGATCGGCAACGCTCTGGCAGTCCTGGTTATCGCGCGTTGGGAAGGCATGTACGACGACGCCAAGGGCGAGCGCTACTGGAACTCCCTGCCGCACTGGCGCAGCAAGGAAAAACTGCCGGCTGGCGAGATCTCGAAGCCATAATGCAAACACCCTTGTGGGAGCGGGCTTGCTCGCGAAGAGGCCGGCACATCCAACAATTATGTTGATTGACACACCGCCTTCGCGAGCAAGCTCGCTCCCACAGTGATTGATGCAAGGCTTACCAACGAACCCCGGAGCAATCCGGGGTTTGTCGTTTCTGGCGACCCCGCTATCATTCGCCGCATCTTCCGGGGGATTTGACTGATGCTTAATGGCCTGTGGCTTGGCTTCTTCGTCGTGGCGGCAATATCTGCGCTGGTGCAGTGGCTGGTCGGTGGCAACGCCGGGATTTTCGCGGCGATGGTGGAAAGCATTTTCGCCATGGCCAAGCTCTCGGTCGAGGTCATGGTGCTGCTGTTCGGCACGCTGACCCTGTGGCTGGGCTTCCTGCGCATCGCCGAGAAGGCCGGGATCGTCGAATGGCTGGCGAAAGTGCTGGGCCCGCTGTTTCTGCGGCTGATGCCGGAAGTCCCGGCAGGGCACCCGGCATTAGGCCTGATCACCCTGAACTTCGCCGCCAACGGCCTGGGCCTGGACAACGCCGCCACGCCGATCGGCCTCAAGGCGATGAAGGCGCTGCAGGAGCTCAACCCCAGCGCGACCATTGCCAGCAACGCGCAGATCCTGTTCCTGGTGCTCAACGCCTCGTCGCTGACCCTCCTGCCGGTGACGATCTTCATGTACCGCGCCCAGCAAGGCGCACCGGACCCCACCCTGGTATTCCTGCCGATTCTGCTGGCGACCAGTTGCTCGACCATCGTCGGCTTCCTTTCGGTGGCGTTCATGCAGCGCCTGCGTATCTGGGACCCGGTGGTGCTGGCCTATCTGATTCCTGGCGCACTGATCCTCGGCGGCTTCATGGCGCTGCTGGCGACAATGTCGGCTACGGCGCTGGCCGGGCTGTCGTCGATCCTTGGCAACCTGACGCTGTTCGGCCTGATCATGCTGTTCCTGGTGATCGGCGCGTTACGCAAGGTCAAGGTCTACGAGGCGTTCGTCGAGGGCGCCAAAGAGGGCTTCGACGTCGCCAAGAACCTGCTGCCGTATCTGGTGGCGATGCTCTGCGCCATCGGTGTGCTGCGGGCTTCCGGGGCGCTGGACTTTGGTCTGGACGGCATTCGTCATCTGATCGAATGGGCCGGTTGGGACACAAGGTTTGTCGATGCCTTGCCGACGGCGATGGTCAAACCGTTTTCCGGCAGCGCCGCACGGGCGATGCTGATCGAGACCATGAAGACCTCCGGTGTCGACAGCTTTCCGGCGCTGGTGGCGGCGACGATTCAGGGCAGTACCGAAACCACGTTCTATGTGCTGGCGGTGTATTTCGGTGCGGTGGGGATTCAGCGCGCAAGGCACGCGGTGGGCTGTGCGTTGCTGGCGGAGCTGGCCGGCGTGCTCGGCGCCATCTGGGTCTGCTACTGGTTCTTCGGCTAACCACAAATCCCCATTGTGGGAGCGGGCTTGCTCGCGAAGAGGGTGTGTCAGTCAACGTTTGCATTGCCTGACACACCGCCTTCGCGAGCAAGCCCGCTCCCACAGGGGTTATGTATAAGGTTCAAGGTCTGGGTTGTTGGGCGAACTGCTGCCCTTGCTGAACAGCCCATGCGACGACCTTTGCAGTGAGACGATCACTGGCCTGTCCAAAACCCGCCACCACCGCTGGCACCTGCACATCATTCAAAGGCTGGCGCTCTTCAAAGCGGCGGCTGGCGAGGATCTTCTGGTCATAGCCGCGCACCAGCAGCGCATCGACGCGCACCACGACGCTGGCCTGATTGCCCTGATACTCGGTCTGAAACGCCTGCAAACTGCCGCCCAGTTCCAGATCCGCAGCGAAGTTGCTGTCATCGGTACTGAGCAGTGTCACCCGACCATCGCGGGCAAAGCCATCGAGCAGCCGATTACGCACCAGCACCGGCGCCGGATCGCTCCAGCGCGAGGCCTTGTAGCTGCTGATCACATCACCCTGTGGAATCACCGCAATGTTCGGCCGGTTCAGCGCTTCGCTGGCCTGCAACTTGTTCAGGCGCAGCGACCAGTGCTGGGTCGCCGCTGAACTGGACGAGGCGGGCGCTTGAGTGGCGGGCAGGCGATAGACATCCGACGGCTCGGCCTTGGGCAGGATCGAGCATGCCGAGAGCAGAGTGAAACTGGCGAGGAGGGCGAAGTGAGTCAGCTTCATGGGGTGAATTCCTTGTTCTTGTCGCTGCCCAGCAGGTAGCCGCTGGGGTTGGCCTCCAGGCGTTGGGAAATGCCGCGCAGCGAGGTCAGGGTTTCGCGCAGTTCGCGGATCGCCGGCGCCAGGCCATTGAGGCCCTGCAGGCCGTTGTCGAGGGAGTTCTGGTTCTTGCTCAACAGGCCGTTGATGGTGGCGCTGCTTTGCTCCAGCGACTTCATCGCCTGCTCGGCACTGCCCAGCGCCTGCTTGCCCTGATCGTTGAGCAGGCCATTGGCGTTGCGCATCAACGCCGAGGTTTGCTCAAGCATGCTGCCGGCCTGTTTGCCGACGCTCGCCAGTTGCTGCATGGCTTGGCGCAGGTCGCCGCGCTGATCGTTGATCGAACCGGTGGTCTGCTCCAGATGCGCCAGGGTGTTGCTGACGCGCTCGACGTTCTGCGGGGAGAACATCTGGTTGGCATTGCTCAGCAGCGCGGTGATGCCGGTCATCAGGTCGTTGCTGTCGTTGAGCAGCCGGGAAATGGGCGAGGGCGAGGCGACGATGGTCGGCAGATCGCCGTCATGCCCACGCAGCTTCGGGCTCTGCGGGGTGCCGCCGCTGAGCTGAATGATCGAGGTCCCGGTGATCCCGGCCAGTGCCAGTTTGGCCTCGGTGTCTTCCTTGACCGGGGTGTCACCGCCCAGACGAATCCGCGCCAACACCCGGCGTGGGTCTTTCGGGTCGAGACGCAAGTTGACCACATCACCGACCTTGATCCCGCTGTACTGCACCGGGCTGCCCTTGGACAGGCCGCTGACCGCCTCGTTGAAGACCACTTCATAATCCTTGAACTCGCTGTCGACGCTGGACTTGGCCAGCCACAGGCCGAAGAGCAGGGCGCCTGCAACCACTATCACCGAGAACAGGCCGATCAACACATGATGGGCTCGGGTTTCCATGTCAGACCTCGTTAAGCAATTTGGCGGCGTCCAGCGCCGAGCGGCCACGCGGGCCGTGGAAGTATTCGTGAATCCACGCGTCATCGGTTTCCGACACCACATCGATCGGGCCGGCCACCAGCACCTTCTTCTGCGCCAGCACCGCCACCCGGTCGGTGATGGTGTAGAGCGTGTCGAGGTCGTGGGTCACCAGAAACACACTCAGGCCCAGCGCATCGCGCAAGGTCAGGATCAGTTGATCGAACTGCGCCGCGCCAATCGGATCGAGGCCGGCGGTGGGTTCGTCGAGAAACAGGATGTCCGGGTCCAGCGCCAGCGCCCGGGCAAGCGCAGCGCGCTTGATCATCCCGCCGGACAGCGAGGCCGGGTATTTGTCTGCCGCCGACAGCGGCAGCCCGGCCAGCGCCAGTTTCACCGCCGCCAGATGCTCGGCGTCGTGGCGGCTCAGGCCGGCGTGTTCGATCAGGGGCAGGGCGACGTTTTCGGTCACCGTCAGCGAGGAGAACAGCGCGCCTTTCTGGAACAACACACCAAAGCGCCGCTCGACCAGCGAACGCTCATGCTCGGACAGGCTCGGCAGGTTCTGTCCGAACACCTTCACGTTGCCTTCGCTGGGCCGGCGCAGGCCGACAATGCTGCGCAACAGCACCGATTTACCGCTGCCGGAGCCGCCGACCACGGCGAGGATTTCGCCTTTGTACAAATCCAGATCGAGATTCTCGTGCACGCTCTGGCTGCCAAAGCGATTGCACAGGCCACGGACTTCGATCACCGCCTCCGAGGGCGCGCGGGGTAGACGACTCACCAGCCCATCTCCATGAAGAACAGCGCAGCCACCGCATCGAGCACGATCACCACGAAAATCGACTGCACCACGGCAGACGTGGTGTGCGCACCGACCGATTCGGCGCTGCCGCTGACCTTGAAGCCTTCCAGGCAACCGATCGTGGCAATCAGGAAGGCAAAGACCGGCGCTTTCACCAGGCCGACCAGAAAGTGCTGAATACCGATGTCGCTCTGCAGCAGCGAGAGAAACATCGCCGGCGAAATCCCCAGCGACACTGCACACACCACGCCTCCGCCGATGATCCCGCAGAGCATCGCCAGAAACGTCAGCATCGGCAGCGCCACCAGCATCGCCAACACACGCGGCACCACCAGCAGTTCCATCGGGTCGAGGCCGAGGGTGCGGATCGCGTCGATCTCCTCGTTGGCCTTCATCGAGCCGATCTGCGCGGTGAACGCACTGGCGGTGCGCCCGGCCATCAGGATCGCCGTGAGCAACACACCGAACTCACGCAGGAAGGAAAAGCCCACCAGATCCACGGTAAAGATCGTCGCACCGAAACTGGCCAGCACTGTGGCGCCGAGAAACGCCACCACCGCGCCGACCAGAAAAGTCAGCAGCGCCACAATCGGCGCGGCGTCGAGGCCGGTCTGTTCGATGTGGGCGACGACGGGGGTGATGCGCCAGCGCTTGGGCCGCAGCAGGTTGCGGGCGATGGTTTCGAGGATCAGGCCGATGAAACCCAGCACTTGCAGGGTGTCCTGCCAGACCGTTTCCACGGCGCGCCCGATGCGGGTCAGCAGTTGCACGCTGACGCTGACTTCCGGCTCCTTGACCGGCACGCAGAAGTCGGTCAACGAGCGATACACCGTTTGCAGCAGCGCGCGGTCAGCCTGGGAAATCGTGCAGTCGGGGTGTTCGGCGGATTTGCCCAGACGCTCGGAACCGAGCAGCTCCACCAACAACGAAGCGCCCGCAGTGTCGAGGGCACCGAGGCTGTTGAGGTCGACCACGGTATCGGCGTCGTACTGGCCGGTCAGTTTTCCGGTCAGGTGCTTGAGGTCGGCGTAATGGGCAAGCGTCCAGTCCCCGGAAACCCGCAGGCGGGCAGGGCTGATTGACGTGTCCAGCTGGGCATTACCGCTCATTGCGCTGCTGATCATAAGCTCCGTGCTTGTCCGGCTATTAAGCGAACTAACGTAATAGCACGAACCGGATTACTTTTCTTTGATCGCTGTGCTGTCTGTCACTTCGAAACGCAGCACGCCGATCACCTGACCGTCTTCAGTCAGCACCCGCACCTGCCACTTGCCCACCGGGTTGCCGGGGAAGTTCTGCTTGTGCGTCCACGCCCGGTAGCCATCCTTGCGCCCGCCGTGGATATCGAGGGCGATGCGGTCGACCTCTTTGCCGTCGAACTGCCACACGTGGTAGATCCGCTCATCCAGCCCGCGCGGCGCGTTGATTGCGGTGTAGGCGTAGAGGCCGCCGTTGCGGATCTGCTCGGCGCTGACCTGGTCGAGGCTGGCGCCGGGGGTGCGATCCTGCAACTGGGTGCTGATCGCCACGTCGGTCATCCACAGCGTCGCCGGTGGCACCCACGAGCGCAGCGTCCAGCCGACCGCGCCGATGCCGAAGGTGATGCACAGAATCGCCAGCGCGTTGCGCACCGTGCGGATCGGGAAGATCGACGCCAGACTCGGGAACGACAACACCACCGCCGTGCCCAGCGCCCATTTGAAACTCTGCGCGGTGGTCAGGTGCATGATCACCGGCAGCGCGGTGAGCAGGGCGGCGAACAGGGTCAGGGTGTGCAACGCAAGAAACGCCCAACGCCGTGGCGCCAGCCATTTGTAATAGAGCGGATCGACAATCGAGATCAACGCGGCGATGCACAGCAAGCCGGTGAAGATCAGTTGGCCGCTGTTCCAGGTGGTGGTGATGAAGAAGAACGGCAGGACGAAAAACAGGCTTTCCTGATGAATCATCTGCGTCGCGTAACGCAGCAGCGGCTGGGGGATTTCCCGCTTGAAGATGCGCGTGAACAGGCCGGTCAGGGTGTTTTCCAGCATCAGCCAGATCCAGCTCAGCAGCATGATGACGGTGATCCAGCTCGCCAGCCCCTGCTGGCGATCGACCAGAATGAAACTGCCGACCCCGGAGATGAAACCGCCAAGCGCAATCACCCCGGGGTAGCGCTTCATCAGCTCGAGAATGCGCTGGATCAGGAGGGGGATTTTCTGCATGGTGGCGGTTCACGACTGGATAGGGAAAAACCTCGACAGAGTACCGCCCGCCGGGCGACGTGGCGAGGCTCCCGGTCAGTAAAATCAGCACGGATCCCTGTGGGAGCGGGCTTGCTCGCGAAGGCGGTGTGTCATTCAGCAATGATGTCGACTGACACGGCCCCTTCGCGAGCAAGCCCGCTCCCACCGGTTCAGTGCTCGGCTGGCTTACGGCGGTGCAAGCGCCAACCCGTCAGGATGAGTAGCAAAACACCCAGACCACCGGCAATCAGCCACAACACCTGATCATCACTGAGCAACGGCTTCTCGATCCGCAGATACCCCGGCTGCAACAGCAATTCACGCATGGCCTTGTTCGCCGTCTCCAGCGTCACGCCTTGCAACTCGCGGGCAGGGTTGGCAAAGCGCCCGTCCTCGTAATCGCCCAGCGCGCTCCAGTAGTAGTCGGCCATCGCGCTGTTGCCTTGTACGGCCCAGGCCTGATGGGCGATGGCCGCCTGTTTGATCCGGGCGAAGGTGTCCGGGTCGAGGCCGTTTTTCAGCAGGTCGGCCTTGAGGTCTTCCAGCACTTGCCGGGCTTCGTCGACATCATCGCGATCGACGTCGGCATTGAGACTCATGAAGCCGACCCCGCCAAACACTTCGCGCTCGGCCCATGGCCCGTAGGACAAGCCGTGATTCAGGCGAATCTGCCGGTACAGCGCCCAGTCGAGGTAGTCCTTGAGGATGTCGAAGGTCTCGTCGTACTGATCGTCGAGCATCGGCTCCGGCACCAGCCAGTGCAACTTGGCGCTGTCGCCGATGAAGCTGCGGGTGAGGGTGCGTTCATGGGCGGCGCTGGTGCGGATGTCCGGCAGCTCACGGTGCTCGGCCGGCTCCACCGCTTCGAGCGCGCCCCAAGTGCGTTCCAGATAGGCCGGCAGCAGTTTGTCGAGTTCACCGACGACGATCAGGGTCATGTTGTTCGGCGCGTACCAGGTCTTGCGCACCTTCTCCAGTTGCGTCTGGGTCAGATGACCGACCTCGGCCCGTTGCGGGCATTTCAGGCCCAATTCCACGGCCAGTTGATTGCTCGCGGTGTGACCCAGATCCTGGCGGTCGAGAAAGCGTTGCAGGCGCGTGTAGTGGCCGCCGTCCTCGCGCTCGACCACACGCTTGGCGGCGTTGATCGCGTTGTCGTCGATGCGGGTCTGGGTCAAAAGGTCGAGCAGCAGGTCGAGGACCTTGCGCTGGTTCTTCGCCGGGGCTTCGATGACGAATGTGGTGTCGGCGTTGCTGGTGAACGCGTTCCACTCACCGCCCAGCGCCTGCATGCGCTCCTCGAGACCACCTTCGCCAGTGGCGTCGACACCGCTGAACAGCAGATGCTCGAGCAGGTGTGGCAGCTCTTTTTCATCGCAGTCGAAATCGTCGAGACCGACGCCCACCACCAGACGAATCGCCACATGCCCGCGCTCGGTGCCGGGCTTGAGCAACAGCTGCAAACCGTTGGGCAACGCATAGCCTTCGACCTGAAAGCGATCAACGGCGAAGGCGGGCAGGGAACCGAGCAACAGACAGGCGAACAACAGGCAACGCATAACAGGCTTCCATACGGCTGATTTGGAGATCCGTGTCGCTATTCAGGCCGGCATTCGCGAGCAAGCTCGCTCCCACAGGGGAATACATTTCAAATGTGGGAGCGAGCTTGCTCGCGAAGGTCTTAAGGCTGAATCAATGTTACTGACTGACCCCAGCCCCAGACGTTCAAGGCGAATGCGTAATGTCGGCAATATCATCCGCTTCCAGCGCCCCGGTGTCGGCCGTTTCCAGCACTACATAAGCACTGCTGCAAAACAGCGAGTTCAAGCGCTTCATATCGGCAATCAGCTCCAAGTGCAGCGAACTGGTTTCCAGACTCTGCACGATCTTACGTTGCAAACGGCTGACATGGGCATGGGCCAGACGTCGTTCCTGCGCGCGAAAGCGACGTTTCTCGCGCAACAACTGACGGGCGCTTTCCTTGTCGCCACTGAGAAACACTGACAGGCCCAGGCGCAGGTTGGCGATCAGTTGCTGATGCAGCCCGGCCAGATCCTCCAGGCCTTCTTCGGAAAACGACCGCCGCTGCGAAGTCTTCTGCTGCTGCACCTTGCGCAGCATCCGTTCGATCAGGTCGCTGGCCAGTTTCAGGTTGATCGCCAATTCGATGGTCTCCGCCCAGCGCCGACTGTCCTGCTCGCCGAGATCCTCGCGGGGCATTTGCGCCAGATACAATTTGATCGCGCTGTACAGCGCTTCGACGTCATCGGTCAGTCGGCGCATTTCCTGGGTGATGGCGGTCTGCTTGCCGCGCAGCACATCGAGCATCGCGTCGAGCATGTTGTCGATCAGGTCGCCCATGCGCAGGGTCTCGCGGGCGGCGTTGGCCAGCGCCAGGCTCGGGGTGACCAGCGCCGTCGCATCGAGATGCCGCGGCTTGGCGGTGCCGTTGACCTCCGGGCGCTCCGGCAGCAGCCAGGCACACAGCCGTGCCATCGGCGAAACACTGGGCAGCAGGATCAGGCAGCGCGCGGTGTTGTAGAGCAAGTGGAAACCAATGACCATTTCCTGCGGGCTGAAATCCAGGCCGTCCATCCAGTGCACCAGCGGGTCGAGCACCGGGATGATCAGCAGCAGGCCGATCAGTTTGTACAGCAGGCTGCCCAACGCCACTTGCCGCCCGGCGGCGTTCTGCATGCTGGTGCTCATGAACGCCAGCACGCCGCTGCCGATGTTGGCGCCGATCACCAGACCGATCGCCACTGGCAGGCTGATCACCGCCGCGCCGGCCAGCGTCGCGGTCAGCAGCACGGCGGCGAGGCTGGAGTAGGAAATCATCGCGAACATCGCGCCGACCAAGGCGTCGAGGAGGATGTCGCCGGTCAGCGAAGCAAAGATCACCTTCACCCCTTGGGCGTGGGTGATCGGCGCGGCGGCTTCGACGATCAGTTGCAGCGCGAGAATGATCAGCCCCAGACCGATGCTGACCCGGCCCATCTGCCCGAGCCGCGTCTGTTTGCGCGACAGAAAGAAAATCACCCCGAGGAAAATCAGCAGCGGCGACAGCCACGACAGGTCAAAGGTCAGCACCCGCGCCATCAGCGCAGTACCGACGTCGGCGCCGAGCATGGTCGCCAGCGCCGGAGTCAGCGCCATCAGGCCCTGGCCGACGAAGGAGGTGACAAGCATGGCCGTGGCGTTGCTGCTCTGCACCATCGCAGTCACGACGATACCGGCGACGAACGCGAGCCAGCGCCTGGACATGTTCTGACCGATCACATGGCGCAGATTGGTGCCGTACACCCGCAGAATGCCGGTTCGGACGATGTGCGTGCCCCAGATCAGCAGGGCCACGGCAGAAAGCAAATTGAGCAGGGTGAGCATGCAGACCCCCTGTAGTAGCAGCGCCCCAGAGGGGCAAGTTGACGGTACCGCGCGGTTTCTACGTTTTTGATACTTAAGCTGTAGTTGGCTAACGGACTGGGCGCCAGCATTGCACAGCTAAAGTGCGGATTGAAACAAAAGTGTCATGAAAGCAGGTTCATCCACCTCATCTGAAATCAACGCGGTCCCCTGTAGAAGTGAGCCTGCTCGCGATAGGGCGACCAGCTTCAACATCGTTGCTGACCGACGGACCGCTATCGCGAGCAGGCTCACTCCTACACGTATTACGGCTGCCCCGGATTCTTCAGTAGCCCTAAACAACTGTGGGAGCGGGCTTGCTCGCGAAAGCGCTGGGTCAGCCAACATCATCGTTGACTGACACGCCGCCTTCGCGAGCAAGCCCGCTCCCAAAGGGTTTACGGCTTTGCAGGGTCAATCACTGTAGAAACCATTCCAGCGCTCACGTCGATCAAATACTTCGCAGTGGTCAGGTGAGCAAATTTCCAATGAACAAACCCCATAGTCTCGAACAGGGTGGGCGGCAGAGTGAAAGCATGCTCTGGAAAACCCTGCTCCGCGCCGGCATCGACTGCGCCACGTGCAGCAATTCTCATGTTCCGCTTCGATCCCGACCCACGCTGATATCGATCAAATATTTCGCAGTCGCCGGATCTTGCTTGTCACAACTTGCATAGCACTTGATCAACAGCAGCAAGCTGTACTTTCCCGGTACATACAAATCAATGCCAACAGCCTGATCAAAGAGTTTGGTCTTTAGCCGCTCACGTTCTGGACCAGAATCGGCATTGAACCAGTCATTGTGTTCCAAAGGTTCAAGCTTCCACCCTCGTGATTTGAGGTTGCTTTGCGTAGCAACCAACCGTTCCAGAGCCTCTGAAAATGGCAAGGTTTCCGTCATCGGCGATGTCGTCAGTGTCGAAACTTTCTGACTTGCATACGTAACGGCACCGAATACTGTCGAGGGAAGTTTGAAGCCATAAACAGGGTCATCAAACTCAATGATGGTCGGGCTGCTAATCCATGTAGAGCCAGGACGCGCGGGATCCTCAGGATCATTAGGATCACCTGGATAGATAGCCGTTTTATCCTCAACCGGGAATGTTGAGTCCTTGATAACCAGTTCGTAGGGTTTTCCGATATGAACGGATAGGGTCTTGGTACTCCATGCACAGGCCATGACACTTGCCAGCAGAATCGTAGAGCCGCCCAGCGATACCCGATGCTTACCTGCCAAGGTCGCTGATTTGCCCCAAGACGATTTAAAACGGTCAATCACTGAAATGGTCTTCACCAAAACCTACATCAATCAAATATTTGGCCGTTTCGGGATTTCGCTCGTCGCAACGTGCATAGCATTTGATGTGGAGAAACAGGCTGTACTTATGGGGGATCAACAGAATGACACCATCCAATTGATCAAAAAGTTTGGCCTGGAGATGCGTCTTGTCTTCTTGGGTTTCAGTCTTGAGCCAATCATTCCCTTCAACAGCTTCTGGCGACCAACCTGCCTTTTTGAACATCTGCTGCAGCTTACCCAGCAGATTCACTGCTTGATCGAACGGCAACGTCTCCAGCATTGGTGACGTAGAAAGGGTGATTGCTTTGAAGTCAGACCAGCCAATTGCACCAAATTTTGTGATGGGCAGCGTAAACCCGTGTTGTTCGTCATCGAAAGTGATAATTACTGGGCTACTGATCCAAGTCGAACTCGGGTGAGGGGGATCACTAGGATAGATGGCAGTTTTATCTGTTACAGGAAATGATGAGTCGCGCACGACATCGTCATATGTTTTTCCAATGTGGAAGGAAATTTGTTGCGGACCTCTTCCGAAATAGAGTGTTAGCGCGACAGCTCCTAATACGA
Source organism: Pseudomonas sp. Irchel s3a10 (assembly GCF_900187525.1). Lineage (NCBI taxonomy): Bacteria > Pseudomonadati > Pseudomonadota > Gammaproteobacteria > Pseudomonadales > Pseudomonadaceae > Pseudomonas > Pseudomonas sp. Irchel s3a10. Next base: position 85,239 of record NZ_FYDR01000011.1, read on the forward strand.
CGACAGCAGCAACGTAAAAACTGCGCTTACGCATCACTTTACCCCCCCGCCAGCTGCAATCTCACGGATGGATTGCTCAAGTTTTGCGCGAGAAGACGGCAGTTTAAGCAGTTCGTTGAATTGAGTAGCAGCGCGCAGAACAAATTCCATTCGCTGATCCTTATCGGCAAGGTTAGCCAGCGGATTGCTGCCAAAAGCGACTTTTCGATTGTCAGGCGCTTTACATTGACTAGCGAGAGTGAGCTGGATCTCTTCGGCAGCCCCCGGCAACAATCCAGTCACAACCGAAATTACGTCCCCCCCATGCGTCCCTCGCATCAACAGGGCAAAGTGGGTTTCGTCGTACATCGCTGGCTGAAGAATGTTGACTTGCTCATGGAGCGCCATTTGTTCAACGCTACCTGAGATGTTTCCTTGATCAATGGCTTTAAAGGTCGCATAAATCTCAGGATTATCAGCGCCAAACTCTACCTTCTTCGCAATCGGCCAAATCACATCTTTCGCGATCTCGCGCCGGCTCTTCAGACACTTCTCCATTTCCTTATACCCCCGCACCATAAAAAACCGGTGCAACGGATAAACGTCCAGAAACAGCGATGTATTACCTAGCGCCAACATCTCATACACATAATCCAGCTGCTGCTGAACCACTGAGCGTGGGTTGTCGCCGAAGGTGATGTCCTCGGTCGGCATCGGGTTTGCCGCTCGGGCTTTCTCAAGTTCATGTTCAACCTCAGGATTGGTTTTGCTGAACTTGAATCCGAAGCCTTCGAACAAGGTTTCCGATGGGGCGGTGCGCAGCTTTTCCAGCGCTGCTTTCTGCGCAGCAATGGCAGTTTGCAGTTTGGTGGCGTGGATCAAGCCACACCCCACCTGCTTCGATGCAAACGCCGCCAGCCCCGCCCACTGAAATCGGTTATCCGCCAGCCACAACTGCGCGTACGCGGCGTTGATTTTGCGGTTGCGTGCCTGAGGGTCGGCGATGAGGACGCCGCCGGGGGCGACCCAGTCTTCGGCTTCTTTCTGGAAGCGCCGCCATAGGCAGTTGCAGGTCAGCAGCGGGACTTCGACGCGGGTTTTCGGATTGGGGCCGGCGGTGCTGGTTTCGCGTTTGCAGGTGGGCAGCTCACAGGTGCTGTCCCAGAGCTTCTTCATGTCCAGGTCGTCTGGAGCGATGCATTGTCCGGTCATGGTTCTTCCTTGAAAGTCAGGCTGTCCAGCGCACGATGGCCAGGTCCGGCTGGCGCGTGGCGACGCTTTGGGTCATGCCTTTTTCGTTGGTCTGGCCTTTGACGATGCGGCCTTCGGCGGTTTCGATTTCGTAGCCTTGTGCGGCGATGGGTTCGCCGTTGCCGGCGCTGACGGCTTTAAATTCGATCAGCGGCTGGCCAACGATCGGCAGCGGCGGAATGAACGGTGCGGGAGTGTGCGAGCTGCCGATGATGACGTCACCGGAGCCACCGATCACAACGCCGCCATGGCTGGCCGTGCTGTCGAGAGTCATGGCGTTTTTGCCGTTGATAAATACCGTCGCGGAAAAGGCGCCATTGAGGGCTTGGCCGCAGGTGCAGGTGTCACCGAGGCGAGCGGCGGCAAGGCCGTTGAAAAAGACGTCGCCGGAGCCACTGGCAATCGGGTTGGTACCATGGCCGGGAAGCGGGCAGGTGGTCGGGTCCGTGACGCGTGCGGCAGGTTTTCCAGACATGAACACTCCTTGTTTGTCGTTTGAGGCGAGCGGGGAAGCTAACGAGCGAAGCTTGGGGCGTCAACCTTTGAATCCCGTCTCAAAGAGTTGCGATGTGCCACTGTGGGAGCGAGCCTGCTCGCGAATGCGATGGGTCAGGCGGGCTATTTTTTAACTGAGATGACGCCTTCGCGAGCAGGCTCGCTCCCACAGATTTTGGGGCGGATTTGAAAAGGTTAAACGCGGATTGTGCAGGGTGTTTATGCACATGCCGTGTTACGTCCGGAAGGCTACAAAACCTTGCGCCGTTGCCTACGGCTACGCCAGAATCCGCCGGCTTGTGCGCCTTGGGGCCGGTCTCTATCGTTTGCTTGCCACTGCTCATCAGTGGTCGGGATTAGTAGCCCGGGTTGCTAGTGTTGTGCACAAGTACTGTTCAGTCAGGTTTCGCTTTCCTGCACTCGATGGTGGTTGTGCGCAGGGCACCCTCGGGTGCGCCGGTAAAGCTAGCTCCCCGGTCTACTAACCTGCGCACAGCCGCCTCCATTCTTTTAGTAGAGAACGATGGCGGCTTCATTTGAGGAGCTAGTCAATATGTTCAAAGTGACACCCAACCCACCGGACACCGATCCGGCTACCAATACACAAAAAATGAAAGAGGCGGCCGACCGTGCCATCGATTTCTACCTCGACCCCACGCTCAAGAAAGTCTGTGAGCCGGTGCGCAAACCCAGCACGATTTTCCTCATCGACCCCGCCGTCGATAACGAAACCCTTTTGGTGCATGCCTGCGAATCCCTGGCGTCGGCGAGCATCATGGCCAGTGATCTGGCCGGGTTCATCGACGGGCCGCAGCGCAATTCCCTGCTCGGCATTCAGCAGGTAATCATGCTCGGCGAACTGGCGGTGAACCGGGTGCTGCATAACCTCGTCCCCCCTGCCTGAATGCAGAAACAACTGTGGGAGCGGGCTTGCTCGCGAAAGCGCTGGGTCAGCCAACATCATCGTTGACTGACACGCCGCCTTCGCGAGCAAGCCCGCTCCCACAAGGGATGTTGCGTGTTGCTGGACTGCCGGGTTACTGCCCCGGCACGTCCTTGCGCAGTTTCACCGGATCCTGTTGCTGTTTCTTCTTGGCCATCGCGCCGCGCAGTTTGATGTTGATCGCTTCCACCGCCAGCGAGAACGCCATGGCGAAGTAGACGTAGCCCTTCGGTACGTGCACGTCGAACGACTCGGCGATCAGTACGGTACCGACCACCAGCAGGAACGACAGCGCCAGCATCTTCAGCGACGGGTGCTTGTCGATGAACTCGCTGATTTTGCCCGAGGCCGCCATCATCACCAGCACGGCGACGACGATTGCCGCGACCATCACCGGCACATGGGAGACCATGCCGACGGCGGTGATCACCGAGTCCAGCGAGAACACGATGTCGATGATCGCGATCTGGATGATGGTGTAGAGGAAGTTGCCGCCCTTGCCCGAAGGCTCGTCGCCTGTTTCGTCTTCGCCTTCCAGCGCGTGGTACATCTCCTGCGAGCTCTTCCACAGCAGGAACAGGCCACCGAAGAACAGGATCAGATCGCGGCCGGAAATGCCCTGGCCGAACACCACGAACAGGTCGGCGGTGAGGCGCATGACCCAGGTGATCGACAGCAGCAACAGGATCCGCGTGATCATCGCCAGGCCCAGGCCGAAGATCCGCGTGCGCTGCTGCATGTGCTTGGGCATGCGGCTGACCAGGATCGAAATCATGATGATGTTATCGATGCCCAGAACGATTTCCAGGGCGGTCAGGGTTAAGAAGGCAACCCAGATTTCGGGGTTGGTCAGCCAATCCATGTGTATTCCTTTGAGCGAGTGTTAAACCATGACGCCAGCAAGCAGCTGGCGTCATGGTGAGTGAATGCCGTTACAACGTGCTGAACAGCGGGAACGTCCCCAGCAGCAAGGCGGCCACCAGTATGCACAGGCAGACCAGCACTGCCCACTTCAGAGTGAAACGCTGGTGGTCACCGAACTCGATACCGGCCAGCGCCACCAGCAGGTACGTCGACGGCACCAGCGGGCTGAGCAAGTGGACGGGCTGACCGACGATCGAGGCACGGGCCATTTCCACCGCGGTAATGCCGTAATGGCTGGCCGCTTCCGAAAGCACCGGCAACACGCCGTAGTAGAACGCGTCGTTCGACATGAAGAACGTGAACGGCATGCTCACCAGCGCCGTGATCACCGCCAGGTACGGGCCGAGGAAATCCGGAATCACTGCCAGCAGACTTTTCGACATGGCGTCGACCATGCCGGTTCCGGACAGGATACCGGTGAAGATACCCGCAGCGAAAATCAGACTGACCACCGACAGCACGCTGCCGGCGTGGGCCGCAACGCGGTCCTTCTGCATTTGCAGGCATGGGTAGTTGACGATCATCGCGATACTGAACGCCACCATGAACAGCACCGGCAGCGGCAGCAGGCCGGCGATCAGGGTGCACATCAGCGCCAGGGTCAGCAGACCGTTGAACCAGATCAGCTTCGGACGACGGGCATCGGGGAACTGCGAGACGCTGATTTCGCTGTGGTCGATCTCGTCGCCGATCAGGTGCAGCTCGCCCAGACGCGCACGCTCACGTTTGCCGTAGAAGTAGGCAATGATCAGGATCGCCACCACACCGGCGGCCATCGCCGGGATCATCGGCACGAAGATGTCCGACGGGTCGACGTGCAGCGCACTGGCGGCACGAGCGGTCGGGCCGCCCCACGGGGTCATGTTCATCACGCCACCGGCGAGGATGATCAGACCGGCCATGATCCGCGGGCTCATGCCGATGCGGCTGTACAGCGGCAGCATGGCGGCCACGCAGATCATGTAAGTGGTCGCGCCGTCACCATCGAGGGAAACGACGAGCGCCAGCACGGCGGTACCGACCGAAACTTTCAGCGGGTCACCCTTGACCAGTTTGAGGATCTTGCGCACGGCCGGGTCGAACAGGCCGGAGTCGATCATCAGGGCGAAGTACAGAATGGCGAACATCAGCATCACGCCGGTCGGCGCAAGCTTGGTAATGCCTTCGAGCATCATCGGGCCGATCTTCGGCGCGAAGCCGCCGAACAGGGCGAACAGGATCGGGATGATGATCAGGGCGATCAGCGCAGACAGGCGCTTGGTCATGATCAGGAACATGAACGTGATGACCATGGCGAAGCCAAGGAAAGTCAGCATGAGATTACTCCAGGCGTAGCGCGGCTAATTGAGTGAGCGGATCGGAGGGATCAGCGCAGAACGGGAAGCACGAGACGTACGGACGGAGTGACAGCTAGGGGGCGGGCTACAGAGGACATCAGAATCACCATTGTTGTTGTTAATTGGGCCTGACGTGCGAGCGATCACACGCGTTGGCCAACCGGTCTGTTGCCGGTAGTGGCCGCGATCCTAATCGGGCAACCTTTCAGCTACCTTTCGCTGACGAAAGCTTCGGGCGAATCGCCAACCGGCTGTCGGATGCGGCTAGAGTCAACAAATTCGGGGACGGGAGGGCAGGGACATGGAGGAAGTGCACAGTGGTGGCTGCCATTGCGGACATATCCGCTATCAGTTCAGCGGGCCATTGCACAACATTGCCCACTGCCACTGCTCGATCTGCCGCAAGGTCAGCGGCGGGATCGTCACTACGTGGATCACGGTTCCGGCGGCCGGCTTCCGATGGCTGAGTGGCACGCCATCGCGCTACGACTCGTCGAGCAGTTGCGCGCGGTACTTCTGTGCGCAGTGCGGCGCGCAGTTGGCATTGGTGACCCAGCTCAGTTCCGAGAGTATCGATGTGACGATCGCCACGCTGGATCACCCGGAGTTGGCACCAGCCGAGCGGCATATCTGGACCGACAGCCAATTGCCCTGGCTGCACCTCGACGAGCATCTTCCGGGCGAGCCCGAAGAAACTCTTTGATCAGAAAATAGACAGGTCCAGCGGCCGCATCGCGCCCATCCAGATGGCGTGCTCGGTGTGATCGAGCAAGTCATCGCCAGTGTCCGGGTGGAGAAACACCACCAGACCTTTGCGATTGAGCGCCAGCCACGGCAACACCTCACCGATCAGCTCCGGGCCGAAGGCCAACTGGCAGCTCCAATCCGGATGCGGGCCGACCGGACGTTCATGGACGCGGCCCATCTTCAATGGAAACAACTGCGCGGCCTGCTCACACAACGCGCGCGCCTGGTCGATGGTGTCGGCGTCGAAATAGACGTGGGCGTGGTAACCCTTGATCGCTTGCATCTGAAACCCTCGGAAATCGGTTCGAACCCTCGGCGTTGCCCGTATGTCACACGCCATACAAGGGATAACAAAAAGGATCAGCCATGAAAAATGCCGAAACCCCAACGGTGAAAGTGGTGCTCTATGGTGCCATGGCCAGCCTGGGCGGTGCGTTGATGGCTGAATTGCTGCGTCGGCAGCACGAAGTCATCGCGATTCTCGACGATTTGAACGTACTCGCACCACGTCCGGGCCTGCGCACCAAAAGCGGCGATCTGTTCGATGCCGAGCGGGTCAAGCAGAGCGTAGCGGGCAGCTCGGCAGTGATCTGCTTGTTGGACGCACCGGGTCTGCCGTTCAACAGCGACCATGTGGAAAGGTCCGTGGTGCTCGGCCCGGTGGAACAGGTTTTGGCGGTCGATGCATTGATCGACGGCCTGCAAATGGCCAATGTCTCGCGGCTGTTTCTGGTGGGGGATTTTGCCGTGCTCGACGAGCCGGATCTGGGCGATCCACTGCAACGCCACGCTGCCGAAGAAATCCGCGAAGCCCTGCAAAGCAGCCCGCTGCACTGGACGCTGGTCAACGCGCCCCGCGGGGTGGCGGGGCTGACGATTGAGCATTTCAGTCAGGTGGGCGGCAATCTTGAGCCAGGGCTGGCTGAGCCGCTGGAACGGCTGAACCGGGTCGCGGTGGGGATTGCCGATGAGCTGCGGTTGAATCTGCATGTGGGGCAGCATGTGAATTTTGTGGCGACGTCAGATACGTAAAAAGATCGCAGCCTGCGGCAGCTCCTGCATTTGTAACGCGGCTGCGATCTTTTGCTCTTCAAACCGCAATCGACGGCAGCGCCATTCCCGTCAGAGATTCGGCGCTACTCGCCTGCTCGGCCATCAACCAGTCGACAAACTGCTGAATCAACGCGCCTCGGCGTTTGCGTTGCGGCGGCACCACGTAATAACCCAGGCGTGACAACGTGGCCTCGGCGATCGGCCGACACAGCAAGCCTTGGCTCAGCAAGTTATCCACAAGGTGACGCCAGCCGATCGCGACACCCTGACCGCCAATCGCCGCTTGAATCAACAGCGTGTAATTGTCGAAACGTAGTTGACCCGGCGCCGGCGGGGTGCTGATGCCCAGTTCGCGAAACAGCCCGCTCCAGTCAAACCAGTTGCTGCTGTTTTCCCCGCGCAAGTGCAGCAGTGGCAGCTCCAGCAACGCCTGGGTGGGCAAGGGCAGGGGCCGGTCCTTGAGCAATTGCGGACTGCACACCGGAAACACTTCCTCGCTGAAGAGCCAATGGCTTTCGCCCTGTTTAAAGCGCCCGTCGCCGAACAGGATCGCTACATCGATATCGGTGCGCAGCATGTTGTGGCTGCGCTCGCTGGTGACCAGGCTGACATCGACGTTCGGGTTGGCTTCGTGGAAGCGATGAAGGCGTGGCATCAGCCAGTACGCAGCGAAGGCGAAATCGGTAGCGACCTGCAACACCTCGTGTTGTTGCTGCGTACTGATCGCACTCAATCCTGCGTCGATATGTTGCAAACCGAGCTGAACCTGCTCGAACAGGATTGCTCCGCCCTCGGTCAGTTCGATCCCGCGGTAGATCCGATCAAACAATCGCGAGCCCAGCTGTTCTTCCAGACGCTTGATCTGCTGGCTGATCGCCGGCTGCGTGGTGCCCAGCTCAACCGCCGCAGCGGTAAAGCTGCGATGACGGGCCGCTGCTTCGAAGGCGCGCAACAGGTCGAGAGACAGGTTGCCGAGGGCTTCATACATAAGCTGTGCTTATCCTAGTCATTGTCCGGCGCGGGCTTTACCGGACAGAGCATGGACTCCATGCTCGATCGCAGCAATGTCGCATAAATATTCACTATGGAATGCCGCGATCACATGAAGCGCAAGAACATTCTTTTCATCATGGCCGATCAAATGGCTGCGCCAATGTTGCCGATCTACGGGCCGTCGCCGATCAAACTGCCGAATCTTTCGCGCCTCGCCGCTCAGGGCGTGGTTTTCGATGCCGCTTACTGCAACAGTCCGCTGTGCGCGCCGTCGCGCTTCACCCTGGTCAGTGGCCAACTGCCGAGCAAGATCGGCGCCTACGACAACGCCGCCGATTTCCCCGCCGACATTCCGACCTACGCCCACTACCTACGCCGCCTCGGCTACCGCACCGCGCTGTCGGGCAAGATGCATTTCTGCGGCCCGGATCAATTGCACGGCTACGAAGAGCGCCTGACCAGCGACATCTACCCGGCCGACTACGGCTGGGCGGTGAACTGGGACGAGCCGGATGTGCGGCCGAGCTGGTATCACAACATGTCGTCGGTGCTGCAGGCTGGTCCGTGCGTGCGCACCAACCAGCTCGACTTCGATGAAGAGGTGGTGTTCAAGGCCCAGCAATACCTGTTCGACCATATTCGCGAGGACGGCGACCAGCCGTTCTGCCTGACCGTGTCGATGACGCACCCACACGACCCGTACACAATTCCCAAGGCATTTTGGGATTTGTACGACGATAGCGACATCCCGTTACCGACAACCCCCGAACAACACTCCCTCGATCCGCACTCACAACGCCTGCTCAAGGTCTACGACCTGTGGGACAAGCCGCTGCCTGTGGATAAGATCCGCGATGCACGCCGGGCGTACTTCGGTGCTTGCAGCTATATCGACGCCAACGTCGGCAAACTTCTGCAAACCCTCGAAGAAACCGGGTTGATCGATGACACCATCATTGTCTTCTCCGGCGACCACGGCGACATGCTTGGCGAGAAGGGTCTCTGGTACAAAATGCACTGGTTCGAGATGTCCGCACGGGTGCCGCTGCTGATCAGTGCGCCGGGACAATTCACTGCCGGCCGGGTCAGCGCCGCGGTGTCCACCGCCGACCTGTTGCCGACCTTCGTCGAACTGGCCGGCGGCACCCTGGAACCGGGTCTGCCGCTAGATGGCCGCTCGCTGCTGGCGCATCTGCAAGGGCAGGGCGGGCATGACGAAGTGTTCGGCGAATACATGGCCGAAGGCACTGTCAGCCCGTTGATGATGATCCGGCGCGGCGCGTACAAATTTATCTACAGTGAAAGCGACCCGTGCCTACTCTTCGATGTGCACAACGATCCGCGTGAACTGGAAGAACTCAGCCAGTCGCCGCAACATCGCCAGCTGTTCGACGATTTTCTCGCCGAAGCGCGCGCCAAGTGGGACATCCCGGCGATTCACCGCGAAGTGCTCGCCAGCCAGCGCCGCCGTCGTTTTGTTGCCGATGCTCTGACCATCGGCAAGCTGAAGAGCTGGGATCACCAGCCGCTGGTGGACGCCAGTCAGCAGTACATGCGCAACCACATCGACCTCGACGATCTGGAGCGCAAGGCCCGTTATCCACAACCCTGCCAAAACCAATAATGTAAGGGGAAGTCCATGCGCAAGTTATCCACAGCACTGACGATTGGCCTGCTGGCTCTGCGCAGCGCCTCGGCATTCGCCGAGCAAAGCTGCGAAACGGTGAAAATGGCCGACCCGGGCTGGAGCGACATCGCCGCGACCAACGCCATCACCGGGTTTCTGCTGGATGGCATGGGCTACAAGGCCAAGGTTGACACCCTCGCGGTGCCGATCACTTTCGGCGGTTTAAAGGATGGTCAGGTGGATGTCTTTCTCGGCAACTGGATGCCGGCGCAGCAGGGCTTCTACGACAAGTTCGTCGCCACCGGTGACGTCACGCAATTGGCGAAGAACCTCGACGGCACCGAGTTCACCCTGGCAGTCCCGGATTATGTGTGGGACGCTGGTGTGCATAACTTTGCCGACCTGAACAAATACGCCGACAAATTCGAGAAGAAAATCTACGGCATCGGTTCCGGCGCACCCGCGAACATCTCGCTGCAGGAAATCATCAAGAAAAACGACTTCGACCTTGGCCAGTGGAAGCTGATCGAATCCAGCGAACAGGCGATGCTCGCTGAAGTTTCGCGAGCAGTGAAGAAACAGAAATTCGTCACTTTCCTCGGCTGGACCCCACACCCGATGAACGTGCAGCTGAAGATGCATTACCTCAAGGGCGGCGAGAAGTATTTCGGCGACACCGGCAGCGTCTACACCCTGACGCGCAAAGGCTACGCCGAGGCCTGCCCGAACGTGGGCAAGTTGCTGACCAACCTGACGTTCACCCAGGACATGGAGAACAGCATCATGGCTGAAGTGGTGAACAAGAAAGTCAGCAATGCCGAGGCGGTGAAGGCGTGGATCAAGGCCAATCCGGCGGTGCTGGACAAGTGGCTGGAGGGGGTGAAGACCGTGGATGGCAAGGATGCTTTGGCGGCTGTAAAGGCAAAGCTTTGACCGTGGGGAGGCTTTCAATTTTGCTCGGCTTGAGATTTTTGCCCCCTCACCCCAGCCCTCTCCCCCAGAGGGGGCGAGGGGGAAGGGAGCCGATCTTTATGCTGTTCAGAACCTGAGTTCGACTGGATATCTCAGGTCGACGTACTTCCCTCTTTCACCTCGGTCAGTCCCCTCTCCCTCCGGGAGAGGGTTAGGGTGAGGGCCTTTACCCTGGCACCCTGATAACCTTGAACAAAACCCGCCCGCGAGGACCCATGGCCCTGCCCAGCCGCCGCTCACTCTTTCCCTTCCTGACCTGGCTGCCCCGGCAAACCCGCGCCAGCGTCGGCCGGGATCTGGTCGTTGGCCTGAGCGGAGCGATTCTCGCGTTACCGCAGTCGATCGCCTACGCGCTGATCGCCGGCCTGCCGCCGGAGTATGGTCTTTACGCCGCGATCATCCCGGTGCTGATTGCCTGCCTGTGGGGTTCGTCGTGGCATCTGATCTGCGGCCCGACCGCGGCGATTTCGATTGTGCTGTATGCCAGCGTCAGTCCCTTGGCCGTGCCGGCGTCGCAGGACTACATCACGCTGATCCTGCTGTTGAGCTTTCTGGCCGGGATTTTCCAGTGGCTGCTCGGCCTGCTGCGCTTCGGCGCACTGGTGAATTTCGTCTCGCATTCCGTGGTGCTTGGCTTCACCCTCGGCGCGGCGGTGGTGATCGCCATCGGCCAGTTGCCGAATTTGCTGGGGCTGGATCTGCCGGCGAAAGCCACGGCGCTGGCCAGCCTGATGGAGCTGCTGCAACACCTGCGGGCTGTGGATAAACCTTCACTGGTATTGGGTGTGGCCACGGTGCTGGTCGGCTTCGTGCTCAGACAACTGCTGCCGCGCTGGCCGACCCTGTTGATAACTCTGGTGCTGGGCAGCGCGGTGGTGTGGTTATGGCCGTCGATGTTCGGCCATGTGCATCTGGTCAGCGCCTTTGTCGGGCGTTTGCCGCCGTTCAGTGCGCTGCCGCTGGATCTGGATCTGATTCTGCGTTTGCTGCCGAGCGCCGTGGCGGTGGGCATGCTCGGGCTGGTGACGAGTCTGTCGATTGCCCGTTCGATTGCTGCACGTTCGCAGCAGTTGCTCGATGCCAACCAGGAAGTCCGCGCACAGGGTTTGTCGAACATCGTCGGGGCGTTCTTTTCCGGCTCGCTTTCCGCCGGTTCGTTCACCCGCTCAGGCCTGAGTTACGAGGCGGGTGCCTGTTCGCCGCTGGCTGGGGTGTTTTCGGCGATCTGGGTCGCGCTATTCGCGATTTTCGGCGCCGGGCTGATTTCACACATTCCGATTCCGGCGATGGCCGGGAGCATTCTGCTGATCGCCTGGGGGCTGGTGGATCATCGCGGGATTCGTTCGTTGCTGCGGGTCAGCCGTGCCGAGTTCGTGGTCATGGCGCTGACCTGCCTCGCCACGCTGCTGCTGGAGTTGCAGACGGCGATTTATGCCGGGGTGCTGGCCTCGCTGTTCTTCTACCTCAAACGCACTTCGCAACCGCGGGTGCAGCATTCGCGCGAAGGTGAGGAGGACGTGCTGCGGGTCGGCGGCTCGATCTTCTTCGGCGCCAGCCATTATCTGCAAGTGCGCCTGCAACGGCTGCACGGTACGCGGGTGGTGATCGAGGCGCAGCAGATCAACTTCATCGATTATTCGGGGGTGGAGATGCTGCATCAGGAAGCGCGGCGCCTGCTGCGTCAGAATCGCAGCCTGACCCTGCGCCGGGCGCGGCCGCAGGTGGTCGAGGAGTTGCGGAAGCTGGAAGGGCCAGAGAAATGCCCGATCCGATTTGAGGATTGATCCAACAAACACCGCATACCTCTGTAGGAGTGAGCCTGCTCGCGATAGCGGAGTATCAGTTGAAACATTTGTGTCTGACACTCCGCTATCGCGAGCAGGCTCACTCCTACAAGGGTTACTGCGCCAACTGCCGTCGTAGTTCGGCCAGCACCGGCGTCGTATCCGGACGCACCCCGCGCCACAGGTAAAACGCCTCGGCCGCCTGTTCAGCCAGCATCCCCAGACCATCCATCGACACTGCCGCGCCATGCTCGCTGGCCCAACGGCAGAATGCGGTCGGCTCTTTGCCGTACATCATGTCGTAGCACAGAGTCTGGCCCGGCTCGATCAGGCTCGCTGCAATCGGCGGCACGTCGCCGGTGAGGCTGGCGGAGGTGGCGTTGATGATCACGTCCACCGGCTCCTGCAACCAGTCGAAACCACTGGCCGACACCGGCCCCAGATCACAGAACAACTCCGCCAGCAGCTCGGCCTTGTCCACCGTACGATTGGCGATGATCACCGATGCCGGCTTCTCCGCCAGCAACGGCTCCAGCGCGCCACGCACCGCACCGCCAGCGCCGAGCAACAGGATGCGTTTACCGGTCAGGCTGAACCCGGCATTCACCGTCAGGTCGCGCACCAGTCCGGCGCCGTCGGTGTTGTCACCCAGCAGCGAACCGTCAGCCAGTTTGCTCAAGGTGTTCACCGCACCAGCCCGTTGCGCGCGAGCGGTCAGGCTGTTGGCCAGGCGAAAGGCTTCTTCCTTGAACGGCACAGTGACGTTAGCGCCGCGACCGTCCTGGAAGAACGCCATGGCGCAGGCGCTGAAGTCGTCAAGCGGCGCCAGCAGGGTGCTGTAGTCGAGGCGCTGACCGGTCTGCTCGGCGAACAGTTTATGAATCATCGGCGACTTGCTGTGGCCGATCGGGTTACCGAAAACGACGTAACGATCCATCAGCAGTCCTCAGGCCTGGGCCAGCCAGTCACGGTCTTGCAGGAAGTAGTCGGTCAGGCGCGCTTCTTCGCTGCCGGGTTCGGCCTTGAAGTCATAGGCCCAGCGCACTTGCGGCGGCAACGACATGAGGATCGACTCGGTACGCCCGCCCGATTGCAGGCCGAACAGGGTGCCGCGGTCATACACCAGGTTGAACTCGACGTAGCGGCCACGGCGAAATTCCTGAAATTCACGCTGTTTGGCGGTGAACGACTCGTGCTTGCGGCGCTGCACGATGGGCAGGTAAGCGTCGATGTAGGCATCACCGATGGCGCGCATGAAGGCGAAACTGGTGTCGAAGTCCCACTCGTTCAGGTCGTCGAAGAACAGCCCGCCAATGCCGCGCGGTTCGTGGCGATGCTTGATGTGGAAGTAGGTGTCGCACCAGGCCTTGTAACGCGGGTAGACGTCCGGCCCGAACGGCGCGCAGGCCTGCTCGGCGACGCGGTGCCAGTGGATGCAGTCTTCTTCGTTGCCGTAATACGGGGTCAGGTCGAAGCCGCCGCCGAACCACCAGACCGGTTCTTCACCTTCCTTCTCGGCGATGAAAAAGCGCACGTTGGCGTGGGACGTCGGCACATGCGGGTTGTGCGGATGGATCACCAGCGACACGCCGAGGGCTTCGAAACCGCGCCCGGCCAGTTCCGGACGATGGGCGCTGGCCGACGGCGGCAGACCACTGCCGAACACGTGGGAGAAATTGACGCCGCCCTTTTCGATCACCGTACCGTTTTCGATCACGCGGGTACGACCGCCACCACCGGCAGGCCGGGTCCAGGCGTCTTCGACGAAGCGCGTGCCGCCGTCCTCGGTTTCCAGCGCGGCGCAGATGCGGTCTTGCAGGTCGAGCAGATAGGCCTTTACGGCGTCGGTGCGGGTCGTCATGGCTTCACCTTGAATCGGGCATAACTACGCGGGCGCCCCGCAGGCAGGGGGCGGCGCAAATGGGCGCGTAGCATAACACCGCAAACCTGCGCGCCGCAGTTGACGAAGATCAAGCAGGGGAGTTGGATAGGGGGCTTACAAACGAACCAAGGAGAGCAGGCAGATGGCAAAGCGTATCCAGTTCCGCGCCCACGGCGGTCCCGAAGTGCTCGAGTTTGTTGACTATGAACCCGCCGCGCCTGGCCCGAATCAGGTGCGGGTGGCGAACAAGGCGATCGGCCTGAACTTCATCGACACCTATTACCGCAGCGGTCTGTATGCCCCGCCAGCCTTGCCGTCCGGCCTCGGCGCGGAAGGCGCCGGCATCGTCGATGCGGTGGGCAGCGACGTCACCCGGTTCAAGGTCGGTGATCGCGTGGCATATGGCAGCGGCCCGCTGGGCGCCTACAGCCAGTTGCACACCCTGCCCGAAGCCAATCTGGTGAAGCTGCCGGACGAAATCAGCTTCGAGACCGCTGCCGGGGTCATGCTCAAGGGCCTCACCGTGCAGTACCTGCTGCGCCAGACCTATGAACTCAAGGGCGGCGAAACCATTCTGTTCCACGCCGCTGCCGGGGGTGTCGGTTCGCTGGCCTGCCAATGGGCCAAGGCACTGGGCGTGAAGCTGATCGGCACGGTCAGCTCGAAGGAAAAAGCCGAACTGGCCAAAGCCAACGGCGCCTGGGCAACCATCGATTACAGCCACGAAAACGTGGCACAACGGGTGCTGGAGCTGACTGACGGCAAGAAAGTCCCGGTGGTCTATGACGGCGTCGGCAAGGACACCTGGCTGACCTCGCTCGACAGCGTCTCGCCGCGTGGTCTGGTGGTTAGTTTCGGCAACGCCTCCGGTGCGGTGGACGGGGTGAATCTGGGGATTCTTTCGGCCAAGGGCTCGCTGTACGTGACCCGCCCGACCCTTGCCACCTACGCCAACAACGCCGAGAACCTGCAGCGCATGGCCGACGAGCTGTTCGAGATGATCATCAGTGGCAAGCTCAAGGTCGACATCAGCCAGCGCTATCCACTGGCTGATGCGGCGAAAGCGCAGACCGAACTGTCGGCACGACGCACCACCGGCTCGACCATCCTGTTGCCCTGACCAACCTTCGACGTCTTGCCAGTCAGGGTTGCAAACCCACGGCTGGCAAGTCAGTTCGAACGCGTTCAGCACCTCGGCAGATGACACTCCAACGGTTTCTGCACCACGTGGCCAACCGCCGGATCAGGCTGTTGGACCGCCGCGAGAATTTGCCGCCACTCGGCTGACAACACCCAGTAATCGCCGCGTGCGCGCTGGTCGATATGCAGGGCATTGGAGGCGATCGGCATCAGGCCGAAACGCTGGTAGAAGCGCAGCTGTTGCGATCTGCACAACGCGGTTACCCCGTTATAACCGCGTTTAATGGCCCACTCGGTAGCGGCCGCCAGCAGACCGTTGACCGCGATGGGCAACTGATTGGGCGTGTACGAGATCAAGCGACTGAATTCGACATGGCGCGACAGCGCCACCGTGGGTGAAACATGTTGCTGCGCCAGCGATACCCACTCGAACGGTGCCGGAGTCGCTCTCAATACCGCCAACAGTTGATCGTGTCGATACAGCAGAAAATGGGTACTGCGCGACTTTATCGCCAGTCTGGTTTCGAGCATCCGCGCCCGTGAAGTCAGCATGTAATGCTGCAACCGAAGCCGAAATTGCCGATCGATAAACCGGTCGAACTCCTGAGTATCCGCCCCTGCCTCAAGCATCACGATGCGACAACCCTCATGGTGACTCTTCAACGTCACCTGAAGCGCCTGCAGGTAATCCGTGAGTTGCAAATTGGTAGTGTCCATTCTTTCTCCGCAGACCTTAACTTATCGAAGTGTTTCGAGTGCAGAGAAAGGATGGTTGCTTTTGCCGATTCCGCCACGCCAGAAAGTCTGATAATCAGGTGGGAAAAGTCAATGAATCCGGGTAGTTGGCGACTTTTCCGACGCTGAGACTGGCGTCATTGCAGGATAAATCGCAGGCAGACGTAGTCCTCCTCCCCATCAAGGCGAGGAAGACCCACGTTAAAGGTTTTCGAAAGCGGATCAGTCGGGGCGAATGACCTTGCCGGTTGCCAGATCGCGGATCACGCTGGGGTTCTTGCGCCCACCCAGTTGCCCGCCAAGGATCAGGTCGATCTGCCCACGGAAATACTGCTCGACGCGCAACCGCGTGCGCGCCGCCGGACGCCCCTGCGGGTTGGCCGAGGTGGAAATCAGCGGCCCGACCATCGAGCACAGATCCCGCACCTGCGGGTGATCGCTGACCCGCAGCGCCACCGTGTCATGCACGCCCGTCACCCATTCCGGCAACAGGTTCTGATGCGGCACCAGCCAGGTGTTCGGCCCCGGCCAGGTGCTGGCCATGCGGTCGATCCACTCTTGCGGGAAGTCTTCGAACAGAAAATCGAACTGGCGGATATTGTCGGCGACCAGGATCAGCCCCTTGTCCACCGAACGGTTTTTGATCGCCAGCAGACGATCCACTGCCTCTTCGTTCCACGGGTCGCAACCCAGCCCCCAGACGGCTTCGGTTGGATAGGCAATCACCGCCCCGGCGCGAATCTCTCGTGCGGCTTGTTGCACACGCCAACTGTTGACCATGAAAAAACTCTCCGAAAACAGGTTTTGCGCAGTTTACCGATCTTCCCTGTAAAACCTAGCGTGTCCTCGCCAGCCAGCGACCGTTTTCGCACACGGCCGAGCCATCCATTTCCAGCTCGGTGAGCGCCGCGAGGACTTTGGGCAGTGCCCAGCCGCTGCTGTCGGCCAGGGCTTCACTGGTGTGCGGCGCGGCATGCAGCAGGTTCAACAGCGGATGATCGCTGCGCGGCGTGTCTGTGGATAACGGCAGATGCTGCCAGCCGCGCAAGGCTTCGAGGATGTGCTCGATGGTTTCCACCAACACCGCACCGTCGCGGATCAACTGATGGCAGCCGCGTGCGCCGGGGTGATGGATCGAGCCGGGAATCGCATACACCTCGCGGCCCTGTTCCGCCGCCAGCCGGGCAGTGATCAGCGAACCGCTGGCGACACTCGCCTCGACCACCAGCACACCAAGGGACAAACCGCTGATGATCCGGTTGCGCCTGGGAAAGTTGCTCGCCGTTGGCCCGGCGTCCAGTGGAAACTCCGAAAGCACGGCGCTGCCCGAGGCAATCATCGCGTCGGCCAGTCGCCGATTGCGCTGTGGATAAAACTTTTCCAGACCAGTGCCGAGTACGCCGACGGTTTGCCCGCCGACGTCCAGCGCGGCTTGATGGGCAGCCGCATCGATACCCAACGCCAGACCACTGGTGATGACGAAACCGGCCCCGGCGAGGCTGCGGGAAAACGCGGCGGCGGTGTCCATTCCCGGACGTGAAGCACTGCGGCTGCCGACCATCGCCAGTTGCGGTTTTTCCAGAATCAGCGGATCGCCAGCGACGAACAACAGCGGTGGCGGGTCAGGGATTTGCGCCAGCAGTGCCGGATAATCCGCCTGGTCCAACATCAATAAATGCTGGCCGGGCCGCTCTAGCCAGCGTAATGCATGGCTGGCGCCATCGCGTACTTCGGGGCTGCGCCGAGCCTCGGCCGACGCCGCCGGCAAACCCAGCGCACGCCAGGCACTGGCCGGTGCGCTGATGGCTTTTGACGCCGAGCCGAAGGCTTCAAGCAGTTTGGCAAAACGTTTCGGGCCGATTTCCGGCAAGCGGTGCAGGCGCAAACGCGCTTCCAGTTCCGCAGGGGAAACCGGCGTATGGGCAGACAGCATGGTGGATCATCCTTGATCGTTATAAGTCCCGAACCATTCGGAACAAGCTGTGGATAACTCTGTTGGTAACTTGTTAAGCGTGCTAAGGATTTCGCACCTTGTCGAGCACCGCCAGCGAGCGCGATGCGTTGAGTACCAGGCCGTAACTGAGCTTGTCGTAGGTGCGGAACACCATCAGCAAACCGGCCCGTTCATCGGGGATTTTCAGCGGCTGGCCGGTGACCCGATCGCGCACGGTTTCCCCGGTTTTCATCACCACCAGCACATTGCCTTCGGCAAGACCGTCGCGCTTGCCCTTGTTCAGGGTGACCACATCCATCACGCCGATCTGCGTGACGCCGCGCGGCACGTCGATGATCAGGCCGTTGATGTCGGTGCTCGGGGCGCTGGGCATGAAGGTCGAATTGATCGAGCGTTCTTCGCCGCTGAACAGGCGATCGCCCAGACGTACTTCCTGGGTGGTGCGTTGCAGGGCGAGGGTGGCGACGTCGCCTTCGGTGGAGACGATTTCACCGCCACCGATATCGTCGGCGTTGATCCCGAGAAACTCCTTGGTCTGCGGGTCGGTGTAGACCTTGCCTTGGCGGAAGATGCCGTACACCGGTTGATTCGGGTCGAAGTGGCCACGGGCGAAGATCCGGTCGCCAGTGCCGCTGAGCACGCGCTCGGCATCGCCGGCGACGATGTAAGGCGCCTTGTCGAAGTCCTCGACCTTGTCGACGATGCGGTTGCTCAGCAGGAAACTGTTGATCGATTTCAGCGGAATGCTGGGTATCGCCTCGGCCACCGGGCTGGTGCGGATGCGTGGCGACAGCTTGATCGTGCCCCGTGACTCGCCGCGATTGAGGGTCAGTTGCGGCTGGCCGTTGACGTAACTGAGCGTCAGCGTGTCGCCCGGGTAGATCAGATTGGGGTTTTCGATTTGCGGATTGGCCCGCCACAGCTGTGGCCATTGCCAGGGCTCGCGCAGGTATTTGCCGGAAATGTCCCAGAGGGTGTCTCCCGAAACCACCGTGTATTGCTGTGGAAAACCATCCCTGAGTTGCACTTGCCCTTGTGCTGCCGCGGCCGAAGCCAGAAGCAGCAGGGCGAGTAGTGTTTTCCTCATGCAGCGAATCCCTTTATCATGTGCGTTCGCGTGAACCGTCAGAGCCCCCGTGGCTCGCTACTGCAAATTGCATTAGCTACGCTTCACAACGGTAGCCTGCATCTTCGGACCTGCCAGGCCATCGACCCGACTTTACTCAATACGTGCAGCAATCAGCCTATGGCCATTTTAAACATCCTCGAATTTCCGGACCCGCGTCTGCGTACTATCGCCAAGCCTGTGGCTGTAGTGGACGACGAAGTGCGTCAGTTGGTCGATGACATGTTTGAAACAATGTATGAAGCGCCGGGCATCGGCCTCGCCGCGACCCAGGTCAACGTGCACAAACGTATCGTCGTGATGGACCTTTCCGAAGACCGCACCGAACCCCGGGTGTTCATCAACCCCGAGTTCGAATCGCTGACTGACGAGATGGATCAGTACCAAGAAGGCTGCCTGTCGGTGCCGGGTTTCTACGAAAACGTCGACCGCCCGCAGAAGGTCAAAATCAAGGCGCTGGACCGCGACGGCCAGCCTTACGAACTGATCGCCGAAGGCCTGCTCGCGGTGTGCATCCAGCACGAATGCGATCACCTCAACGGCAAGTTGTTCGTCGATTACCTGTCCACGCTCAAACGCGACCGGATCAAGAAGAAACTGGAAAAGCTGCATCGCCAGAACGCTTGATGCCCTCCTTCAAAGGCTTGCTGCGGCAAGCCTTTTTCTTTTTATGAGACTCCCTTCATGACTGAGCCATTGCGCATCGTTTTTGCCGGCACCCCGGAATTCGCCGCCGAACACCTCAAGGCCCTGCTGAACAGCCCTTACGAGATCGTTGCGGTCTACACCCAACCGGATCGTCCGGCCGGTCGCGGGCAAAAACTGATGCCGAGCCCGGTCAAACAGTTGGCCCTGGAAAATAATATCCAGGTGTTGCAGCCGCCGACCCTGCGCAACGCCGATGCTCAAGCCGAGCTGGCCGCGCTGAAACCGGACTTGATGGTGGTGGTCGCCTACGGCCTGATCCTGCCGCAAGCGGTGCTGGATATTCCGCGTCTGGGCTGCATCAACAGCCACGCCTCGCTGCTGCCGCGCTGGCGCGGTGCGGCGCCGATCCAGCGCGCCGTGGAACACGGTGATGCCGAAAGCGGCGTGACCGTGATGCGCATGGAAGCGGGCCTCGACACCGGGCCGATGCTGCTCAAGGTCGTGACCCCGATCAGCGCCGACGACACGGGCGGCACGCTGCACGACCGTCTCGCCGAAATGGGTCCGCCCGCCGTGGTCCAGGCAATTGCCGATCTGGCCGCCGGAACCCTCGAAGGCGAAGTGCAGAACGACGAGCTCGCCACCTACGCCCACAAACTCAACAAGGACGAAGCGCGTCTCGACTGGAGCCGTCCCGCGGTTGAACTGGAGCGTTTGGTGCGCGCCTTCAATCCATGGCCGATTACCCACAGCACCCTCAATGGCGAAGCGCTGAAGGTATTGGCCGCGACGCTGGCTGACGGCAAAGGCGCACCGGGAGAAATCCTCAGCGCCAGCAAGGACGGCCTGATCGTCGCCTGCGGTGAACAGGCGCTGTGCCTGACCCGCCTGCAACTGCCCGGCGGCAAGGCGCTGAACTTCAGCGACCTGTTCAACAGCCGCCGCGAGAAATTCGCCGTCGGTACCGTGCTCGGCGCAGCGGTGGACACGCAATGAATCCGCGTCTGGCCGCCGCCAAGGCACTCGCCGCCGTGCTCAGCGGCAAGGCTTCGCTCAACAGCTCCCTGCCGACGCAACTGGACAAGGTCGAGGACCGCGATCGCGGCTTCACCCAGGATCTGGCGTTCGGCACCGCGCGCTGGCAGCCACGGCTGTCGGCGCTGGCGGAAAAGCTTTTGCAGAAACCGTTCAAGGCTGCCGACGCCGATGTCGAGGCGTTGCTGCTGGTCGGTCTCTATCAACTGCTCTACACCCGCGTGCCGCCGCACGCGGCCATCGGCGAAACCGTCGGTTGCGCGAACAAGCTGAAAAAGCCGTGGGCCAAGGGCTTGCTCAACGCCGTGCTGCGCAATGCCCAGCGCGAAAGCGAGACGATTTTCGCCGAGCTAGAGCGCGACCCAGTGGTACGCACCGCCCACCCGCGCTGGCTGCAAAAATCCCTGAAAGCCTTCTGGCCGGAGCAATGGGAAGCGATCTGCGCGGCGAATAACGCGCATCCGCCGATGATCCTGCGGGTCAACCGCCGGCACCACAGCCGCGACGCCTACCTCGGCTTGCTCAGCGACGCTGGCATCGCTGCCATGCCCTGCGTCTATAGTCGCGACGGCATCGTCCTTGAAACCGCCGCCGACGTGCGCAGCCTGCCGGGTTTTGCCGAAGGCTGGATCAGCGTGCAGGACGAAGCCGCGCAACTGGCTGCCGATCTGCTCGATCTGGCCCCGGGCCAACGGGTGCTCGACGCCTGCTGCGCCCCCGGCGGCAAGACCTGCCACATCCTCGAAGCCGAACCGGCGCTGGCCGGCGTGGTGGCGGTGGATCTGGAAGCCAAGCGTCTGGTGCGGGTGAAGGAAAACCTTGAGCGGCTGGGCCTGAGCGCCGACCTGATCGCTGCCGACGGCCGCGACACCGCAGCATGGTGGGACGGCAAGCCGTTCCAGCGCATCCTGCTCGACGCGCCGTGTTCGGCCACCGGGGTGATCCGCCGCCATCCGGACATCAAGCTGACCCGTCAGCCGGACGACATCGCTGCCCTCGCGCAACTGCAAGGCGAGCTGCTCGACGCCCTGTGGAAAACTCTCGAAGTCGGCGGCATCCTGCTCTACGCCACGTGCTCGACCTTGCCGACCGAGAACACCGAAGTCATCGCCGCGTTCCTTGAGCGCACGCCCGGTGCCCGCGAACTGGATCTGGCAACTACGGCCGGGATCAAACAGCCCCATGGTCGCCAATTGCTGGCCCAGCAGGGCGGGCATGACGGGTTCTACTACGCCAAGCTGATCAAGATCGCTGCCGCGCGCGGCTAAATGGATTGAATGGAGTGACTGGATGAAAATCATCATCCTCGGTGCGGGGCAGGTCGGCGGTTCGCTGGCTGAACACCTGGCGAGCGAAGCCAACGACATCAC
The DNA here is from genome assembly GCF_900187525.1 of Pseudomonas sp. Irchel s3a10. Classification (NCBI taxonomy): domain Bacteria; kingdom Pseudomonadati; phylum Pseudomonadota; class Gammaproteobacteria; order Pseudomonadales; family Pseudomonadaceae; genus Pseudomonas; species Pseudomonas sp. Irchel s3a10. The sequence goes on from NZ_FYDR01000011.1 coordinate 107,234, forward strand.
CGTGGTCGACACCGACGGCGAACGCCTGCGCGACCTCGGCGACCGTCTCGACATCCGCACCATTCAGGGCCGCGGCTCGCTGCCGTCGGTGCTGCGTCAGGCCGGCGCCGACGATGCCGACATGCTGGTGGCGGTGACCAACAGTGACGAGACCAACATGGTCGCCTGTCAGGTCGCGCACACGCTGTTCCACACCCCGACCAAAATCGCCCGGGTGCGCGAAGCGTCCTACCTCAATCGCGAAGAACAGCTGTTCCAGAACGAAGCGATTCCGGTCGACGTGCTGATCAGCCCCGAGCAGGTGGTGACCAACTACATCAAGCGTCTGATTCAGCATCCGGGCGCGCTGCAAGTGATCGACTTCGCCGAAGGTCAGGCACAACTGGTGGCGGTGCGCGCCTATTACGGCGGGCCGCTGGTGGGTCAGCAATTGCGCCAGTTGCGCGAGCACATGCCGAACGTCGAAACCCGGGTCGCGGCGATTTTCCGCCGCGACCGACCGATCCTGCCGCAGGGCGATACGGTGATCGAGGCCGATGACGAAGTCTTCTTCATCGCCGCCCGTGAGAATATTCGCGCGGTGATGAGCGAAATGCGCCGTCTCGACGAAACCTACAAGCGCATCGTGATTGCCGGTGGCGGGCAGATCGGCGAGCGCCTGGCCGAGGCCATCGAAAGCCGCTACCAGGTGAAGATCATCGAGATGAGCCCGGCGCGCTGCCGCTATCTCTCCGACACCCTCGACAGCACCGTGGTGCTGCAGGGCAGCGCGTCGGACCGTGATCTGCTGCTGGAAGAGAACATTGCCGACGCCGACATCTTCCTCGCCCTGACCAACGATGACGAAGCCAACATCATGTCGTCGCTGCTGGCCAAACGGCTGGGGGCGAAGAAGGTGATGACGATCATCAACAACCCGGCTTACGTCGACCTGATCCAGGGCGGCGACATCGACATCGCTATCAGCCCGCAACTGGCGACCATCGGCACCTTGCTGGCTCACGTACGGCGGGGCGATATCGTCAGCGTGCACTCATTGCGCCGGGGCGCGGCGGAAGCCATCGAGGCGATTGCCCACGGTGATGCGAAGTCGAGCAAGGTCATCGGCCGGCCGATCGAGAAAATCGGCCTGCCACCGGGCAGCACGATTGGCGCGATCATCCGCAACGAAGAAGTGATCATCGCCCACGACGATACGGTGATCGAAACGGGCGACCATGTGATTCTGTTCCTTGTGGATAAAAAGCATATTCGTGATGTGGAGAAGCTGTTTCATGTGGGTCTGAGCTTCTTCTGATCCAGAAATATCGTTGGCTGTAATGGCCTCTTCGCGAGCAAGCCCGCTCCCACAGGGGGAATGCATTCCAAATGTGGGAGCGAGCTTGCTCGCGAAAGCGGTGTAACTGACACCGATCTAAGCCTGACACTCCACAGAAAAGGACTGCACCGATGCTCGAATCCCTGGAAAAAATGCTCGCCAAGGGTGTGGATAACTCACTGCTGCGCTTCGGCTTGGGTAAGGGTTATCTGGATCTGGGGGAGAACGCCAAGGCCGCCGAGCATTTCCAGCGCTGTGTCGGTTTCGATCCGAAGTATTCGGCGGCGTGGAAGCTATTGGGCAAGGCGCAACTCGCACTCGGCGATCACGCCGCCGCACGTCAGGCGTGGGAACAGGGTCTGGAAGCCGCCCGCGCCCATGGCGACAAGCAGGCCGAAAAGGAAATGACGGTTTTTCTGAAGAAACTCGACCGACAGGCGCAATAGGCTAGAGATAGCGTAGGCCGATGCCCTCGGCATCCACCGTCACCACTTCCATTCGCACCCGTGGCGCGCCGGTGGGTAAACCCTGCACCTGACCATAAACCACAGCGCCTTTGGGCAGTGAAGCCAAGCGCGGATGCTGCACATACACGCCGGTAGCCGACAGGTTGCGCGTCTGCCCGAGGCATTCGCCGAAGCTGTCGTGGGTGATCTTGATGCGGAAGGATTTGCGCTGTTCGGACATCTTGTTGCGCCCTTTGATGAACGGTTGTGGATAACTGAAGGAGCACGATCAAAAGATCGCAGCCTGCGGCAGCTCTTACAGTTTATCCACAGAGTGTGCCAACTTGTTCAGTACCAGCGCGCTTCGCCCGGCGGACGTTTCTTGAAGCGCTTCATGCTCCACATGTACTGGCTCGGATACGCCGCGACATAACGCTCGACCACTTTGCTCATGGCCGCGCAGGACTCTTCGGTATCGGTGCTGTACATGGCTTCTGGCGCCGCTTCGAGGATCACTTTGTAGCCGGAACCGTCCGGCAGGCGCAGGGCGTGGAGGAACACGCCGACCGCTTTGCCGCCGGCGAGCATGTTCGGCACGAATTTGCTGGTCAACGCCTGGGTGGCGAAGAACGGCACGAAGATCCCCGCGGATTCGGCCGGTTCCGGGTCAGCCGGAATGCCCACTGCACCACCTTTGCGCACTTCCTTGATGACGCTGAGGATGCCTTCCTTGGTGGAGGCAGCGACTTTATTGCCCAGCTGCACGCGTTGCTTGCGCAGCAATTCATCCACAGCCTTGAGCTTTGGCGGGCGGTAGAAAATGATCGGTTTGCACTGGCTGCAATAGAAGTGATTGAGCACTTCCCAGTTGCCCAGGTGGCTGGTGATGCCAACCACCCCTTTGCCCGAGGCCAGCGCATCCTTGAGGATGTCGAGGCCTTCGACTTCGCGTACCAGATCGATCGAACGCTGCGCCGGCCAGATCCAGGCGCAGGCGCTTTCGGTCAGGGATTTGCCGATGTCTTTCAGGCTCTGGCCAACCAGACGCTCGCGCTCGGCCGGATCCATCTGTGGAAAACATTTGGAAAGGTTGATCCGCACCACGTCGCGGGAACGGTTGGGGGTTTTCCACATGATCCAGCCGATCGCCGAACCCACGGCCTGCACGGCCCGCCATGGCAGCAGGGCAAACAGCCGCAGAGCGCCTACCAGCAAGGCGCCTTTAAACTTTTCCACAGGTCACTCCTGATTTTGTGCTGTGCGCGAGGCGGCCATTCTAACCGCCGTTGACCAGCTGCGCGTAGCGGTCACAGTCCTGAGTGTGATCCATGACCATGCCCGAGGCCTGCATCAGTGCGTAGCAAATGGTCGGGCCGACGAAGGTGAAGCCGGCCTTTTTCAGGGCTTTGCTCATCGCCACGGCTTCGGGGGTGATCGCCGGGACTTCGCTGCGATCCTTGAAATGATTGATGATCGGTTGGCCACCGACGAACGACCAGAGAAACGCCACCGGGTCTTCCAGCGCCAGCCAGGCCTGGGCGTTGCGCCGCGCGGCATTGAGTTTTAGGCGATTGCGGATGATGCCGGGATCGAGCATCAGTTCGTCGATTTCGGCGTCGCTCATCTGCGCCACACGCTGCACGTCGAAGCCGTACAACACCTCGCGGTAGCGCTCGCGTTTGCGCAGCACGGTGATCCACGACAGCCCGGCCTGGAACCCTTCGAGCAAAAGCAACTCGAACAAACCCTGCGCATCGCGTAGCGGCGTGCCCCACTCCTGATCGTGATAAGCCATGTACAGCGGATCTTCGGTACACCAAAAGCAGCGTGGCATAAGGCTCCAGGGGGCGTGCGCAGCAACGAATCGGGTATACTCCCGCTCTTTAAATCGCAGCCCAAGAAACAGGTGAATTTCGTGAGCCAGCCTACGCCAGCCGTGCGTACCTTCCAAGACTTGATCCTCGCGCTCCAGCAATACTGGGCCGAGCAAGGTTGTGTGGTACTTCAGCCCTACGATATGGAAGTAGGCGCCGGCACTTTCCACACCGCGACCTTCCTGCGCGCCATCGGCCCGGAAACCTGGAACGCCGCGTACGTGCAGCCAAGCCGCCGTCCGACTGACGGCCGCTACGGGGAAAACCCGAATCGTCTGCAGCACTACTATCAGTTCCAGGTCGTCCTGAAGCCGAACCCGGACAACTTCCAGGAACTGTACCTGGGCTCGCTCAAGCATGTCGGCCTGGACCCGCTGGTCCACGACATCCGCTTCGTCGAAGACAACTGGGAATCGCCGACCCTCGGCGCCTGGGGTCTGGGCTGGGAAGTCTGGCTCAACGGCATGGAAGTCACTCAGTTCACCTACTTCCAGCAGGCCGGCGGCATCGAGTGCTACCCGGTGACCGGCGAGATCACTTACGGTCTGGAGCGTCTGGCCATGTACCTGCAGGGCGTGGATTCGGTCTACGACCTGGTCTGGGCTGACGGTCCGTTCGGCAAGGTGACCTACGGCGACGTGTTCCACCAGAACGAAGTGGAGCAGTCCACCTACAACTTCGAACACGCCAACGTCGACAAACTGTTCGAACTCTTCGACTTCTATGAAAGCGAAGCCAAGCGCCTGATCGAACTCGACCAGCCGCTGCCGTTGCCGAGCTACGAAATGGTCCTGAAGGCCTCGCACACCTTCAACCTGCTGGATGCGCGCCGGGCGATCTCGGTGACCGCACGTCAGCAATACATCCTGCGCGTACGCACCCTGGCGCGTTCCGTTGCGCAAGCCTACCTGCTGGCTCGCGCCAAGCTGGGCTTCCCGATGGCGACCCCGGACCTGCGTGACGAAGTACTGGCCAAGCTGGAGGCTGCACAATGAGTGCTCAAGATTTTCTGGTTGAACTGGGCACCGAAGAACTGCCACCCAAAGCCCTGAACACCCTGGCTGAAGCGTTCCTCGCCGGTATCGACAAGGGCCTGCAAGCTGCCGGCCTGAGCTACGAAAGCAAAACCGTCTACGCCGCACCGCGGCGTCTGGCCGTGCTGATCACTGCGCTGGCCACCCAGCAGCCGGATCGCAGCATCAACCTCGACGGCCCGCCACGTCAGGCCGCATTCGACGCTGAAGGCAACCCGACTCAGGCAGCGCTGGGCTTTGCCAAGAAGTGCGGCGTCGAGCTGAGCGAAATCGACCAGAGCGGCCCGAAACTGCGTTACAGCCAGAACATTGCCGGCAAGCCGACCGCGAGCCTGCTGCCGACCATCGTTGAAGATTCGCTGAACGACCTGCCGATCCCGAAACGCATGCGTTGGGGTGCGCGCAAGGAAGAGTTCGTGCGTCCGACTCAGTGGCTGGTGATGCTGCTCGGTGATCAGGTCATCGACTGCACCATCCTTGCGCAGAAGGCTGGCCGCGACTCCCGTGGTCACCGTTTCCATCACCCGGAAAGCGTGCGCATCGGTTCGCCGTCGAGCTACCTGGCCGACCTGCGTGCTGCCTATGTTCTGGCCGATGCCAACGAGCGTCGCGAGATCATCAGCAAGCGCACCGAAGAGCTGGCGACCCGTCAGGAAGGCACCGCGATCGTGCCGCCGGCGCTGCTGGATGAAGTGACCGCGCTGGTCGAATGGCCAGTGCCGCTGGTGTGCTCGTTCGAGGAACGCTTCCTCGACGTGCCGCAGGAAGCACTGATCACCACCATGCAGGACAACCAGAAGTACTTCTGCCTGCTGGATGCCGACGGCAAGTTGCTGCCACGGTTCATCACCGTCGCCAACATCGAAAGCAAAGACCCGCAGCAGATCATCGCCGGTAACGAGAAAGTGGTTCGTCCACGTCTGACCGACGCCGAGTTCTTCTTCAAGCAAGACAAGAAGCAAAAGCTCGAAGCCTTCAATGATCGCCTGAAGAACGTGGTGTTCCAGGAAAAACTCGGCAGCGTCTACGACAAGGCCGAGCGCGTATCGAAACTGGCCGCATACATCGCGGCACGCATTGGCGGCAACGCTTCCTGGGCGGCCCGTGCCGGCCTGCTGTCGAAGTGTGACCTGGCCACCGAAATGGTCGGCGAGTTCCCGGAGATGCAAGGTGTCGCCGGTTACTACTACGCCCTCAATGACGGCGAGCCGGAAGACGTCGCGCTGGCGCTGAACGAGCAGTACATGCCACGTGGTGCCGGTGCTGAACTGCCGGCGACCCTGACCGGTGCCGCTGTCGCGATCGCCGACAAGCTCGACACCCTGGTCGGTATCTTCGGGATCGGCATGCTGCCAACCGGCAGCAAAGACCCGTATGCCCTGCGCCGTGCGGCACTCGGCGTGCTGCGTATCCTGATCGAGAAAAAACTCGACCTCGATCTGAACGATGCCGTGGCTTTCGCCGTGGCGGCGTTCGGGGCCAAGGTCAAGGCTGCCGGCCTGAACGACGCGGTGCTGGAATTCATCTTCGACCGTCTGCGTGCGCGTTACGAAGACGAAGGCGTCGATGTCGCCACCTACCTGTCGGTTCGTGCCCTGAAGCCGGGTTCGGCGCTGGACTTCGACCAGCGTGTGCAAGCGGTTCAGGCCTTCCGCAAGCTGCCGGAAGCGGCAGCGCTGGCGGCGGTGAACAAGCGTGTATCGAACCTGTTGAGCAAGGTTGAAGGCTCGGTGCCGACCGAGGTGCAAGCCAAGTACTTCGACAACGCCAACGAGTTCTCGCTGTACTCGGCGATCCAGCAAGCGGATCAGGCGGTGCAGCCAATGGCCGCAGCGCGTCAGTACAACGAATCGCTGGCGCGTCTGGCGGCATTGCGTGAGCCGGTGGATGCGTTCTTCGACGCCGTGATGGTCAATGCCGACGACGCCAATGTGCGGGCCAACCGCTATGCGTTGCTGGCGCGTCTGCGTGGCCTGTTCCTGGGCGTTGCCGACATCTCGCTGCTGGGTTGAGGGATTGCTGTTGAAACTGCTGATTCTCGATCGGGATGGAGTGATCAATTACGACTCCGACGCTTACATCAAGTCGGTGGAGGAGTGGATTCCACTGCCCGGCTCGATCGAGGCGATTGCGCAGTTGAGCAAGGCCGGCTGGACGGTGGCGGTCGCTACCAACCAGTCGGGCATTGCTCGCGGCTATTACGACCTCGCCACCCTCGACGCCATGCACGCGCGCTTGCGCACGCTCGTGGCGGAGCAGGGCGGTGAAGTCGGGCTGATCGTGTACTGCCCGCACGGGCCGGACGAGGGTTGCGATTGCCGCAAGCCGAAACCGGGCATGTTGAAAACTATCGCAGCGCACTACAACGTCGAACTGAACAATGTCTGGTTCGTCGGCGACAGCCTTGGTGACCTGGAGGCCGCCAAAGCCGTCGATTCACAGCCCGTTTTGGTAAAGACCGGGAAAGGCGAAAAAACTCTGGGCAAGACCCTTCCGGTCGGCACCCTGATTTTTGACGATCTGGCGGCGATTGCCGCAGAACTTATCCACAACTAGAGTGCTTCTGAAGTTCCTGACCAGGGATTGATCGGGAGTGCGCTTGAACAGTCGGGCATCGCCCGTAACGGTAAACGTCGCCATGTCGATACTGCAGGCCATCAGAATTTTTCTCTTTTACCTGCTGCTGGGCACCACTGCCTTGCTGTGGTGCAGCCTGAGCTTTTTTATCGCGCCCTTTCTGCCGTTCAAGGCGCGTTATCGTTTCATCAACGTGTACTGGTGCCGTTGCGCCTTGTGGTTGACCAAGGTGTTTCTCGGCATTCGTTACGAGATCAAAGGCGCGGAAAACGTGCCAGACCGGCCCTGCGTGATTCAGTCGAACCACCAGAGCACTTGGGAGACGTTCTTTCTCTCTGCTTATTTCTCGCCCTTGAGCCAGGTGCTCAAGCGTGAATTGCTCTACGTGCCGTTCTTCGGTTGGGCCATGGCCATGCTGCGGCCGATCGCGATCGACCGCGACAACCCGAAAGCGGCGCTCAAACAAGTCGCGGCCAAAGGCGATGAACTGCTCAAGGATAACGTCTGGGTGTTGATCTTCCCTGAAGGCACCCGCGTTCCTTATGGCACCGTCGGCAAGTTTTCGCGCAGTGGCAGCGCGTTGGCGGTGAATGCGGCGCTTCCGGTGCTGCCGATTGCACACAATGCCGGCAAATTCTGGCCGAAAATCGGCTGGGGCAAGCAGCCGGGCGTGATCACCGTAATCATCGGCGAGCCGATGTATGCCGAAGGCACTGGCCCGCGCGCCATCGCCGAGCTGAACGACCGGGTACAAGCCTGGAACGAACAGACTCAGCGCGAAATGGGTTCTCTGCCACCGGCACCGCAGGCACCTGCGGCGAGTGATCAGGTGGCTGTCTGATTTTTGTGGATAACCTGTGTACGGTTTTGTTGAAAAAACCTGAATATAGAAGTTAACCGATTGATTTACCTATATATTTCTCAAGCTCATAAAACACTGTAAAAGGTGCATAAGTTTTTTTCGGAAGTAAAAAAACCGGCTGATATAGCCGGTTTTTTTGTGCCTGTTCACTCGGCAATCAACGGCAACTGGAGTCTGAACGTCGTGCCCTGATCAACGACGCTGTGACATTCGATACTGCCGCCATGATGATCGACCACGGCCTTGACCATCGACAACCCCAGGCCGACACCATCGATGCCCTGCGCCGATGAAAACCGGCGATATTGAGTGAACAGATCCGGCAGTTCCTCGGCGGCGATGCCTTTGCCCTGATCGGTCAATTCACAGCACAGCCACTCGCCATGACAACTGGCGCGCAACTGAATCGTGGTGCCCGCAGGACTGTACTTGATCGCGTTTTCCAACAGGTTGAACAAGGCGCGGGTCAGCAGGCCTTGATCAGCGTTGATCAGACGCTCCTGGGATTGTTCATCCATCGTGTGCAGCAGTTTGATGTTTTTCTGCTGGGCGATGGGCAGCGCCTGATCCAGCACGTCCAGTACCAGCATCGCGAACAGACTGGGCTGGAACTGATAAGCCTCGGATTCCGCTCGCGCCAGCAACACGAAACCATCGGTCAAATCCAGCGCGCGGCGTACCTGACGCTCGATCTGCTCGAACAGCGGAGAATCCGCTCCGGCCTGATGACGGTGCACATCCAGCAGGGCAAGGATCGCCGAGTGCGGGGCGCGCAGATCGTGGGAAAGAAACCGCAGCAAGACCCCGCGCTGTTCTTCGGCAGCGCGTTCGGCGCTCAGGTCGGTGAGGCTCAGTAGCCAGCCGATCGGCGTATCGCCGTCTACCGGCAACAGTGCCGCACGCTCCAGACGCAGGCTGCGTTCCTTGTGATCGCGAAACTCCAGCAAGGGCAGGGCTGATAAGGCCGGGCGTGGTGCTGTGGATAATTCCGGATAACCGAGGCGGGCCAATTGCTCAAGAACGTCGTCGCCCACCAGCGGGTGATCGAACAATACCCGGGCCTTGCGGTTACCCAACAGGATCTGCCCTTTGGGATCGCTGATCAGTGTTGCCACCGGCAGGTATTCCAGACCGTCGGCAATGAAGCGCCGGGTATCGCGCGTGCGGCTCATGGCTTGTTCCAGCGCCATGATCTGCCCCTGTAACTGGTCTGCGCTGGTAAATTTTGCACGGCGCCGTTCGGGGAACACTTTCGGCTCGCGGTCCAGCCGCGCCAGCTCCCAGCCAAAGTACGTCAACACCACACTCAAGCGCCGCCAGTTCCAGATCAGGTAGCCGAACAACATGCCGAGCGCCGCCGGAGTCGGTGACCACCAGTGCCGGGTTTCCGCCAGCCCGGCGCTGGTCAGCAGCACGCAAGCTACACCGCCCAATGTCACCCAGATCGCCCAGCGCGGGCGCCACAGCAGCAATCCGAGTACGCAAGCTACCAGCCCTACCGAAAGCAGCGTGCTCCGCATCGGTACCACGTCGTGCAGGTTGATCTGCGCGCGATACGACAACAAGGCAGTCAGCGGCAACAGCACTAGACTTATCCACAACCACTCGCGCACCAGCCGCCGAAACAGACGCTGGACCTGACTCGGCTCGCGGCTTTCACGCCGGCGCGGGTTATTCATGGCAAACGGGGCGGGGGGCAGTGAATGGTTTCATGGGCCACAGGTCTGAGGATGTAGATCCGAAGAATCATAGCGGACGTCGACAACGGCGGACGGCTTACTTTCACCGTACAGGCCAAGCCGTTATGGTGGCTAGCCACTGCCCAAGCAACAAGGAGCCCACGCGTATGCGCGTTGCGATACTGGACGATGAACCCGCCGAACTGCGTCGGGTCGAGCAAACCCTGCAGCAGATGGCGGCCGCAGGCGACCAGCCTTGGTCACTGCACAGTTTTGAACGGGGCGAGGATCTGTTGCGCCAATTGCGCCGGGACACCTTTGACCTGCTGATCCTCGACTGGCAACTGCCCGACCTGACCGGCTTGGCGCTGCTGCGCTGGACCCGTGAGCACATGGAGTCGCCACCCGCCGCGATCATGCTGACCAGCCGCGACGGCGAGAGCGATATCGTCCAGGCGCTGAACGCCGGGGCCGACGATTACGTCAGCAAACCGTTCCGCCCCAACGAGCTGAAAGCCCGAGTCGCCGCCGTGCTGCGGCGGCACAGCCAGCAACGCAGTAGCGCTGCCGAAGTCCTGAGCTTCAATGACCTGACCTTCGACGATGCTGAACTGACCGTCACCCGCGAGGGTAAGGCCGTGGTCATGACCGAGCGTGAATATCGCCTGGCGCGCTGCCTGTTCAGTAACCTGGGTCGGCCGTTGTCGCGCGAGTATCTTTACGAACGCTTCTGGCCCCACGAAGAAGTCGCGTCGTCACGACCGCTGGATACCCATATCTATCGCCTGCGCAACAAACTGGGGCTGACGGCGGATCGCGGCTGGCAGTTGCTGACGATTTATGGGTATGGGTATCGGTTGGAGAGTGTGCCTGCAACAGCTGGTGATACCACGATGCAGTCGTAACGTGAATCGACCAGTCAAGCTGGTCGATACCTGGCAGCCAGCGAGTGTCAGTTGACCAAAGGTGCACGCCAGTCATCTGAACCCGTCGTGCCGCAAATTTCATGCGTCCAGATGATTTTACGATACGTGAAATGTACGTCTTCCAACTGCGTGAAATGCGCCATATTCATATCTTGGCAATTCGGCATTCTGGAGTTCACTTCCACAATAACGGCGTCTACCAATTCAATACTGAAAAAATGTTCTTGTGTACCTGCAGCGGAAGTTCGATACCAGGCAATATGACAATTGTCCAAGACTTCGCCACTGGTCAAAGCGCTGTATATCAACGGGGATGCCTTGTCGAAAACCTTGGTAACCATGAGAGGCTTATGCACCCGCTGACCGGTGGGTTGGCCGGATTGAGGGTCACGTGGAATGATGATTTGATGGCTGAAAGCCTGTACCAAAATCTGATCTTCGTGCCCTTCCTGGTAGGTATTACCCACTGAGTCTGCTGTAAAAGCCCCGGCACTGATCAAACCTTGTCGATTACCATTAATCGTTAAATATGCAGGTGTAGGCATAACTAAGTTCCCTGTTCGATTCTAGACACTGACAACGCTCCACTTATGCCGTAGGGCAGTTAGCGAAGCGGCTGTAAGATAAATAGAACCGATCGAGATATATGTAGGAAGAGTCTCTCCTCAACGAAGGGATAGTCTTAAAATTTGCAGGATTTAATCCAAAAAAAGAACCGAAAAAAAAACCAGCGCATAGCGCTGGTTTTTTATTCGTGCATTAGCGATGGGGAGATGGATCAGAAATCCAGGTTCGAAACCGCCAGCGCATTGCTCTCGATGAAGTCACGGCGAGGTTCGACCGCATCACCCATCAGGGTGTTGAAGATCTGATCCGCGCCAATGGCGTCTTCGATGGTGACTTTCAACATGCGGCGCACGCTTGGGTCCATGGTGGTTTCCCACAGCTGATCCGGGTTCATTTCGCCCAGACCTTTGTAGCGCTGGATGGTGTGGCGCTTGGTGCTTTCGGCCATCAGCCAGTCGAGGGCTTCCTTGAACTCGGTGACCGCTTTCTTGCGCTCGCCACGCTGGATGTACGCGCCTTCGTCGAGCAGGGTGCTCAGTTGAGCGCCGAGGGTGACGACGGTCTTGTAGTCGTTGCTGCCGAAGAAGTCGCGGTTGAAGGTGACGTAGTTCGACAGGCCGTGGGAGATCAGCTCGACCTCTGGCAGCCAAACGCCACGTTCACGGTCTTCACGCAGGCTGGCCTTGTAGACCAGGCCAGACTTCTCGACGGTGCGCAGACGCACTTCGTACTGGGCCAGCCAGTCCTGCATCTTGGCGTGGTCGCCGAGCATTTCCAGGCTCACGGCCGGCAGGTAGATGAAGTGCTCGGTCAGCTCCTGCGGGTACAGGCGCGACAGACGTTTGAGGGTCTTCATCACCATGCGGAAGTCGTTCACCAGACGCTCGAGCGCTTCACCGGAAATGCCCGGGGCCTCTTCGTTCAGGTGCAGGCTCGCATCTTCCAGGGCCGACTGCGTCATGTACTCTTCCATGGCGTCGTCGTCTTTGATGTATTGCTCTTGCTTGCCTTTCTTGACCTTGTACAGCGGCGGCTGAGCGATGTAGATGTAGCCGCGCTCGATCAGCTCCGGCAACTGACGGAAGAAGAAGGTCAGCAGCAGGGTACGGATGTGCGAACCGTCGACGTCAGCATCGGTCATGATGATGATGTTGTGATAGCGCAGCTTGTCGATGTTGTACTCTTCGCGACCGATACCGCAGCCGAGCGCGGTGATCAGCGTGCCCACTTCCTGGGACGAGATCATCTTGTCGAAGCGTGCTTTCTCGACGTTGAGGATCTTGCCCTTCAGCGGCAAGATCGCCTGGGTCTTGCGGTTACGTCCCTGCTTGGCAGAGCCGCCCGCGGAGTCACCTTCCACGAGGTACAGTTCGGACAGCGCAGGATCTTTTTCCTGGCAGTCAGCGAGCTTGCCCGGCAGGCCGGCGATGTCCAGCGCGCCTTTGCGGCGGGTCATCTCACGGGCCTTGCGCGCCGCTTCACGGGCACGGGCCGCGTCGATCATCTTGCCGACGACCAGCTTGGCTTCGTTCGGGTTTTCCAGCAGGAAGTCGGAGAAGTACTTGCCCATCTCCTGCTCGACCGCGGTCTTCACTTCGGAAGACACCAGCTTGTCTTTGGTCTGCGAGCTGAACTTCGGATCCGGCACTTTTACCGAGATGATCGCGGTCAGGCCTTCACGGGCATCGTCACCGGTGGTCGCGACTTTGTGCTTCTTCGCCAGACCTTCCTGCTCGATGTAGTTGTTCAGGTTACGCGTCAGTGCGGAACGGAAGCCCACCAGGTGAGTACCGCCGTCGCGCTGCGGAATGTTGTTGGTGAAGCACAACAGGTTCTCGTTGAAGCTGTCGTTCCACTGCAGGGCGATTTCCACGCCAATGCCGTCTTCACGCTGGATGTTGAAGTGGAACACCTGGTTGACCGCAGTCTTGTTGGTGTTCAGGTATTCAACGAATGCACGCAGGCCGCCTTCGTACTTGAACAGCTCTTCCTTGCCGCTGCGCTCATCCTTGAGGACGATGCCGACACCGGAGTTGAGGAAGGACAGTTCACGAATGCGCTTGGCCAGGATGTCCCAGCTGAAGTGAATGTTCTTGAAGGTTTCGCTGGAAGCCTTGAAGTGGATCTGGGTACCGGTGGTTTCGCTGTCGCCAACGATTGCCATAGGAGCCTGAGGCACGCCATGGACGTAGGTCTGTTCCCAGATCTTGCCGCTGCGGCGTACGGTCAGTACCAACTCTTCGGACAGGGCGTTCACTACCGACACACCTACACCGTGCAGACCGCCGGATACCTTGTAGGAGTTATCGTCGAACTTACCGCCAGCGTGGAGGACGGTCATGATGACCTCGGCGGCGGAAACGCCTTCCTCTTTGTGCACGTCTACCGGGATGCCACGGCCGTTGTCTTTGACGGTGATGGACTCATCCGGGTGGATGATGATGCTGATGTCGTCGCAGTGGCCGGCGAGGGCTTCGTCGATCGAGTTGTCGACCACCTCGAACACCATGTGGTGCAGACCGCTGCCATCGTCGGTGTCACCAATGTACATACCGGGACGTTTGCGTACGGCATCCAGGCCTTTCAGCACTTTAATGCTCGTTGAGTCGTACGTATTTTCTTCGCTCAATGCCTTCACTCCCGATGGTCGTGGGTCTGGGTGATACGGCCCTGTTCCACGTGGAACAGAGCGACTGGCGTTTCCGTCTGCCAGCCTTCCCTCAATAATTCGTGATCTACACAGGTGATGAAAACCTGGCAGCGTAAGTCTTCCAGCAAGCGGCACAGCGCGCGGCGGTGGCTCTCGTCCAGCTCGGACGGCAAGTCATCCACCAGATAAATACACTGACCGCGTCGGGCCTGGCTCACCAGATGCCCCTGGGCAATTCGCAAGGCACAGACCACCAGCTTCTGCTGACCCCGGGACAAGATGTCCGCGGCATTGTGCGCGCCCAATCTAAGACGCAAATCAGCACGTTGTGGTCCGGCCTGGGTATGACCCATCTGCTGATCCCTTTGCACGGAACCAGCCAGTACGGCACTCAATTCCCGGTCCTTGTCCCAGCCTCGGTAATAGCTGAGCGTCAAACCCTCAAGTTCAACCAGTTCGCTCAAGGTTTGTTCAAAGACTGGTTTCAAGGCTTTGATGTAAGCGCGGCGGTATTCATCGATTTCAGCGCTGGCCTGGCACAGTTCCCTGTCCCAAACCGCTTGCGAAACGGCGTCAAGTGTACCATGCCGCAGCCAGGAGTTTCTCTGGCGCAAGGCCTTCTGCAAACGCTGCCAGGTCGCCATGAAACGCGGTTCGACGTGGAACACACCCCAGTCGAGAAACTGCCGGCGAATCTTCGGCGCGCCTTCGAGCAAGCGGAAGCTGTCGGGGTTGATCAACTGCAGCGGCAGGATCTCCGCCAGTTGTGCGGCGCTGCGGGCGTTCTGCCCGTCGATACGGATCTGGAACTCGCCCTTACGGTCGCGAGATATCCCCAACGCACTGTGGCCACCCTCGGCCAATTCGACCTGACCGAATACGGTGCAGGCGAGTTGCTCGTACTGGATGACCGGTAACAGCCGCGTGCTACGAAACGAACGGGCAAGCCCCAGCAGATGAATGGCTTCCAGAACACTGGTTTTGCCGCTGCCGTTGGCGCCGTAAAGAATGTTGATGCGGGGAGAGGGGGAGAAGGTCACCGGGTGCAGATTGCGCACCGCGGTGACCGAAACACGACTTAAGGACATCCAGGATCAGCTGATTACAGACGCATCGGCATGACAACATAAGCCGAGTCGTCATTGTCTGACTCTTGCACCAGCGCACTGCTGTTGGAGTCGGACAGGATCAGGCGAACCTGTTCGGTGGTCATCACGCCCAGCACGTCGAGCAGGTAGCTCACGTTGAAGCCGATTTCCAGCGAACCGCCGTTGTATTCAACGCCCACTTCTTCTTCCGCTTCTTCCTGCTCCGGGTTGTTGGCCTGGATCTTCAACTGACCGTTGGCCAGTTGCAGACGGATGCCGCGGTACTTCTCGTTGGACAGAATCGCGGTACGGCTGAACGCTTCACGCAGAGCCTGACGATCGCCCAGTACCAGCTTGTCGCCACCCTTCGGCAGAACGCGCTCGTAGTCCGGGAACTTGCCGTCGACCAGCTTCGAGGTGAAGGTAAATTCGCCGGTGGTGGCACGGATGTGGTGCTGGCCCAGAACGATGCTGACGTTGCCATCCGGCTCGGTGAGCAGACGCGCCAGTTCCAGAATGCCTTTGCGCGGCACGATCACCTGATGGCGATCCGGCTGACCGATATCGGCCTGCATCGAGCACATGGCCAGACGGTGACCGTCGGTTGCCACGGCGCGGATCACACCGGCCGAGACTTCCAGCAGCATGCCGTTGAGGTAGTAGCGCACGTCCTGCTGGGCCATGGCGAAGCTGGTGCGTTCAATCAGGCGACGCAGTTTGCTCTGCTCCAGGCTGCAGGTCAGCGAACCCGGGCCTTCTTCAACCGTCGGGAAATCGTTGGCCGGCAGGGTCGACAGGGTGAAACGGCTGCGGCCGGCCTTCACGACCAGCTTCTGCTCGTCGACCTTGATGTCGATCAGCGCGTCGTTGGGCAGGCTTTTGCAGATATCCATCAGCTTGCGCGCAGGCACGGTAATGGAACCGGTTTCGGCCGGCTCTTCGAGTTGCACGCGACCGACCAGCTCGACTTCCAGGTCAGTACCGGTCAGCGACAGTTGCTGGCCATCGACGACCAACAGCACGTTGGACAGTACCGGCAAGGTCTGTCGGCGCTCGACGACGCCTGCGACCAGTTGCAGGGGTTTCAACAGGGCTTCGCGTTGAATGGTGAAATGCATGGTCTAGTCCCTTGCCTTAATAAGCTGCGCTGGTGTTCATCAAGTAGTCAGTGTACGCAGCAGGTTCTTGTAGTCCTCGCGGATGTCCGCGTCGGATTCCTTAAGTTCGTTGATCTTGCGGCAGGCGTGCAGCACCGTCGTGTGGTCGCGACCACCAAACACATCGCCGATTTCCGGCAGGCTGTGGTTGGTCAGTTCCTTGGACAGCGCCATGGCCACCTGACGCGGACGTGCCACCGAGCGCGAACGGCGCTTGGACAGCAGGTCGGAGATCTTGATCTTGTAGTACTCGGCGACGGTGCGCTGAATGTTATCCACAGAGACCAGTTTGTCCTGCAATGCCAACAAGTCTTTCAGGGATTCGCGAATCAACTCGATGGTGATGTCACGGCCCATGAAGTGCGAGTGGGCGATCACGCGTTTCAGCGCGCCTTCCAGCTCACGGACGTTGGAACGAATTCGTTGGGCGATGAAGAACGCCGCATCGTGAGGCAACTCGACTTTGGCCTGGTCGGCCTTCTTCATCAAGATCGCCACGCGGGTTTCCAGCTCCGGCGGCTCGACGGCAACCGTCAGGCCCCAGCCAAAGCGGGATTTGAGGCGCTCTTCAAGGCCTTCGATTTCTTTCGGGTAGCGGTCACTGGTCAGAATGACCTGCTGGCCACCTTCAAGCAGGGCGTTGAAGGTGTGGAAAAACTCTTCCTGGGAACGCTCTTTGCGGGCGAAGAACTGAATGTCGTCGATCAGCAGAGCGTCCACCGAACGGTAGAAACGCTTGAACTCGTTGATCGCGTTCAGTTGCAGCGCCTTGACCATGTCGGCCACGAAGCGCTCGGAATGCAGGTACACGACCTTGGCATTCGGGTTCTTCTTTAATAGATGGTTACCCACAGCGTGCATCAAGTGGGTTTTACCCAGGCCGACGCCGCCATAAAGGAACAGCGGGTTGTAACCATGCTTGGGATTGTCCGCCACCTGCCAGGCCGCCGCGCGGGCGAGCTGGTTGGACTTGCCTTCGACGAAATTCTCGAAGGTGAAGGTGCGGTTCAGGTAACTGGTGTGCTTGAGCGCGCCTTCGACCTGAACGGTGCGCTGTTCGGCGCGAACCGGCGCCTGTTGCGAGGCCGCACCGGCCATCGGGTCAAAGCTGTCGCGGGACGGCTCTTCACTGACTTCCTCGGTTTTCTGCGTCGAGCGCTTGGCCGGGGCTGCACTTGGTGCAGGTGCTGGTGCACTGGCCGGCACGGTATTGGCCTGAGCCTGGGACACCTGCGCAGCGGCCAACGGCGCGTTCGGCGCGGCACGCGGTGCCGAGCTGCGTTTGCTGCCTATTAATAAGGAAAGCGCTGGCGCCATGCCGTTGCCGTGCTCATCCAGCAGTTCAAGGACGCGACCGAGGTACTTTTCGTTGACCCAGTCCAGCACAAAACGGTTCGGTGCGTAGACGCGCAACTCGTCGCCTTCGGCTTCGACCTGTAGTGGACGGATCCAGGTGTTGAATTGTTGGGCAGGCAGCTCCTCGCGCAAAAGCTCCACGCACTGCTGCCAAAGTTCCACTGACACGGATATCCCCTAAGTTGAAAGCCGGTGAGGCAAAAACAAGCGGCCATTGTAGCGGCGAGCCGTCCACTTATCCACATGCAGGTTGTGTGGTGACCATGATTAATCAATGCGTTAACCGGTAAAAAGGCGACCAACGGTGTGTGCATAAGCTCTGTGGATAACCACCTCTGAGGGCACTGGACAACTGGGGGTGGAACTCGGTGGATAACCAGCCTGTGGATAACTGGCCATTCCACACACAGGTTATCCGACAGCGCAGCACAGGCTGAACACGGTTTTCCACTGTAGTTGTCATTCTCTGTACATCAAGCTGTACAAGGGCTGAAGATGGTTATCCACAGAAGATGGCTGCCCTAGCTTTTACAAGCTTTACAGAAAAGCTTTAAATAATTCCCTTCTTTATTTTTATGTCTGGCAAACAGGATTCCGGTTCCGTGAGCTCCAGAGATCTATTTATAAGGAAACGCTGGTTGGAAATTGACCTGAAGGCTTGCTTTCTCTAGAATCCCCGGTCTCTTAAAACGGGGGCCATTCCGGCCCGTTGTGGACGAACCAGGTAACACGACATGAAACGTACTTTCCAACCAAGCACTATCAAACGCGCTCGTACCCACGGTTTCCGTGCTCGCATGGCTACCAAGAACGGTCGTGCCGTCCTGTCGCGTCGCCGCGCCAAAGGTCGTGCGCGTCTGGCAGTTTGATAATCCGGCACTGGAGGTGAGTCAGGACTTCAGTCGGGAAAAGCGTCTGCTTACCCCCCGGCATTTCAAGGCAGTCTTTGACTCCCCTACCGGCAAGGTTCCGGGGAAAAATCTCCTGCTCCTTGCGCGCAACAACGACCTTGATCACCCCCGTCTCGGACTGGTTATCGGGAAAAAGAGCGTAAAGCTCTCCGTTGAGCGCAATCGCCTCAAACGTCTGATGCGCGAATCGTTCCGTCTGCACCAGGATTCTCTGGTCGGTTGGGACATCGTTATCGTCGCGCGCAAAGGTTTGGGCGACGTAGAAAACCCCGAATTGATTCAGCATTTCGGCAAACTCTGGAAGCGCCTGGCCCGTAACAAGCCAGTTCCAGCAGTCAAAACCGAAACTGTAGGGGTAGACAGTCCAGATGCGTAAACTGGCACTCGTTCCGATCCAGTTTTATCGCTACGCCATTAGTCCTTTGATGGCCAGTCACTGTCGTTTCTACCCCAGTTGTTCTTGCTACGCGTATGAAGCCATCGAAAATCATGGCCTTCTGCGCGGTGGCTGGCTGACCTTTCGTCGTTTAGGTCGCTGTCATCCGTGGAATCCCGGTGGTTATGACCCGGTTCCACCTATCCCTACCTCCCGTTCTTCTTCGATGGCCGAGTAATCATGGATATCAAACGCACGATCCTGATCGTCGCCCTGGCAATCGTGTCCTACGTTATGGTTCTTAAATGGAACCAGGACTATGGCCAGGCTGCCCTGCCGACTCAGAATGTTGCTTCCAGTACGACTGCATCCGGTTTGCCGGACACCGTTCCTGGCAATAACGCTTCCGCCAGTGACGATATTCCGCGTGCCGCGAGCGATACCAGCGCACCTATGGAAACTCCAGTCGCTGCCAGCAAGGATCTGATCCAGGTCAAAACCGACGTGCTCGATCTCGCGATCGATCCACAAGGTGGCGACGTTGCTCAACTGACCTTGCCTCTGTATCCACGTCGTCAGGATCGTCCGGACGTTCCGTTTCAGCTGTTCGATAACGGCGGCGAGCGTGTTTATCTGGCGCAAAGCGGTCTGATCGGCACCAACGGCCCGGACGCAAATCCGGCTGGTCGCCCGGTCTACTCCTCGGAGAAGAAGACTTATCAACTGGCTGACGGTCAGGACCAACTGGTCGTGGACCTGAAGTTCAGCAAGGACGGCGTCAATTACATCAAGCGTTTCACCCTGAAACGCGGCCTGTATGACGTTGCCGTTTCCTACATTGTGGATAACCAGAGCGCTCAGCCCTGGAACGGCGCGATGTTCGCCCAGTTGAAGCGCGATAGCAGCGCAGATCCTTCGTCCACAACCGCTACGGGTACCGCCACTTACCTGGGCGCTGCCCTGTGGACAAGTTCGGAGCCGTACAAGAAAGTGTCCATGAAGGACATGGACAAGGCGCAGCTGAAAGAAACCGTCACCGGTGGCTGGGTAGCCTGGCTGCAACACTACTTCGTGACCGCGTGGATTCCGGCCAAGGGCGAAAACAACATCGTCCAGACCCGTAAAGACAGCAAAGGCAACTACATCATCGGTTACACCGGTCCTACTCTGACCGCTGCACCGGGTGCCAAAGTTGAAACCAGCGCTGTGCTGTACGCCGGTCCGAAAAGCCAAGCGGTGCTGAAAGAGTTGTCCCCAGGTCTGGAACTGACTGTCGACTACGGCATTCTTTGGTTCATTGCCCAGCCAATCTTCTGGCTGCTGCAACATATTCACGCCATTGTCGGTAACTGGGGCTGGTCGATCATCTTCCTGACCATGCTGATCAAGGGTATTTTCTTCCCGCTGTCGGCTGCCAGCTACAAATCGATGGCACGCATGCGCGCCGTTGCGCCGAAACTGGCTGCTCTGAAAGAGCAACATGGCGATGACCGGCAGAAAATGTCGCAAGCCATGATGGAGCTGTACAAGAAAGAGAAGATCAACCCGCTGGGCGGCTGCTTGCCGATCCTCGTGCAGATGCCGGTTTTCCTTTCGCTGTATTGGGTTCTGCTGGAAAGCGTGGAAATGCGCCAGGCACCGTTCATGCTGTGGATCACTGACCTGTCGATCAAGGATCCGTTCTTCATTCTGCCGATCATCATGGGCGCAACCATGTTCATCCAGCAGCAGTTGAACCCGACTCCGCCGGATCCGATGCAGGCGAAGGTCATGAAAATGATGCCAATCATCTTCACCTTCTTCTTCCTGTGGTTCCCGGCAGGTCTGGTGCTGTACTGGGTTGTGAACAACTGCCTGTCGATTGCACAACAGTGGTACATCACGCGTAAGATCGAAGCGGCGACGAAAAAAGCCGAGGCGTAACTTGCACTGTGGATAACACCACTCAAAACGCCCCCTAGTGGGGCGTTTTGCTATCTGTCACTTTTGTCTGGATTCCGGTTTATGAGCGCACCTCGTGAAACCATCGCCGCCGTCGCCACCGCTCAAGGTCGTGGTGGTGTCGGCATCGTCCGTATTTCCGGGCCGTTGGCCAGTGTTGCGGCCAAAGCCATCAGCGGCCGCGAACTGAAACCGCGTTACGCGCATTACGGTGCATTTTTCAGTGATGATCAGCAGGTGCTGGACGAAGGCTTGGCCCTTTATTTCCCGGGACCAAACTCATTCACCGGCGAAGACGTGCTGGAACTGCAGGGACACGGTGGCCCGATCGTTCTCGACATGCTGCTCAAGCGTTGCCTGGAACTGGGTTGCCGTCTGGCCCGCCCGGGTGAATTCAGCGAGCGCGCGTTCCTCAACGACAAACTCGACCTGGCTCAGGCCGAGGCGATCGCCGACCTGATCGAAGCCAGTTCGGCACAGGCTGCGCGCAATGCACTGCGCTCCTTGCAGGGGGCGTTTTCCCAGCGTGTGCATAACCTCACCGAACAACTGATTGGCCTGCGCATCTACGTCGAAGCCGCCATCGATTTCCCGGAAGAGGAAATCGATTTTCTGGCCGATGGCCACGTACTGAGCATGCTCGACAAGGTACGTGGAGAGTTATCCACCGTACTGCGTGAGGCCGGGCAGGGTGCCTTGTTACGTGATGGCATGACGGTGGTGATCGCCGGTCGTCCGAATGCCGGCAAGTCCAGCCTGTTGAATGCCCTGGCCGGCCGCGAAGCGGCGATCGTGACTGAAATTGCCGGCACGACCCGGGATATCTTGCGCGAACATATCCACATCGACGGCATGCCATTGCACGTGGTGGACACTGCAGGTCTGCGCGACACCGATGATCAGGTGGAGAAGATCGGCGTCGAGCGTGCGTTGAAAGCGATCACTGAAGCGGATCGGGTGCTGCTGGTAGTCGATGCCACCGCGCCGGAAGCTGCAGACCCGTTCGCCCTATGGCCGGAATTCCTCGAAACCCGGCCAGATCCGGCCAAAGTCACCTTGATTCGCAACAAGGCTGACCTGACAGCTGAAGCGATTGCTTTGGAAGTCAGCGACGATGGCCACGTAACCATCAGCCTCAGCGCCAAAGCCGCCGGCGAAGGTCTGGAATTGCTGCGCGAACATCTCAAGGCCTGCATGGGCTATGAGCAAACCTCGGAAAGCAGCTTCAGTGCCCGTCGCCGACATCTGGAGGCTCTGCGCCACGCCAGTGCAGCGCTGGAACATGGTCGCGCACAGCTGACGTTGGCCGGTGCCGGCGAGCTGCTGGCCGAAGATTTGCGTCAGGCACAGCACTCTCTCGGGGAAATCACCGGGGCATTCAGTTCCGATGACCTGCTTGGCCGGATCTTCTCCAGCTTCTGCATTGGTAAATAACCCTTCTGCTCTCCACAGACAGGCCCGTTCGCGGCCTGTCTGCACTCCTCATTTCTAGATTCCTTTTCCAATGCCGGGCAGATTCTCTCTTCCTGAACGGATTTCCGCTGCCCGCCAATCACTCATCAGCCTGATTTCTGTTGATTAAGCCCTGTGAATAACTGCCTCTGAGGTCAGTTGATAACAAGGCCTGAAAACTGGATATAACTACCTCTGTGGATAACCACCCCATTCATCCACAGGCTTAAAGCGGTTATCCAAGGGCCTCATTGTCACCTGATAACAGGGTTTTGAAACTCTGTACATATTGAATAATAAGGCCTGTAGCAATCTATCCACAGAAATGACGCTCAGTAAGAATAAGCATTAAAACAAAGGTTTTATAAATTTCTCTCTTTTTTATTCTTTTAACCTCGAGTTCTCCACAGCTGGTTAATTTTTGTGCAAAGGGTTCTTTAGGAAGGGCGAAGTCCCTATACTTGTCGACCAGGTTCAGAAACCTGATCTCAAACTATTCCTGAATGACCTACTTAAGCAGGCACGAGGTGCGTGGTGGATTTCCCTTCCCGTTTTGAAGTGATCGTCATCGGCGGCGGTCATGCCGGTACCGAGGCAGCACTGGCCTCAGCACGTATGGGGGCAAAAACCCTGTTGCTGACGCATAACGTGGAAACCCTCGGTGCCATGAGCTGCAACCCGGCCATCGGTGGTATTGGCAAAAGCCATCTGGTCAAGGAAATCGACGCCCTCGGCGGCGCGATGGCCATGGCTACCGATCTGGGCGGCATCCAGTTTCGCGTATTGAACAGCCGCAAAGGTCCGGCCGTACGGGCGACCCGTGCGCAAGCCGACCGCATTCTGTACAAGGCCGCTGTCCGCGAAATTCTGGAAAACCAACCGAACCTGTGGATATTTCAGCAGGCCGCTGACGACCTTATCGTTGAGCAGGACCAGGTACGCGGTGTTGTCACGCAAATGGGTCTGCGGTTCTTCGCCGATTCCGTGGTGTTGACCACTGGTACATTCCTCGGTGGACTTATCCACATCGGTTTGCAGAATTTCTCCGGCGGTCGTGCCGGTGACCCGCCGTCGATTGCCCTGGCACATCGTCTGCGTGAACTGCCGCTGCGTGTCGGTCGCCTGAAAACCGGTACGCCACCGCGCATCGATGGCAAGTCTGTGGATTTCTCGGTCATGACCGAGCAACCGGGCGATACGCCGATTCCGGTGATGTCGTTCATGGGCAACAAGGAACAGCATCCGCGCCAGGTCAGTTGCTGGATTACCCACACCAACGCCCGCACCCACGAAATCATCGCGGCGAACCTCGATCGTTCGCCGATGTATTCCGCTGCCGGTGAAATCGAGGGCATCGGCCCGCGCTACTGCCCGTCGATCGAAGACAAGATTCACCGCTTTGCCGACAAGGAAAGCCATCAGGTGTTCATCGAGCCGGAAGGCCTGACCACCCATGAGCTGTACCCGAACGGGATATCCACAAGCTTGCCGTTCGACGTGCAATTGCAGATCGTGCAATCGATCCGCGGCATGGAAAACGCGCACATCGTGCGTCCGGGGTATGCGATCGAGTACGACTACTTCGACCCGCGTGACCTGAAATACAGCCTGGAAACCAAAGTTATCGGCGGCCTGTTCTTTGCTGGCCAGATCAACGGCACCACTGGTTACGAAGAAGCCGGTGCGCAAGGTTTGCTCGCCGGGGCCAACGCCGCGCTGCGTGCCAAGGGCAAAGAAGCCTGGTGCCCGCGTCGCGACGAGGCGTACATCGGCGTGCTGGTTGACGACCTGATCACTCTCGGTACCCAAGAGCCGTACCGCATGTTCACTTCCCGAGCCGAGTACCGCCTGATCCTGCGTGAAGACAACGCCGACCTGCGTCTGACCGAAAAAGGTCGCGAACTGGGTCTGGTCGATGACGCGCGTTGGGCGGCCTTCTGCAAGAAACGCGAAAGCATCGAACTCGAAGAGCAGCGCCTGAAGAGCACCTGGGTTCGCCCGGGCACGCAGCAGGGCGATGCGATTGCCGAAAAATTCGGCACGCCGCTGACTCACGAATACAACTTGCTCAACCTCTTGAGCCGTCCGGAAATCGACTACGCTGGTCTGGTCGAAGTGACCGGCAACGGTGCAGAAGACCCACAGGTCGCCGAACAGGTTGAAATCAAGACCAAATACGCCGGTTACATCGACCGTCAACAGGACGAAATCGCCCGTCTGCGCGCCAGTGAAGACACGAAACTGCCTGTGGATATCGATTACACCAACATTTCCGGTCTCTCCAAGGAGATCCAGAGCAAGCTCGGTGCGACGCGTCCGGAGACGCTCGGCCAGGCTTCGCGGATCCCGGGTGTGACCCCGGCAGCGATTTCGCTGTTGATGATTCATTTGAAAAAACGCGGCGCGGGCCGTCAGTTGGAGCAAAGCGCTTGAGTTCTAAGGTCACTTCGCAACACGCCGAAGAGTTATCCACAGGAGCCCGCGAGCTCGGTGTCAATCTCAGCGCAGCTCAGCACGAATTGTTGCTGGGCTACCTGGCCCTGTTGATCAAATGGAACCAGGCCTACAACCTGACTGCAGTTCGCGATCCCGACGAAATGGTTTCGCGCCATCTGCTCGATAGCCTGAGCGTGATGTCGTTCATCGAAAACGGCCGCTGGCTCGATGTCGGCAGTGGCGGCGGCATGCCCGGCATTCCGCTGGCGATCCTGTATCCGGACTCGCAAGTCACCTGTCTGGACAGCAACGGCAAGAAAACCCGCTTCCTGACTCAGGTCAAACTCGAACTCAAACTGGATAACCTGCAAGTTATCCACAGTCGCGTTGAAGCGTTCCAGCCTGCCCAGCCATTTAACGGGATCATTTCCCGGGCATTCAGCAGCATGGAGAACTTCACCAACTGGACTCGCCACCTCGGCGATGCCGACACGCGCTGGCTGGCAATGAAGGGCGTTCATCCGGCCGATGAGCTGGTAGCATTGCCGGCAGACTTCAAACTCGATAGCGAACACGCCCTGGCCGTACCCGGTTGCCAAGGCCAACGCCATCTGCTGATACTGCGCCGCACGGCATGATTGGGAACACAAGCAAGAATGGCTAAGGTATTCGCGATAGCGAACCAGAAGGGTGGTGTGGGCAAGACCACCACCTGCATCAACCTCGCAGCATCCCTGGTCGCGACCAAGCGCCGGGTGCTGTTGATTGATCTCGATCCACAGGGCAACGCCACCATGGGTAGCGGTGTGGATAAACATGGCCTGGAAAACTCGGTCTACGACCTGCTGATCGGCGAATGCGATCTGGCCCAGGCCATGCACTACTCCGAGCACGGCGGTTATCAACTGCTGCCGGCCAACCGCGACCTGACCGCGGCCGAAGTGGTGCTGCTGGAAATGCAGATGAAGGAAAGCCGTCTGCGCAGTGCGCTGGCGCCAATCCGTGAGAACTACGATTACATTTTGATCGACTGCCCGCCGTCGCTGTCGATGCTCACCCTGAACGCATTGGTTGCCGCCGATGGGGTCATTATCCCCATGCAATGCGAGTACTTTGCTCTCGAAGGTTTGAGCGACCTTGTGGATAACATCAAGCGTATCGCCGAACTGCTCAATCCGAACCTGAAAGTCGAAGGCCTGCTGCGCACCATGTACGACCCGCGTCTGAGCCTGATGAACGATGTTTCGGCGCAGCTCAAGGAACACTTTGGCGAACAGCTGTACGACACGGTGATCCCGCGCAACATTCGCCTGGCCGAAGCGCCGAGCTACGGGATGCCGGCACTGGCCTACGACAAGCAATCGCGCGGCGCGCTGGCCTACCTTGCCTTGGCGGGCGAGATGGTTCGCCGTCAGCGCAAAAATTCACGCATCGCCGCTGCCCAGCCAACTTAAGGAATCCCCATGGCCGTCAAGAAACGAGGTCTCGGACGTGGACTGGATGCACTGCTGAGTGGTCCGACCGTCAGCGCGCTGGAAGAACAGGCGGCGCAGGCCGATACCCGTGAGCTGCAACACCTGCCGCTGGACCTGCTGCAGCGTGGCAAATACCAGCCGCGCCGCGACATGGATCCGCAGGCGCTGGAAGAGCTGGCGCAGTCGATCAAGGCGCAAGGCGTGATGCAGCCGATCGTGGTGCGTCCGATTGGCGGAGGCCGTTTCGAAATCATCGCCGGTGAACGCCGCTGGCGCGCCAGCCAGCAGGCCGGCCAGGAAACCATCCCGGCGATGGTCCGGGATGTGCCGGATGAGACCGCGATCGCCATTGCGCTGATCGAGAACATCCAGCGTGAAGACCTGAACCCGATTGAAGAAGCCGTCGCCTTGCAGCGTCTGCAGCAGGAATTCCAGCTCACTCAGCAACAGGTTGCCGAGGCTGTGGGTAAGTCCCGCGTGACTGTGGCTAACCTGTTGCGACTTATTGCACTGCCGGAAGTCATCAAGACCATGCTGTCCCACGGCGACCTGGAAATGGGTCATGCCCGTGCTTTGCTCGGTCTGCCGGACAATCAACAGGTGGAAGGGGCGCGACATGTTGTCGCACGCGGCCTGACTGTGCGCCAAACCGAGGCACTGGTGCGCCAGTGGTTGAGCGGCAAACCGGAGCCTGTGGAAGCGGCCAGACCCGACCCGGATATCGCCCGGCTCGAACAGCGTCTGGCCGAGCGCCTAGGCTCTGCGGTGCAGATTCGCCACGGGAAGAAGGGAAAAGGCCAACTGGTGATTGGTTACAACTCACTCGATGAGCTTCAAGGTGTGCTCGCACACATCCGCTGAAACATTTCCTCATGTAGCGCGCAGTCGGAAATCACTACCTGACAGTTGAATAGGGGCAGAACCGCCCCTATACTCTGCGCGCATTTTGTCGGCACAAATTATGCCAAGTTATTGAATTCTGGCAGCCGACCATTGGAGAGCGAACGTGATGGAAACCCGCAAGCCAAACCGCCTGCCGTTCCATCGCCTGGCGGTTTTTCCGGTGTTGATGGCTCAATTTGTCATTTTGCTCATTGCCGCTTTGGCGCTTTGGCAATGGCATGGAGTCGTTGCCGGATACTCGGGACTTTGCGGAGGCCTGATAGCCTTGCTGCCCAATGTTTATTTCGCTCACAAGGCATTTCGGTTTTCCGGCGCCCGAGCAGCCCAGTCCATCGTCCGGTCATTTTATGCCGGCGAGGCAGGCAAACTGATTTTGACGGCAGTGCTGTTTGCACTGGTGTTTGCAGGTGTGAAGCCATTGGCGCCGATCGCAGTATTCGGCGCTTTCGTGCTGACTCAGTCGGTCAGCTGGTTCGCTCCCCTGCTGATGAGAACAAGACTTTCGAGACCTTAGGGCGTTTGAGGCAACCATGGCAGAAACAACCGCTTCGGGCTATATCCAGCACCACTTGCAGAACCTGACTTTCGGTCAGCTACCTAACGGCGGCTGGGGCTTTGCCCATACCGCAGCAGAAGCCAAGGAAATGGGCTTCTGGGCTTTCCACGTCGATACCCTCGGCTGGTCGGTCGCGCTGGGTCTGATCTTCGTTTTCCTTTTCCGCATGGCGGCAAAGAAAGCGACTTCGGGTCAGCCAGGTGCTTTGCAGAACTTCGTTGAAGTATTGGTCGAATTCGTCGATGGCAGCGTGAAAGACAGCTTCCATGGCCGTAGCCCGGTGATTGCACCGCTGGCACTGACCATCTTCGTCTGGGTGTTCCTGATGAACGCCGTCGACCTGGTACCGGTCGACTGGATTCCTCAGCTGGCCATCCTGATCACCGGCGACCACCACATCCCGTTCCGTGCCGTGTCGACTACCGACCCGAACGCGACTCTGGGCATGGCGTTCTCGGTTTTCGCACTGATCATTTTCTATAGCATCAAGGTCAAGGGCATCGGCGGCTTCATCGGCGAACTGACCCTGCACCCGTTCGGCAGCAAGAACATCTTCGTTCAGGCCCTGCTGATCCCGGTGAACTTCCTGCTGGAATTCGTGACCCTGATCGCCAAGCCGATCTCTCTGGCTCTGCGTCTGTTCGGCAACATGTATGCCGGTGAGCTGGTGTTCATTCTGATCGCTGTGATGTTCGGCAGCGGCCTGCTCTGGCTGAGCGGCCTGGGCGTTGTTCTGCAGTGGGCGTGGGCTGTGTTCCACATCCTGATCATCACACTGCAGGCGTTCATCTTCATGATGCTGACCATCGTCTACCTGTCGATGGCGCACGAAGAAAACCATTAAGACCAGTCTCGACTAGTCTGATGTCCTTCCCGGTCAAACGGGAAGGGGCTCTTCACAGGGCACCTGAAACGATTTGTTTTACCGCTTTAATCTAAAAAACCTAAACCATACGACGTAAAAGTCGGGAGGAAAGATGGAAACTGTAGTTGGTCTAACCGCTATCGCTGTTGCACTGTTGATCGGCCTGGGCGCACTGGGTACCGCAATTGGTTTCGGCCTGCTGGGCGGCAAGTTCCTGGAAGGCGCAGCGCGTCAGCCAGAAATGGTTCCAATGCTGCAAGTTAAAATGTTCATCGTTGCCGGTCTGCTCGACGCCGTAACCATGATCGGTGTTGGTATCGCTCTGTTCTTCACCTTTGCGAACCCGTTCGTTGGTCAGATCGCTGGCTAATTACCCGGATTCTTCCGAGTAATTTGGTGTGATGGACAACGTAACTGCGAGGTGTTGGCGTGAACATTAATGCGACCCTGATTGGCCAGTCCGTTGCGTTCCTGATTTTTGTACTGTTCTGCATGAAGTTCGTATGGCCTCCGGTCATCGCGGCACTGCACGAACGTCAAAAGAAGATCGCTGATGGTCTGGACGCTGCCAGCCGTGCAGCTCGCGACCTGGAGTTGGCCCAAGAGAAAGCGGGTCAGCAACTGCGCGAAGCGAAAGCTCAGGCAGCTGAAATCATCGAGCAAGCCAAGAAACGCGGTAACCAGATCGTTGAAGAGGCTGTTGAAAAAGCCCGTATCGACGCTGACCGTGTGAAGGTTCAGGCTCAAGCCGAGATCGAACAGGAACTGAACAGTGTCAAAGACAAGCTGCGTGCCCAAGTGGGCTTGCTGGCTGTCGGCGGCGCCGAGAAGATCCTGGGTGCCACAATCGATCAAAACGCGCACGCAGAGCTGGTTAACCAACTGGCTGCTGAAATCTAAGCGAGGGCGATCATGGCAGAACTGACCACGTTGGCCCGACCTTACGCTAAGGCGGCCTTCGAGCACGCTCAGGCCCACCAGCAACTGGCCAATTGGTCAGCCATGCTCGGCCTGGCTGCAGCGGTGTCACAAGATGACACCATGCAGCGCGTGCTCAAGGCCCCGCGACTGACGAGCGCAGAAAAGGCCGCCACGTTCATTGACGTGTGCGGCGACAAGTTTGATGCCAAGGCACAGAACTTCATCAATGTCGTTGCCGAAAACGACCGTCTCCCGCTTCTGCCGGAGATCGCCGCTCTGTTCGACCTGTACAAGGCCGAACAAGAGAAGTCGGTAGACGTTGAAGTGACCAGTGCTTTCGCATTGAACCAAGAACAGCAAGACAAACTCGCCAAGGTTCTCAGTGCACGACTCAACCGGGAAGTGCGCCTGCAAGTTGCGGAGGATGCTGCCCTTATAGGTGGTGTCGTTATCCGCGCCGGCGACCTGGTTATCGATGGCTCGATTCGCGGCAAAATCGCGAAACTTGCCGAAGCATTGAAATCTTGAGTTTGAAGGGGCAGCAGAGCAATGCAGCAACTCAATCCTTCCGAAATAAGTGAAATTATCAAGGGCCGCATCGACAAGCTCGA